>NZ_BAAJNQ010000002.1:0-989570 GCF_054558365.1 Rhizobium sp. No.120
TTGCTCCGGCTTCAGAATACAGCATTGCTCGGGCACCGGCATGAGCACCGCGCTGCTTCCTGCACCCATCGGCTCCGATAGAGCGCCATTGGCAACAATAGCACCGGCCACCGTCTCGCACTGATACTGATAGGCACGGCCGAGATAGGTGCGTGTTCCCAGAACCGCCGGCAGGCCGTTGCCCTCGCGCAGAACCGAAAGCCCGTCCGCGCGGCAGCCGAGGACAAAATTGTTCGGTATCGGCCCGAAATCATCCTGCGACAGAGTGATCCTTGCGCCGCCTGCAGCCTCCGCCGTCACAAGTGTACCTGTCCGCTCGACGACCCTCAACGGAAGCAGGTTTTCGAAGCCGACAAAGCGGGCCACAAAACTATTGGCGGGCTTGCGATAGAGGGTCTCGGGTGTGTCGAGCTGCATGATACGGCCGGCATTCATGATGGCGACTCGATCGGAGATCGAGAAGGCCTCTTCTTGGTCATGGGTGACATAAAGCGAGGTCGTGCCGTTGGCGCGCTGCAGCTGGCGGATTTCCACGCGCATATCGACCCTGAGCTTGGCATCAAGATTGGAAAGCGGCTCGTCGAACATCAGGAGCGGCGGCTCGATGACGAGGGCGCGAGCGAGCGCGACGCGCTGCTTCTGGCCGCCGGAAAGGGCACCGGGCAGGCGGTCACCGAGGCCGGAAAGGCCGACGCGGTCCAGCATGGCGCCGGCTTTTATGAGGCGCTCCTTCTTCGGCATGCGGCGCTGCTTGAGGCCGAAGGCGACGTTCTCGAGTACCGTCAGATGTGGAAACAGCGCGTAGTTCTGGAACACCAGGCCGATATCCCTGGCATGCGCCGGCAGCGTCGTTAGATCGCGGTCGCCGAGCTTGATCGTGCCGCTGGTCGGTTGCAGGAAGCCGGCGACCAGCCGCAATGTCGTCGTCTTGCCGCAGCCGCTGGAGCCAAGCAGCGAGACCAGTTCGCCGGCCGCGACGGACAGTGAAAGATCTTGCAGAACGGCCGTCTTGCCGTAGTGGGCGCTGATGGAATTGATGGAGAGCGATACGGTCACGAGCGGCTACTTTGTCAGGAAGGTGAGGCCCAGGGTGGCTTCGACGATCGCCATGACGGCGACGGTGACGAGCATCAGCAGCACAGAAACCGAGGCGATGGTCGGGTCGAAGAACTGCTCCATATGGGCGAGGATCTGGATCGGAAGGGTGGAGATACCTGGGCCTGTCAGGAAGACCGAGACCGAGACATCGTTGATCGAGGTGATGAAAGCGAGAATGAAGGCGGCAATGACGCCGGCGCGGATATTCGGCAGCACCACGGTCATGAAGGTCTTCAGAGGTGGGCAGCCGAGGCTGATTGCCGCTTCCTCGATCGAGAAATCGAAACTTGCGAGGCTCGCGCTGACGACGCGCACCGAATAGGGCAGCACAAGCAGCGCATGACCAATCAGGAGACTTGGGAAGATCGGCAGCCCGAGCCCGATCGTGATCGATTTCATCAGCGAAAAGCCGAAGACGATTTCCGGAACTAGGATCGGCAGGATGAAGAGCGTCGAAAGCCAGCGCGGCAGTTCGATCCTGTAGCGGCTGATGGCATAGGCTGCTGGAATGCCGATCAGCAGCGACAGCGCGGTTCCGAGAAAGGCGAGCTCCAGGCTGGTGATCGTCGTTGTGCGGAAGGCCTCGATCTGAAAGATGTTCGAGAACCAGTGCAGCGTCAGGCCCCGCGGCGGGAAGGTAAGATAGGTCGTATCGCTGAAGGCGGCGCCGATAATGATGACGAGCGGCGCCAGCAGGAAGAGGAAGACGAAGGCGGTGAAGGCGATAAGCGCGGGATGGACCGTTCTTGTCATGATCACACCGCCATCGGGTTCAGCCGTCGCGCGAGACGGCTCATGATCGCGACAATACCGATCGTGACGATCACCATGATGGTGGCGATCGTCGAGGCGCCGACCCAGTCGAAGGTAACCATGGCGCGCTGATAGAGGAAGGTGCCCATCATCATCTGCTTTTCGCCGCCGAGCAGCTGCGGCGTGGCGTAGGAGGTGAAGCTGCCGGTGAACACAAGCACGGCGCCGACGATGAGGCCGGGCGTTGCCAGCGGCAGGATGACTTGTCGAAAGGTCGCGGTCGGCGTGGCACCGAGCGATGTCGCCGCCTGGATGAGATCCTGCGGTATGCCCTCAAGTACGCCGACGAGCGTCAGGATCATCAAGGGTACGAAGAGATAGACCATCGCGACGATGACGGAGCCTTCGGTATAGAGCATTGAAAGCGGCTCGCTGATGACGCCGATCGACATGAGGATGGTGTTGAGAATGCCGTTCTTGCCGAGAATGATCAGCCACGCGAAGGAGCGCACGACCACGCCCGTCAGAAGCGGGAAGACGGCAGCGATGATCATCACGCTCTTGGCGCGACCCGGCATCTGCGCGATCACATAGGCGGCGATGAAGCCGATAAACAGCGAGATCGCTGTCGTGAGCAGCGCCACTTCGATCGTTCTGAAAAGCACAGTGCGGCGAAAGCCGCTGGAAAAGAAGGCGACATAGGGGGAGAACACACCCTTGGGTTCACCGAAGGTTGCCGCGATCGTGATGATCACGGGAACGAGCAGAAAAAGCGTTACGACCAGAATGGCCGGCGTCGCCAAACCCCATTTCATCAAATGCTTCATCAACTACATTCCGTGAGAACGCCGCAGACTATGCGGCATGCCCTGTTACATACCGAAAATCTCGTTCCAGCGATCGACCCAGTCCGACTGCGCCTCGATCAGCTTCTGATAGTCGATGCGGCTGAGCTTGGCGATCATCTCGGCGCCATAGGTCCAGAGCTTGGCTTTCTCAGGCGTCAGCACGACCTTGGTCGAGACGGGCGCATCGACGCCCTGTTCGGCTTCGGCCTGCTGCACGTCCTTCGACAGGACGAAGTTGATGAACTGATGCGCAAGCTCGACGTTTTCGGAGCCCTTTGGAATATTGACCGTGTTGAGGACGGCGATATCGCCATCCTTGAGATCGGCCCAGGCCATCGTCGGAACGGCGGCGCGCAAAGATGACAGAACGAAGTCCTGCGTTATCGCCACTTTGGCCTCGCCTGTCGAGATCAGGTTCACCAGCTCGGAGCCGGTATTGTAATTTTTGACGACATTCGGCTTCAGCGCCTCGATGGCCTCAAACGCCTTATCGGCATCGGCATAGGGATCAGCCCCGGCATGCTTGCCGGCTTGGAGAACCGTCAGCGGCCCACCTGTCGTGGTGATTCCGGGAAGCGAAACGGCGCCCTTCAGGTCATCGCGCCAAAGATCGTTCCACGAGGTGATCGGCGGGTTCACCTTGGCCGTATCGTAGACGACACCAATGCGGCCGATCGTGTAGGCGGGACCGTAATTGCCCTGCGGCGCTTTGGCGATGTCGTAGAGATCGGCGAGGTTGGGGATCTTGCTGCGGTCGACCTCCTGAAAGAGACCTTGTTGGATGCCGAGCTGCGAATAACTGTCCGTGAGATAGATGACGTCAACGCCCTTGCCGCCGCGCAGCTTCAGCTTGTTGAGACGATCGGCATTGTTGCCGGTTTCGAAGACGACATCGCAGCCGCAGATCTTCTTGAAGGGCTCGATGATGTTGGCCTTCATCTTCTCGCCATTGTAGCCCCACCAGGAAATGGTCAGCGTCTTTGCCTGGGCAAAGGCCGGCATGGCTATTGCCGCGGCAAGGAGAGCAAATCCCGCAGCGCGGGCAAGGGTGAGGCCTTTCATTCTCGAAATCCTTTTGGTCAATGAAATCGGGCACTGTTTCAAGCTTGCAGGATACTATTTTTCGAGCATTGGCTTTACAAGCCCAACAAATGGGCAGGGTAGTGGTTTTTGCCTTTGATGGGATGAATATGCTGTATCGTCGTGCACAATGCTGGGTTGTTGAAGTGCCTGACATTGTTAGGCTTCCTTCACCCGAGCGGTCGGCTTTACAGCCTCGTGCGACATCTTTACCCTCGACCGATCAATTTCACTGGCAGGCATGCTCTTCATGATACCCCCGAAAACTACCCTTCCCGACGATCTGCTCATCAATGCGGCGGACGAAGTGCTGATCCGTCAGGATCTGACGCTGACCGCGCTCGGCCGCCGGTCCGCAGATCGCCTGCTGCGCGTCGGCAGGCTTTTGGATGTGCATAGCCGCACCTGGCTGGACGATCAGGAAATCGTCATCAAGGGTCGGCGCATCGCCTATGTCGGCCCGGCCGGCAGTTATCAGGGTAAAGTGAGCGAACGCGTACACGAGCCGCATCTCGCAGCGGTTCCGGGTTTCGGCGAGGCGCATAAGCATATCGAAAGCTCGCATCTGACGCCGGAATGGGAGGCCGCCTTGGTCATGCCGCATGGCGTCACTTGGACCTGCGAGGCAAGTCACGAGTTTTCCAACGTGAATGGCGCCCGGAATCTGGAATTCTGGCTGGAAGCGCGTCGCCGCGGTTCGCCGATGAAGATATTTCCTCTGCCTGGATCGGCGGTGCCGCCGACGGCTTACGAATGGGGCGGCGGTCACTTCGGTTATGACGAGCAGAAATCGTTTCTGAGTGAAAGCCTGATGGTGGCCGGTCTCGATGAGGTCATGGACTGGCCCTCGGTCAGTAACCCCGAGAATCCGGCTTACGATCGGCTCTGGGGCATGATCCGGGCTACCTTCGAGCAGCGCGGCGTCGTCGAGGGGCATGGGGCCGGCTTGCGCGACCTGTCGTCGATCAATGCTTTTGCCGGCGCAGGCCTCGCTTCCGATCACGAGGGTTGGTTCCTCGACGAGATCTGGGAGAAGCTGACGCATGGCCTGTTCATCGAGCTCCGGCCGCATTCCCTGCCCGAGGTCATCATGGGGTTGATCGAGAAAGGCCTGTCCGACTGGTCGCAGATCGCCTTCGTCACCGATGATCGCAGCGCCAGCGATACGCTGAAGATGGGTGCTACGGATTATAATGTCCGCCTCGCGATCGAAAACGGGTTGTCGCCGGAAATCGCCATCCAATGCGTGACGATCAATCCCGCCCGGCATATGCGATTGACGCCCTGGGTCGGCTCGATTGCGCCAGGCCGCTTTGCCGATATCGTGTTGCTGGACGATGTGAAGACGCTGTCGATCGCCAAGGTCTGGGCCGATGGCGGGCCGACATCCGAAGGCAAGACCTTTGTCGGCGTCCGGCCAGAGATCGACTGGCCGGAATGGGCGACGCAGACGGTCCGCATCGATCGGAGCGTCACGGCAGACGATTTTCGCATCACCGCCCCGTCGACGTCAGACATGGCCAAGGCGGCGCTGCTGCGGCCGTTCCACTGGGCCGATGATTTCATTACCATGGATCTGCCGGTCCGCGATGGCGCCGTGCAGCGCGATCATGATCGCAACGTCACGAAATTCGCGATCGTCGATCGCTTTTCCGGCGAGGCCAAGGTCGCGCGCATGTTCTGGCTTGGGACAGGGCCGCGCACGCCGGATACCGCGCTCGGCGCCACGCTCGGCCATGATAAGCACAATATCTGGGTGGTCGGTTCCTCCGATGAAGCCATGGCTATGGTCGCCAATGCGCTAAAGGAGCAGCAGGGCGGCTGGGTGCTGGTGTCGGGCGGCAAGGTCCTCGCCCGCGTCCGTTACGAAGTCGGCGGGCTGATGACGGCGCGCTCGGCTGAGGAACTGGATGTAGAGATGCAGGCGCTCTATAAGGCTGGGGCCGAGATCGATTGGATGTATGAGCCGACCTTCTCCCCGCGCTGGTGGCCGGGCTTTCCCGAGCGGCTTTCCTTCGCGACGCTTACTTGCGCACCTTGGCGCTGGGTGTTGGTCGCGCCCTCCGAGAGGGCGCCGGAAGGTTTCGTCAATGTCGCGACCGGCGAAACTCATCCGATTGTCTGGTAGGAATATCCCCGTTTCCTATTCGGAATATCCTGATATCGAAGGCTGACGAGTTTGCCTCTTGGGCGGCGCTGCAATCTGTGCTTGACGACGGAAGCCAGCTTCTTGATTATCCATCTGGTTACTTATGCCTGCCAGCAAGCGGTGGAGGCTGGGCGTGCCCATTAGCACGTTGAGCGGCGGTAGCCGGCAACAGAGCGGAGGAGGCTCTGGTGATAACACCTGATAGCGACAAGCCGCGAATATTATCGGCATTTTCCACTTTGGGATGTGCGGAATTGGAACTGGTCGAAGCCCTCGAACTGGCGGCGAACCACGGCATCGATGCAATAGAAATCCGAGCCCTTGGCAACACCACCGATCTCGTCACCTATTTCACCGAAAGATTCAACTCTCCGGCGGAGCTGGCTAGAGTGTTGGAAGGCTCTGCCGTAGGTGTCTGCGCCTTCAATACTTCGCTGCGTCTCGTCGGTGCGACGGTGCAGGCAAAGGAAGAGTTCCTGCGTTATCTTCCTTGGGCAGAGGCTGCCGGCGTTCGTTCGCTCAGGGTTTTCGACGGTGGCGAAACTGCCGACCGGGGCGAGATGGCCGAGGCGTTGGCAACGCTGCAGTGGTGGCGTGAGACCGCAGCGCGCGAAGGCTTTCACGCCGATATGGTCATCGAAACCCATGATTTCCTTGCATTGCCGGACGCCATCCCGCGCTTCCTCGAAATAGCTCCCGATTGCGCGCTCATATGGGATACACATCATACCTGGCGCAAGGGCGGACAGGATCCTGTCGAGACCTGGAAGCAGGTTCGTCGCAATACGCAACATCTCCATGTCAAGGACAGCGTTTCCCGCCCGGGGCTCTGGCTACCCTACAGCTATGTACAGCCCGGCACCGGCGAGTTCCCGATGGTGGCGCTACGTTCGGTGCTCGACGCTGATGGCTATAGCGGTATCGTGAGCCTCGAATGGGAAAGATTGTGGCACAAGGATTTGTCGCCTTTAGGTTTGGCTTTACAGGCTGCCCAGAAAAGCGGCTGGTGGTCCGGCCGTAAATGATGAATAATTGTTGAAGAGCATTAATATTTTGATTTAGTTGAAAGGAAGAGAGCTGCGCGGAGATTGACTTTTGCGGCGATCGTTAATTAGTCTATTAGCAATTATTAAATAACTATCTCGTACGCATATCGTCGCCGGTTGACTACGGTCTCCGGCGCAATATTTCCAGCTCGATGAAGGGAAGCCTCAATGATTGAGGTCGAAGGTGTCTGGAAGATGGAAGAGGCAGATTATAGCTATCTGAAGTCCTATGTTTGGACGCGATATGCGCCGCACTCGACTGTTCCCGATGCTTTGCCGCTTCGCCCCGAAAGGGAGGCCCGATGAACGGTAATGCAAGCCGGGAGGAAGAGGGGCACGGAGCCTTGATCTTGAAGGCGATTGCCGAAGGCGGGCTGGGTTTTGCAGCGCAGTGGATTCATGATGCCGCAAATCCCGGCAAGGTGTTCTATGGCGAGAGCCTGGCGCGCGTAACGGATTCGGATGGCACCGTGCATACGGCCGGCACCTTCGTCTCGCTCCTTGAACGCCAGGATCGCTGGTTCGACCTCGATCTGCGTATTTTGGATATGGTGCTGTCCGACCTGGCTGCGGATGAGACGCTGGTCCTCGGTTTCAATCTTTCCGCCACCAGCCTGTCGCGCTCGGATCGGTTCGCCGATGTGTTCGGCCGAATCAGCCGCCGTCCGGATCTGGCCTCGCGGCTTGTTATCGAAGTCACGGAAAGCTATCCCGTCGTCGGCGCATCCATCGAGCGCATGAAGATGATCCGTGCCCTCGGCTGCCGCATCGCCATCGATGATTTCGGGTCTGGGTTTGCCACGCCGGCATCACTGCTGCAGGTGCCTGCAGATATCGTCAAGATCGATGCAGCCTTTGTCTGGGATAATAGGCCTGGTCGCGACGGAGGCAATAGCCTCTCCCACATTGTCGGCTTTGCGTCCTGTTTCGCTCCTTTCGTCGTCGTCGAGGGGATTGAAACCGGCTCTCAACTCAATGTCGCGCAGGAGGCGGGTGCAACGCATGTCCAGGGTTTCCTGCTGTCGAGGCCGGTTTCCCTGGCGCGGCTTCGACGTCATAAGCGCAAAGCTGTCTTGCGGGGGGTGGCATGAACAATTGCGCACAGGAGCCTGCCGTTCCCGCTCTGCAGGTGATGTTATGATGCAGCGACTGGCTTTCACATCGGCCTATCAGATATCGGCGGCGCGCGCGGCGCGCGAGCTCAAGACGAAGACATTGCTGCGCGCCCTGGTCAGCCGGCTTCGCATTGTCTTCTCTGGACGCGGTGGTGAACTGTCCGCCACTTTCGTCGGCGGAGCGAGCCCGCATGTCCTTATTTGCGATCAGGCCGCCGAGGCGGTGGCCCGGGTCACCATCGATTCCGAGACTGGTCTCTATGTCTTGTGCGAACTCGGCGGTCACGCCGATGATGTCGTCATCGTGACCGCGAGGGAAAATCGATTGCTCGAAGAGATTGCTCTCCATCTTGGCGATGGCCAATCACTATACGAACCCGTGGATGCCGCCGTCAAAACACTGGTCGGCCAGACGATGGAGGATGTCGAGCGCAAGCTCATTCTCCAGACGCTGCGGCATTGTGGCGGAGATCCCACTCACACGGCGTTCATGCTGGGTATGCCGCTCGTCACCCTTTGTAACAAGCTGGCGCTCTACTTTGCGGACCCTGCCGGCGAACCGCCGGAGGCAACTGCGGATACGAGATAGGAGGCGAAATTGCGCACGCATTTGATGCGGACGCATTGAACCCCGGTTATCAAACCGGGACAGCGTCCTTAAACAGGGCGCAAATCGAAACGGTGCGATGTCCGTCTGCGGATATCGTACATGATGCAATTCGAGCGGGGCGGCGCACGAGGAACCAAATGAGATCCGGGAAAAGATCATGGATTCTTTCGAGACAAAAACCCCCGCTCCGCCAAAGCCTTCCTTGTTCGATGGCTGTGTGAAGATCGTTTCGGCTTATGTTAGTCACAATGCCGTTCCCATCCACAGCCTTCCCAGGCTGATCAAGGATATCCATGAGGTACTGCTGACATTGGACGGCTCGGCTACCACCGTCGATCGCGCCAATTTGGTGCCGGCTGTGGATTTGAAGAAATCGGTGACCAACGACTATATCGTCTGCCTCGAAGACGGCAAACGCTTCAAGACGCTCAAGCGCCATCTGCGCGTGCATTATGGCATGACGCCCGAGGAGTACAGGCAGAAATGGGGTCTTGCTCCCAACTACCCGATGGTGGCGCAAAATTATGCCAATCGTCGTTCGGAGCTTGCCAAGATTTCCGGCCTCGGTGCGAACGGCAACAAGAGGGAAACCGTCGACTGAGCAATTTCGGAACAGGCGTTTCGCACGCGCTTGACCGGCGTTGCTCGTGCGCTTCGTGAGAATTCGTTCGCGGGACGCTGCAAACAAAATGGCGCCCTCATCAGGGCGCCATCGTCTTTGGGACTAGTCTCCGCTGTCGATCAGAAGACCTGCCGCAGCACGATGAACAGCACGAAGGCCAGTGCGATCGAGGCAGGCAGCGTCAGGATCCAGGCCATCAGCATGTTGCGTACGGTTGACCACTGCAGGCCGGAACCGTTTGCCGCCATGGTGCCGGCGACGCCGGAGGACAGGACGTGCGTGGTCGACACCGGCAGGCCGAGGTGGTCGGCGGCACCGATCGTCAGCATCGCGACGACTTCGGCGGCAGCGCCCTGGCCATAGGTCAGGTGCGTCTTGCCGATCTTTTCGCCGACAGTGACGACGATGCGCTTCCAGCCGACCATGGTGCCGAGGCCAAGTGCCAAGGCGACGGCAACCTTCACCCAGAGCGGGATGAACTTGGTCGCGTGATCGACGGCGGCATGATAGTTCGTGACGGCTTTCAAATCGTCGGCGCTCATCGGCAGCAGCTTCTGCTTGTCGATAAGCTTCAGCGATTCACCGATCAGATAGATATCATTACGAACGTTGCCGACGAGCCCGTTCGGCAGCTTCTCGACGCTTGGATAGGCGGCAATCTCGGCGCTCGTGGCATGAATATATGCTTGGAGAGCCGGTGTCGTCGCATCCGTCCAGGTCTTGGTCTTGACGGCGCTGCTGACAGTGGCCTTCGGATCGGCCGGTGCGGCAATGCCCGGCTTCACATATTTGCCGAGTACCGTCTCGACTTGCGCCGAGGCAGCTTTATAGGCTTCGAGGTAGTTCACGTCGGGCGTCTTATTCAGCGCGAAGGCGGTCGGCACGAGGCCGATGAGGATGAGCATGATCAGACCCATGCCCTTCTGGCCGTCATTCGAGCCGTGGGCAAAGCTGACGCCGGTGCAGGTGAAGATCAGCAGGCCGCGGATCCAGGCCGGCGGCGGCGCGTTACCCTTCGGCGCTTCATAAAGCTCCTTGTTGCGGATCAGTACCTTGGCGACCAGCAGCAATATGGCAGCCATGGCAAAGCCGATGATCGGCGAGAGCAACAGTGACATACCGACGCTGCTCGCCTGCGACCAGTCAACGCCGCTGGTGGCGGAGCCGGCGGGCGCCAGGAACTGATTGGCGAGGCCGACGCCGATGATCGAGCCGACGAGCGTGTGCGAGCTCGAGGCCGGTAGGCCGAGATACCAGGTGCCGAGGTTCCAGATGATGGCGGCGGTCAGCAGCGCGAAGACCATTGCAAGACCGGAGCCGGAGCCGACCTGCAGGATGAGCTCGACCGGCAGCAGCGCCAGGATGCCGAAGGCGACGGCGCCCGACGAAGTGAGAACACCGAGGAAGTTGAAGAAGCCCGACCAGATGACGGCGAATTCCGCCGGTAGCGAGCGCGTGTAGATGACGGTGGCGACGGCGTTTGCAGTATCGTGGAAGCCGTTGACGAATTCGAAGCCGAGCGCGATCAGCAGGGCAAGGCCGAGCAATATCCACGGAACAGCAGCAGCCTCGGCAAGATCGCTGCCGAGGGCATAGCCGACATAGACGAGGCCGGCCAGGACGACGACGCCGAAGATCGGCAGAAACCATTTTGCCGAGCTGCCTGCGCCATGAATCGGATGATCGGCATTCCCGCCTTCCGCATTGTTTGAAACGAGGTCGACCATCCCGAACTCCCTTATTGCAATTGATATTGCCGGTGTAAGCCTCCTTCATGAAACTCTCGTGACGCGGGAACAGGCGGTGGCGAACTGCAAACGCAGGCAGTGGCAAGCCCGTTCGGCTGCTGGCAGGTTCTTCGACTGATCTTGATTTGGCCGCTAAAAGGCCATTTTCGGTTCAGCCGGCGTTCATACCTCCGGCGTTTAAATCCCCCATGTAAGGGACTTGGATAGAGGGCCATTAAGATGAGATCGTCCGTGATTGCCATTGCTGCCTTGTTCGGCAGCCTGGTTGTATCTTCGGCAGAGGCAATGCCTATCCCGGCCGTTGGGACTACGGCCTCCGTGCCGATCGTGAAAGTTGATTATGCCTGCGGCCGCGGTTGGCATCTGACGCGCTGGGGCGAATGCCGTCCCAATCGCTGGGGTCCGCCGCCCCGGCGCTGGGGTTACTACAGGCCGCCACCGCCGCCGCCTTGGGGCTGGCACGGCCATCGCCATTATCGCGATGGCTGGCGTGATGACCGTTGGCGCGATCGCCCGCGTTACTGGTAAGAACAGAAGCACCGCCGCATCTTGCGGCGGTGTTTTGCTGACGGCAGTTCGAGGAAAAGTGCGCAGGGTTCCTAAGAACGAGCTTGCGGCCGCAATGCGCGCGCGCCTAACCATAGTCCTGCAAGAACAAGCAGGCTAGCCGATGAGATCGCAGCAAGGCTTTTCGCGTGATACGCGATATCGGCAAGCTTAGGCCGGATGAGATCGGCCGTATTGAAGCTCTCGCCGCTGAATTTGCAGAGGATGAGCGAGAGGTTGTTGCGCACGAGTGCCGTGTCGATATCGGAGACGAGGTCGTCGACCGGTACCTTCTCCACTTTCATTGCTCGCATCTGCAGCAGCACCGCTTTTGCAGCCGCAAGATAGGCGTGCGAACATTCGTTGAAAGGGCTTTCCTCGTCGCTGACGCTGCCGGGCATCAGGCCCCATAGGCAATAAGCGCGCTGGATCTGCGCGAAGTTCAAGACACGGCGGAAGGTTTCGTCAGTATCCGATACACTCTCGGCAAGCGAGATCATCCGCCCGTAATAGGGAGCGATCACTGCCATCTCGCCATGGGTGAGGCTGGGGATCGGGATGCCGGCCTGGCTGCCGGAGGAACCGCCATGTGCCGCGACCGAAGCCGGCCAGCCCAATAGCATGAGGAAGATTGCAAGCAGGATGGCGCCTGAATGTTGGTGTCTCCCGCGCATGTTGCCATGCGCGGGATGCGATCTACTTATCACGCTAAGCCCGGCGCAGACTGGTATTGCCGTAGCGTGTCTGCGGCAGCTGGCGTTCTGCCCAGGCTCCGAAGGCAAGGCCGAGTGTCGCCCAGAGAATGGCGTGCATGCCGAGCGAAGTGATGCGGAAGCGCCAAAGCACGACGGCCGAGAATTGCTCGGGCACTTCGTTGATCGAGGGAAGCAGATATTGAATCAGCGCGATGAAGGCGATGTAGCCGATGCCGGCAATGATCGCCCCGTTCCAGGAACCATATCGCGCTGCCAGCCTGCGACCGAATCCCACGGCGACGATCATGCCGACGATGGAGGCCACGATCATGATGAAGAACAGTTCCGTTCTCGCGCCGATCGTATCGGAATTGCCGACGGCCGGCGGATTCGCCGGATATTTGATGTCGGGCACCAGCGAGATCGTCACGAAAGCGGCGAGCGCGAGCAGCGCCGCCGTGCCGCGCGCACCAAAGGGGCTGATACGGCCGTAGACGAAGGAGAAAACCAGTGCGAACAATCCGCCTATTGCGGTCGAAAAGATCACGCTGCCGGTGAAGAGGCCGATGCCCGCCTGCGTAGCGCGGCTGACAATCTCGGGTTCAGGAGCTTCGCCGGCCGCCTGCGCGGCCTTCTCCTCAAAGCCGATGGCCCAGTCGACCAGCGGTTCGCCGAAGATGTGGGCAAAAGCAAAAACGAAAATACCGGCCAGGGCCCCGACGATCATGCCGCGGAGCAAAAGACGTCCAACCATGTGCTTGACCCCTTAGTGGCAGGGGAAGCCGAGCAGGTGACGGGCGTCATGCACGAATTCATGCACATACATGCCCGAGATGAGCGAGGTCGCGCCTTCTTCTGCGCCGATGAAATAGATCGCGAGCAGCATCAGAAGGCCGGCGAAAATGGCCCAGGGCAGGATTTGGCCGAGCGGGATCGGCTGCGGAACTGCGGATGGGGCGAAAGTGATGTCGGACATTGTATTTCCCTCGTTAAGAAAAGCGCGTTCCATTTGCGGAAGGGTTCTTGCGGGAAGGGTCTGGCTCTCGAGGGCGAAGTTTCCGTCATCGATTACAGTGGCGCGACCGCGCCGGGATTCCACCGGCTTCCACACCCGCAAGTGCAAGTTTATAGCTATCTGCAAATATGATTGTCAATCAAGCGCCACAGCGATGTGAAATCGCGACAAGAGCGTGCCAGGGGATGGAAATAGAGGAGTTTCATGAAAACGCGTTTGAGCTGGATTTGTCATGGGGCGACCCAAGCCCATCGAAATGGCTGCTTTCCCGATGACGAACCCTTGGAGGCGAAGGCGGCTCAGCAGGCTCAATCCTTATCCTTCGGGCTCGGGGCAATCGATCGGGTCTGGGCGAGCCCGGCCTTGCGTGCCCGCCAGACCGCCGCGGTACTTGGCCTCGATGCCATCCCGGACGTCGCCTTGCGCGAATGCGATTATGGCGACTGGCGCGGGCAATCTCTTACAGAGTTGCATGAAAAGGATTCGGAGTCCCTGGCGCTGTGGATGACGGATACCTCGGTCGCTCCGCATGGCGGCGAAGCCCTGTCCTCGGTCATGAAGCGTGTCTGCGAATGGATGGGAAATCACATCGACGATACCGGCCATATCGTTGTCATCACCCATGCGAGCGTCATTCGCTCTGCCATTCTGCAGGCCTTGCAGGCGCCGCCCGCGGCATTCTGGGCTGTTGATGTCGAGCCGTTCGGCATCGTCGAGATGACGAGTGACGGCCGGCGCTGGCAGCTTCGTTTCCCGAAAATGACAACATAGGGCAATACCGTAAACGGTATGGAGAAGTGGTGCCCGGAACCGCGCGAAAACGCCGGGCAGCGGGTTCGCTCTGCTGAAGCGGAAATGCTCTTAGCGGGCTGCTTTTGCGCGCTGCCGCTCGAAATGGACGAGATAGATGGCCAGCCCCAATGTCATTGCTGCCAGTCCATACCAGGTAATGGCATAGACAAGATGGCTGTTGTGGAAGGTGATCTGCGTCAGTCCGCCTACGGGCAATCCGCCGGGATTTTTCGCATCGTCTGCATCGATGAAATAGGGCGCCACCTTCTGCAATCCCCGGGCCTCGGCGATCGCGGTCACATCGCGTGAGTACCAGCGCTCCTCCGCAGGCACGTTCGAACGCAGCAGCGTGCCTTTTGGCTCGCTGATCCGCAACAGGCCGGTCACCGTGGTCTCCCCGGAAAGCTCGCCCTCGGCGCGCGTCGCCGGATTTCGCTTCTCTGTGGGAACGAAGCCGCGGTTGATGATGATGATCGTGCCGTCGGCAAGCTTCAGCGGCGTCAGCACCCAATAGCCTGCGCCGAGCGCAGTCGAGGCATAGACCTGCGCTTGCCTGTCATTGACGAAAGTGCCGCTTGCCTGGACATGCTTGTATTCGGAGTTTTCAGCTGTGATATCGGCCCATTGCGCCGAGCCGGGTGCCTGAACCGGCGGCGCATGTACGCGCGCATCGACCCTGGCGATCAAATCCAGCTTCCAGTGCAGTCGCTTCACCTGCCAGGTGCCAAGACCGATGAGGAGGGCAGTCAGAAGCAGAAGCAGCGATACCCAGATGACCAGGGTCAGCGTCGAGCGCGGCTTGCCCTGAGACGTGTTCGAGGAAATATCGGTCATGGCGCTGGTCTCCGGGGAGGCGCTGCCGCATGATTTCGGGAGGTTCAATTCTCTTCGCTGAAGATCATGCGCGGTCGGGAAGATTTGGCTGCGGCTTTCGGCATTTCAAGCATGCAACGCGCAGCACTCGGCGGATTTCACGCCGGAAGAGGGCGGGCCTTCGCCTGAAGGCCCGCCGTTCGAATTTACGGCATGTTGCGCATCATCTCGGGCGACATGGGCATCATGTTCGCGTTGAGGTGATGCATGACCCAGAGCGAGCCGGAGAGCGCGATGATGACGATCACGATGGTGAAGATCAGCGCCATCATGTTCCAGCCGCCTTCCGAGCGGGTGTTCATGTGCAGGAAGTAGATCATGTGCACGACGATCTGGATCGCGCCGAGAATCATGACGATCGCCCCGGTGACGGCCGGATCGGAGATGACCTTGCCCATGACCAGCCAGAAGGGAATGGCGGTCAAGATGACGGAGAGGATGAACCCCGTCATGTAACTTTTGAAGGTGCCGTGTGATGCCTCGTGGCCGCCATGATGATCGTGGCCGTGAGCGTCGCCGGAATGATGCGAATGGTTTGCGTTCGAGCTCATCCGAGAACTCCCATGAGGTAGACGAGGGAAAACACGCCGATCCAGACGACGTCGAGGAAGTGCCAGAACATCGAAAGGCACATCAGGCGACGCTTGTTTTCCGGGATCAGTCCATAGCGGCCGACCTGCACCATCAGCGTGATCAACCAGACGATACCGGTGGTGACGTGCAGACCGTGCGTGCCGACCAGCGTGAAGAAGGCCGACAGGAAGGCGCTGCGCTGCGGGCCGGCGCCGTCGAGGATCAGGTGATAGAACTCGTAGAGTTCGAAGAAGATGAAGAGAGCACCGAAGATGCCGGTGATCGTCAGCCAGATCAGCGTGCCCGACTTGTTGTCCTTCTCCATCGCCAGCATGGCGAAGCCATAGGTGATGGACGAGAAGAGCAGCATCGCCGTGTTGAGCGCGACGAGCGGCAGCTCGAAGAGATCGGCCGGCGACGGGCCGGCCGCATAGCTGTGGCCGAGCACGGCGAAGGTGGCGAAGAGGACTGCGAAGATCAGGCAGTCGCTCATGATGTAGATCCAGAAGCCCAGCATAGTGCTGCCTTCGGGATGATGCTCTTCCGTCAGGTAGAAAGCGGGCGTTTCGCCGTCCTTGGGAGCGTGTGCGGTTTGGGTGGTCATAAGTCTTACACCTGTCCTGCGAGCTGCTTCGTACGCTCGTTCTCGGTCTTGACGACCTCGTCGGCGGGGATGTGGTAATCGCGCTTGTAGTTGAAGGTATGGCCGATTGTGACGGCGATCATCGCGACAAAGGTGATGGCGGCAAGCCACCACATGTACCAAATCATCCCGAATGCGAAGCCGATGGAGAGAACGCCGAGGATGATGCCGGTGCCGGTATTCTTCGGCATGTGGATCGGAATGAAGCCTTCAGTCGGCCTGACGTAGCCGCGGTTCTTCATGTCCCACCACGCGTCGTGATCGTAGACGATCGGTGTGAAGGCGAAGTTGTAGGCCGGCGGCGGCGAGGAGGTGGACCATTCCAGTGTGCGTCCGCCCCAAGGGTCGCCGGTATGGTCGCGAAGCTCTTCGCGCTTCATGAAGCTGACGGCGAGCTGGATCAGGAAGCAAGCGATGCCGATGGCGATGAGGCCGGCGCCGAAGGCGGCGATGATGAACCAGATCTGCAGCGACGGATCGTCGAACTGGCTGACGCGGCGGGTAACGCCCATCAGGCCGAGAATGTAGAGCGGCATGAAAGCGAACCAGAAGCCGATCTGCCAGAACCAGAAGCTCATCTTGCCCCAGAAAGGATCGAGCTTGAAGCCGAAGGCCTTCGGGAACCAGTAGTTGACGCCCGCGAACATTCCGAAGAGCACGCCGCCGATGATCACATTATGGAAGTGGGCGATCAGGAACAGCGAGTTGTGCAGTACGAAGTCGGCCGGCGGAACGGCGAGCATGACGCCGGTCATGCCGCCGATAGTGAAGGTTACCATGAAACCGACCGTCCACAGCATCGGCGGCTCGTAGCGGATGCGGCCGTGGTACATCGTGAACAGCCAGTTGAAGAGCTTCGCACCCGTCGGGATCGAAATGATCATCGTCGTGATGCCGAAGAAGGAGTTGACGCTGGCGCCCGAGCCCATCGTGAAGAAGTGGTGCAGCCAGACGAGGTAGGAGAGGATCATGATCACGCAGGTGGCGTAAACCATCGAGGCATAGCCGAAGAGGCGCTTGCCGCAGAAGGTGGCGACGACTTCTGAGAAGACGCCGAAGGCCGGCAGGATCAGGATGTAGACTTCCGGGTGGCCCCAGATCCAGATGAGGTTGACATACATCATCGGATTGCCGCCGAGATCGTTCGTGAAGAAGTTCGTGCCGGCGTAGCGGTCGAGGGTCAGCAGAGCGAGCGTGGCGGTCAGGATCGGGAAGGACGCAACGATCAGGATGTTGGTGCAGAGCGAGGTCCAGGTGAAGACAGGCATCTTCATGAAGGTCATGCCCGGCGCACGCATCTTGACGATGGTGGCGATCAGGTTGATGCCCGAAAGCGTCGTTCCGATACCCGCGACCTGCAGGCCCCAGATGTAATAGTCGACACCGACATCGGGACTATAGGCGATGCCGGAAAGCGGCGGATAGGCCAGCCAGCCGGTCTTGGCGAATTCGCCGATGAAGAGCGAGATCATGATCACGATCGCGCCCGCCGTCGTCATCCAGAACGAGAAGTTGTTCAGGAACGGGAAGGAGACGTCGCGGGCACCAATCTGCAACGGCACGACGAGGTTCATCAGGCCGGTGACGAAGGGCATCGCCACGAAGAAGATCATGATCACGCCGTGGGCGGTGAAGATCTGGTCGTAGTGATGCGGGGGCAGGTAGCCTTCGGATCCGTTGAAGGCGATCGCCTGCTGCAGGCGCATCAGCAACGCGTCAGAGAAACCGCGCAGCAGCATGATCAGCGCCAGCACGACATACATGATGCCGATCTTCTTGTGATCGATGCTGGTGAACCATTCCTTCCAGAGATAGCCCCAGAGGCGGAAATAGGTCAGCAGGCCGAGCAGGGCGATACCGCCGATGGCGACGCCGATGAAGGTCACGACGAGGATCGGTTCGTGATACGGAATCGAGTCGAGCGTCAGCCGACCGAAGATGAATTTGTAGAGGTCCGGGTTGGAAAACATGGATTGCCTCTGTCCCTTATGAATGTCTTGTTATTGAGCGCACCGGATCAATGACCCTGATGCTGCGCCGAACCGGTCGACGAATCGGAAGAGGAGCCGTTGCCCATATCCATGCCCGGCATGGAGTTGTCTCCGTGCTGCATGGTGTGGCCGCCGCCGCCGTCGGCCTTGACCGGCGTGACCTCGGCCGAGGCGCCATCGCGATTGTCATAGATCAGGCGCTCGCGGTTTTCGTGGCTTTCCTTGCCGCCGCCACCCTTAGCGTCGATATGCATCATCTCGCTCATGCACATCTTGCTCGGATCGGCGCACATGTTGAGGATGGCGTTGTAGAGCCCGTCGTCGACAGCATTGAAGTAGCGCACCGGCTCGCGTTCGCTGGGCTTGGCAAGCGCCAGGTACTCCTGGCGGCCGAGCGCCGTGCCCTGGCTCTTTGCTTTCTGGACCCACTGGTCGAAACCGGCCTGATCCAAACCATGGAACTTGAAGCGCATGTGGGAGAAGCCGGCGCCGCTATAGTTGGCGGACAGGCCCTGGAATTCGCCTGGATGGTTGATGACGGCGTGGAGCTTCGTCTCCATGCCCGGCATCGCATAGATCTGGCCAGCCAGCGCCGGAATGAAGAAGGAGTTCATGACGGCCGAGGCGGTGATCTTGAAGTTGATCGGGCGGTCGACGGGAGCTGCCATCTCGTTGACGGTGGCGATGCCGTATTCCGGATAGAAGAAGAGCCATTTCCAGTCGAGCGCAACCACTTCGACCGTCAGCGGCTTCACGTCGGCGTTGAGCGGCTTGTCGGCGGCGATGCGGTCGAGCGGACGATAGGGGTCGAGCTGATGCGTGCTGATCCAGGTCACCGCGCCGAGCGCGATGATGATCGCAAGCGGGGCGGACCAGATGACCAGCTCCAGACGCGTCGAATGATGCCACTCCGGTTCGTAGGTCGCTTCCTTGTTCGACTGGCGGTATTTCCAAGCGAAATACAGGGTCAGGAAGATCACCGGGATGATGATGATCAGCATCAGCACGACCGAAATGATGATGAGGTCTCGCTGCTGCATGGCGATATCGCCGGAAGGGCCCATCACCACCAGATTGCAGCCCGACAGCAGCAAAAACAATGGGATGACAGACAAACGGCTGAAAATCTTCGATAGTCTTAGCACGTCTTAAAGCTCTTTTTGTTTCGACCCTACCGCGACTAAAGGACGGCGGTCATGAACGATATGAGGTGTTTCGTCGCACCGCAGCAAGATAGAGTGCATTGCGGTATGGAATGCTGTCCCACGTATCGGGAAAACCCTCGGAAATCCAGAAGGTTTTCTATTAGGCAGTTCGCTTTTGCCGGCGCTAATATACCCGGATCGGAACAAATGGCTATCACCGGCGGTTGTTCTTCGTCCGGAACGCGGCGCCAAAGGCAGATAATGGCTCGACTGATTGCTAATTTGCGAATTATTTCATTCTGGATACTTGATATGTTCGCACGTTTGATCGACATTTTCATTACGCGCGAATTCGTGGAGGAATTCGTGCCCGGAGAGGGAGGCTCCCGCGCATGGTCAGCGTAACGCATGAATCACTGAACCCCACATCTTCAACTCTGGAGAGCGATGCCCGCAGCATGCATGCGGGCGGCTCGGTCGCCCCCGGCAACATCGCCATCGGCGTGATCATTGGTCGCACGTCCGAGTTCTTCGATTTCTTCGTCTATGCCATTGCATCCGTACTGGTCTTCCCGAAGCTCATCTTCCCCTTCGCCGACCCGCTGCATGGCACGATGCTTTCCTTCCTGGTCTTCGCGCTGGCCTTCATCGCCCGCCCGATCGGTTCATTCATCTTCATGGCGATCGATCGTACCTATGGCCGGGGCGTCAAGCTGACGATCGCTCTGTTTTTGCTCGGCGGGTCCACGGCATCCATGAGCTTCCTGCCCGGCTATTCCGAGGTCGGCGTCTACGCGATCATCCTGCTCGCCATCTTCCGCATCGGGCAGGGGCTCGCACTGGGCGGTGCCTGGGATGGTCTTGCTTCGCTCCTCGCGCTCAATGCCCCGACCAACCATCGCGGCTGGTATGCGATGATCCCGCAGCTTGGTGCGCCGATCGGCTTCATGCTGGCAAGCGCCCTGTTTGCCTATTTCGTCACGAGCCTCACGACGGCGGATTTCCTCGATTGGGGCTGGCGTTATCCCTTCTTCTGCGCCTTCGCCGTCAACGTCGTCGCGCTCTTCGCCCGCTTGCGTCTGGTAGCGACAGAGGAATTCGGCACGCTCTTGGAGCGCCATGAACTCGAGCCCGTGAAGATGACGGAGCTGCTGCGCGTGCATGGCCGCGACGTCCTTATTGGCGCCTTCGTGCCGCTGGCAAGCTTCGCGACCTTCCATCTGGTCACGGTTTTCCCGTTGGGCTGGGTCACGCTCTACAGCGAACAGAGCTCGGGTTCGTTCCTGCTGGTGGAATTCCTCGGCGCGATCTGCGGCATTCTCGCCATCATCTGTTCCGGTATGCTCGCCGACCGGATCGGCCGCCGCAATCAGCTCGCCATCGGCGCGGTGCTGATCGCTTGCTTCGCCTTCGTGGCACCTTGGCTGCTCGATGGCGGCGCGACTGGCCGTCACATCTATGTGGTTCTCGGCTTCACGCTGCTCGGCCTTTCCTTCGGCCAGGCGGCCGGTGCCAGCGCTTCCCGCTTCAGCCAGAACTATCGCTATAGCGGCTCGGCTCTGGTGTCGGATCTTTCCTGGCTGATCGGTGCCGGCTTCGCGCCCTTCGTAGCGCTTGCCCTCTCCAGCCAGTTCGGCCTCGTCTATACCAGCCTCTATCTGCTGTCGGGCGTCGTCTGCACGTTGGTCGCAATCTTCTTCAGCAAGACGCTGGAGACGCGAGACAACTGAGAGCCAGATTTTAAAGTCAAAAGGCCGCGGCATGAAAGTGCCGCGGCCTTTTGTTTAAATTAATGTATGAGCCACGCGATTAGCGGCGCTGCCAGGACGTTCGTCACTCCTACAAGCACCATGACGAGACCGGCGATCGATCCTTCCTCACGGCCGATCTCATGCGCCTTGGCGACACCGATGCCATGCGCCCCCATGCCGTAAAGCGCACCGCGGGCCATGCCCGATTTCAGTGGCAGCAGTCGTAGCAGTGCCTGACCGACAACAGCGCCGAACAGACCGGTGATGACGACGAAGATGGCTGTCAGGTTGGGGACGCCGCCGATATCGCCTGAAACCACCATGGCAAACGGCGTGCTGACCGAGCGCGGCATCAGGCTGAGCCGCAGGCTTTCGTCGAGGCCGAAGAGGCTGGCAAGCCCCCAGGCCGAAACCATAGCCGTGGAGCTGCCGACGATCACGCCGAACAGCAGAACTGGCCAATAGCGCTTGATGAGGCCGCGCTGTTCGTAGATCGGTACGGCGAAGGCGACGGTCGCAGGCCCGAGCAGGGCCAGCAGCCAACGGCTGTCATGCATATAGTCCTGATAGTTTGCTTGCAGCATGAGAGCGATGGCGATCAGCACCGCCGGCACCGCTACCAGCGGCGACAGCCAGAGCGACGGCCGGCGCCGATAGAGGGCCTTTGATATGTAATAGAGACCGACCGTTGCTAGCGGCCAGAACAGACCTGATGCCGCGGTTTCAATCGTGGGCATGGTTTGCCGCTCCCTCGCGCATCATCAGGCGGTAGCCAAAGTCGATCGCGATTGCGGTGACGCCCATCACGATGATGGTGCCTGCGAAGATTACCGCAAGCACCTTCAGCCCGATGATGCCGATGAACTCGCCATGATCGAGCAAAGCCAGCACCGCCGGTACGAAAAACAATAGCATTTCGGCGAGAAACCATTCCGCGCCACGCTTCATGCTCGCCAGCTTCACCTTGCCGCTCGCAAACAGTGCCAGCACCAGCAGCATGCCGGCGATGGCGCCCGGTATCCGCAGATGTGCAAAGCGCACAATGGCTTCGCCCGCTTGCCAGAAGACAATCAGCAACAGGATCTGAGCGAGACGGCTCAATTTCGGATGGTTCTTTGGGTCGATACGCATGGGGCTCGGAAAAATTTGTCGGCCTGACAATAGGCGGGGTCCGCTTATGAGGAAAATGAATTGATTTCATAAAATCTAGTCCTATAAGGAATACTTATGGAGCTTCGAACACTGAAAGCCTTCGTCGAAGTGGTGCGCCAAGGCGGCTTTTCGGAGGCCGCGAAGGTGGTATTCACCACGCAATCGGCCGTCAGCAAGGCCGTGCGCCAGCTGGAGGACGAGCTCGGTCTGCAGCTGCTGAACCGCATCGGCCATCGTACGACAATGACGGATGCCGGGGAGGTGGTTTATCGCCGCGCGGTAGCGATCCTTGCCGGGCGCGACGATCTGCTGGCGGAGTTGTCGGAGTTGCGCGGCCTGTCGCGCGGCGCCTTGCGGCTTGGCCTGCCGCCTATCGGCAATGATGCGCTGTTTGCGCCGGTCTTCGCCGTCTTCCGCAATCGTTATCCCGGCATAGAGATCAGGCTGGTGGAGCAGGGCGCCAAGCGGCTCGAGGAAATGGTGCTGGCCGATGAGGTCGATCTCGGCGCCTCGCTGTTGCCGATGCCCGATGTCTTCGAGTGGCAGACCGTGCGCTGCGAGCCGATGCATGTCCTCCTACCATCGGCGCATCCGCTCGCGGGACAGCAAACGGTGCCGCTGGCCGCGCTCAAGGATATCCCCTTTCTCCTCTTTGAAACCGGCTTCGCGCTGAACGGCATCATTCTCGACGCCTGCCGCGCGGCCGGCTTCGCGCCTGATATTGCCGCGCGCTCAAGCCAGATCAATTTCATTGTCGAACTGGTTGCTGCGGGCCTTGGTGTAGGCTTCCTGCCACGGCTGATCGCCGAACAGCGCCAGCGTTCGGGCATCGCCCATGCGCTAGTCGTCGAACCCGGCATGGAGTGGAACATGGCTTGGATCTGGCGGCGCGGCGGCTATCTGTCACATGCCGGTCGCGCCTGGCTCGACCTCGCTGCGGAGATCGCGGCTAAATCTTGACTCCCATTATCAAACTTTTGTGATAAGCAGGCATCACCGTAAACTTGAAAAAAACGGTCAGGAAAAATATAGGCTACCGCATCGCCGCCCGATGACGGTAGTTTCCAAGCGAGAGGACTTAATGACTTTTTCCTTTACTCATCTCACCAGCGCGCTGGCGCTTGCCGCAGGCCTCGCCGTCGCTCCGATGATGGCGACAGCCGCTGAATCCGAAGGCATCGTCGTCTACAATGCCCAGCATGAGACGCTGACGCAGGCATGGGCGGATGGCTTCACCAAGGAAACCGGCATCAAGGTCACGATCCGCAACGGCAGTGACATGCAGTTTGCCAACCAGATCGTCCAGGAAGGCGCTGCCTCTCCGGCAGACGTTTATCTGACGGAAAATTCGCCGGGCATGGCGCTCGTCGATGCCAACAAGCTCTTTGCCCCTGTCGATGCCGCCACACTCGCCCAGGTGCCGGAAACCTTCAAGGCCGCCGATGGCAACTGGGTCGGTGTCGCCGCCCGTTCCACTGTTTTCGCCTATGACAAGACCAAGCTGAAGGAAGCCGATCTGCCGAAATCGCTGCTCGATCTCGCCGATCCCAAGTGGAAGGGTCGTTGGGGCGCTTCGCCGGCTGGCGCCGATTTCCAGGCGATCGTCAGCGCGCTGCTTGAGCTGAAGGGCGAGGACGCAACCCGCTCCTGGCTGAAGGCGATGAAGGAAAATGCGAGCTTCTACAAGGGCAACAGTGTCGCGATGAAGGCCGTCAATGCTGGCGAGGTCGAAGGCGCTGTGATCTATCACTATTACTGGTTCGGCGATCAGGCCAAGACCGGCGAAAACAGCAAGAATGTCTCGCTGCACTATTTCAAGAACCAGGATCCGGGTGCATTCGTCAGCATTTCCGGCGGCGGCGTTCTGGCGTCCAGCCAGCACCAGAAGGAAGCACAGGCTTTCCTGAAGTGGATCACCGGCAAGGGCGGCCAGGCCGTTCTACGCGATGGCAATTCCTATGAATATGCCGTCGGCAATGGCGAGGCTTCCAATCCGAAGCTCGTGCCGCTCTCCGAGCTCCAGGCCCCGAAAGTCGAGCCTTCGAAGCTGAACAGCAAGAAGGTTACCGACCTGATGACGGAGGCTGGTCTCATCTAAGGCGAAAGCCCGCGTCCAGCGCCTTTCGCGCGCGTTCGGCCGGGCTTTGCTCTTGCAACACTGTCCTATGCCCTGCTAGGGGCATAGGACATACGAATGGTCTCCAGGGCCGATAGATCGGGCAACCGCCGTCAGCGGCGGTTGCCTTCCTATTTCAGGGCGTGAAAGGCAGCTCGATTTGCTGCAGAAGAACACATATGCCGGCGAGGCCGCCGCCATGCGAATGCCCCCGTTGACGGCTGCTCCCCGTAGCCGTGTTCGGCATGCATCCGTCGTCGCCCTCGCTTCGATCGTGGCGCTTCTGAGCTTGGTCCCGCTCGGCTTTATCGTCTGGATCACGATCGACACCGGCTGGGCAGAAGTCGTCGCCCTGATTTTCCGTAGCCGCGTCGGCGATCTGCTCGTCAATACCGTTCTGCTCGAAGTCTGCACCATTCCGCTTTCCATCCTGCTGGCAGTGACGCTCGCCTGGCTGACCGAACGCACCGATATTCCCGGCGCGCGCCTCTGGTCCTGGCTGGCGGCCGCACCGCTTGCCGTCCCCGCTTTCGTGCATAGCTACGCCTGGGTCAGCCTCGTGCCGAGCATGCGCGGGCTCTGGAGCGGCGTGCTGGTATCGGTGCTCGCCTATTTTCCCTTCCTCTACCTGCCGGTCGCGGCCGCCCTGCGTCGGCTCGATCCGGCGATCGAGGATGCTGCCGCCTCGCTCGGCCTCGGCCCATGGCGTGTCTTCTTCCGGACAATCCTGCCGCAGCTTCGCCTCGCCATCTGCGGCGGCTCGCTGCTGATCGGCCTGCATCTCCTCGCGGAATACGGTCTCTACGTGATGATCCGCTTCGACACGTTTTCGACGGCCATCGTCGACCAGTTCCAATCGGCCTATAACAGCCCGGCTGCAAACATGCTCGGCGGCGTGCTCGTCTTCTGCTGCCTGCTGCTGCTTGGCATCGAGGTATTGGTGCGCGGCAACGAACGCTATGCCCGCATCGGGTCGGGTGCCGCCCGCCCCGCCGATCGCCGTCGTCTCGGTTGGTTCGTCGTTCCCGCGGTCGCGCTGCCCATCGTCACCGCTGCCTTGACGCTTGGTGTTCCCTTCGTCACCCTGGCCCGCTGGCTTTATCTCGGCGGTGCCGACGTCTGGCGGATCGATACGGTCGGCTCGGCCTTGCTGCAGACCATTCTTCTCGCGATCGCCGGCGGCCTCCTCGCCACAATTGCAGCAGCTCCGATGGCCTGGCTGTCGGTGCGTGCGCCCGGCCGGCTGCAGCGCATTCTCGAAGCCTGCCATTATTATGTCGGTTCGCTGCCGGGCGTCGTCGTCGCCCTGGCCCTGGTGTCGATCACCGTCCGGCTGATCCTGCCGCTCTATCAGACCTTTGCGACGCTGCTGCTCGCCTATGTGCTGCTGTTCCTACCGCGCGCCATGGTCGGCTTGCGCGCCAGCATCGCCCAGGCGCCCGTCGAGCTTGAGCGCGCCGCCATGGCGCTCGGCCGCACGCCGGCGCAGGCGGTACGGCAGATTACCATGCGGCTCGCGGCTCCCGGCTTTGCAGCCAGCGTCGCGCTCGTCGCGCTCGGCATCACCAACGAGCTGACGGCGACGCTGATGCTCTCTCCCAACGGTACCGAAACGCTGGCGACGAAATTCTGGTCGTTGACCAGCGAGATCGATTATGTTTCCGCGGCACCCTACGCCTTCATGATGGTCGTCCTGTCGCTGCCGCTCACCCTTCTTCTCTACGTGCAATCCAAGCGAACGGCCGGACAATGACCTTTCTGGCGATCAAGAACATCAGCAAGCGTTATGGCCCCGTGCAGGCGCTCGACAATATCGACCTCACGGTGGCTGCCGGCAGCCGCACGGCCATCGTCGGCCCGTCCGGCTCTGGCAAGACGACGCTGCTGCGCATCATCGCCGGCTTCGAAACGCCCGATGCGGGCCAGGTGGTGCTTCAGGGCGAAACCCTGGCGGATGGCGAAGCCATCGTGCCAGCGCATCGGCGCGGCATCGGCATCGTCTCGCAGGACGGCGCACTGTTTCCGCATCTGAGCGTATCGGAGAATATCGGTTTCGGCATGGAACGCGGTGCGCGTGATCGCGATCAGCGCATCAATGCCCTCATCGATATGGTCGAGCTCGATCGCGGCATGCTCGATCGCCGTCCGCATCAGCTCTCCGGCGGCCAGCAGCAGCGCGTCGCGCTTGCTCGCGCGCTCGGCCGCAAGCCGCGATTGATGCTGCTCGATGAGCCTTTTTCCGCTCTCGATACCGGCTTGCGCGAAAACATGCGCAAGGCCGTCGCCCGCGTGCTGCAGATCGCCGGCATCACCGCAGTCCTGGTGACGCATGATCAGGCGGAGGCGCTGTCCTTTGCCGACCAAGTCGCTGTCCTGCGCGAAGGCAAGCTTATACAGGCAGGCACGCCGCAGGCGCTCTATCTCAGCCCCAGGGATCGGGAGACCGCGCTCTTCCTTGGCGATGCCATCGTGCTGCCCGCCGATCTCGATCAAGGATTCGCCAAATGTGTTCTCGGGCAGATTCCGGTCGGTGCCAATAGCCGGCAGGGGCGCACCGACATCATGTTACGGCCCGAGCAATTGCGTCTTCGGGCGATCGATGAGGCCGGAACGGATGCTGCCTGTATCGGCAAGGTAACCGAAATCGAGTTTGGCGGAGCTGTCTGCGCTGTTACGGTCGTACTCTCCAACGGCTCCGAGACGCTGAATATCAAGAGCTCCGGCGTCGGCCTGCCCGAAGTCGGCAGCATGGTTTCGGTGGGCGTGGTCGGCAAGGCACATGTGTTCGACGGGCTCGACACCTGAGCGTTAATTCGGGTTGAAGCAGGCGATGCTTTGGGGAAGATAAAGCATGTCGCGCAAAAGTGTGCAGCGGTTTTGCGACAACGACATGCGTCAATTCAAGGTCCCAAAGCGCAAGAAGCGAATCTGAAAGATTGCGGTGTGCTTTAGGCACCCATCATCGTGCCCCACGCCGAAGGAATCTCTCCATGTCTTTTCCCGATGAGATCGAGCCGGATCTTCCTTTCCTCACCTCGCTTCGCCGCAATCTCCATGCCCATCCGGAACTCGGCTTCGAGGAGGAACGCACCAGCGGTATCGTGGCCACATTGCTGGAGGAAGCGGGACTGACCGTGCATCGCGGCCTCGGCAAGACCGGTGTCGTCGGTACGCTGCAGATCGGCAACGGCACGCGCCGTATCGGCCTTCGCGCCGATATGGATGCACTTGCCATGCCGGAAAAGGGCAATCGACCCTATAAATCCACGATTCCGGGCAAGATGCATGCCTGCGGGCATGATGGCCATACGACCATGCTGATCGGTGCAGCCCGTCACCTTGCCGCCAAGCGCGGATTTTCCGGTACGGTGCATTTCATCTTTCAGCCGGCGGAAGAAGGTCGCGGCGGCGCCAAGCGCATGGTGGAAGACGGGCTTTTCGATCTGTTTCCCTGCGATTCCGTCTACGGGCTGCACAATATGCCCGGTCTCGCGGTCGATGAGATGGCCGTTGTGGAGGGGCCGCAGCTTGCTTCATCGGATAGCTGGCGCATCACCTTCCGCGGTACCGGCACCCACGGCGCCAAGCCGCATCTCGGCAAGGACCCGATCACAGCAGCGGCAACCTTCCTATCGTCGCTGCAGACCATCGTGGGGCGCGTCGTCGATCCGCTGCAGCCGGCCGTCGTCAGCGCGTGTTCGTTGCAGGCGGGCGATCCCAAGGCGCTGAACGTCATTCCCGATACGGTCGAGATCGGCGGCACGGCGCGCGCTTATACGCCTGAGGTCCGCGATCAGCTGGAAGAGGAGATCGGTCGCCTGGCGCATGGGACTGCAGCCATGTTCAACATTGCCGTCGATTATCAGTTCGAGCGCCGCATCCCACCCGTCGTCAACGATGCCGATGCTACGGCACGAGCACTGAAAGCGGCGATGACGGTCTTTGGTGAGAATGTGCTAACCCGCTTTCCGCCATCGACAGCCGGCGACGATTTTGCTTTTTTCGGCCAGAGCGCGCCCGGCTGCTATGTCTGGCTGGGCAACGGACCCGCCGTTGACGGCGCCCTGCATCACAATACGGCCTATGACTTCAACGACGAGGCGATCGCCTCGGGCGTGGCTTTCTGGACGACACTGGTCGAGCAGGAATTGAGAGAGGGCTGAGGCAGGTCTCAACGTGCTTCACTGCGGCGGTACATCCTCTATCGCCGCCGCTTCTCAGCGTTCAGCCTCTCGCAGCAACGCGTCGAATATGATCTGGCGCGCTTTCTCCGCATCGATCTCCGCGGCAAAATGGGCATTGAATTGCCCATGCGAGGCCCGCGTTTCGACGACGGTGCGCCCACGCGTATGCTGCCCCTGCAATTCCGCATCGATCCGGGCATGCCGAAGGGTGGCGATGTCAGGCTCGATGAAAATGGCGGCAGCCGTCGGGTCGTAGATCGCCATTGCCGGCCTGCCGCGGCTGATGGCGATGTTGACATAGCCCTCAAGCAGGTCAGCGAGCAGCTGCGCCTTTTCGCTGCCGTTCTCACGGATGCGGGCGACATCCGCCGGCCAGGCCAGGACTTGCCGGCAAATGTCGAGATCGATCATGCACAGCGGCAGGGCATGCGCGAGCACGATCGCAAGTGCCTCCGGATCGGCAAAGGCGTTGAACTCAGCCGATGCCGTGTGATTGCCCGCCGTGACGCCGCCGCCCATCCAGGTCAGCTCGTCGATGCACACAGCGAGATCCGGTCGTGCCAATGCCAAAGCGGCAATATTCGTGAGTGGCCCGAGCGCCAGGATGCGTTTCGGCCCGTCGCTGTCGGAAAGCCAGTCGCATAGCGCAGTAAATGCGTCGCTGAAGGGAAGCGGATCGGCCGGCGGCAGGCTTCTACCTGTCGTGGGAATACCGCTCTGGCCGAGAATGCCTTGCGCCGTTTCCAGCCTGCAAAGCACTGGCAGCTCGCGGCCGGTATGGATCGGAAAGCTCCAGTTGAAGACGGCGGCAGCACTCGCCGCATTGGCCTGGACCTGCGAGAGCGGAGCATTGCCGCTGACGAGCGAAACGCCATCGATGACAAGGTCCGAATGCGCCACCACCAGGATGGCGGCGATGTCATCGAACCCCATGTCGGTATCGATCCAGATCCCCATAGTCTGTCCCAATGATCTCTGTGTGAAATGCTTGATGGCAGTCTGGCTGCCCTATCAGGAAATCAGCATTCCTAGCCGTCGGTGGCAATGGCCGCGGGCGCACACAAGGACGCGCGCACCCGCGGATCGCTTAGCTGGCTAGCGCATCAAGGATGCGGATCCAGGAACGAATGCCCTTGTGATAGGAGCGCAGCTCGTATTTCTCGTTCGGCGAATGGATACGGTCGTCGGAGAGGCCGAAACCGACGAGCAGCGATTCCATGCCGAGCATCTTCTGGAAATCACCGACGATCGGGATGGAGCCGCCCATGCCAATGATGAGGGCGGGCTTCGGCCATTCGTTGGAAAGCGCCGTCTTCGCCTTGGTCAGTACTGGCGAATCATAGGAAAGCTGGATGGCTGGCGAGCCGCCATGCTCATGAAACTCCACCGAGCAATCCGCAGGGATTTTGGATAGCACATAGGCACGGAAACTCTCGCGGATCGCCGCCGGATTCTGCTGGCCGACGAGACGGAAAGAAACCTTCGCCGATGCCTTGGCGGCAATCACCGTCTTGAAGCCGGCGCCGGTATAGCCACCCGTAATTCCGTTCACTTCCGCCGTTGGCCGCGCCCAGGTGAGTTCCATCACCGACCGGCCCTTCTCGCCCGAGGGGATCGACAGGCCGACTTCACCGAGGAATTTTTCAGCCGTCATGCCGAGCGTCTCCCAGGAGGCCTTGATGTTGGCAGGTGTTTCCTCGACGCCGTCATAGAAGCCTGGAAGCGTGATGCGCCCCGTCTCGTCATGCAGGCCTGCAAGAATATCGGTCAGAATGTGGATCGGATTGGCGGCAGCGCCGCCGAAAAGGCCCGAATGCAAGTCGCGGTCAGCCGCGGTGATGACGATTTCCTCGCCCACCAGGCCGCGCAGACCCGCAGAGATCGCCGGCGTATCGCCGTCCCACATGCCGGTATCACAGACGAGAGCGAAATCCGCCTTCAGCTCGGCGGCATTGGCTTCGAGGAAGGGCTTGAGCGAGGGCGAGCCGGATTCCTCTTCGCCTTCGAAGAGGATGGTGATGCGCACCGGCAGCGCGCCCTTCGTTTCCATATAGGCGCGCACCGCCTCCACGAAGGTCATCAGCTGCCCTTTGTCGTCCGACGCGCCGCGGCCGGTCAGGACCTTGCGGCCATTGCCCAGGTCCTTGATGGCGGGAGCAAAGGGATCGCTTTCCCAAAGCTCGAGCGGGTCGACGGGCTGCACGTCGTAGTGGCCGTAGAACAGAACATGTGGCGCATCGGCGGTGCCGGCATCGTGATGGGCGACCACCATGGGATGGCCGGGCGTGTCGCGTACGGAGGCCCTGAAGCCGAGCGAGTTCAGATAGGTGACCAGCCATTCAGCTGCCTTGCGGCATTCGGACTTGTAGTCCGGGTCTGTCGAAATGGACTTGATGCGCAGCAGCTCGAAGAGGTTGTCGAGGCTGGAGGGAAGGTTCTGATCGGCGCGGTCGAGAACGGGCGATAGATCGGTCATATCCGACTCCTTACATGAAATTTGGAGCGACGATAGACCAAAGGCCAGCCGGTTTCGAGGCGTTAAAACTGAAAATTTACCGTAGCTTGCCTCTTTCGATGGAGGTTCGCTCTTATGTGATTAGTTGCGCATGTAGTTTACAAGTTTTTTAGATTATTAGAAATAACGTCAATCCAGAAGAGTATTCTGGAGACGCGTAATGTTTTCAGTAATTGCATGTATTCGCGACGCTCATGACTTCAGGCTTATTCTCGTGGCGGCAGCCATCTGCCTTATAGGCAGCCTTGCCACCATGCTTCTTTTTTCGCGTGCGCAGGAATGCCAGTCGCATCAGCGTCGTTATTGGATTGCGGCTGCGGCCTTCGCCAGCGGTGTCGGCATCTGGGCGACGCATTTCATTGCCATGCTCGCTTATGAGAGCAGCCTTCCCATCTCCTACGGCGTTTCGCTGACCGCGCTTTCGGTGGTTCTCGGCATTATCGGTTCATGGCTTGCCATCGCCGTCGCCTTCGAGTGGGACAACCGCGTCTCCTTTGCGGTCGGCGGCATGCTGATGGCGTTTGGAATAGCCGCCATGCATTTTAGCGGCATGCAAGCCATCGAGGCGTCGGCGCAGCTCTCCTTCGACATACCGCGAGTCGCCATTTCCATCATTGCCGGCGCCGTCTTCTCATCGCTGTCCTTCCTGGCATTTCGCAGTCTTCGCGGTTTCCGCCGCATCATCATTGGTGCTCTTCTGCTATTGCTGGCGATTTGCTCCCTGCATTTCACAGCAATGAGCGGCGTGACGCTGACGCCTGAAGTGGGGATGCCCGGTGTCGCCCTCGCCATGGATCGAAGCATCCTTGCAGGCATTGTCATGGCTGCCGCGACGGGTTTGATCCTCATCGCGCTCGGAGCCATCTTCATCGACCGTCATCTGACCGACCTCCGCGGCTTTGCCAACGCTTCGCTGGAAGGGCTGCTCATCATCCGTGACAGCCGGGTGATCGATGCCAACGAGCGATTTTTCGCCATTTCCGGATGGTCGCAGCAGCAGGTGGTCGGTGCCCCGCCAGAAACCTTCCTGGCGATCGACATAGATGCCCAAAGCGATGCCGCCATTCCGTTGGAGACGACGCTGTCCGGCCATGATGGCAAGGCGATCCCAGTCGAAACCGTGCGTCGCTCCATCACCTATCGCGGCCACGAATGCAGCGTATTGGTGGTGCGTGACCTGACGGAACGGCGCCAGGCGCAGCAGATGATAGAGCATCTGGCGCACCATGACATTTTGACGGATCTGCCCAACCGGTCGCTGTTCGACCAGCGCATGCGTCAGGCGCTGCAGATGGCCAATCGTAGGGGCGGGGAAGTCGCTATCTTCTGCCTGGATCTCGATCGCTTCAAGGCCATCAACGATGTCTTCGGCCATGCTGAAGGCGATCGCATCCTCTGCAAGGTCGCCGGCATTCTGCAGCGCGCGATCGAGGAGGGCGATACGGTGGCAAGGCTCGGTGGCGACGAATTCGCCATTATCCAGCCCAGGCGCCGGCAGCCCGAAGGGGCCACGCGTCTTGCCGAGCGCATCCTTTCGGAATTCAGCATGGAGATGGATACTGCCCGGGATCCGACGGCCGTCGGCGTCAGCATCGGCATCGCCATCTACCCGCGCGATGGCACGAGCACCGAGCAGCTTTACGCCAATGCGGATATGGCGCTTTATCGCGCCAAGCATGCGGGCCGGGGCCACGCCTGCTTCTTCGATGCCGAAATGGACAAGGCCGTGCGCACCCGCCGCCAGCTTGAGAACGATCTGCGCCAGGCCATTCTGCGCCGCCAGCTCTTTCTGGAATATCAGCCGATCTATGATGTCGGCAGCGACGGTGTCAGCGGTTACGAGGCGCTGTTACGCTGGGCGCATCCGGATCGGGGTGTGATCGATCCAGAGACGTTTATTCCCATTGCCGAGGAAAGCGGATCGATCGTTGCGATCGGCGAGTGGGTGCTGCAGCAGGCCTGCCAGGAGGCGGCGCGCTGGAGTGAACCTGCAAACGTCGCTGTCAACCTCTCGCCGCTGCAATTCATGATTCCGACCCTCTTCGATCAGATCGAACGGATTCTGCGCAAGACCGGTCTCGATCCGCAGCGCCTCGAGCTGGAAATCACGGAGGCGGCGCTGATGCGCGAACGCACGACTGTGATAGCGACATTGCAGCGGCTGCATCGCCTCGGCGTGCGCGTGGTGATGGATGATTTCGGCACCGGCTTTTCCTCGCTCAGCAATCTGCGCGCCTTCCCCTTCGACAAGATCAAGGTCGACCGCAGCTTCACCGGCGCGCTTGAGCATGATCCCGCAGCCCGCTCGATCGTTCGTGCCATCATCGGCCTCGGCCACAGCTTGAACATGCCTGTGGTCACGGAAGGTGTCGAAACGGAAACCCAGCGCCGCATCGTCATCGAGGAAGGCTGCGCCCAGCTTCAGGGGATATTCTTCGGCAAGCCCGATGTCGGACCGAGCCAGTTCCAGTCGGCTTTGAATAAGGCGGTGGGGCAGGGCTGAGGCGCGTTGCGTGCTTTTGCGCGACATGCTCTAAAGCTGCCTGGCATTCTCCAGCACCCGCCGGATATATTCCAGCAGCAGCTCGCGTTCGAATTGCCGAAAATCCTTGAGAAGATCCGTATCGGCTGCCATAGCGGCCTCGATCGCTTCAACTTGCATGGCTGCGGCCTTGTTCGTCAGGAAGACCAGCTGCGCCCGCTTGTCCGAAGGATGCGGGCGGCGCGCAACCAGGCCATCTCGTTCCATGCGCGACAGCGTATTGGCCATAGTCGCCTGTTCGATGTCGATCCTCTCGAGCAGCTGCTTCTGAGTCAGCCCGTCCTCGGACCACAATTCCAGCAGGATCGGAAACTGACCGGGGGAAAAGCCGAGCCTCGCCGCGCGTTGTTGTAGCGCGCGGGCGAATCCCTTCGCCATCTGGCTGGCAAGGTAGGCGGCGGAGTCCATCCGATTAAATCCCATGATTGCAAATATGCCCATAATTCAAGAGCAAGACAATCAGCAATTCTTGGGTAGACCTCCTCAGAAATAAGCAACTCACGCGGATTTTTTCACATCCAAAGATTGAATTTTTGACATAGAAAAGCCGCCATGGCCTGGAGGGGTCGCCATGGCGGCTCGTGAAAAGGGGACAAAGGCCCGGAGAGGGGATAGGCCTTTGTCCAAGTCTGACATGGCGGGGGACAGGCCGGTTGCCAGACCCTCGGCGTATCAATCGCCGGTGAGTAAGATTTGAGGTTTGGAATGTGGTTTTTCAAGGGAATGCGCAGATTAGATTGATTAAAAGTTAGTAACGTTTCGGTGAGAGATTTGGCCTTCCCACCAAGGTAATTCCAGGAAAAGTGTATCGCGGTTTTCCGTCCGGAATTGCGTAAAAACAAAAGATAAAGCGTTTGCGCGATTTGAAGAAAAGCGGAAGCAGGTCCAGCCTGCAAAACTGAAGTTTATATGGACGTTGGAGGTGCGTCACGCTATCCATGCTTCCATGAAAAAAGGTGATCATCTCTTCCTCGTCGACGGCTCCGGTTTCATTTTCCGGGCCTTTCACGCCCTGCCGCCGCTGACGCGCAAGTCGGACGGATTGCCCGTCGGCGCCGTCTCGGGTTTCTGCAACATGCTGTGGAAGCTTTTGACTTCGGCGCGCGACACCTCGGTCGGTGTGACGCCGACGCATTTCGCCGTCATCTTCGACTATTCGTCGAAGACTTTCCGCAAGGACATCTTCCCCGAATACAAGGCGAACCGCTCGGCGCCGCCGGAAGAGCTGATCCCGCAATTCGGCCTCATCCGTGAGGCGACCCGTGCCTTCGATCTGCCCTGCATCGAGACCGACGGCTTCGAGGCCGACGACATCATCGCCACCTATGCCCGTCAAGCAGAGGCAGCCGGCGCCGACGTGACGATCATCTCATCCGACAAGGATCTGATGCAGCTCGTCACCCCCATGGTCCACATGTATGACAGCATGAAGGACAAGCAGATCAGCATTCCCGATGTCATCGAGAAATGGGGCGTGCCGCCGGACAAGATGATCGACCTGCAGGCCATGACCGGTGACTCCATCGACAACGTTCCTGGCATCCCCGGCATCGGCCCGAAGACTGCGGCACAGCTTCTTGAGGAGTTCGGCGATCTTGACACGCTGCTCGCCCGCGCCGGCGAGATCAAGCAGCAGAAGCGCCGCGAAAATATCATCGCCAATGCCGAACTCGCTCGCATTTCGCGGCAGCTGGTGACGCTGAGGACAGATGTGCCGCTGGAACTTGCGCTCGACGCGCTGGTGCTGGAGCCGCAGAACGGCCCGAAACTAATCGGTTTCCTGAAGGCCATGGAGTTCACCACTCTGACGCGGCGCGTGGCGGAAGCCTGCGACTGTGATGCGGCGGCAATCGAGCCCGCCGTCGTCAAGATCGAATGGGGCGAGGGCGCCCACGGCCCGGATCTCGATGTCGGCGAGAATGTCGATCTCGTCGCCGGCAGCGTTGTCGAAGCCGAAGGCGCATCCGTCCCGGCTCCGTCGGCCAAGGCGCGCCTCGCTTTGGATGGCACCACTGCGCCCGAGGATCTCGCCAAGGCGCGCGCCGCAAATTTCGCGAGCGCGCCGATCGATCATTCGAAATACGTGACCATCCGCGATATCGCAACGCTCGACCGATGGATCGCGGATGCGCGCGAAACCGGTATCGTTGCCTTCGATACCGAAACGACCTCTCTCGATGCCATGCAGGCCGAAATCGTCGGCTTCTCGATGGCGATTGCCGATAATCGTGATGATCCGACTGGCGCATCCATCCGCGCCGCCTATGTGCCGCTCGGCCACAAGACCGGCGTCGGCGATCTGCTGGGGGGCGGCCTGGCCGACAATCAGATCCCGCTTCGCGACGCGCTGCCGAGATTGAAGGATCTGCTGGAGGATGCCTCCATCCTGAAGATCGCGCAGAACCTCAAATACGACTACCTACTGATGAAGCGTTACGGCATCGAGACGCGGTCCTTCGACGACACGATGCTGCTCTCCTACGTGCTCGATGGCGGCGCCAATGCCACGCATGGCATGGATAGCCTCTCCGAGCGTTGGCTCGGCCACAAGCCGATCGCCTACAAGGACGTCGCCGGCAGCGGCAAGTCCAACGTCACATTCGATCTCGTCGATATCGACCGCGCCACCGCCTATGCCGCCGAAGATGCCGACGTGACGCTGCGCCTCTGGCAGGTGCTGAAACCACGACTTGCGGCAGAAAAACTTTCGGTCGTCTACGAACGGTTGGAAAGGCCCCTCGTGCCAGTGCTTGCCCACATGGAGGAGCGCGGCATCACCATTGACCGGCAGATCCTCTCTCGCCTTTCCGGCGAGCTGGCGCAGGGAGCTGCCGCCTTGGAGGACGAGATCTACACGCTCGCCGGCGAGCGCTTTAACATCGGCTCGCCGAAGCAGCTTGGCGATATCCTTTTCGGCAAGATGGGATTGGCCGGCGGCAGCAAGACCAAGACCGGGCAATGGTCGACCTCGGCGCAGGTGCTGGAGGATCTGGCGGCGGCCGGCTTCGAGCTGCCGCGCAAGATCGTCGACTGGCGCCAGCTCACCAAGCTGAAATCCACGTATACGGATGCGCTGCCGAGCTATGTCCATCCCGAGACGAAGCGCGTTCACACCTCCTATTCGCTAGCCTCGACCACGACGGGGCGCCTGTCCTCCTCCGAGCCGAACCTGCAGAATATTCCGGTGCGCACGGCGGAAGGCCGCAAGATCCGGACGGCTTTCATTTCGACACCGGGCCACAAGCTCGTCTCCGCCGACTACAGCCAGATCGAGCTGCGCGTACTGGCGCATGTCGCCGATATCCCGCAGTTGAAACAGGCTTTCGAAGACGGTGTCGACATTCACGCGATGACGGCGTCCGAAATGTTCGGCGTGCCGGTGGATGGCATGCCGAGTGAAGTGCGCCGCCGCGCCAAGGCGATCAATTTCGGCATCATCTACGGCATTTCCGCCTTCGGTCTGGCGAACCAGCTTTCCATCGAGCGCTCGGAAGCAGGCGACTACATCAAGAAATATTTCGAGCGCTTTCCGGGCATCCGCGACTATATGGAAGGCACCAAGCAGGCAGCGCGCGACAAGGGTTATGTCGAGACGATCTTCGGGCGCCGCATCCATTTCCCCGAAATCCGCTCGTCCAATCCCTCCGTCCGCGCCTTCAACGAACGTGCCTCGATCAACGCGCCCATCCAGGGTTCGGCCGCTGACGTCATCCGTCGCGCCATGATCAAGATGGAGCCGGCACTGGCGGCAGCCGGGCTCGGCGATCGCGTCCGCATGCTGTTGCAGGTGCATGACGAACTGATCTTCGAAGTCGAGGATGCGGATGTCGAGCGCACGACGCCCATCATCGTCTCGGTCATGGAAAATGCCGCCATGCCGGCGGTCGATATGGTCGTGCCGCTGAAGGTCGACGCGCGCGCCGCCCATAATTGGGATGAAGCACACTGAGCAAAGGGCGCGTTGGAGATAGGCTTTCGCGTATGCTGCGCCTTCTTCAGCGTCAGCCGCTCATTTCCCAACCAGCGCTTCCAGCACAGAAATAATGGCGCGTTCGGCTTCTTCGAGCGTCCCGCTATTGTCGATATCGACGACCTCGTAGCTGCCCTCGACAGTCAGCACGCTTCTTTCCAGACGCTTCAGGACATCGTCGCGGCTCTCGCGTCCACGCGCCATGAGGCGTTCGGCAAGCACTTCACGTGTAGCCGTGATGTTGATGATCTTCAGACGCGGGAATGCAGCCTGGAAATGATGCAGCGCCGAGCGTGAGCCGTTGGCGATCACCAGCTTGCCGCACGCAAGTTCATCGGCGACTTCCGCCGGGATGCCGTATTTCAGGCCGTGCGCTTCCCAGGAGACGGCAAAGGCGCCGGTCTGCTCCATCGCATCGAAATCCGCTTCCGAGACGCTTATGTGATCCTCATTGCCGGCATCGCCGTCGCGCGTGATAAAGCGGCGGACGAAGTGCACGTCGGGCCGGCCGGCAAAATGCCGGGCGGCCAGATTGATCAGCGTATCCTTGCCGGCGCCGCTTGGGCCGACGACGACGGCGAGCGTGCCCGCCGCCTCATTCGCCAGACCGACATTAGTCGGCTTGATATTGGCGTCCAGGCTCATGCCACCCGGCGTCCTTCCCGCCAGACAGAGCGCGTGACCGGAACGCCGTGATCGCGGCGGACACGCACGAGATCGGCGCGCAGGCCCTCTGCGATGCGGCCGCGATCGTTCAGGCTGACCGTCCTTGCCGGTGTTGCCGTCACCATGGCGATCGCCTGCGGCAGCGAAATACCCTCGACTTCGTCTGCGAGAATGAAGGGAGCATGCAACAGGCTGAGCGGCACGTAATCGGAGGAAAGCACGTCGAGCACGCCGAGTTCGGCCAGATCGCGAGCTGCGATATTGCCGGAATGCGACTTGCCGCGCACGATGTTCGGCGCGCCCATCAGCACGCTCATGCCGGCACCGTGAGAAGCCTTGGCGGCTTCGACGCTGGTCGGGAATTCGGCAAGGCGAACGCCGTAATGGATGGCTTCGTCGACATGGGCGAGCGTCGCATCGTCATGGCTGGCGACCGTTATGCCGCGTTCGGCGCAGACCTTGGAGATCACGTCGCGATGCGGCGTGGCATATTTCGCCGATTCTTCCTGGCGCTTGGCGACGAACTTGGCAAAGGCCTCGTCGCTGAGCCCGCGCTTCTTTTGATAATAGAAGATGTACTGGTCCATGGTCTGGAACTGGCGCTGGCCCGGCGCGTGGTCCATCAGCGAGACCAGACGCACATAAGGGTCCTTCTCGAAATCCTCGAAGTGGTCGAGCACGTTGTCGGAGGAGACTTCGCAGCGCAGGTGAATCAGGTGATCGGCGCGCAAGCGGTCTTCGCGTTGCGCGGCCTGGATAGCATCGGCCATATCGCGCATCTCGCCCTTTTCGAAACCGCCGTCCTCGTCCGAGCCCATGCGCAGGCAGTCGAACACGGTCGTAATGCCCGAGGTGACGATCTGCGCATCATGCGCCTGGATCGCCGCCGTCTTGTTCCAGCGGACGCCCGGACGCGGGGAATAGTGCGCTTCGAGATGGTCGGTATGCAGCTCGACCAGACCGGGAATCAGAAAATCGCCCTCGAAATCCTCCCCGATATCTGACGTGCCCTCGGAAATGGCGGCAATGTGCCCGTCACGGATCAGCACGGAGCCCTCGACGATCTTATCTTCAAGGACGATGCGGGCGTTGGAAAGGACGGTTTCTTTGGTCATGTCGGATCTTTCATGTTAGGCGCCGGCAAGCGGCAGCCAGGAACGGACGGTAAAGGGAGCGCCGCGCTGTTCTTCGACGAAGATGGCGAGGCCGGAAATATCGAGCGGCTTGCCGGTATGTTCGGCGAAACGTTCGCGCAGGATGTTGTGCATCTCGGCCTGCCGCTCGGCCGGGACGCGCCCCGTCAGCGTCATATGGAAACGGAACTCGTCATTGACGTAAGGATAGCCCCAGCGCAGCAGATTCGCACGCTCTGGTTCTGTGAGACCCTCCGGCTTTCGCCGGGCGATATCATGATCCGAAAGCGGTGCGCGGAACGGCTCGAAGGTTTTCACCACACTGGAGGCGAAATCCTGTAGCGGCTGGTAAAGCGAGGCGGGGACGAGCGCAAAGAAATGACCGAGCTGGCCGAGCACGAGTTCGGGAATGGTGAAAGCCTTGGTCTGCGAGGCGAATTCGGCTGTGACCTCGAGGAGGTCGCGTTCGGTCACCGAAGCTGCGAGCTCGAACGGTGCCTTCAGCGTGGCGTGAAAGCCATAGCGGCGCGGATCGGCGGTCAGCTCGGCGTGACCTTCCGGCAGCGGCCCCATGGCCTTATCGGAAAAAATCTCGCCGGAAAAAGCGTCGCGACCGAGCCAGCGGGCGGCAAGCGATGTCAACGGATCGTCTTTGGGTGGCGTGAAATAGAGAGCATAGCGCAAGGCTGCATTCCTTGGAAAAACGGGCTGCGCGGGACACTGTTGGGTGATTTGCTTCAAACCGCAAGAGCAGCAAGGCAGCAACGGTTCGAATCCGGCTAAAGCTGGTTTGACCGCTGAGTTCTTGCCGGCCTGCGCTACCGGATTCCCGTGACAGAATGATGATGAGAAATGATTTTTTCTCGGTCTTTTTTATTTCGCTCGCGTACCCATTAGCCGCGAGCGCAAGGCGTTGGATGCGGCGTCGAACAGGAAGACGACGATCAGGATCAAAAGCACCATGTAGGCGACATTTTCCCAGTTGGCATTGGTGCGCATCGCCTCCCAGAGCTTGAGGCCTATGCCGCCCGCACCGACGGCACCGATGATGGTCGCGCCGCGCACGTTGGATTCCCACTGGTAGAGCGTCTGGCTGACAAAGACGGGCACGATCTGCGGCATAATGCCGTAGCGATGCACGAGGATGGTGGGCGAACCGGTGGACTTCACGCCCTCGCGCGGCTTGTTGTCGATATTCTCCAGGCCCTCGGAGTAGAGCTTGCCGAGCGTGCCTGTCTCCGTGAGGAAGATCGCGCCGCTGCCCGCAAGCGGACCGGGGCCGAAGGCGCGCGTCAGGAACAGCGCCCAGATCAGCATGTCCACCGAGCGCAGGAAGTCGAAGAGGCGTTTGAGGATCTGATTGAGCAACCGGTTCGGCGTGATATTGCGCGCTGCCAGGAAGGCGAGCGGAAAGGCCGCGAGCGAACCGAGTAACGTCCCGAGAAAGGCCATGACGATCGTCTGGAACAGCTTGGTCCAGACGTCGCCATGCTGCCATGCGCCATTGTTCCAGATATTGTCGAAGGCAAGCGAAAGATTGGACTGTGTGGGATCGAGCCGCGGCCCGGAAACGATCAGGCTTATGACTTCGCTCGCCGGCTTGTCGAAGAAGGGCGAATGCGTATCGAAGACGAAGTTGGCCCAGCCGAGGAAACGCTTGCGGATCTTCACGCGATCGGCGGAAATGCTGGCATCGCCGGCAAAGCCGAGATTGACGAGGATATTGTCGTCATAGACGGTCATCCAGCTAGGAACGGGCTCTGAGCCGACGATTTTCGGCACATTGCCGGCAATATCGATTGGAATCGTAATGCCGTGCGCGGTCACGATGGCCTGCGTCTTGGTGACGGTTACCGTACGGCTCGTTCCGCTGACGGAAACGATCATGCTGCCATCAGGATTGGTCTTCACCCAGTCGGGATGCGGATTGTCGCCTAAAGGCGAAAAGCGCGGATACTTGATGGTGATCTTGTCGCCGGAGATGCGGAACTCCGGCTGCACGTCATAGCTCACCCATTCGCTAAGATAGATCCCGACGCGCTCCCAATGTGCTTCCGAAATGACTTTTGGCAGATCGAAGAACCAGACTGCATAAATGCCATAGAGGACGACACCAATGAATATCATCAGCGCGCCGAAACGCTGGTGGAAGGACCGGTGAAGGATCTCCGGATAACGCGCTTCGATTTCCTGCATACGGCCGGCGTCGATGACGGACATGGTCAACCTCAATGCTGCAAAAGAAAGGCGTGTTCGCCAACGAGACGGCGGCGGAGCCATGCGGAAAACTGATCGACAGCGATGATCGTCAGGAAGAGAAGCAACACCAGCGCTAACGTCTTGGCGCCAAAGCCGCGCGAAATTGCAAGCTTCAGCTCCTCGCCAATGCCGCCGCCACCGACGGCGCCGATGATGGTGGAGGCGCGAACGTTGATCTCCAGACGCAGCAGCGCGTAGGACATGAAGTTCGGCAGCACCTGCGGCAGCGCGGCGAAGCGCACGCGCTCGCTCCAGCTCGCGCCGACGGCGCGCATGCCCTCGTCGGGCTTCATGTCGATATTCTCGACGACTTCGTAGAAGAGTTTGCCAAGCGCACCGATCGTGTGCAGGCCGACGGCGATGATGGCGGCAATCGGGCCGATCGACAGGATCGCCGAAAATAGCCCGGCGATGACGATCTCGGGAAAAGCGCGCAGGAATTCCATGATGCGCTTGGTCACCAGCCGGATTGGATTGGAGGGTGACATGTTGCGGGCGGCGAAGAAGCTCATAGGCACGGCAAAGACGAAGCCGATGATGGTCGATACCAGCGCCACGTTGATCGTGATGATCATCAGTTCGAAATATTCGGGGATATAGAAATCGCCCCAGACATAGACGCGGCCGAGCGGGAAATTGAATTCCTCGCCGCCCGCGCCGTTGGCCCCGTTCGGGCTCGGCAGGTCGAAAAGCGCGCGGTAGACGTCGGCCCAGTCCTTTGGAATGAGCCAGCTCAGGAAATCGAAGAGATGCGGCAGGCGGTCGAAGAAATGCCCGGCATTGTTTTCGTCGGCGAAGCGTACGGAGCTGATGAAGGCGACGAGCAGGATCGCGAGACCGATGCCAGTGTAGAGGCGGCGCTTGGCCACCATCTTGCTCCAGGCATCGCCGATCTCCTTGGCGCTCTGCGGCGCGCTTTGCATGTTCGGGTGCGTATCGGCGATCGTCATAAAGTCCTGCCCTTGTGAATCGCAAAGGGGTGTGAATAGCAAAAGGGCGGCCGTTGCCGGCCGCCCCATTATCGGGATGCGGATCAGCCGCCGATGGCAGCCTTACGAACGTCGATGACGGCGTTGTAGAAGTCCGGAGTAACCTTGACGTAGCCCTTGAAGTCGCCGCCTTCGATGGCGTTGAAGCACTTGGCGTCGGTCGTCGGCAGCTTCATGAAGAAGTCAGCCAGCTTGGTCTGCCATTCGGTGCCGAGAGCGTTGCGAACCACGAGTGGACCGTTCGGGATCAGCGGCGAACGCCAGACTTCGACGAGCTTGTTCGGGTCGACGGCGCCCTTGTCGACTTCCTTGCGGAAGGTGCCGGAGGTGAAGCCGTCCTTGAAATCGCCAACGCCCGAGGAATCGTCGACAGCAACGTCGACCTTGCCGTCGTAAGCGGCGAGCAGATTGTTCTCATGGCCGCCGTTGAACTGGGTCGAGCCGAAGAACTTGTCGTTCGGCACGCCGGTGGTCTTCGGAATCTGCGTCAGCGGAACGAGGTAGCCCGAGGTGGAGTCCGGATCGGCGTAGCCGAGCTTCTTGCCCTTGGCGTCCATGATCGTCTTGATGCCGGAAGACTTGAGGGCAAGGCCGATCGAGTAATAGCCGGTGGAGCCGTCGGTCTGCTGCGTGGTCAGGATCGGGGTAACGGCTTTCGGGTCCTTGATGGCGACGGCTGCGTAGCCGGAAGCGCCGAGTTCCGCGAAGTCGAGCGTGCCGCCGAGCAGGCCCTGGATAACGCCGTTATAGTCTGCGGCTGGGAAGAGCGAAACCTTCTCGAAACCGAATTCCTTCTTCAGGTGATCGGAAAGGCAGGCATAGTTGCGCAGGCGGTCGGCTTCGTTTTCGCCGCCGAGAATGCCGACTCGGAATTCCTTGAGGTCTGCAGCATTAGCAGCAGCGCCGGCTGCGAGCGCAACGAGCGCCGTAGCGGCAAAAAGTGCTTTCTTCAACATGGGTTCGTCTCCTGATTAACCGGTGTCCCCGGATGTCTTCGGTCTGATAGAAGAAATGCGCCCTTGACGCGGGCCTTCGATCCCGGCCGTCCCTCTCAGAGACCGGCCAGTGCCAGCGGTTGCGGGCCGGCAGATTCAGTCGCCGCGGCTTGCGCGGCCGGATCGGCTATGTTGATGGATGTCGACGTCATAGTCTCGTTGATGCCGGCGCCGTCCTTGTCGGTGCCATAGATTTCCTTGACGGCTGCTGCCGTCAGATCGGTCGGCTTGCCGTCGAAGACGACCTTGCCGGCTGCCATGCCGACGATGCGTTCGCAGTAGTTGCGCGCCGTGTCCAGCGTATGCAGGTTAGTGATGACGGTGATGCCTTCGCGCTCGTTGATATCCCGCAGCGCATCCATGACGATCTTGGCATTCAGGGGATCGAGCGAGGCGATTGGCTCGTCGGCCAGCATCATCTTCGGCTGCTGCATCAGGGCGCGGGCGATGGCGACGCGCTGCTGCTGACCGCCGGAAAGTGTGCCGGCCATCTGCAGGGCCGTCTGCTCGATGCCGAGGCGCTCAAGCGCCGCGATGGCTTCGATGCGCTCTTCGCGGGTGAAGACGGAGAGCAGGCTCAGAACCGTCGAGCGATGGTTGAGGCGGCCGAGCATGACGTTGGTGAGCACGTCAAGGCGCGGCACGAGGTTGAACTGCTGGAAGATCATGGCGCAATCGCGCTGCCAGCTCCGCAGCGCACGGCCGCTGAGCTTCGAAACCTCGGTGCCGGCGAAATGGATGGAACCGGAGCTCGGATCGGCGAGGCGATTGATCATGCGCAGCAGCGTCGACTTGCCAGCGCCGGAGCGGCCAATGACACCGACCATCTGTCCCTGCGGTATGTCCAAAGTGACGGAATCGACAGCGAGCTTGTTTCCAAACCGGCGCGAGACATTCCTGAGTTCGAACATAGTGCTTCCCTTTCGCGGCTGCCGGGCTGCAGAAATTTCAGCGGTACCGGTGCTAAGAATGGGCGCATGCCCCTGCCTCGAAGGGAGTTTCGACGGGGTCGGCGCCAATCACAAGGCAACCGATTAGTCCCGCTTCATGAAGCTCCGATGTCAGTTTTATGTAACTGCTGTTACAATTCCCGTCGTTTTCGCAAGATTAGCCGGCTGAGGGCTTTCCGTTAAATTTAGCCATCAAACATGCCGGTCGGCAGGCCGTCCATGCTGAAGCTATTTTTCTCGCGCCGATATTCTTCAATGCCATCAGGACCCTTGGCTTTGGCCCATTGGTCGAGGCTCGGCCTCTCGCCTTCATAGGAAAAGAGCGGCACACCGAAGCCGCAGGAGGTCTGCACGAGATCGAAGTCCAGCCACACGATCTGCCGTGCACCGAGCGGCTCTTCATCCGCATAGTGATTTTGCAGCAATTCACGATATTCGGGCGTCGAGCGATGGATGATCCGGCCGCGGCCATAGAGGCGCAGGATCATCGGCGGCCCCTCGACGGCGCAGAACATGATCGTCAGCCGTCCGTCGGCCTTCATATGCGCCGCGGTCTCGTTGCCGCTGCCAGTGCGGTCGAGATAGATGGCGGTGTTCGGGGAGATGATCCGCAGGCACAACGTTTCGCGTGGCGAAACATTGACCCGGGACGCCGATGTCGCAGATGCCGTGAAGAAGATATGCTGCCGCGCGATGAAATCGCGCAGGCGATCGTCGACGCTGGAAAACTGTTTTGCCATAGAAACTCCTCTCGATCCCGTCCTTGCAAGGATCATCTGAAAGCTGGATCGCTTGTCACCGCCTCGCAAGCCCGCTGAGGGTGAAAAGCGTCCTCAGGCGGCGTAGCGATCCAGGAAATCTTCCGCAGATAAGGCACGGAAATCGGCAAGCGCCGTGCGCAGCCGGTCGTGATCCCAATCCCACCAGGCAAGCCTATCCATGCGCGCACCGATTTCGGCGGTGAAGCGTTCGCGGATCAGCTTGGCCGGCACGCCGCCGACGATCGTATAGGGGGCGACATCCTTGGAGACGACCGCGCCGGCCCCTATGACGGCACCGTTGCCGACTGTCACACCCGGCAGGATCGTGGCGCCGTGACCGATCCAGACGTCGTGACCGATAACGACCCGGTTGTCGCGCCGCCAGGTGAAAAAATCCGTCTCCATATCGGCGTCAGGCCAGTAGTCGGCCGCGCGATAGGTGAAATGGTGCAGCGTCGCACGCCATGTCGGATGGTTGGTGGCGTTGATGCGCACGGCGGCGGCGATGTTGACGAATTTGCCGATCGTCGCGCACCAGACCGCGCCATCCTGCATGATGTAGGAATAATCGCCCATCTCGACTTCGTCGATGCGGCAGCGGTCGGAGACCTCGGTATAGCGGCCGAGCGTCGAATTGCTGACGCTGGCCGAGGCGCTGATGAAGGGCGTCTCGCCCAATTTGCGGCTCATGCGGCGGCCTTCCGCGGCGAGAACTGCGAGACGTCGAGAATGCGGCTGCTGACGGCCTCGCGCACTTCCTCATCATGGAAAATGCCCAGCAGTGCTACGCCGGCTTCCTTCTTCTGCTCGATCATGTCGACGACGACGGCACGATTGCGGGCGTCGAGCGATGCCGTTGGTTCGTCGAGCAGCAGGATGGCGTGATCGGTGATGAAACCACGGGCGATGTTGACGCGCTGCTGCTCGCCGCCCGAGAAGGTGGCAGGTGGCAGTTGCCAGAGTTCCTTCGGGAGATTCAGCTGCGCCAGCAGTTCGGCTGCCCTTTCGCGGGCTTCGCTCACGGTCACACCGCGTGCCAGCAACGGCTCGGCAACGACATCGATGGCGGCGACGCGCGGCACGGTGCGCAGGAACTGGCTGACATAGCCCATTGTCTGGCGGCGGACGTCAAGCACGGTGCGCGGATCGGCAGTGGCGAGATCGACGATCCTGTCCCGGTGAGTGACCAGGATCTGGCCGCTGTCGACGGCATAGTTGCCATAGATCATCTTCAGCAACGAGCTCTTGCCGATGCCGGACGGACCGCCGAGCACGACGCATTCGCCGGCGGCGACGGAGAAGGAGACATCGGCAACGACCGGCAGGCGAATGCCGTCGCGCAGATGCATGGTGAAGCTCTTGAATACTTCGGAAACGACGAGTGGGGTTGCCATGTTTCTTCCTCAGACCTGCAGGATCGAAGAGACCAGCAGTTGCGTATAGGGTTCGCGCGGATCGTCGAGCACGCGGTCGGTCAAACCATGCTCGATCACCTGGCCGTCCTTCATCACCATCATGCGATGCGACAGGAGGCGGGCGACCGCGAGATCGTGGGTTACGATGATGGCCGACAGGCCGAGATCGTTGACGAGACCGCGGACCAGGTCGAGCAGACGGGCCTGCACGGATACATCAAGACCGCCGGTTGGCTCATCCATGAAGACCAGCCGGGGGCCAGTCACCAGATTGCGGGCAATCTGCAGGCGTTGGCGCATGCCGCCGGAGAAGGCGCGTGGCTGATCGTCGATGCGGTCGGCATCGATCTCGACCCGCTCCAGCCAGTCGATGGCTGTGTGGCGGATGTTGCCATAGTGGCGGTTGCCGATCGCCATCAGCCGCTCGCCGACATTGGCGCCGGCCGAGACCGTCATGCGCAGACCATCGGCCGGGTTCTGGTGCACGAAGCCCCAGTCGGTGCGCATCAGGAAGCGGCGCTCGGCCTCGTTCATGCGGAAGAGATCGCGATAGGTCTCGTCGCGCATATGGTATTCGACGCTGCCTGTCGTCGGCAGTAGCCGTGTCGAGATGCAGTTGAGCAGCGTCGTCTTGCCGGAGCCGGATTCGCCGACGATAGCCAACACTTCGCCGGGCCAGAGTTCGAAGGACACATCGCGGCAACCGATGCGGCTGCCGTAGAATTTCGAGACGTCCTTGACCTTGAGAAGGGGTGAGTCACTCATTCGGCAGCCTCCTTGGATGCGAGCCCATTTGACGCCAGCATAGGCCCGGCATGGCCGTGGGCGCGGCGATCCTCGCAGAAATCGGTATCGGAGCAGACGAACATGCGTCCGCCCTTGTCGTCGAGGATCACTTCGTCGAGATAGACCTGCTCGGCGCCGCAAAGAGCGCAGGGCTTGTCGAAGCGTTGCACTTCGAATGGATGATCCTCGAAATCCAGGCTGACCACTTCCGTATAGGGCGGCACGGCATAAATACGCTTCTCGCGGCCGGCGCCAAACAGCTGCAGCGCGTCCGACAGATGCATTTTCGGATTGTCGAACTTCGGCGTCGGCGATGGGTCCATGACGTAGCGGCCGGCGACCTTGACCGGATAGGCGTAGGTCGTGGCAATGCGGCCGTTGCGGGCGATATCCTCATAGAGCTTCACATGCATGAGGCCGTATTCCTCCAGCGCATGCATCTTGCGCGTCTCGGTCTCACGCGGCTCCAGGAAGCGTAAGGGTTCTGGGATCGGCACCTGGTAAACCAGCACCTGGTTCGGCCCGAGCTTGGCTTCCGGAATGCGGTGGCGCGTCTGGATGATGGTCGCCTCTTCCGTGCGGGTGGTGACAGCGACATTGGCGACCTTCTGGAAGAAGGCGCGGATGGAAACGGCGTTCGTCGTGTCGTCGGCACCCTGGTCGATGACCTTCAGCACGTCCTGCGGGCCGATGATCGCCGCCGTCAGCTGCACGCCGCCGGTGCCCCAGCCGTAAGGCATCGGCATTTCGCGGGAGGCGAAAGGCACCTGATAGCCGGGAATGGCGATCGCCTTCAGAATGGCGCGGCGGATCATCCGCTTGGTCTGTTCGTCGAGATAGGCGAAATTGTAGGTGGCGAGTTCGGTCATTCGGCTGCCTCCGTCATGGGTTCCATGCCGCGATCGCGAGCGGCCTCGAAGTCGCGGCGCATGCGCCGCACCAGGTCGAGTTCGGCCTGGAAGTCGACATAATGCGGCAGCTTCAGATGTTCGACGAAGCCCGTCGCCTGCACGTTGTCGGAGTGGGAAATGACGAATTCCTCGTCCTGTGCCGGCGCAACGATGTCTTCGCCGAGCTCTTCGGCGCGCAGCGCGCGGTCGACCAGTGACATTGCCATGGCCTTGCGCTCGCTCTGGCCGAAGACCAGGCCATAGCCACGGGTGAACTGTGGCGGTGCCTTAGCCGAGCCCTTGAACTGGTTGACCATCTGGCATTCGGTCACCTGGATGCGGCCGAGCGAGACGGCAAAGCCGAGTTCCTGCACCTCGAATTCCACTTCCACCTCGCCGATACGGATTTCGCCGGTGAAGGGGTGGGTGCGGCCATAGCCGCGCTGGGTCGAATAGCCGAGCGCCAGCAGGAAGCCTTCGTCGCCGCGGGCGAGCGCCTGCAGGCGAAGGTCGCGGGTCATCGGGAACTCCAGCGGCTCGCGCGTCAGGTCGCCGATCTCGTGATCGACAGGCATAGTGCCGTCGCCTTCGATCAGTCCTTCCTGGCCGAGAATTTCCGAGACACGCATCACGCGGCCATCTTCAGCTGGCCGCTGCATCGGCTCATCGACAGGCTCGTCGGTCAAAAGGCTGGGGTCGAGCAGACGGTGCGTATAATCGAAGGTCGGGCCGAGAAGCTGGCCACCCGGCAAATCCTTGTAGGTCGCGGAAATGCGGCGCTCGATCTTCATGACAGCGGTGTCGAGCGGCTGGGAATAGCCGAAGCGCGGCAGCGTGGTGCGGTAGGCTCTGAGCAGGAAGATCGCCTCGATCATGTCGCCGCGCGCCTGGCGAACGGCAAGTGCGGCGAGCGTGCGGTCATAAAGCGAGGCCTCGGCCATGACGCGATCGACGGCAAGTGCGAGCTGCGCCACGATCTGGTCGATGCCAATAGCCGGCAGCGAACGGTCGCCGCGGCGACGGTCGGCCAGCAGCCGGTGAGCATTGGCGATGGCGGCTTCGCCGCCCTTAACGGCAACATACATATGTCACAACTCCGTCGCGGTGATCTTGGTGGTGCGTGGCAGGCAGAGGAATTGCCGGCCCGCGGTCAGGATGAGATCGACGCCGCGTGGGAAAAGGGCGCGATTGTCGTTCCAGATGCGCAGCAATGCATCCGGCAAACCGATCGGCGCAATCATCGTGATGTCCTTGATGCCGGGGCCGGAAAGCGCGAGGTCCTTGCCGCCGTCCAGGCTTTCGATCTCAAGCACGATCGTCGTCGAACGGTCCGGATATTCCTGGGTGCCGATGCCGAACTGGCTGAAGGAGGAAAGCGCCATGCCGGTTTCGATAAAAGCAAAATGTGCTTCCAGCCTTTCCGAGATGACGGGCGCTCCAGTGTGGAAGGCGAACCATTCCGGCAGGCTCGATCGCGCGAAGCCAGTGGAGAGCCAAACCGGTGTATCGTGATCGCAAAGGGTGAGCCCAATGGCGCCGGCAGCGATGCCGAGTAGAGCCGGCGGCGCAATGTCGGCCGCAATGGTCTGCAGGGTGCCCGGGCGTGCCATGGCGTCCATCGTCATCTTGAAGATACTCTGGGCGTCGAAAACCGGATCGGTGAAGCCGCCGGTCAGGGCCTCATTGCCGAAGGTTGGGGTGCTGGAAAGGCTCATCAATCTTCTCCGCGAACCATGGTGAAGAAATCGACGCGGGTCGCCGCCGTCTCTTCCGCGCGCTTGCGATCATAGTTTTCGATACGTTCGGTCACCGGCTGCAGGATCGCCTTTTCGACGAACTCCTTGGTGGCCGATTGCTGCCAAAGAGCATCGAAGATGGCCGAAAGCCGGACCTTTTCCCGATCCGTGCCAAGCGCGTGCGCATGGCCGATTGTATTGGATGCCAGCCTGACGGTAGCGCGTGTCACTGTGACTTCGCCGAGATTGAACGGGGAACCTCCACCACCGATGCGGCCGCGCACCATGACGAGTCCCGTCTCGGGGCCGCGTACCGGCTGCACCGTCGGCTTGCTCGGCAATGCTTCCCACGCTGCCTCTAGCTCGTCGCGTTCTGCCTGCGCCAAGAGGTCGGCGACGCGCTTGCGTTCCCGACGCTCCTGTGCCGCCGCTTCCTGCCTTTGTGCTGAATTCATCGCGCCTTCCTCTAAATGTCTATTGATATAGACAACCATACAAGATATGTTTATATCTATTAGTGAGTCGTGACAAGCGTGTGACAGGGCGAGATGGCAGGGCAGAAGATACAGAGGCAGACGGGGGTAGCGCTCTGGCGGCAGATTGCCGACCGGATTCGGACCTCGATCAATCACGGCGACTTCGACGAGACGGGTATGGTGCCGCCGGAAACGGTGCTGGCGCTGCAGTTCGGCGTCAACAGGCATACGATCAGAAGCGCGCTGGCAGCACTTGCCCAGGAAGGCATCGTTCGGGCCGTGCAGGGACGCGGAACGCTGATCGAGCGCAAGGAGCGGCTGAGTTTTCCGATTTCAAGACGTACGCGATTTTCGCAAGGGATCGGCGATCAGGTGCGCGAGACCCGTAGCGTGCTGCTTGCATCGGGCGAAGAGGCTGCCAGCGCCGAATTAGCCAAACAGCTCAAGGTCAAGACGGGCACGCCGCTAATCCGGCTGGAAACGCTCGGCCAGGCGGATCATCGGCCTGTCTCGCGCGCTACCAGCTGGTTTCCGGCAGATCGTTTCGGCGATATCGCGGAGGTCTACCGGACGACCGGATCGATCACCAAGGCATTCAAGGAGCTTGGCGTTCCGGATTACGTCCGCGTCATCACCGAGATCACCGCGACGCACGCCGACGAAGGCGATCTCACCGATCTGCAACTATCCCCCGGCGCTATCGTTCTCGTCGCCCAGGCGCTCAATGCGGATCTCGACAATGTCCCGGTGCAGTATTCGATTTCGCGCTTCGCCGCCGACAGGGTGCGCTTCACCGTCGAGAACTGAGGTTGGGGATAGCCCCTCATCCGGCCTCCTGAGCTTGCCGAAGGGCGGCCACTTTCCCCCCGCTGGCGGGGAGAAGGCTAGGGTGAGGGGCTTTCTAACCCCGATAGATTGCGCTCAATGCGCGCCGGACATGTCGCCGAGGACTTCCTTCGAGGCGACGGTGGAATCGGCCTTGAGCTTGTAGACCATCGGCACGCCGGTCGCGAGGTTGAGCTCGAGGATCTGCGCCTTGCTCAGGCGATCGAGAACCATGACGAGCGAGCGCAGCGAATTGCCGTGCGCCGCGACCAGCACATTCTGACCGGCGAGCACGCGCGGCAGGATTTCGGTGAGGTAGTAGGGCCAGACGCGGGCGCCGGTGTCGCGCAGGCTTTCGCCGCCGGGCGGCGGAACGTCGTAGGAGCGGCGCCAGATGTGAACCTGCTCCTCGCCCCACTTGGCGCGGGCGTCATCCTTGTTGAGGCCGGATAGATCGCCATAATCGCGCTCGTTCAGCGCCTGATCCTTGATCGTTTCGAGGCCGGGTTGGCCGATTTCATCCAGGATGATCTTCAACGTGTGCTGGGCGCGTGTGAGTGCCGAGGTGAAGGCGATGTCGTACTTGATGCCGTAATCGGCAAGAGCCTTGCCGCCGGTCTTGGCTTCTTCGATGCCGAGCGCCGTCAAATCGGGGTCCTTCCAGCCGGTAAAGAGATTCTTCAAATTCCAGTCGCTCTGCCCGTGGCGAACGAGGACGAGAGTGCCGCTCATAATATTTCTCCCTGATAGGTTCGGATCAACGTGTGGAGAGCCCGAGAACATCGAGCATGGAATAGAAGCCGGGCTTCTTGTCGCGCGCCCAAAGTGCGGCCTGCAACGCCCCGCGGGCGAACAGCGAACGGTCGCCGGCATTGTGTGAGAGCGTCAGCCGCTCGCTTTCACTGGCGAAGATCACTGAATGATCGCCAACCACGCCGCCGCCGCGCAGGGTCGCAAAGCCGATCGTGCCCTCAGGGCGCGCCCCCGTATGGCCGTCGCGCACGCGAACGGAATTGTCGTTGAGATCGATGCCGCGACCCTTCGCCGCCGCCTGGCCGAGCAGCAGTGCGGTGCCCGAGGGCGCATCGACCTTGTGGCGATGATGCATCTCCAGCACCTCGATGTCCCAGTCGTTCGAAGGCAGCGCTCGCGCTGCCTGCTCGACAAGCACGCTCAGGAGATTGATGCCGAGGCCCATATTGCCCGACTTGACGATGCGGGCATGGCGCGCGGCGGCCTTGAATTTGGCCTCATCCTCGTCCGAGCAGCCGGTCGTGCCGATGATGTGGACGATGCGTGCCTGTGCGGCGAGACCGGCGAAGGTGACGCTGGTTGCCGGGGTCGTGAAATCGATGACGCCTTCGGCATGCAGAAAAGCGGCAAGCGGATCGTCCGTGACGGGAACGCCGATCGGCCCGAGCCCGGCGATCTCGCCGGCATCCTTGCCGATGAAGGCGGAGCCGGGACGGGCAACAGCGGCATGCAGAGTTACGCCCTCGGTTGCATGAATGATGCGGATGAGAGCCTGTCCCATGCGGCCCGCTGCGCCCACCACCACCAGCTTCATCGCATCATCGCTCATGTCGTCTCTATCGTCTATTTGCGGGAATTGCTTGAAATCGCCGGTAGCTGCAGGTTGTTGAGCCGAGCGTAGAGGCCATTGTCTGATGTCGCAAGCGTCTCATGATTGCCTTCTTCGACAACACGGCCGTTCTGCATGACGACGATCTTTTCGGCGCGGACAACCGTCGACAGGCGGTGTGCGATGACGACGACCGTGCGGCCGCTCATCGCTTCTTCCAGCGCCTTTTGGACAGCTGCTTCGGATTCCGTGTCGAGCGCCGATGTCGCCTCGTCGAGAAGCAGGATCGGCGCATTGCGCACCAGCGCACGGGCGATCGACAGGCGCTGGCGCTGGCCGCCGGAAAGCGTCACGCCGTTTTCGCCGACGGGCGTGTCGTAGCCCATCGGTTGCGCCTCGATGAAATCGTGGGCGTAGGCCAGGCGCGCTGCTTCCTCGATCTCGGCATCGGTCGCTTCCGGGCGGCCGTAGCGGATATTGTCGCGGATCGTGCCCTCGAAGAGATAGGGCTGCTGCGAGACATAGGCGAGCTGTTCCCGCAGCGACTGTTTCGTCACATGCGCGATGTCCTGCCCGTCGATGAAGATATTGCCGGCTTTCGGATCATAGAAGCGCGGGATGAGATTGATGACGGTGGACTTGCCGGCGCCGGAAGGGCCGACGAGCGCCGTCGTCTGTCCGCCTTCGGCCGTGAAATTGACACCCGAGAGGACGGCTTCGTCGCCATAGGCGAAATGCACGTCGCGGAACTCGATGTGGGCGTCGGTGACTTTGAGCGGCTTTGCATCCGGCAAGTCGCGCTGGCGCGGCTCCATGTCGAGCAGCTCGTAGATCATCCGTGCATTCACGACCGCGCGCTCCAGCTGCACCTGCAGCTTTGCAAGGCGGCGCGCCGGATCGTAGGCGAGCAACAGAGAAACGATGAAAGAGAAGACGGCGCCCGGCGGCACATTCTGGTAGATCGAGCGATAGGCGGCATAGGCGAAGACGCCAGCCACGGCAAAGCCGGCGACCGTTTCGATCAGCGGGCCATTGCGCTCGGAAATACGGGCAATACGGTTTTGGCGGTTTTCCGCCGCGGTAATCAGCTTGTCGACCTTGCGCTCGAGTTCGCGTTCCATCGTGAAGGCCTTGACGATGGAAACTCCCTGAATGGTTTCCTGCATCGCCCCAAGCACGCGGCTGTTGAGAACGACGGCTTCGCGCGTGACGGCGCGCAGGCGTCTGGAAATGTGGCGCAGGGTCAGAAAGACCGGCGGAGCGATGACGAAGAAAATAAGGCTCAGCATCGGGTCCTGATAGACCATGTTGCCGAGCAGGAAGATGAACGACAGAAGATCTCGCGCCGTGGAAGTGATAACGAGATTCATCACGTCGCGAATACCGGACACGTTCTGGCTGACCCGGGCTGCGATCTGCGAAGACCGCGCCTCGTTGAAAAAGCCGACCGAAAGCGTCATCAGATGCGTATAGAGGCGCCGTTGATAGCGGGCGATGATGTCGTTGCCAATCTTCGACAGAATGACCGACTGAAAGTAACCGGCAAAACCGCGCGCTATGAAGGCTGCGAGAATTGCAAGGCAGATCAGCCACATGACCTCGGCGCGGCGCTCATAGAAGGCGCCGTTGACGATCGGCCGCATGACCGCAGCCATTGTCGCCGTGGATGCAGCGACGACGATCAGGCAAAATATTGCGACCGAATAGCCCCAGATATGCTCGCGGCCGTTCTCGGAGATAATACGCTTCAGCATGCCGGTAATGGCTTCGCTGTCGACGTTTTTGCTTTTCGGGTCAGGCAATTTCAATAATCGGCTTCCTGTCTTGAACCAAGCGAGCCGCATCTGGCACGTGCTTCCGCGGCTCTATTAAAGACTTAGCACGGCTTTGGCTAGACATGGCCTGCCGGGCTGGTTAAGGCCGATCACGGAGCCGCATCCATTATAGAGGAAGGCGGCTCCTTCAAAAAGGCATGGCGCATCGAATGTTTCGGCGCGCCATGGGCTGTTTGGCGAGCGGTTAACGCCGCCAACGACGACCGTCCGTGGCAAGGCCGAAGTTTGTCGGCTTACGGGCGTAGATCGCAAGGCCGGAAAGCGCTGCCAGCGGATTGACGACCACGTGCGTCGGGATCGTCTTCATCAATTCCGTGTGCGGTGCCTTGTCTTCGAAGGCGGCGCGAAATTCAGGTTTCTGCAGCGCCGGCAGGATCTTCTGCGGGATACCGCCCGAGAGATAGACGCCGCCGCGCGCCATGAAGACCATGGCGAAATCGCCGGCGACGCGACCGAGATAGGTGACGAACAGCGTCAGCGTCTCCTCGGCCTGCTTGTTGGTGCCGGCAAGGGCGTGGTTGGTGATGTCGGCCGGCTCCTTCAAGCTCGGCTCGATGCCGTCAGCCGCGCAGATCGCATGATAGAGGTTCTGCAGGCCGCGGCCGCAGATCACCTGCTCGGCCGAGATGCGGCCTTCGATCGGCTCCAGATGCGGCCAGATCTGCAGGTCGCGTTCCGTGCGCGGCCCGAGATCGATATGCCCGCCTTCGCCCGGCACAGGCACCCATTGATGCTGGGTATGGACCAGGGCGCCGACGCCAAGTCCAGTGCCTGGCCCAAGCACGACGCGAGATGCGGTCATGTTTCCAGATGCTTGGCCGATGGTTTGGCGATGTTCGTCTGAAATCTCGGCGATCGCGAGCGCTTGTGCCTCGAAGTCGTTGATGACGAGCACGTCCTCGAGGCCGAGATTGGTGATCATTGTCTTCGGGCGGATCACCCAGTCGCAATTGGTCAGCGGAATCTCGTCGCCCTGCACCGGGCCTGCCATGGCAAGAATTGCCGAGCGCGGCCGGACCTTGCTGTCTTCAAGGGCAAGTTTGATCGCATCGTCGATCGTCGCGAAATTCGCCGTCTGCACGACCGGGAAGTGCTCTTGTTCGGAGTCCGCATCGACGAGGATAGAGAAACGCGCATTGGTGCCGCCGATATCGCCGATCAGGATTGGGAAAGGCAGGGGGGCGTCGCTGTGATTGAGCTCGGGCATGGCCAGGTCCGTGGTCTGCCGCCGGCAAGGCGGATTAATGGTTCAGGGTTTTGATCAGCCGCTCGGCAGTGGATTCGTTGAGCGCCATCGGAATGTCGTAGAGAACGGCAAGCCGCGTCAATGCCTTCACGTCGACATCGTGCGGCATGGGAGTGAGGGGATCGATGAAGAAGACGAGCATGTCGATCTCGCCGGTGGCGATGAGCGCACCGATCTGTTGATCGCCGCCGAGCGGGCCGCTTTTCAGGCGCGTGACCTTGAGACCGGGTGCGGCATCGAGCACGCGGCCGCCCGTCGTGCCTGTGGCGACGATGTTCCAATTGGTGAGGGCGACCTCATTGCGCCGTGCAAATTCTGCCATCGCATCTTTTTTCTGATCGTGAGCGATCAATGCGATGCATTTGCTGACAGCCATGAAATCCTTGCTCCGCTCGATGTTTTCAATCGATTTATCCGCCTTCTATACCAAGGGGACGTGTTTTGAAAGACGCCTCTGGCAAGGACGATCCAGGATCTATTGCTGCGGGATCTGGCCCGGCGGCGTATCGCCTGAAGCCGGCATTGCCTCCGTCTCCGCTGAAACGCCGGCGGTTTTGGCGCCGGATGCGACGGGGCGTGCGGAAGCAATCGAAGGTGCCGCCAATACCGCCTGGCAGGCCTTGGGCAGATCGGCAACCATGACTTCGCGCGGCTTTTGGGGCGGCTTGTTGCTAGGCTTCGGCTTGGCCCAGGGCTCTGGCCCGAACCACCAGGCGAGCGACTTGTCGCAGCCATCGCCGGCGGCGACCGGCGCCTGGCCCGTGCAGTCGACAGAACCGGGAGGGCAGCGGAGGCGGATATGGAAATGCGAATCGTGCCCGTATTCCGGCCGCAGCTTGCCGAGATTGGTGCGGTCGCCCGTCCATGTCTCGCACATCTTCTTCTTGATCGCCGGATTGACGAAGATGCGCTCGACTTCCGGATAGCTCGCCGCGCGCATCAAGAGGCGGGCATGCGCCGGTGTCCAGACTGTGTCGTTGATCGTCAGGAACTTGTCCTTGGCGAGCATCGAGGTGAAAGGCAGGGCTTCGCGCTCTTCCGCCGTCATCTTCCGTCGCGGCATTGGCGTTAGCCAAACGTCTGCATCAAGGCCGATCTGATGCGAGGCGTGGCCGTTGATCATCGGGCCGCCACGCGGCTGCGAGATATCGCCGACGAGCAGACCCGGCCAGCCGTCATTCTTCGCAGCATCGCGCGATAGGCGCTCGAGCAGGCCGATCGTCTCCGGTCGTCCCCAGCGACGATTGCGCGACAGGCGCATCGCCTGCCATGTCGGGCCATCCGCAGGCAGGGCGATGGCGCCCGCAAGGCAGCCCTTGGCATAGAAGCCGATCGATTGCGGCGGTCCCTGCGTTGGCAGCGTCATCGCACCGAAAACAGCCTTGGCGCTGCCGGGCGAAGGGGCGGCCTGCTGTGCCAGCGCATCGCCGGCGACGAGGCCCATCCCGATCGAGGTGGCGAGAGAGAATTTGCCGATCGTTCGAAAGGCGCGAGCCAGAAGTGAAGCCATGCATATCCTTGAAAGGCGGTCGGCTGATGCCGAAGTGATTTGCCGCGAGATTATCCTGAAACAGGATGGATGTGAATCCGCGGCAATCGCAGGTGCTGCCGGTCGGCCGCCCTTCCTCGAATGGACCCTTTCTCAGACGGATCAGTTCGCCAGGATTTCCGCCGTCTTGCGGATACGCGACAGCCGCGGCAGCACTTTCGTGCAGGCGAAATCCTGCATTTCCTGCGAAAGGGTCGTTACGGCATCCTCGGCGACAATGACGGCGTAGTTTGCCGCATGGGCATCGCGCACGGTGCCTTCCACACCGAAATTGGTGGCAACACCAGTCAGGATCAGCGTTTTGATACCACGGCGGCGCAACTGCAGATCGAGTTCCGTGCCGTAGAAGGCGCTCCACTGGTGTTTGACGATGGCGACATCCGGCGTCAGCGCCGCTATTTCCGCGGGAGCTTCCAGCGCAGCCGGCGGCAAGCCTCCGGGGGGAAGCGGGAAGCTTTCGTCGGTCGGCTGATTGACAGCATCGGCATAGTTTGCCGAAAATCCGACTGTCACGAACACGGTCGTTCCGCCATCGGCCTTCAGTCTGTTTGCGATGGCGACCGTATTGGTGACGATCTGCTGGGCGGAGTAAGGCGCGAGCGGGCGGCTGAGAACGAGGTTTTGCAGGTCTATGGAAACAAGGGCGGTGGTCTTGGGATCGTAAAGTGACATCTGGGGGCTCCGAGAAAAACATGAGGATATCCTCACAATGGAAAATATGAGGGTAGCCTCACAAAAATCAAGTGAAGAATTGAAGACGCGCACGCCGAAGCGGCAGCGGGGGCATGATCGCGTCGCTATTCTGCTCGAAGCGGCGGCAAAGGTCTTTGCGCGCAGGGGTTACGATGCGGCGACGATGACGGAGATCGCCGCGGAGGCGCATTCATCGATCGGCTCGCTCTACCAGTTCTTTCCGACAAAGCCATTGCTTGCCGAGGCGCTGCATATCGATCGGCTGGAGCGGCTCAAGGCTGGGCTTCGCGACTTGGCGGAACGGAGCACGGGGCTTTCCGCCGCCGATAGCGGCGAGGCAATTTTCGATGCACTCGCCGCTTTCATCGAGCAATATCCAGAGTTTCCCGTGCTGGCCGGGCGCCGCGATATTCCGAAGGACCGCAAGGCGCGCTCGCGCGCGGAGTTGCGAGAGCTGATTGCCGCCATTCTGCGGCAGGCCCATCCACCGATTACGGACGATATCGTGCTGATGGCGGGCATCGTGCTCGAATTGCTGCGCATTGCAGTCGTCGTTTCCAGCGATCCTGATGCCGCCGAGGACCGGCGTGTCTTCGCGGAACTGCGGCTGATGCTGCGCAAACGTCTTGAGGATGCAACAGCAAAAGATTGAACCCGGGACGGTCTTCAGTCTTTGCAACGAGATGAATTGTTGCGTCCTGCTTTTTGCCCTCATTTGCCGTATGCTGATTCCTCAGACATCATCAGGAGATCATGAATGGCATTGTCGCGATTGAAAGCAGGTTTGGTCGTTTCTCTTTTTTGCCTGCTGGCAATGCCTCTATCCACGAAAGCCGAAGAGCCGCAATTCCGCATCGGCACCGCCATTCTCGGCGACCTGAAATATCAGCCCGGCTTCAAGCATTTTGACTACGTCAATCCGAATGCGCCGAAGGGCGGCGAGGTGAAGCTGTCTAGCAATGGCACCTTCGACACCCTCAATCCGGTACTTTATAAGGGCAATACCGTTGCGGGAATAAGCTCTCTGGGTGCGGGCCTTGTCTTTGACAGCCTTCTGAAGTCGGCGGATGACGAGGTTTCCTCCTCCTATGGATTGCTCGCCGAGGGCGTTTCCTATCCGGAAGATATTGCTAGTGCTACTTTCCGCCTGCGGCCCGAAGCCAAATGGGCAGACGGACAGCCGGTGACGCCAGAGGATGTCGTCTTCAGTTTCGACAAGGCGAAGGAACTCAACCCGCTCTTTACCAGCTATTACAGCCATGTGACGCGCGCCGCGAAGACCGGCGATCGCGACGTGACCTTCTATTTCGATGAGAAGAACAATCGCGAACTGCCGTCGATTCTCGGCCAGTTCCCGATCGTGCCAAAGCACTGGTGGGAAGGTACGGGGCCGGACGGTAAACCGCGCGATATTTCCCGCACCACGCTCGAGCCCGTTATGGGATCCGGACCCTACAGGATCGTTTCGGTCTCGCCCGGTTCCACCATCCGTTACGAATTGCGCGACGACTATTGGGGCAAGGACCTGCCCGTCAATGTTGGCTTGAACAATTTAAAGTCGATCTCCTACACCTACTTCACCGATAATGATGTGGAATTCGAGGCCTTCCGCGGCGGCACTATCGACTATTGGCAGGATAACGTCGCAAGCCGCTGGGTCACCGGCTACGATTTTCCTGCTGCCAAGGACGGCCGCATCAAGCGCGAGGAAGTGCCCAATCCGCTTCGCGCCACCGGCGTTATGCAGGCGCTTGTGCCAAACATGCGCCGCGATCAGTTCAAAGACGAGCGTGTTCGTGAGGCGCTGAACTATGCTTTCGATTTCGAAGAGCTGAACCGTACCATCGCTTTTAATCAGTACAGCCGCATCAATAGCTTCTTTTTCGGCACGAAGCTTGCTTCGTCGGGCCTGCCAGAAGGTAAAGAGCTCAGCGTTCTCAATGAAGTGAAGGACAAGGTTCCGGCTGAAGTTTTCACGACGCCTTATACCAACCCGGTCGGCGGCGATCAGCAGAAGGCCCGCGATAATCTGCGGAAAGCGCTCGATCTGTTCAAACAGGCAGGATATGTTCTGAAGAGCAACCAGATGGTGAATGCCCAGACGGGCAAACCCTTATCGATCGAGATTCTGCTCGGCAGTCCCTTCGTGGAGAAGTGGGTTCTACCCTATACCCAGAATTTGAAGAGAATCGGCATCAACGCTAGCGTCCGTACGGTCGATTCGTCGCAATACATCAATCGTGTGCAGAACTTCGACTATGACATGATCTGGACAGTTTGGGCGCAAACATTGAATCCCGGCAACGAGCAGATTGATTTCTGGGGATCTGCCTCCGTCAATCGTAAGGGTTCGCGCAATTTTGCCGGTATTTCTGATCCAGGCATCGATGCTCTCGTCAATAAGGTCATTTTCGCCAAAGACGTCGAGGAGAAGGACGCCGTCGCCAAGGCGCTCGACCGTGTATTGCTCGCTCATCACTACGTGGTTCCACTCTTTTACACGACCAGCTTCCATATCGCTTATTGGGACAAATTCGCTCATCCGGCCCAACTGCCCGAATACTCAATCGGCTTCCCCGATGTCTGGTGGTCGAAAAGCGCCGGCAAGTGAGCCTCTCTTGCAATGAGGGGCCTGCTGGCTCCAAATGCTCGAGGCTGATTCGGATAGTTTCACGCTGATATGACGGCGCCGGCTTGCATCCGGCGGAAGGGAATGTGATTTGATCGACGGACGGATTGAGGTGAGGCGGATCATACCCCTCCATGAGGGAGCGGTGGGCTGATGGGCGCCTATATCCTGCGACGCCTCCTGCTGATGATCCCGACCATTGTCGGCATCATGGCGATTTCCTTCACCATCGTGCAGTTTGCGCCGGGCGGTCCGGTCGAGCAGGTCATCGCGCAGCTGACCGGGCAGGGCGACAATGCCAACGGCCGCCTGTCGGGTGGCGGTACGGACCTGGCTGCACAGCAATCCTTCGATGACAGCAGCTCGAAATATCGGGGCGCACAGGGGCTCGATCCCGAACTGATCGCCAAGCTCGACAAGCAGTTCGGCTTCGACAAGCCGCCGCTGGAGCGTTTCGGCCAGATGATGTGGAACTATATCCGCTTCGATTTCGGCGAGAGCTTCTTCCGCAATACCACCGTCATCGACCTGATCGCCCAGAAACTGCCGGTGTCGATTTCGCTCGGCATCTGGATCCTGATCTTCTCCTATGCCATTTCCATTCCGCTCGGCATCCGCAAGGCGGTGCAGGATGGATCGACCTTCGATGTCTGGACCTCGGGCATTATCATCGTCGGCTACGCCGTCCCGAGCTTCCTGTTCGGCATCATGCTGATCGTGCTCTTTGCCGGCGGCTCCTTCTTCGACTGGTTCCCGCTGCGCGGGCTCGTTTCGGATAATTTCGCCGACCTCAGCTGGTGGCAGAAGATCCTCGATTATCTCTGGCATCTGGTGCTGCCGCTGATCTCGCTGTCGCTCGCCGCCTTCGCCACCACGACGCTGCTTACGAAGAATTCCTTCATCGAGGAGATCAAGAAGCAATATGTTATCACTGCCCGCGCCAAGGGTCTTTCCGAACGGCGGGTGCTCTATGGCCATGTGTTCCGTAACGCGATGCTCATCGTCATTGCCGGCTTTCCCGGCGCCTTCATTTCCGCCTTCTTCACCGGCTCGCTTTTGATCGAGAATATCTTCTCGCTCGATGGCCTTGGCCGTCTCAGCTATCTCTCCGTCGTCCAGCGCGACTATCCGGTGGTCTTTGCCACCCTTTTCATATTCTCGCTGCTCGGCCTCGTCGTCAGCCTCGTCTCCGACCTGATTTACACCTGGATCGATCCGCGCATCGACTTCGAGCGGAGGGACGTGTGATGGATGCAGCCAACCAACAAGCGGTTCCGACGACGGTAAAGCCGCCGCGCAAGGGACTGTTCTCGCCGACCAATGTACGCCGCTGGGAGAACTTCAAGGCAAACCGCCGCGGCTACTGGTCGCTCTGGATCTTCCTGGTGTTGTTCGTCCTCAGCCTCGGCGCCGAGTTCATCGTCAACGACCGGCCGATTCTCGTTTCCTACAAGGGCGAGATCCTGACGCCGGTCTTCGTCGACTATCCGGAGGAGAAGTTCGGCGGCTTCCTGGCGCAGACGGATTACCGCGCACCGGATATTCAGGACGAGATCAACGCTAATGGCTGGATGATCTGGCCGCCGATCCACTATTCCTATCAGACTGCCAACTCTAATCTTCCCAAGGGGATGTCGGCGCCGACGCCGCCTTTCTGGGCGATGAGCAAGGAGACGCGCTGCTCGGGCTATGCCGGCGGCGTTGCCGATCCGAACTGCAACTGGAGCAATTTCAATTGGCTCGGCACGGATGACCAGGCGCGCGACGTGCTAGCCCGCCTGATCTACGGCTTCCGCATCTCGGTGCTGTTCGGCCTGGCGCTCACCATCTGCTCGGCCGTCGTCGGCGTCTGCGCCGGTGCGATACAGGGCTATTTCGGCGGCTGGACCGATCTTCTGATGCAGCGTTTCATCGAAATCTGGTCGTCCATGCCGGTGCTTTACATCCTGCTGATCATCGCCTCGGTGCTGCCGCCCGGCTTCTTCATCCTGCTCGGCATATTGCTCTTGTTTTCCTGGGTTGGCCTCGTCGGCGTCGTCCGCGCCGAATTCCTGCGGGCGCGCAATTTCGAATATGTGCGCGCCGCCCGCGCGCTCGGCGTCAACAACCGCACCATCATGTATCGCCACCTGCTGCCGAACGCGATGGTGGCGACGCTGACCTTCGTTCCCTTCATCCTGTCGGGCTCGATTACCACCCTGACCTCGCTGGATTTCTTGGGCTTCGGCATGCCGCCCGGCTCGCCGTCGCTGGGTGAAATGATCGCCCAGGGCAAATCCAATCTGCAGGCTCCATGGCTGGGGCTCTCGGCCTTCTTCACCATGTCGATCATGCTATCGCTGCTGATTTTCATCGGCGAGGCCGTGCGCGACGCCTTCGATCCGAGGAAGACGTTCCGATGAGCGAAAATTCCACTCCGCTGCTGTCAGTCCGCAATCTCTCCGTCGCCTTTCATCAAGGCGGGCAGACGTCGATTGCCGTCGATGGCGTCTCCTTCGATATCCGCAAGGGTGAGGTGCTGGCGCTGGTCGGCGAATCCGGCTCGGGCAAATCGGTTTCGGCTAATTCGATCCTGAAGCTCTTGCCCTATCCAACAGCAAGCCATCCTTCCGGCGAAATCCTGTTCAAGGGCAAGGATCTATTGAAGGCGTCGGACAACGAGCTGCGCGCCGTGCGCGGCAACGACATCACAATGATCTTTCAGGAGCCGATGACCTCGCTCAATCCGCTCCATTCGATCGAAAAGCAGATCAGCGAAATCTTGGCGCTGCACCAGGGCATGGTGGGCGAGGCCGCGCGCAACCGCACGCTGGAGCTTTTGAATCAGGTCGGCATCCGCGAGCCGGAAAAGCGGCTCAAGGCCTATCCGCATGAACTGTCCGGTGGCCAGCGCCAGCGCGTGATGATCGCCATGGCGCTCGCCAACCGCCCGGAACTGCTGATCGCCGACGAACCGACGACGGCGCTCGATGTCACCGTGCAGGCGCAGATCCTCGAACTCCTGCGCGAGCTCAAGGGTGCGCACGGCATGTCGATGCTGTTCATCACCCATGATCTCGGCATCGTCCGTAAGTTCGCCGACCGCGTCTGCGTCATGACCAAGGGCAAGATCGTCGAGACCGGCACGGTGGAGGACGTCTTCACTCGGCCGCAGCATGACTATACCCGTCATCTGCTGGCCGCCGAGCCGCGCGGCGAGCCGCCGGCAAGCGATGCGAACAAGCCGGTGGTCATGGAAGGCAGCGATATTCGCGTCTGGTTCCCGATCAAGGCGGGCTTCATGCGCAAGGTCGTCGATCATGTAAAGGCGGTCGACGGCATCGATCTGAAGCTCAGGGCCGGCCAGACGCTCGGTGTCGTCGGCGAATCCGGCTCAGGCAAGACCACGCTCGGCCTCGCACTCGCCCGGCTTATCTCCTCCAAGGGTCGTATCGCCTTTGTTGGCAAGGATATAGCCGGCTATTCGTTCCGCGAAATGCGGCCGCTGCGCAACCAGCTGCAGGTGGTCTTCCAGGATCCTTATGGATCGCTCAGCCCACGCATGTCGGTCGGCGAGATCATCGCCGAGGGGCTCAAGGTACATGAGCGGTCGCTTTCTGCCGATGAGCGCGACAAGCGCGTCTGCTGGGCACTCGAGGAAGTGGGTCTCGATCCATCCACCCGCTGGCGCTTCCCGCATGAATTCTCCGGCGGCCAGCGCCAGCGCATCGCCATCGCGCGCGCCATGGTGCTGAAGCCGCGCTTCGTCATGCTAGACGAGCCCACCTCGGCGCTCGACATGAGCGTGCAGGCGCAGGTGGTCGATCTGCTGCGGGACCTGCAGCAGAAGCACGATCTTGCCTACCTCTTCATCAGCCACGACCTGAAGGTGGTGAAGGCGCTTGCCAATGAGCTGATCGTCATGCGCTTCGGCAAGGTTGTCGAGCAGGGCGCATCCGCCAATATTTTCCGGGCGCCGAAAGAGGATTACACTAGGGCGCTTCTCGCTGCCGCCTTCAATATCGAGGCGGTGCCGACCGCCGCCATCCAGCAATAGAGACCACCATCATGCCAGCCAAAAGCCCGGTTCTCGTCGACCTCAAATTCAACCCCGAGACCGTCGCAAGGGCACTCGAAACCGCTTTTGCGGATCGCGGCAGCATCAATCTCGCCGACCCCGCCAGCAAGGGGCTGGATCTGAGGCATGTCGATTACGCGCTGCTGTGGAAGCCGGATGCCGATCTTTTCGAGCGCGCGCCCAATCTCAAGGTCATCTTCTCGGGCGGCGCCGGCGTCGATTCCATGATGTCGATTGCCGGCCTGCCCGATATTCCGATGGTCCGTTTCGTGGATCGCAGTCTCACGACGCGGATGAGCGAATGGGTGGTCATGCAGTGCCTGATGCATCTGCGCGATGTGCAGGGGCATTTCGGGAATCAGCGACAGCACGTTTGGGCGCCACAGCATGGTCCGGAAGCCGCTGACGTTACCGTCGGCGTCATGGGCCTCGGCGTTCTCGGCTGCGATGCCGCCGCGAAATTGAAAATCATGGGCTTCAACGTCATCGGCTGGTCCCGCAGCAGGAAAGAGATCGATGGTATGGAAACCTTCGATGCCGCCGGGCTCGATGCATTTCTGGCGCGGACGGACATTCTCGTCGGTCTGCTGCCGCTGACGGCAGAGACAACCGGGATCTACAACGCCTCGCTCTTTTCCAAGCTGCATCGCAACGGCCCGCTCGGCAAGCCGGTCTTCATCAATGCTGGCCGCGGCAAGAGCCAGGTTGCGGCCGATATCACTTCGGCTGTTCGCACGGGCATCCTCGGCGGCGCCTCGCTCGATGTCTTCGCCGTCGAGCCTCTGGCTGCGGACGATCCGCTCTGGGATCTGGAAAATGTCATCATTACGCCGCATGATTCCGCCGTGTCTGACGAAAAGGCGCTGATGCGTCATGTCGAGGAGCAGATCGCCCGCTTCGAACGCGGCGAGCCGCTGCAGCATCTGGTGGATCGCAACCGGGGTTACTAAGTCTATCCTCGGATGACGGTGGGCGAGGCTTATGGGCTGTCGCCGGCAAGATGCGGCGCATTTGCCTGGTATCAATTTTCTTTCAGCGACTGGACTTTCGCTCAACATTTTTTGATAACAGGACGCTACAACCGCATGCCGGCAGGATAGTCGGCAGCTAGCATGACGTCCGCAGGGCAGGAGACGGGGCAGGAACGACATGACCAAGACGGATATCGCCACCCGCGTCTATAACCACACCTGGAAGCTCGATCCGATCATCCGCAGCCTGATCGATACGGATTTCTATAAGCTCCTCATGCTGCAGATGATCTGGAAACTCTATCCGGATGTCGACGCCACCTTCTCGCTCATCAACCGCACCAAGAGCGTCCGCCTTGCCGAGGTGATCGATGAAAAGGAATTGCGCGAGCAGCTCGACCACGCCCGCACGCTCCGCCTCTCGAAGAAAGAGATGATTTGGCTCGCGGGTAATACCTTCTATGGCCGCGCGCAGATCTTCGAGCCGGAATTCCTCGCCTGGCTGTCGAATTTCCAGCTGCCGGAATACGAGCTCTCGAAGCGCGACGGCCAATATATTCTCGACTTCCACGGCTCGTGGAAGGAAACGACGATGTGGGAAATCCCGGCACTCGCCATCATCAACGAGCTTCGTTCACGCTCGGCTCTGAAGGCATTGGGTCCCTTCACGCTCGATGTGCTCTATGCGCGGGCCAAGGCCAAGATGTGGGAAAAGGTGGAACGGTTGCGGGAGCTGCCGGACTTGCGCATTTCCGATTTCGGAACCCGCCGCCGTCACAGCTTCCTCTGGCAGCGCTGGTGCGTCGAGGCCTTGAAGGAAGGCGTGCCGCACGCTTTCACCGGCACGAGCAACGTCCTGCTCGCCATGGATTCCGATCTCGAAGCCGTCGGCACCAATGCCCATGAACTGCCGATGGTCGCCGCAGCACTTGCGAAAAATGATGAAGAGCTCGGAAAGGCACCCTATAAGGTGCTGCGTGACTGGAACCGCCTCTATGGCGGCAATCTGCTTGTCGTCCTGCCCGATGCCTTCGGTACGGCTTCCTTCCTGCGCAATGCGCCGGAATGGGTAGCCGACTGGACCGGCTTCCGCCCAGACAGCGCCCCACCCATCGAGGGCGGCGAAAAGATCATCGAATGGTGGAAGAAGATGGGCCGCGATCCGCGCCAGAAGCTGCTGATCTTCTCTGACGGCCTTGATGTCGATGCCATCATCGACACCTACGAGCATTTTGACGGCCGTGTTCGCATGAGCTTTGGCTGGGGCACCAATCTGACCAATGACTTCGCCGGCTGCGCGCCGACGGAGCTCAAGGGCCTGAACCCTATCTCGATCGTCTGCAAGGTCATCGAGGCAAACGGCCGGCCGGCCGTGAAGCTCTCCGACAATCCCCAGAAGGCGACGGGCGAGCCAGCGGAAGTCGAGCGCTATCTGAAGTTCTTCGGCGCAGAGGATCGCGTCGATCAGGAAGTGCTGGTTTAAAGCGTTTTCCGTCCGGACTGCGGAAAAGGCCTAGTGGCGGATCGCCGCTTCCATTCGCGCGACGCGCCGAAATAGCGTCCAGCGGCCATTTTCCCACCGATACTGATCCGGCGAAATAACATAGGGCACGTCGCTGAGATCGGTGCTGATCAGCTCCAGAAGCTGCAGGCCCTCTATGTCGTTCTCATGCGTGAAGAACACCTTGTCGCGTGACAGGAAGGCGGCGATCGGCGCCGCGCCATCTGATTGCTCCTGCACCTGCGCCCAGAAATTCGGCAGGAACGCGATGCTGGATTCGAACTGACCGTCCACCTCGATATATTGGAACCGGCTACGTTTGGCGATCTGGACGCCGGTTTTGGCAAGGAATTTCTGCAGGTTGGCCTGAGCCATCTCGGCAAGTTCGCGGACATCGATGCCCCAGTCGTCGAGTGCTTCGGCCATGACGTAGTTGACCGTCGTTTCGCCGTTGACGACGAAGAGCTTGATCAGGTTTTCGGCTTCCTCCAGATAGACGAATTGCGGCGGATTGGGCTCGTCCTTGACGGCCTGTATCATCTGCTGCCGCGCAACCTCGACAAAGTCGCGCGCTTTGAGGACCGGAAGAACTTTGGCGAGTTCGCCGCTGTCGACCATGGCTTCCGTCATGTTGAGATAGTTGAGGAGCGCCTGCGCGCGCGCCGGACCGCGCTTTTCGCGCAGCGCCAGCAGCGCGTTGCTCAGGAATTTCGTCATCATATCGCCGTTGCGGCTATGCAGCGTCAGGCTGCCGGCGGCAGGATCGTAGTCGACGCGGATCAGGTCGCCGAAAAACGGCAGGCGTTCCTGCAGATAGGCGGCGAAGACCGCTTCATCCTGCAACGCTTCGTCGGGAATGTTGAGATCGAGGGTTTTGGCGGCGGCCGTGTTCTCTGGCTCCTCCATCGGGTAGGCTTGGCCGGGGCGCACTTCCGCGCGCTCGCCTCTGCCGAAGAGCCTTTTCAGGAAATTGAACACGCGCATCCCCGAGTACTGAACGGTATTGCCGCAGAACCTAGCGCGGCTGCCGTTGCGGGGCAATGGTGCCGCGGGGCAGGCGCTGTAAGTGCATGCTTGTTCGCGTCAAAAACGCGTATAGTCTGCAGAAGCGGACCGGATGGTCCGATGGCAAGAAGGGCAGCGCAGATGAAGAATGTCGGGGGCGGCAGGTGGACGATTAAGGGCTTGCTTTTTTGTCTTTTCGCACTGACCGTGCCCATCGCAGCCTTCGCACAAAATGCGGCCGTATCGCAGCCGTCAGCGCCACCGCCCGAAAAGGTTCGTGAGCTGATTCAGCTGCTGAACGAGCCCGATGTCAGGCAATGGCTGACCACGCAGCTCAACAATCAGCCTGCGTCCGTCAGCGATAAATCCGCGGCTACCAGCGATCCCGCGTCGGCCGACGGCAATCAGATGTCGGTTCTATCAGGCATGCTCGGCCATACGCGGCATCACCTTGAGTTGGTCTCCGGCGCGACAATGACGCTGCCCTACGAGGTGATGACCGCATCGGAAAAGCTGGCGGGCGAAGGCGAGTCGGTCGGCCTCGTGCGCATCATCGTTCAGATTGTCCTCCTTTTCTTCCTGGGGTTGGTGGCCGAATTCGCCGTTGCCCGCTTTATCAACACAAGGCATATGCAGCGTACTGAGAGGGCTGCCGGTACCGAGACGGAACTGCAGGCAGCGCGCTTCCAGTTTCTGGGCGGCGTCGTGCCCGCCATCATCCATGGCCTGGTGACGCTTGTTCCGCTTCTTGCCTTCGATTGGCCGCCTGCCATCGAAAATTTCGCCATCGCCTGCGTCATCGCGATGGTCTCGATCAGGCTGGCGATCTCTATCGGCAAGCTTGTCATGGAATTGATCGCGATGCGCCGCGCCAACGATGTTCTGGATGAGGACGGCGGTGTCGCCCGCATCGCCGAACGGCGGCGCGTGGCCTCCTACTGGTATCGGCGCTGCACGCTGTTTGCCATCTATTTTGCCTGTGGCTGGGCGATCATACAGGCCGTCACGTCGCTGGGCTTCTCTGCAGGTGCGCGCGACCTCATCGGCTACATGCTCGGCATCGGTCTGTTTCTCATCGCCACGGCAGCCGTGTGGTCGAGGCCGCTTCCGCCGGAAAAGCGTGGAGCGAAGACGATTTCCTGGCTGCTGACGATTTTCTTCGCGGCGCTATGGTCTCTCTGGGTGGCCGGCTTCGATGGCCTTTTGTGGCTCGGCATCTATGCGATATTGCTGCCGCGCGTCCTCTCGGTATCGACGAAAGCGATCGAAGCCCTGCATGATGCCGCCGACGGCATCTTCGGCACCGGCAAGATCGCGGCCGTATTGCTCGACCGCGGTTTACGGGCGCTGATCATCACCTTCGCGGCTTTATGGCTCGGCCACATGCTGGGGGTCGAGGCGCATGCGATGATGAGCGGCAGCGAATCGAATGTCGGCCGCATCGCTCGCGGCATTCTGGGCGGCATCATCATCCTCCTGGTTGCCGATCTCGTGTGGCAGCTGGCGAAAACCTATATCGACGGCAAAGTCATGCAATCCCTGCCGGCAGCAGGCGAATCCGACGAGATGAGAGCGAGCCGTGCCCGGCTGCAGACGCTGTTGCCGATCTTCCGCAACATTCTTGCCGTCGTCATCGGCATCATCGCGGTCATGATGGTGCTGTCGGGCCTCGGCGTTCAGATCGGGCCGTTGATCGCCGGCGCCGGCGTTGTCGGCGTTGCGGTCGGCTTCGGTGCGCAGACCATCGTCAAGGATGTCATAAGCGGCATCTTCTACCTCTGGGACGATGCTTTCCGCATCGGCGAATATATCGAAAGCGGCCATTACAAGGGCGTGGTGGAATCCTTTAGCCTGCGCTCGGTCAAGCTGCGCCATCAGCGCGGCCCATTGGCGACGATCCCCTTCGGCTCGCTCGGTGCCGTGAGCAACATGAACCGCGACTGGGCGATCGATAAGATCATCGTCAAGGTCACCTACGATACCGATCTCGTGAAACTGAAGCGCATTATCAAGGACATCGGCCAGCGCCTGCTTGAAGACGAGGAGCTGAAACCGAGCATCATCCAGACGCTGAAGATGAAGGGTGTCGAGCAGTTCGGTGATTTCGCGATCGAGATCAGGCTGGCGATCACCGCCAAGCCCGATGAGCTCTCCGTCATCCGCCGCAGCGCACTGGCCTTGATCAAGCAGTCCTTCGACGAAAACGGCATCCAGTTCGCCTTCCCGACCGTACAGGTGGCGAGCGACAAGGATGCTGCTGCCGCCGCTGCCCGGCAGCTCATCGAGATGCGGGCAGCGAACGTGGATGGCGCGCAGCAGGCGGGTTAGATCCCGTCAGGTTTCGGCGCCGCCGTGCTGCCTCGCACGATCAGCGTGACACCGATCATCTCGCGTTCAGCCGGTACGGCATCGTGGAGAACAGCTTGCACCGCGCGTTCCGCGATTTCGGCAAAGGGCTGGGCCATCGTTGTCAGGCCCGGCTCCACCATGCCGCCTTCCGGCACGCCATCGAAGCCGATGACGGAGACGTCTTGCGGCACTGAGAGGCCTCGCGCCCGCAGCCAATTGATCGCCAGAAGCGCGATATTGTCGGACATGGCAAGGATCGCCGTCGGCGGTTCTTGCGCGGAAAACAGGTACTCAAGCCCGGCTTCGACGCTTGGCTTGTCGTTGAGCGTCTCATAGATCGGCACGTTTTCGCGTCCAATTCCGAACGCTTCGAGTGCCTGCCAATAGCCGAGTACGCGATCGCGCGAGGTGGAATACATCGCCCGCCCGATCCCGGCGACACTAACCGGCCCGACATGATCGTCCGAAAGTTCGGTCGCGAGCACGCCGAAACGCCTGTGGCCGAGTTCTGCCAGATGCCGGGCCGCAACGGCCGCACCACCAAGATTGTCGACGCTGATCGAGGGGATCGACGCATCCTCGTCATTCAGGGCGAGAGCGACGAAAGGCAATTGCCGCTCGCGCGTCAACTGAACCAGCTTTTCGCCGCCTTCCACGCAGAGCAGAATGAAGCCGTCGACCAGCGCGCTCTTGATGTTCCAGTCGAGCTTGTGCCTATCCTTGGCCGAGACCAGGGCGAGACCCGTGCCGCTGGCATCGCAGACCTGGGATACGGCGGCCAGGAGCGCCCTGGCCCAAGGATCGTTGAAGAAATAGGAAAGCGGTTCGACCGCAGCAACACCGATGGCATTGACTTTTCCCGCCCGCAGCAGCCGGCCCGTCAGGCTCGGCCCGGCATAGCCGAGCCGTTTGGCCGTCTGGAGCACATGCTCGCGCACCTCCTCGCGCACCACTTCGGGCCGGTTGAAAACATTGGAGGCAGTTCCCTGCGATACGCCTGCCGCCTTCGCGACATCCGCGAGCCTTATGGTGCCTTTGGCCAATGAAATCCTCCGTATGTTTCCGGTGGGATACTAGCAATGAAGTTGTATCGGTTCAATTCTTCTTGACAGCAGAGTTTTGAGGCATAAGATTGAACCGATTCAAGAGAATATTGCGCAATCGAATTGAATCGATTCAAACCAGAAAGGTGAACCAATGCTGACCAAATATCTCTTCAAGGATCTTTATGATGAGCGATGGGGTGATCCCTGCAATCCGAATGCCGTCGATCCGCCTTCAGAACATAAGGGCGGGGCTGACGAACAAAGCGCGCTGAGCCGTCTTATGGGGTTTTTCCGCCGCCGGAAGCGGCCGTCGGCATGGTCCTTCACAATTCCAAGCGAGGCGCCTGAGGCCGAAAGTGAGGCCGAGATCCGGCATTGCAATGGGCCTGAAGGCCCAAAGTTTCTCGCAATCGCCAAGGCCCTGTCGCGGAATTGCTAGAGCTAGACCGTGAAGCGCTCGAAATGCCGAGCCTCAGAAGTTTTCCTTATAGGGACGCAAATCGAGCTCCTGCGTCCAGGCTGAAGGATGCTGCCGGTGGATGTGCCAGTAGCTCTCGGCAATGGCATCAATGTTCAGCAGCCCATCGGCATCCACATCCGGTCGGCGCGAGCGTAGCCGCTCGCCGTCTATGCCGCCATCGATGATGGTGTGGGCGACATGAAGGCCGATTGGTCCGAATTCCCGCGCCATGCTCTGGCTGATCATTCGAAGACCGGCCTTGGCAGCGGCGAACTGGGCGAAACCCGCCTTGCCGCGCAGGCTCGCGGAGGCGCCGGTGAAAATCACAGTGCCGCGGCCGAGCGGCGCCAGATGCCGCGCCGCCTCGCGGCCGACGAGGAAGCCGCCGAAGCAGCACACTCGCCAGAATTCCTCGAACTGGGCGGCCGTCAGATTACGAAAGCCGATCTGGCGGTTGATGCCGGCGTTGAAGACGACGAAATCAGGCGCGGCAATATCGTCTCGAGCGGTAAAAGCATGATCGAACAGCCGCGTGACCGCAGCTTCATCTGTGGCATCTGTTTCGATCGCCTCGGCACTGCCGCCGGACGCAATGATGGTGGCCGCCACCTGATCGATCTTTGCAGCCGTCCGGCCGGCGATGACGACGTGATAGCCCTTGTCTGCGAGAAGCCGGCAGAGCGCCGCACCCAGACCCTGCTCGGCACCAACGCCGACAATAATTGCGCTTGGCGTGCTCATTCAGCGGCCTCCCTGGCTTTCAGTGTCGGATAGTCGGTGTAGCCCTCGGCGCCGCCGCCATAGAAGGTCGGGCGGTGATAGGGATTGAGGGGTGCACCGAGACGAATGCGCTCCGGCAGATCGGGATTGGCGATGAACAGCCGTCCGAAAGCGATGGCATCGGCATGGCCGGCGGCAAGTGCGGCCTCGGCAGTATCCGGCCGGAAATTGCCCGCGGCGATCAACGTGCCGGACCAGGCAGGCCGGAAGAGTTCCGCAGCCGACGGCACGTTCTTGTGGTCGACCTCGGCCTGGCCGGCACCGCTGGCGCGCGGCTCGATCAGATGCAGATAGGCGAGATTGAGCCGGTCCAGCTCGCGAATGACATGGCCGTAAAGGCGCAAGGGATCGTCCTCGCCGCTGTCATTGGCGATGCCAAACGGCGAAAGGCGGACGCCGACGCGATCCGACCCCCAGACATCGGAAACCGCCTCGACAACCTCAAGCAGCAGCCGCGTGCGATTCTCGATAGAGCCGCCATATTGATCGGTGCGCTGATTGGTGCGGGCCTGCAGGAACTGCTCGATCAGATAGCCGTTGGCGCCATGGATCTCGACACCGTCGAAGCCGGCCTGCTTGGCATTGGCGGCGGCTTCAGCATAGACGTCGATCAGAAGCGGTATCAAATCGATATCGATCGCCTGCGGCGTCTCGAAGGGCACGCGCTGGAAAGAGGCCGTGAAAGCCTGTCCCTTTGCGGCGATGGCGGAAGGGGCAATCGGTGGAGCTCCATCGGGCTGATGGGAAGAATGGGAGATGCGGCCAACATGCCAGAGCTGCAGGAAGATCTTGCCGCCCTTGCAATGAACCGCATCCGTCACCGGCTTCCAGCCAGCGACCTGTTCGGCCGTGTGGATGCCCGGGGTTGCCGGCATGCCCTGACCGGCGCGGGAAATCTGCGCGCCCTCGGAAATGATGAGCCCGCCCTCGCTGGCGCGCTGGGCATAATATTCGGCATTCAGTGCAGAGGGCACATTGCCCGGCTGGCTCGCCCGCATGCGGGTAAGAGGCGCCATGACGATGCGATGCGCAAGCTCATAGGGGCCGACGGAAAGAGGCGAAAACAAAGTGGCTGTCATAAAATTCTCCTGCCTGGAGCCAAATTGCTCCCCGGGGCGGAAGGGCCTGTCAGCGGCGATTCGGTCTCGGGAGTTCGAATAAGATGATGGTCATCATTTATTCCAACGATCGGACGTGCGCAACTGAATCTGCTGTCAGACCGGAAGTTTGGAAAGAAAGCGGAGCAGGGCGGCATTGAACCGCGCCGGCCGTTGCACTGGCGCGAAATGACTGACGCCGGGCAGAAGGATCAACTCTGCGCCGGGAATGTGCCGCACAAGATAATCGGCATGCTCCCGCTTGATGAACTCGTCATGCTCACTCTGGACGATGGCGACAGGCACGTTGATCTCTGCGAGATCGGCAATGCTGTAGTTCGGCTCGGTCCGCTGCATCAGGCCGACAGCCTCGACGAAGGCATCGAACCTATCCGGCGTGGCCGACAGGGCGGCATAATCCTTCGTATGGCGGGAGAAGCAGCGCTCGATAATCGGCGTCGCCACGAATTCCTTCGTGCCGCTCGGGTCCATGTTGCAGGCAAAGAAGAAGACGCCGGAAACACGCTCCGGATGGGTTTTTCCAAGCACCATGCCGATGCAGGCGCCGTCGCTCCAGCCGGCAATGGCAGCTCTTTCGATCTCCAGCCTGTCCATGACGGCGAGAACGTCGGTGGCCATGAACTCATAGGTATAGGGTCGCTCATCGCGGGTGCTGCGGCCATGGCCGCGGCTGTCGATGACGATAACCTGATGGCCTGCGTCGATCAGCGCCGGCACCTGATAGCCCCAATTGCCGCTGTTTCCGAGCCCGCCATGCAGAAGGATCACCGGAGCGCCGCTGCCGTAGGAGGCATACCAGATACACGCGCCATCATGATCGACATGGCCTTCCACCTCGGTATGCGGCAGGGGCGCGGCCCCATCGGCTTCGAAGCGATGAAGCTCGTCGTCGTGAAATTCCATAGCCACCTCCCATTGCGCCGTCTCCCCCGACAGCCATGCGGGAGACTAGGCGATCTCAACGCGTCTTTTCAACAGGCCGGGGTCATATCGTTGCCAGATGCTCGAAAAGATCGCGCGCCGGGGATGGAAGCTCTTCGAGGGAGCGTGCGCATATCGAAAGTCGGCGCGTCGCCCATGAGTCGGTAAGGCGAAGGATCGCAATTTTTGCGGATCGGCTGCAGCGCCGCGCGGCCGTTTCTGGTACGATGCCGAGGCCGATACCCTGGCCTGCCATCTCGCAGATGCTCTCGAATGTCCGCATCCGCACCCGCATTTTCAATCGGCTGCCGAGCCGGGCCGCCTGCGCGTCGATGTGATCCTGCAGCGCTCCACCGGCAAGTCCGATGAAATGCTCATGCAGGATTTCCGTGAAGCTGGTCTGCTTTGATGCTGCCAGTGCATGATTGCTAGATATCGCCACCACCAGCCTATCGACTGCGAAGGGGCGCAATATCAGGCCGGAGGTATCGGCCGCGTCCGACAGGATACCGATCTCTGCCAGCCCAGCCGAAACGGCCCGGGCGATCTCGACGCTCTGGCGCTCCTTGAGATCGATGTCGGTTCGCGGGTTTCTCGCCATCCATTCGGCAAGGCGAGGCGGCAGATATTCGGCGATCGCCGCGGTGTTGGCGAGAAGCCGAACGGTCGCGCGCAGGCCGCTTGCGTGCTCGCCAAGCTCGCCGCGCATCTGGGCCAGTTGCCGCTGGATCAGCCGGGCATGATGCGCCAGCGCTTCGCCTGCGGGGGTCGGGCTCACGCCGCGTCGGCCGCGCTCCAGCAACCTTAGGCCGCCATTCGCCTCCATGTCACGCAGCCGCTCGCTGGCGGCCGGCAACGAGAGCCCGACATCGGCCGCTCCATGCGTGATGCTGCCGGCATCGACGACGGCGAGGAACAGGCGAAGGTCGGTCAGGTCAAAGCGCATGAAACGCAGATTACCGCATATCCAGCCTTCGGAATAGCCGAAGGCTGGCTTCGCATCATCCGCATTGTGCTAGTCTTTGTCTCTGCTACTGAAAAGGCATGATGGATCATTCGATATGGCTCGTCGCGGCAATCTTCGCGACCTTCTTCATCGCCGGCATGGTCAAGGGCGTCACCGGCATGGGGTTGCCGACCGTGGCGATGGGCGTCTTGGGTACGTTGATCTCGCCGCTTGCTGCGGCTAGCCTGCTGATCGTCCCGTCTTTCGTTACCAATGTCTGGCAGCTGCTGGCCGGCCCGCGTTTTGGCGCGCTTGCCCGTCGTTTCCTCCTCTTGGTTCTTGCCATAATCATCGGAACCTTCGCCGGCTCATATCTGCTGGCTGCCGGCGATACCCGCAAGACCACGGCGGCGCTGGGTCTCGCCCTCATCCTCTATGCCGGCCATGCTTTACTCGCCCGTCAACTGCATGTGCCCGCAAGGTTCGAGCCGCTGTTATCGCCGTTCGTCGGCGGGGTCACGGGCCTGCTTACAGGAGCGACCGGTGTTTTCGTCGTGCCGGCAGTACCCTATCTGCAGTCGCTCGGACTGGAGAAGGAGGAGCTGGTCCAGGCGCTCGGCCTTTCCTTCACCGTGTCCACCGTTGCACTGGCCGCCGCACTCGCCTGGCACGGCGCCTTCCGCATCGACAATCTCGCGCTCTCTACTCTGGCGATCGTCCCGGCACTTGTCGGCATGTGGGCCGGCCAGATCATTCGCAATCGCGTCAGTCCTGCCACTTTCCGCCGCTGGTTTCTGATTTGTCTGCTGGTGCTTGGCGCAGAGATGGTGATGAAGGCCTCTTTCTGAAGCAGTCTTGCCGGGCTGCCCGGTGCGCACCCATATGGAGTTTGTTTCATGGCAGGATCTGACGGATTGATGGAAGAAGAGCAGCGGGAGATTTTCGATAATAATCCATTGGCCGATGCCCTACTGGTCGTCGATGTCCAGAATGCCTTCGTACAAGGTCCAGGCGCGGTCCCCGACCATGCCATGTTGAGGTCGGCGGTGGAGCTCCTGCTGGACAAGGCGCGGTCGGAATGGGCACCGGTGATTTTCCTGCAGAACGATGGCCTGCCCGGTGCGCTGGACGAGCCGCTTCAGCCGGGATGGAAACTCCATTTTCCGCCACTATCAGGCGAAGTGGTCATCAGGAAAGCGGAGGATGACGGCTTTGACGGCACCGAACTTGACGCCATTCTCACAGCCTTCGGCGTGAAGCATCTGGTGATCTGCGGCGTGCTCTCGGAGATGTGCGTTGCCGCGACGGCGCGGGGAGCGCTTGAGCGCGGTTACGGCGTGCTTCTGCCGCATGATGCGCATGCCACCTATGATGTCCCCGCCGGCCCGGGCTCGCAGAGTGTGCCTGCCGCCATGGCGGCACGGGCAGCCGAATGGTCGCTCGGCGACGAGATCGGGATCTGCGCCTCGGCACGCGAGGTTCGTTTCAAAGAGCGAGCTTAGCTGCAGCCCTGCCTCATCTATTCCCCTTCCGGTACCTTCAAGATAACTGTCTCGTCAGGGCCGATCGCCCTGCCGTCCTGCGCCCGGATGTCGAGCTGCACTGGTTGTCCCGTAGCGCGATCCACCAGCAGTGAATGTTCCTCGGCCGGCGCGAAGAGATGGCGCTCGCCGAACTTCCGCAGCGCCACCATGACCGGGAAGAGATCCTTTCCCATCGCCGTCAGCCGGTATTCCATGCGCGTACCGCCTTCGCTTGTCGGTACAAGCTCCAGAATGCCGCTTGCGACAAGCGTCCGCAGTCGCTCGGTCAAAATATTCTTGGCAATGCCGAGGCTCTTTTGAAACTCGCCAAAGCGCGTCAGCCCGTCGAAGGCGTCGCGCACGATCAGGAGCGACCACCAGTCGCCGATCACGTCGAGCGACCGTGCGCTCGGGCAATAATCACCTTTAAGGCTTTTCCGCGCGACCATCGGCTTAGTCTTTCCGGTCGTTTGCTTGCAGGAATGGTTGCATTATTAAACCAATAATGTTACTCGATCGATGGTTTCATTATTAAACCGAAGAATCGGGAGTTTTGCAATGACGATCGATCAGGACGCGCCGCCGGCCGGCAGCGCGAAGGACGTTCTGCGCCCACATTCCTCACGAGAGGGTTCGTTTAAGGGCGCCGAGTATCCGGGAGAGGTCAATTCGCAGCTGACACGAGCGACGATTTTCCTGTTTGCCGTCGCGAGCGGCCTCGCTGTCGCCAATGCCTATTTCGCCCATCCGCTCCTCGATGTCATGGCCGACGATCTCAAGCTGTCGCGCACGGCTGCCGGCCTCATTGTCGGCGCAACACAGCTCGGTTATGGGCTCGGCCTGATCCTGCTGGTGCCGCTCGGCGACCTTGTCGACCGACGCAAGCTCATCATCGTGCAATCGCTGCTAAGCGTGGCGGCCCTCATCAGCGTCGGCTTCTCGTCCAGTGCCGCGATGCTGCTCGCCTCCATGGCCACCGTCGGCTTTCTGGCCGTCGTGACACAGGCGCTGGTCGCCTATGCGGCGAGCCTCGCGCACCCCGCCGAGCGCGGCCATATTGTCGGCATGGTCACGAGCGGCATCGTCCTTGGTATTCTTCTGGCGCGCAGCGTCGCGGGAACGCTGACCGATCTCTCCGGCTGGCGGACCGTCTACGTCGTCTCCGCCGTGCTGACGTTGGTAATCGCGCTTCTCCTCTGGCGAGCGCTGCCGAGGCAGGAAAGGCCGAAGGGTGGCCTTTCCTATTTCCGTCTCATCCGATCGCTCGGCACGCTGCTTGTCGAAGAACCGGTCCTGCGCATCCGCGCCGTGATCGCCATGCTGATTTTCGCCAATATAACCACCTTGCTGGCGCCCCTCGTCCTGCCGCTGACGGTGCCACCGCATTCCCTATCTCATACCGAAGTCGGCCTGTTCGGCCTTGCCGGCGCAGCGGGCGCACTCGGTGCGGTGAGGGCAGGGCGATGGGCGGATCGCGGCCACGGCCAGCGCACGACAGGCATTGCACTGGCGCTGATGCTCGTTGCCTGGCTACCGATCTCCATGCTGGATCGCTCGATCTTCTGGCTGATTCTCGGCGTGCTCGTCATCGATTTCGGTCTGCAGGCAACGCATGTCACCAATCAAGGCATGATCTATCGTGTGAGGCCGGACGCGCAGAACAGGCTGACTGCCGCCTATATGATCTTCTACTCTATCGGCAGCGCCGTCGGCTCCTCGACATCCACTATCGTCTATGCCCATTCGGGTTGGACGGGCGTCTGCCTATCGGGTGCTGCCATAAGCCTCGCAACGCTGCTCTTCTGGGCGCTGACCTTGCGGGCAACCCCAGAGGTGGCGACGCGAAGCATCGATTGGAAAAATAGCTAGCTTTCCGCCAGACAAGCCGTGCCCAGCTGTTCTTCCAACAGTGAGAGCGCCATCCGAATCCGCGGCGGAATCGGCCTTATCGCCGGATAAAGCGCATGCAGGTCAAATCCCGGCGTGGTAAATTCGGGCAGTAGGCGGATCAGCCGACCATCCGCCAAATCATCGGCACAAACCGGCTCCTGCAGGACACCAATGCCGGCTCCATCCAGCAGCAGGCGGTGCAGCGGCCGCCAATGGCTGATGCTCAAGGCAATATCGACGGCGGCAAGTTCGGTCTGTCCGCTCGGATCGATGAACGGAATCCGGCCGTTGTTGAACAGGCCGGAGACCCGCAGGAAAGGGTGGTCGGCAAGCTCGTCGGGTGTCGTCGGCGTCCCATGCTCATCGAGATAGGTGGGTGAAGCCACCAGCACGCGGCCGACATGGCCGAGCTTGCGGGCAATGAAGCTGCCCACACCAAGATTCCCCAGGCGCAGCGAGATGTCGACGCCTTCCGTCACGGGATCGACAATCCTGTCGTTGAGGATCAGATCGATTTTGAGCAGCGGATGACGCTTGCGCATCTGCAGTAGGATCGATGGCAGGAGGACCTCGCCGAGGCCATGCGGTGCTGCGATCCTGAGCGTGCCGCGCAGTGACTGATCGCCATCCACGACGGTCAGCGCATCGTCGGCACTTTCGAGCACCTGCTTGCTGCGCTCAAAAAAAACGGCACCGACATCGGTGACGGAAAGCTTGCGGGTGTTTCTGAGCAGCAATCGCGTGCCGAGATATTGCTCCAGCCGATCAATCCGTTCACTGACGGCGGGTTGGCCCATGCCAAGATCACGGGCGGCGGCCGACATGCCGCCTCTTTCCACCACCCTGACATAGACGCGCATTGCTGCCAACAGATCCATGCGCGCCAACATATCGGCTTATCCGATAAATGTAAGTGGATGATGTCGCCTAGTGGGGAAACGTTCGATCGCCGAAAACGGCGCTCAAACATCAACCGCAGGTCAGGTTCATGAGCGACATCAGGCTTTATATGTTTCAATCGGGCACGCAGCGCTGCAAGGCCCACGACATCAGGATGAATCAGGGCGGCGACGCCGATTACGAAATTCCGGTTCCCTGGTTTCTGCTGACGCATCCGAAGGGCAACGTCATCATCGATGGCGGACTGGCGGCGGAAGGTCTGGCCGATCCGCGCGGCTATTGGGGCGATGCCATCGACAGCTATCAGCCCGTGATGACGGAGGCGCAAGGATGCTTAGCTCAATTGGCGAAGCTCGGCCTATCCAGCGAAGACATCCGTTTCGTCGCGCTGTCCCATCTGCATTCCGACCATAGCGGCGCGATCGGCCGCTTCCCCAACGCGACCCACATCGTCCAGCGCCGCGAATATGAATATGCCTTCGCGCCGGACTGGTTCGCCGCTGGCGCCTATGTTCGCCGGGATTTCGATCGTCCCGGCTTGAAATGGCACTTCCTGGAGGGTGCCGCCACCGATGGCTACGATCTCTATGGTGACGGCGTGCTGCGGATGATCTTCACGCCGGGCCATAGCGTCGGCCACCAATCCTTCCTGGTACGGCTCCCGAAGACGGGTGCAATATTACTGACCGTCGATGCCGCCTACACGCTCGATCACTGGAACGAAAAGGCGCTCCCTGGCTTCATGGCTTCCGCCGTTGACACGGTGCGATCCGTCGGCAAGCTTCGCACGCTTGCCGAACAGACCGATGCGATGGTGGTGACGGGGCATGATCCCGAGGCATGGCCTCGGTTCAAGCAGGCCCCGGCCTATTACGATTGAAGGCGTATCCTGTCGATCAGCCCTGGCCGCCTGATGGCGCTTGTTCCGTATCGAAGAACTGTGCCCGATGTTGGCGAACCCATTCCTCAATGCCTGTCGGCTTGAAATCCTCAAGGTCGGCTTGCGGCTTGAACGGCGCGGCCAGCATCGCATCCGCCTCTTCCCGATGCGATGCGAAGAAGCGGAATTTCGAGGCGACGCGGCGCCCTGTTCCCGGCCCCATCGCAGCATCGACATCCCGCTCGAACTCGTCGAGCGGCTGTTGGCGATAGGTGATTAGGCGACCGAGTCCAGCACCGATCCGCGAGACGAGTTCGTTTCCATCAACGCTTTCCGGCCCGGCAATGCGATGATCGCCGGAGGTGATGCCACGTTCCAGAAGGGTAATGGCGGCCCGGGCGCAATCATCGACCGAGGTCCAGGCGATACGCTGGGCTTCGGCAATCGGCGGCGCTAAGATCCCTTTGCCAACAATGTCTTTGCGCGCTGATGGCTTCAGGAGATTATCGAGATACATGGTCGGGCGGACGATTGCGAAGGGCAGGCCTGACGCGCGGACCACATCTTCGAGCATCGCGTTGGCAACAAAGCTTGGCTCCTGGCAAGGTGCCGGGCGGCTGGCGCTGGCGAGCTTGAGGATAAGGGATTTCAGGCCTTGGTCGAGAGAAGCGGATATCGCATTATCCGCCTGGATGCGCATGTCGCCTTGTGATCCGATCGGAATCTGCAGCACGGCGTGAGTGATGCCGGTGCTGGCGGCGCGAAGCGAAGCCGCATCGCGAAGATCCCCCTCGACAAGCTCGACACTGAGCGCGGAGAGCGCTGTGGCGCGCCTTCGGTCCCGGACAAGCGCCCGGACCTTGAAGCCGCGTTGAAGCGCGGCGCGAACGACGGCGCTGCCTTGCACACCGGCGGCGAGATAGACGAGAATCGGCTGGGGCTGATCGATAGTGGACATGGTGCGGCTCCTTCGAACATGGTCTGCTGAGGGAGCATCGTCCAATGGCTACCGCGCAGACCCTAAACGCGCACGAGGCGCAGGGTCTGTCGGGGTATCCGCGCTAGCGCGGAACAGAGCTTCTCCATGGAGGGAGAAGGGCCTGGGCCTACCGAGACCAAGCCAGCCATTTTCGACGACGGGAATTTAGGACGCCTTCCTCGCCGCCGTCAATCGAAAGATGAGCGAGTGACGGTTGGTTGCGCCAAGCATATCCTTATGGCCGCGGCAGCAGCGATTTGATCCGCTCGGCATCGTCAGGTGTTGCCGGATTGTAGACGATCATGCTGAGATCCGTCCGGCCGTCGACCGAAAAGGCCGAATACTCGAATGCCAGCGGGCCGAGGATAGGATGGCGTATATGTTTGACGGCTTCGGTATGGGTGCCAGGAACATCGTTTTCGCGCCACATGGCCCTGAATTCCGGACTAATGCGGCAAAGTTCCGCCACGAAAGGCTCTATCTCACTCGATGCGCCTGCGCGCGCTGCATCGACACGGAATGCGCCCAGGGCGAAGCGGGCGACGCTTTCCCAATCATATTGCACGGCGCGCGCACGCGGATCGAGAAAGATATAGCGCAGAATGTTGCGTTCTTCTGGCGGCAGCGATCCGTAATCGATCAGCATCACGGGTGCCGCCCGGTTCCATGCGATGACGTCCCAGGTGGCGGTCCGGATAATGGCGGGGCTCGGCTCCAGTGCATCGAGCACGCGCTGCAGCCGCGGCGTAACACCATCATTTTTGCGGTAACGCGCTTCCGGCGGTCGGCCGAGGCCGAGCAGGAACAGGTGCTCGCGCTCCACCTCCGTCAGCATCAATGCACGGGCAATCCGGTCGAGCACGTCGGCCGAGGGCGCACCGCCACGGCCTTGCTCCAGCCATGTGTACCAGGTCGGGCTGATATTGGCGCGCTGCGCCACTTCCTCGCGCCGAAGTCCGGGCGTGCGCCGCCGTTCGCCGCCAAAGCCGAGGGCGGATGGATCAAGCTTCGCCCGCCGGTCCCGCAGATAGGCGCCGAGCACGTTTTCGGTTTCGATGAGATCGGTCATCCTGTTAGTGTCTTTACTATGATAAGGTCACTACTTTACCAGAATAAACGATGGGCACAGATTTGTCTCCGACGAAATAAGGAGACAGTGCATATGCGTATATTCGTTACTGGTGCGACCGGAAATGTCGGTTCGCATGTCGTCAAGGAATTGATCGGTGCGGGCCACCAGGTGCTCGGCCTTTCGCGCTCGAAGGAAAAGGCGGTCACACTCGCCGCTGCCGGCGCCGAGGTCCTGCACGGCACGATCGAGGATGCGGAAATCCTGAAAAGCGGCGCCTCACAATCCGACGGCGTCATCCACCTTGCCTTCAACCACGACTTCACGAGATTCGTCCAGAATTGCGAGGATGACCGCCGCGTCATCGCAACGCTGGCCTCGGCGCTTGCCGGCTCGGCTCGTCCGCTGGTTATTACGTCGGGCACGCCGATCGCCAACACGGTGCCGGGCGAGCCGGCCAGGGAGGATAACCCGATTGCCGGTTCCGACATGCATCCGCGGGCAGCGTCCGAGGAGGCAGGAATCCTGGCAAGCGAGATCGGGGTCAATGTCTCGGTCGTCCGGCTGCCCCAGGTGCATGATCCGGTCAGCCAGGGGCTTATTACGCCGTTGATCGATATATTCAGGCAGAAGGGGGTTTGCGCCTATGTGGGAGACGGGCTCAGCCGCTGGCCGGCGGCGCATTTTACCGATGTCGGCCGTCTTTACCGCCTCGTCGTCGAGCGCGCCGAACCGAATGCCAAATATCACGCGGCCGCTGAGGAAGGCGTGCCCATGCGCGATATCGTCGAGACGATCGGGCGGCAACTGAACCTGCCGGTCAAATCCATTGCCAGGGAAGAGGCGCAGGATTATTTCGGCTGGCTCGCCCTGTTTGCCGGCCGCGACATGCCGGCTTCAAGCGCCAAGACCCGCCAGAAGCTCAGCTGGGAACCCAAAGGCCCGACATTGCTTGAAGACCTCGCCCAGCTCAGGGTTGCCGCAGCGTAAGGCGTGCCCTGCTTTCTAGTCCATTGGCGGGCTGGAGCTTGATGGTCAAAGGCCTGACCGCTCGCCGGCCGGGCTTTTGTCATTTGTGGATGATCTTCCGTCCAGTGTCGTCGTCAGATGTAAGCTGTTCCGGCAAGAGCGGCGTCGACGCCGATAAAGCCGCGCTCCATGACATCAAGCAGCGCGGCTTGAGGATCTCCTTTTTCTCGAAAGACGCGCAGCGCCTCGGTATAGGCGACCACCAACGCCGCTATCAGCATTGCGCCCGCAAGATGTGCATTCGCATCGGAGCGCGGCCGCCCCGCCGCATCCGACAGCATTTCCGAGAGATCGTCAGCAAGCGTCACCTGCAGGCCGCGCGCATATGCCGTCAGCGTCGGGCTCTCGGCCACCATGCGCCAGAACTGGATGGGCCGTTCCGTGATCCTGAACAGAGGATGCTGCGTTTCCACCAAGTCCCGCATGAGGGTCTGGAACGAGCGGACGGGGGGCGCTCGGCCGCGATCGGCGAGCGCTTGCCGAACCAGCTCCCGTACCTCATCCTCGCGATCGAAAACCAGATCCTCCTTGCGGCGGAAGTAGTTGAACACCGTCTTTCTGGCGACCTCCGCTTCATCAGCAATGTCGGCGACGGAAACCTTATCGAAGCCATGCTCGACGAAGAGGCGTGTCGCGACGTTGGAGATCGCCTGACGCGTCATCTCCTTCTTGCGGTCTCGGAGTTTGATTCGGTTTGACATGAGGATATTTATACCATAAGTAAATTTATACCGAGTGTAAATACTGCGTTGCAATCACCAAATCGGTGAAATTGGCACAGGTTTTACGACTGTTCCGTGCCTGGACCGTCGCCGCCCGAATACGGGTGAGCGTTTTTAGCGACTCGCGCCGGCTGAGGTGGCCCGAAGCCGGAATGTCTGACGCCCTTGCGGCGCCGTTCGCTTGAGGAGTTCTGCCTTGATTTATGATGTTCTGATCGCCGGCGGCGGACCCGTCGGCTTGTTTCTCGCCTGCGAGCTGCGTCTCGTCGGTCTCTCCGTATTGGTGCTGGAGCAGGCCGAGGATCCACGCTCGCCCTTGAAGCGCCTTCCTTTCGGCATGCGCGGTCTCTCGGCGCCGACCATCGAGACCTTCCATCGTCGCGGCCTATTGAACGATATCGCCCAGCCAAAGCCTGCAAAGGAAGCTGCGCACTGGATGCATCAGTCGCGCAAGCCCGGCGGCCATTTTGCCGGCATCCAGTTCTTCCACGATAGGATCGACGCTTCGAAGTGGCTCTATCGCCTGCCAACCACACTCGGCATTAGCATGATGGTCGAAATGGAAAGCCTCGAAGCTGTCCTTGCGGCGCGTGCGGAGGCCATGGGTGTCGAGATCAGGCGCGGCTTCGGCGTCGAGAGCTTCGAGCAGTTGGATGAAGGTGTTGTCGTCTGCGCCAGAGGCGCGACCTTTCGCGGGCGCTGGCTCGTTGGCTGCGACGGCGGCCGCAGCACCGCCCGAAAGGCCGGCGGCTTCGGGTTCGTCGGCACCGATCCCGAATTCACCGGCTATTCCGCCGAAATAGAGATGGCGGACCCGGACAAGCTTCGTCCCGGCCGCCATTACACCGCGACGGGCATGTACACCTATGCGCCGCCCGGGACGGTCACGATGGTCGACTTCGACGGAGGCGCTTTCCACCGGACCCAGCCGATCACGCTCGACCATGTGCAGGCGGTGCTGCGCCGCATCTCCGTCACCGACGTCACCGTGACCACGCTCAAGCTTGCCACCACATGGACGGACCGCGCCTACCAGGCGACCACCTACCGCAAGGGGCGGGTTCTGCTGGCCGGCGACGCCGCGCACATCCATTCCCCCTTGGGCGGCCAAGGCCTCAACCTTGGTCTGGGCGACGCGATGAACCTTGGATGGAAGCTTGCCGCCACGATCCGTGGCGATGCGCCGGACGGCCTGCTCGATACTTATTCCAGCGAACGGCATCCCATTGGATCGCAGGTGCTTGATTGGTCACGCGCCCAGGTCGCGCTCATGCGGCCAAGCCCGAGCTCGCGCGCCCTCGAAGCCATCATCCGCGATCTGATCGACACGCGTGATGGCACCACCTATTTCGCCGAGCGCGTCTGGGGCATCTCTCTTCGCTATGATCTCGGCGACATCAATCCGCTCGTCGGCCGCAGCGCTCCCGATTTTGAGCTGGCCGATGGGACGAAGCTCGGCGATCATTTCAGAACGGGCGGCGGCCTGCTACTGGATTTCGATGCTCGTGCATCGCTTGAAGCGCTCGCGGGCCGCCGGGGTGACCGGATCACTTATATCGCCAGCGATGTCAGGGATCGGCTAGGTGTCAGCGCCATGCTCGTGCGGCCCGACGGTGTCGTTGCCTGGGTCTGCGAAGCTAAACTTGATACCAAGGAAGCTGCAAAGGCCACATTGAGATGGTTTGGCGAACCTGACAAAGAGCATGCATCTGCCTGAGAAGCGCAGCGTCCGATTGGAGCACAGATGGCATTGAGCACCGCGATTTCAAGCCGTGATCACCATCTTTGCTTTATCCGATCCGCTGGGTTCAGGAACATTCACAACCTTGCATGCAAGACGTAAGTTGACCGGGCCGGATCACTCGGCCCTCCGCATCTTGCCGTCGATCTTTATGGCTGAGCCGAGTGGGTAAACTGTTCACCCCATTGGCATAGCCCCTCCGCTCCGGCATGGAGCGCCGTTCCGCGTTCCGTCAAGGAATAGACAACTTTAGTCGGCGACCCGGGATAGACCGTTCGGTTAATCAGCCCATCAGCTTCCAATTCACGCAAGCTCTGCGTCAGCACCTTTTCGCTGATCGCCGGAATGGATTGCCGCAGCCGGCCAAACCGGCGGGGCGCTGCGCCAAGTTCGCAAAGAATATTAATCTTCCACTTGCCGGCGACCATCTTTACTGCGGTCGAAAAGCCATTCTCCTTATACGTGTTCACTTCACCCTCCTTACCTCTGAGTAACCACTTACACTTGCGTGCGTATTGTCCCTGCACTTTTAAAATCATAGCTCTCCCGAAAACAGCAGGCGAGCCAAGTGCTGCGCTAATCATATGGAGAGTCGGAATGAAACCTGCAATTAGCATCCTGGGGACCGGACGTATGGGATCGGCGCTCGCCAATGCACTGCTGCGGGCGGGATACCGCACGATCGTCTGGAACAGGACGGTGGAGAAGACCCGGACTCTGGCCGCTGCCGGAGCCATCGTCGCGGCCTCCGTGCGGGAAGCCGTCGAAGCGGCTGATATAATTATCGTGAATATCATCGATTACTCCGCAACTCGCACGTTGCTGCGTAGCGACGATGTCGTCTCCGCCATACCAGGCAAACTGATTGTGGAACTGACATCTGGAACACCGGACGGCGCTCGCGAAGCGGCTGAATGGTTCACCACGCAAGGAGTCAGCTATCTCGATGGCGCAATCATGGCGACGCCGGATTTCATCGGCACTGAGGCCGGGACGATCGTGATCTCGGGGCCGAAGCAGGCTTTCGATGCGAGTGTGGGCATGTTTGGTGTCTTGGGCGGCAATGTCCAGCATATCGGCGAGGAACCGGGGCGGGCGAACGCGCTTGACAGTGCCCTGCTTGCCCTGTTGTGGGGTGCCTTGTTCGGAACACTCCATGCCATTGCGGTGTCTCAGGCCGAAGGGATCGATCTTGACGAACTGGCGCGGCAGTGGAGTGCGACGGTACCCGTGGTTGACGGACTTGTTTCGGATCTCATCAAGCGAACAAATGCCGGCCGCTTTGCCAGCGACGACGAGACGCTTTCGACCATTTTCCCGCATCACACTTCGCTCCAGCATCTCCTTGCTTTGATGGAAGCACGCAGAATCGACCGCTCCTTGGTCGATGGTTACGACGCGATCTTCAAGCGAGCGATTGCTGCTGGCCACGAGCACAGTGATTTCGCGGCGCTCTCGCAATTCATGGGAAAGCCTGTAGGCAAGTAGAAAGCCTTTGACCTTTCTCATCGCTCTGCCGGGTCAAAGAAAGAAGCCCACCGGCGGCGAGCGCTGCCGCAACTCCTCGTTTTTGGGGTCGATCTAGGCCCCGAAAACCGAATTCCGCCTGTGTCGGGACGAGGAAGCAGCTACGCGACGCTGTTCGAGAGAGCGTCGCTGCTGAAAAGCAAGGTGACTTCCCCGCTCGGGCACTCAGGCTCTAGGGTAAATGGTTACCTATGCTTCCGGTCTGGACAAATCAGAAAATGGCGGACAGGGAGGGATTCGAACCCTCGGTACGCTTTCACGTACACACGCGTTCCAGGCGTGCGCCTTAAACCACTCGGCCACCTGTCCTTTGGCGTTTCGCACCCAGTCAGGAAGCAAATCGTCGGAACGGCCGCGATATATACCGATGAATTCCCGGCAATCAACCCGAATCTGACAGATTTTTGACTTGTTGACGCAAAACTCTGCATCTCCTCCCCATTGCGCTTATTTTGCACGCAACTTATCTAATGAGATAGATGAGGCGGCATCAGACCGGTCGGCCCGCGAAGGCCGGACGTAGTAAGTATCGGGAGGAGTTTATGCGTTTCCTGTTGCGTTTTGCCAGCCTTGTCGCGCTGGTGGTGGCTGTGATCGCCGGCACCATCGATTCCATTCAATCCGTAGCGGCTTCCGCCGTGGTCATGACACCGATGGGGGATGCGTGGAATGATGTCAGCCCTTCGTCGCTGGCAAGCCTTCGCTCGACGATCGCCTATTATGTTCATCCTCGCTTTTATGACTTGGCGATGCAATGGTTGCTGTTTCAGCCGGCCTTCGCTGTCTTTCTGGTGATCTCGCTGCTTCTGTGGGTGATCGCCTATAAGCGTCAGCCCGCAGCCGGACGCTTCAGCGCCTGACAGAGGGGGCCGCCTCCCGGTCTGTGCCATTTGAGGATTTCGGTCGCCTGAAGAGTGTTCGGCGATGGGCTTGCAGCAATGCCGTAGCGAGCAAAGCCGGCGATTGCTGCAGACGGATCGGCAACATTTCTGATCAATAAAAATGCACTTTTAGGCCGAAATTGTTTAAAAAACGGGTCGTTTGGATGGGTTTTCACCAATTCCCACAAATCTTTACCAACTGAAAAATTTCTCGTGAATTTTTCATGCAGCCATGCAAGGATGCGCGCCAGCTTGGCCTCGGGGAGGCCGGCGGTTCCGCAGACTTGCCCGGTCAACGGGCTTGCGGGAGGACCCAACAAGATAGAAACAATAGGGCTGCACCACATGAAAAAATCCCTTTTGACCCTTTTTGCCCTGGCTGCCATGTCGGCGACGGCGCTTGCGGCCGATATCAAGCCGGCCATCGTTTACGGAACCGGCGGCAAGTTCGACAAGTCCTTCAACGAAGCTGCCTATAACGGCGCCGAAAAGTTCAAGAAGGAAACCGGCATCGCTTATCGCGACTTCGAGCCGACCGGCGACACCCAGGGTGAACAGGCGCTGCGCAACTTCGCCAGCAAGGGCTTCAATCCGGTTATCGCTGTTTCTTTCGCCTGGACCTCTGCTCTCCAGAAGGTTGCTGCCGAATATCCGAAGACCGAATTCGTCCTGATCGACGACAGCCTTGACCTGCCGAACGTCCGCTCCGTCAAGTTCAAGGAAAACGAAGGTTCCTATCTCGCTGGCGTCATGGCCGCCCTTGCATCGAAGTCCGGCAAGATCGGTTTCGTCGGCGGCATGGACATTCCGCTGATCCGCAAGTTCGAATGCGGCTACGAGCTGGGTGCGCGCGCCACCAATCCGAAAATCGAAGTTTTCCAGAACATGACCGGCACGACCGGCGCTGCCTGGAATGACCCGGTTCGCGGCGGCGAACTCACCAAGAACCAGATCGACCAGGGCGCAGACGTTGTCTATGCGGCTGCCGGCGCCACCGGCCTCGGCGTGCTGCAGACCGCTGCCGACAACAAGAAGCTGTCGATCGGCGTCGACTCGAACCAGAACTACCTGCATCCGGGTTCCGTTCTGACCTCCGTCGTCAAGCGCGTCGACCTCGCCGTTTACAATGCCTTCAGCGACGCCAAGAACGGCAAGTTCACGCCTGGCACGCAGGAGCTCGGCCTCAAGGAAGATGGCGTTGCCGTGGCTATCGACGACAACAACAAGTCGCTCGTCACTCCGGAAATCCAGGCTGCCGTCGACAAGGCTCGGACCGATATCGTTGCTGGCACCATCAAGGTCCACGACTATCTGACCGACAACGCCTGCCCGAAGAACTGATATGAAATAAGGGCGTATGACGGAGCAAAACGTCATACGCCCTTTTCTTATCCGGAAACCGGTTTCTGGAGCCCCTATAGTGAACCAAATCTCCGCCATCGAGCTCGTGGGCATCGACAAGAAGTTCGGTGCTGTCCACGCCAATAAAGATATCAATCTAACCGTCGCCAAGGGCTCGATCCACGGGATCATCGGCGAAAACGGTGCCGGGAAATCGACCCTTATGTCGATTATCTACGGCTTCTATCATGCCGACAGCGGCGAAATCCGCATCAACGGCAAGCCCATCACCATCCGTGACAGCCAGACGGCGATATCAGCCGGCATCGGCATGGTGCACCAGCACTTCATGCTGGTCGACAATTTTACCGTCCTTGAAAACGTCATGCTGGGCGCCGAAGGCGGCGCGCTTCTCGCCAAGGGCGTTGCCGCCGCGCGCGCCGAGCTCAACCGGCTGGAGAAGGATTACGGCCTGGAAGTCGATCCGGATGCGTTGATCGAAGAGCTTCCCGTCGGCCAGCAGCAGCGCGTGGAAATCCTGAAGGCAATGTATCGCGGCGCGGAGATCCTCATTCTCGATGAGCCCACCGGTGTCTTGACGCCGGCAGAGGCGGATAATCTCTTCCGTATCCTTCGCGTTTTGCGTGATCAGGGCAAGACGATCATCCTCATCACCCATAAGCTGCGTGAGATCATGGCGATCACCGATACGGTATCGGTCATGCGCCGCGGCGAGATGGTTGCCACGCGCAAGACGGCGGAAACCACCGTCGAGGAACTGGCAGAATTGATGGTCGGCCGCCGCGTGCTGCTGCGCGTCGAAAAGGGGGCTCCCAATCCGGGCGAAATCCTGCTCTCGGTGCGCAATCTCACCGTCAAGGACGGCCGCGGCGTCACCATGGTCGACAATGTCTCCTTCGATGTCCGTGCCGGCGAGATCGTCGGCATTGCCGGTGTTGCCGGAAATGGTCAATCGGAATTGCTGGAGGCGATCGCCGGTATCCGCAAGCCGGCTTCGGGCGAAATCCTTCTGCACGGCAAACCGATCGGCAACGCCGATCCAGCAGCACTCCGCGACCTCGGCCTTGCCCATATTCCGGAAGATCGCCATCACATGGGCCTCGTCCTCAAGTTCGAGGAATATGAGAATTCCATGCTCGGCTATCACCGCGACCGCAAATACGGGCGCGGCGGCATGCTCGATCTCGACGCCATGCGCAAGGATGCGATCGAGAAGATCGAGAAATACGATATCCGCCCGCCGAACGCGCGGTTGAAGACCGCCAATTTCTCCGGCGGCAACCAGCAGAAGATCGTCGTTGCCCGCGAGATCGAGCGAGATCCGAAGGCGCTGCTGATCGGCCAGCCGACGCGCGGCGTCGATATCGGCGCCATCGAATTCATCCATCGCCGCATCATCGAGATGCGCGACGCCGGCAAGGCGATCCTGCTGGTGTCTGTGGAGCTGGATGAGATCCGTGCGCTTTCAGACCGTATCCTCGTCATGTTCGCCGGCCATATCGTCGGTGAAAAGTCGGCTGAGGCCGGTGAACAAACACTCGGCCTGATGATGGCCGGCATTGCCGCGTGAGGCGTATATGAGCACGGCTTCCGTTTCTCTCCCCAATTGGATCACCTATGGCCTGATCCCCCTTCTCAATTTGATTGTTGCCTTCCTGATCTCCGGGCTTGTCGTCTGGTTTATCGGCGCCAGCCCGCTCGATGCGCTCACATCTCTGCTGGATGGTGCGCTCGGCAGTGGCGAAGGTATCGGTTTCACACTGTATTACGCAACGAGCTTCATCTTCACCGGTCTTTCGGTCGCCGTCGCCATCCATGCCGGCCTTTTCAATATCGGATCGGAAGGCCAGGCCTATCTCGGTGGTCTCGGCTGCGCCCTGGTGGCGCTGACTCTCGACCATTATGTGCCCTGGTATGTGACGATGCCCTTCGCCGTCATCGGCGCGGCAATCTTCGGTGCGCTCTGGGCCTTTATTCCTGCCTGGCTGCAGGCCAAGCGCGGCAGCCACGTCGTCATCACGACGATCATGTTCAACTTCATCGCGTCGGCGATGATGAACTTCCTGCTGGTGCATATACTGATCGTGCCGGGCAAGATGGCGCCGGAAACCCGTACGTTCCTTGAGGGCGGTCAGCTGCCGAAGCTCGGCTGGTTGATGGATATGTTCGGCTCGACCATCGGTGCCGCGCCGCTCAACGTTTCCTTCTTGATCGCGCTGGTCATGTGCTTCCTGGTGTGGATGCTCGTGTGGCGCACCAAGCTCGGCTATGAAATGCGCACGCTGGGTCTCAGTCCGACCGCTGCTGTTTATGCAGGCATCCCCTATGCCCGCACGGTCATCATCGCCATGCTGCTTTCCGGCGGCCTTGCCGGCATGATGGCGCTTAATCCGGTCATGGGCGCTTCCGGCCGATTGCAAATCGAGTTTGTGCTTGGTGCGGGCTTCGTCGGTATCGCCGTGTCGCTGATGGGCCGCAATCATCCTTTGGGCATCATCCCGGCAGCACTTCTATTCGGCATTCTTTATAGAGGGGGCGACACGCTGCCCTTCGACATACCTCAGATCACACGGGACATGATCGTGGTGATCCAGGGTCTCGTCATCCTGTTTGCGGGAGCCCTCGAATACATGTTCCGCCCTGCGCTCGTGCGCATCTACCAGCAATTCGCCAGGACGTGAGGATCGGACGATGAATTATTACGATCTTTTGATCGCTATATTTGGCTCGACGATCCGCCTGTCGATTCCACTGATCTTTACAGCATTAGCAGGCTTGTTTTCCGAACGTGCTGGCATCTTCGATATCGGCCTTGAAGGCAAGATGCTGGCATCTGCTTTCGCTGCCGCCTGTGTTGCCTCGATCAGCGGCTCGCCCTGGGCCGGCCTTGTCGCCGGCATCGTCGTTTCGGTTCTTCTCGGTCTGCTCCATGGCTTCACATCGATCACCAATCGCGGTAACCAGATCGTCTCGGGGGTTGCCATCAACTTCTTGACGGCCGGGTTGACTATCGTTCTTGGCAATGCCTGGTTCGGTCAGGGCGGCCGCACGCCGACTTTGCCTGCTACTGCCCGCTTCTCTGGCATCACGCTGCCCGGCGCCGATGCCATTCACGACGTTCCGTTCATCGGTCCGCTCTACGCCAATGTCATCTCTGGCAACAATATCCTGACCTATCTCGCCTTCCTGACGGTGCCGATCTCTTGGTGGATCCTCTATCGTACCCGTTTCGGTCTGCGGTTGCGTGCTGTCGGTGAAAATCCCGGCGCGGTCGATACCGCCGGCATCTCGGTCGAATGGCTGCGCTATCGTTCGCTGATCGTCGCGGGCATCCTCTGCGGCTTCTCCGGCACCTATCTAGCCATCGCTCAGTCGGCCGCCTTCATCAACAATATGTCGGCGGGCAAGGGCTATATCGCGCTTGCCGCACTGATCTTCGCAAAATGGAAGCCTGTGCCGGTCATGTTCACCTGCCTTCTCTTCGGCTTCCTCGATGCCTTCGCCAATTTCATGCAGGGCAAGGCGGTTCCGGGCATTGGAGAGGTGCCGGTACAGATTTTCCAGGCGCTGCCCTATATCCTCACCTGCATCCTGCTTGCAGGCTTTATCGGCGTCGCCAAGCCTCCGAAGGCCGGTGGCGTGCCCTATACCAAGGAGCGCTAAACCATGTCGCATGATCTGTTCGAGGCCGCGCGCGGAGCGATGGCCTTTGCTCACGCTCCCTATTCGAAATTCCCGGTCGGTGCGGCGATCCGCGCCGAGGATGGCAAGATCTACACCGGCGCCAATATCGAAAATCTCTCCTTCCCGCAGGGCTGGTGTGCCGAACCGACGGCGATCGGCCAGATGATCATGGGCGGCGCCAAGAAGATCGTCGAGATTGCCGTCATCGCCGAGAAGCTGCCACTCTGCCCGCCCTGCGGCGGCTGCAGGCAGAAGATCGCCGAATTTGCCAGCAAGGAAACGCGCATCTATCTTTGCGACGAGACCGGCGTGAAGAAGACCATGACCATGGACGAAATGTTGCCCTTCAGCTTCGAAACGGAGGTGCTCGGATGAGCGCAGCTGTCGATATCCTCACCGAGAAGCTCGGCGAGCTGAAGCCGCGCTATGGCATCATCCTGGGCTCAGGCCTCGGCTCTCTCGTGGATGAGGTCAAAGACGCCCTGCGCATTCCCTATGCCGACCTACCCGGCTTCCCGGTCAGTGCGGTATCAGGTCATGCCGGCACGCTGGTCACAGGCAAGCTCGGCGACGTCCCCGTCATCATGCTCTCCGGTCGCGTACATTATTACGAAAAGGGCGACGCCAATGCCATGCGCGCGCCGATCGAGACCCTGAAGGCGCTTGGCGTCGACACGCTGATCCTGACGAATTCGGCCGGATCGCTGCGGGAAGAGATGCCGCCGGGCTCGGTGATGCAGATCACTGATCACATCAATTATTCCGGCATGAACCCGCTGATCGGCGAGGAAAGCGACAGGCGTTTCGTCGGCATGACCAGCGCCTATGATACCGACCTCATCATGCGCATGCGCAAGGCGGCGGAAAAGGCCGAGATCAAGCTGTCACATGGCGTCTATATGTGGTTTTCCGGCCCAAGTTTCGAAACGCCGGCAGAAATCCGCATGGCGCGCATCCTGGGCGCCGATGCCGTCGGCATGTCGACGGTGCCGGAAGTCATACTGGCGCGTCTTTTCGGTCTGAGGGTTGCCGCTGCCTCCGTCATCACTAACTATGGTGCTGGCATGACCGGTGGAGAACTCTCGCATGAAGAGACGAAAGATATGGCTCCGGTCGGCGGCGCGCGCCTTGCCGCCATTTTGAAAGAAATGATCGCTGACGAAGGAGATCCACAATGACGGGCCATTCCCTCAGAGAAACGGCAGCTGTTGCGCTTTCCCTTCTCGATCTCACCAATCTCAAGGATGACTGCACGCCGGCTCAGATCGAGGCGCTGTGCGCCCGCGCGCAATCGCCCTATGGCAATACGGCCGCCATCTGCATCTGGCCGCGCTTTGTCGCCCAGGCGCGCGCCATTCTCGGAACCGATCATGTCGTGAATATCGCGACCGTGGTGAATTTCCCGGCCGGCGATATGGAGGTGGCCGATGTTGCTGCCGAAGCGCGCGAAGCGATTGCCGATGGCGCTGACGAAATCGATCTGGTCATTCCCTATCGTACCTTTCTGGCCGGCAATGAGAAGGCCGTCACCGACATGGTGACCGCCGTCAAGGCCGAGTGCAAGGGACCGGTCATCTTGAAAACCATTCTCGAAACCGGCGAATTGAAGGACGCGACGCTGATCCGGCGCGCGTCGGAACTCGCGATCGAGGCCGGCTCCGATTTCATCAAGACGTCCACCGGCAAGGTGGCCGTCAACGCGACGCTGGAAGCCGCTGACATCATGCTGCGTGCCATTCGCGACAGCGGCCGCAAGGTCGGCTTCAAGCCCGCCGGCGGCATCGGCTCCGTTTCCGATGCGGCTCTGTATCTCAGCCTCGCCGAGACCATCATGGCGCCCGATTGGGCCATGCCGTCGACCTTCCGCTTCGGTGCGTCGAGCCTGCTCGACGATATTCTGAACGTGCTGGCCGGCGGCGAGTCCAAGACGGCCTCGTCAGGCTACTGATCTATGATCCCGCAGGAGATCATCCGTCAAAAGCGTAACGGCGCCACCCTCTCTGCCGCCGATATCGATGCGTTTATCGGCGCGCTGGGGCGTGGCGAACTGGCGGAAAGCCAGATCGGTGCCTTCGCCATGGCCGTCTGGTTTCGCGGCATGACGCGCGAGGAGACGGTGGCGCTGACGCTCGCCATGGCCCGCTCCGGCGATACGCTCTCCTGGGAGGGCATCGGCAGGCCGATCGCCGACAAGCATTCGACAGGCGGCGTCGGCGACAATGTCTCTCTGATGCTCGCGCCCGTCGCGGCCGCCTGCGGTCTTGCCGTGCCGATGATCTCGGGTCGAGGCCTCGGCCACACCGGCGGCACCCTCGACAAGCTGGAATCCATTCCTGGTTACGGGATCACGCCGGATGCGGCCCGTTTCCGCAAGGTGGTCGAAGAAGTCGGCTGTGCCATCATCGGCCAGACCGGCGCGCTGGCGCCTGCCGATGGCAAGCTCTATGCGGTGCGCGATGTCACCGCGACCGTCGATTCCATACCGTTGATTACCGCCTCCATCCTGTCGAAGAAACTGGCCGCGGGGCTGGAAACGCTGGTGCTCGACGTCAAGATCGGCAGCGGCGCCTTCATGACCTCGCTGGAAGAGGCCGAGACGCTGGCGCGCTCGCTGGTCGAGGTGGCAAACGGCGGCGGGGTCAAGACCTCGGCCCTGATTACCGACATGAACCAGCCTCTGGCCGATGCGGCCGGCAACGTGGTCGAGCTTCGCAACTGCCTGGATTTCTTGAAGGGTAACAAGGCAGGCACGCGGCTCGAAACGGTCGTGCTGGCCTTCGCATCCGAAATGCTCGTTCAGGCCGGCATTGCCGCGGACGTTGCCGAGGCGGAGGGCAGGGCGCGCGGGGCTTTGGCCTCCGGCAAGGCGGCGGAAATATTCAGCCGCATGGTGCATGCGCTCGGAGGTCCTGCGGATCTGCTTGAACACTCGGATCGCCATTTGGCGAGTGCGCCGGTGCAGAAGCCGGTTCTCGCGGCCACCGATGGCTGGCTCGGCGCCTGCGATGCGCGGAGGATCGGCATGAGTGTGATCGATCTCGGCGGCGGCCGCCGCCGCCCGCAGGACAGGATCGATCATCGCGTCGGCTTCAGCGATATTCTGCCGCTCGGTACGAAGATGAGCAGGGGTGATCGCATCGCCACCGTCCATGCGGCGGACGAGGCAAGCGCGGAAAAAGCCATGGCGGATTTGTCGGCCAATTATCGCATCGCGGATGCGGCGCCCACTTTATCGCCTGTCATTGTCAGAAAGATCTGATGTGAAGGCGGTCGAGGACGCCTGGTAGAACCTTGTGAGATGTTCTCTGCCCTATTGCTTCAGAAGCAGGGTGCCGTTCTGCACTCCATAGGAGTTCAGTTTCTTCATGAAGCTCATGCCGATCAACGTCGCACCGAGCGCACTGTCCTTCGCCACCACGGCATCGACATCGCGGACCCGGATCGTGCCGATTTCCAGGCGGTCGAGTTTGATGTGGGCGACCTTTGAGATGCCGTTCGCTGTTTGGACTGAGTAGCGATAGTCGAGATCGACGCTGCTGAAGCCGAGGCTGCGCGCGGTACTTTCGTTCATCGCCACATAGGTTGCGCCGGTGTCGATCATCCCGTGTACGGAGCGGCCATTGATGGTGAAATCGCCCTCATAGTGACCGCCCGCATTGGCGCGCAGCTGAACACTGCCATAGGAAACAGGAGCTTCCGCCTGCGGTGGGGCAAGCGAAACCGCTTCGACCGGCACGGGCTTCGCGGCATGTTCGCTATAGCTGCTCACCAGCATCGGCACCTGGGTCGCCGCAACGGCGATGACACCGGCAAAGGCAAGAACACGAACGAGCATCGGCAAGGCCCCTCCTGCGGGTCATTCCATCTATAGGCCAAGTGTGCTGAAAGGACACTAATGCAATCAATAAAAAGCCCGGCAGTTGTGTAACTGCCGGGCTAAATAAAAAGTATAATAGCGGATTTACTTCGTTCCGTACATCCGGTCGCCGGCATCGCCGAGGCCGGGCACGATGTAGCCCTTCTCGTTCAGATGGCTGTCGATCGCAGCGGTAAAGACCGGCACATCCGGATGCGCCTTGCGGAAATTGGCGATGCCTTCCGGAGCCGCCAGCAGGCAGAGGAAGCGGATATTGTGCGCGCCGCGCTCCTTCAGCTTTTCGATCGCGGCGATCGAGGAATTGCCTGTTGCCAGCATCGGATCGACGACGATGATCAGGCGCTCGGAAATATCCTCGGGCGCCTTGAAGTAATATTCGACCGGTTGCAGCGTTTCGTGATCGCGGTAGACGCCGATATGCGAGACGCGCGCCGAGGGCACCAGGTCGAGCATGCCTTCGAGCAGGCCATTGCCGGCACGCAGGATCGAGGCGAAGACCAGCTTCTTGCCTTCGAGGATCGGCGCATCCATCGGCTGTAGCGGCGTCTCGATGGTCTCGATCGTCAGTTCGAGGTCGCGCGTCACTTCGTAACAGAGCAGTGTCGAAATCTCGCGCAGCAGCCGGCGGAAGCTTCCCGTCGACGTGTCCTTCTTCCGCATGATTGTGAGCTTGTGTTGCACAAGCGGGTGATCGATGACAGTGACGCCGTCCATGGTTTCAGCCTTCCAGTAATTCCGCGATATAAGATGGTTCTTCCACGGAAATCGCCTCTGGTGCAAGAAAATAGGCCACTTTGGGAGATTTCATCCCCAATATGGGGCCTTAACTATGCATTTAGAGCTTCGCAAGCAACGTCGCCCGTGCCGCCTCGTCCACAAACGCTGCCTCGATCGCCGTGCGGGTCATGGCATCGATTTCGGCGTCGCTAAAGCCGAAGGCTGACGACGCCAACTCGTATTCGCGCTTCAGCGAGGTGTGGAAGAAGGGCGGGTCGTCGGAGTTGATAGTGACCTTCACGCCGGCGTCGCGCAACGTGCGCAGCGGATGCGACTGGAAATCCGGGAAGACGTTGAGTGCGACGTTGGAGCCGGGGCAGACTTCCAGCACGGTGCCGAGATCGGCAAGGCGTTTGACGAGATCCATGTCCTCGATGGCGCGCACGCCATGGCCGATGCGCTGCGGGCGCACCAGATCCACCGCGTCGGCGACGCTGAATGCGCCGCAGACCTCGCCGGCATGAATGGTAATGCCGAGACCGGCCTCGCGAGCGATGTCGAAGGCGCGAGCGTAATCGGCGACGCGGCCCATGCGCTCCTCGCCGGCCATGTTGAAGCCGGTAATCAGCGGATTGTCGCTCTTGGCGGCATATTCTGCCGCCTTCACGACGCGCTCAGGCCCAAAGTGGCGTTCGCCGGTTACGATCAGCCGAGCCTCGATGCCGGTCTTTGCCTTGGCGGCACGGATGCCGGCGGAAACGCCTGCCATATACGTCTCGGCGCCGAGGCCGATTCGATCGCCATGGTCGGGCGAAACGATGAGCTCGCTATAGATCGTGCCGATGCCGGCAAGCTCTTCCAGATAGGTTTCCGTCAGCAGCGCATAGTCTTCCTCGGTGCGGTAGACCTCGGAAACCTTGTCGTAGCAGAGGAGGAACTCGGCAAAATCCTTCCAAAGGTAAACACCGTCCTTGAGGAAGGCGCTGGTGTCGACTCCATATTTTTCTGCTTGTGCGAGCGTCAATGCAGGTGGGGCGGCGCCCTCCAGATGGCAGTGCAGCTCCACTTTCTTCAAATGCGATGTCAAAGGAAACTCCTCCCATGCGGCCCGGCCGCAATTCCCAGATGTCGCGCAACCGTCTCGCCGATATCGGCATAGGTCTGGCGGATACCGATGGAACGAGATCGAATGCCCGGCCCATAAGCCATGACGGGCACGCGCTCGCGCGTGTGATCGGTGCCGCGCCAGGTTGGGTCGCAACCATGATCAGCCGTCAGAATGACGAGATCGCCGGCCCTCAGCTTTTCGTGCACCTCAGGCAGCCGCGCATCGAAGGCTTCGAGCGCTGCGGCATAGCCCGGCACGTCGCGGCGATGGCCATAGACCATGTCGAAATCGACGAAATTGGTGAAGACCAGATCGCCGTCCTCAGCTTCATCCATGGCCTTCAGCGTCGCATCCATCAGCGCCATGTTGCCATTGGCCTTGATGATCCTGGAGACGCCCTGATGCGCGAAGATATCACCGATCTTGCCGACTGCGTGCACGGTTCGCTCGGCCTTGACCAGACGATCGAGCAGTGTCGGTTCCGGCGGCAACACGGAGAAATCGCGGCGGTTTCCGGTCCGCTCGAAGGTCGCTGCTGTCTCGCCGACGAAGGGGCGGGCAATGACGCGGCCGATATTGTAGGAATCGAGCAGGGTGCGCACGATCTTGCAGAGGCCGATCAGCCGATCGAGCCCGAAATGCTGTTCGTGTGCGGCGATCTGGAAGACGGAGTCGGACGAGGTGTAGCAGATCGGCTTGCCGCTGCGGATATGTTCCTCTCCAAGCCTGGCGATCATGTCGGTGCCGGAGGCGTGGCAATTGCCGAGAATCCCTGGCAGATCGGCAGCCTCGCAGATGGCCTTCACCAGCTCCGGCGGAAAGGCGTCGCCCTCTGCCGGAAAGTAACCCCAGTCGAACATGACGGGCGTCCCGGCGATCTCCCAATGACCCGATGGCGTATCTTTACCGCGGGAGACTTCATCGGCACATCCATAAAGACCGTACAGTTTTTCCGGCCGCGGCATGCCGGCGGGATAATTGCCCGTTGCCGCCTTGGCGATCTCCAGCAGCCCCAGGCCGGACATTATCGGCAATGTCAGCGGACCCTCACGCAGGCCTTCCCGGTCCGCAGCGCCTGCAGCGCAGAATTCCGCGATATGGCCGAGCGTGTCAGCGCCCTCATCTCCGTAGCTTGCCGCATCCGGGCCGCCGCCCACGCCGAAAGAATCCAGAACGAAAAGAAAGGCGCGCGCCATAGATCACCCGATAGAATGCCGTCACCCGGCAGGTCTTCCGGGTTATTGTACGTCACCCATATAACGGAGGCATCGACTTGGCAATTTTCCGTTTGGAAGCACCCGCCAGGCGCCTTTTCTCGGCGTTTTCAGCAGTCGCTGCAGCTGATCGACGTGCCGACACGCTGGCGATAGTAATATTGCCGGCTGATGGTGATCTGGTTTGTGCCGCTTGGCAGGAAATTGGCACCGAAGCTGAGGAGTTGATAGGGGAGGGCAAGTTCGCTGCGGACGAGGAATGTGCTTGCCTGGTTCATGTTGGCCGGCACGGTGACCGTGGAGCCAGCCATATACGGCCTGGTTCCGTCCTGTGCCCAGGACCAGGCGACTGTCGCCTTGCCTGATGCGTCGATGGCGATGCCGGTGATCTTTAGCGTCAGGCCGGTGGTACTGTAGGGTGCGAAGATCGCGCCGGCGACCGAGGGCATTGTCGCAAGCACGGACTTTGTGACCGACGATTGCTGCGAGACGATATCGGCTATCGAACCGGCCGAACGGCTGGCGCGTTTCGAGGCGCTGAGGCCGACGGTAAGCTCGAAAGCACCGAGATAGAGCATCAGCAATACGGGGAAAAGAATGGCGAATTCGATCGCACCTACGCCGCGTTCGTCGCAGGTGAAGCGTCTCAGGATGCCTGAGGGCGCGCTTTCTTTCCCGATCATGCTCTTGAGGCCGCTCACGGATAATTCTCGTTCTGAAACGCCGCGGTTGCGACGATAAGATAGACCGAGGCCGAACCGTCGGTCGGGTGCACATTGGTAAGATAGGGGCGCAGCAGGTCCGTTATGATTCCCCAGCGATAGTAGGCGCGCACCATGTTCAGCGACTTGGCACCGCCTGGCGCGAAAGTGAAACCAGTGGTGCTGAGGTCGGAATAGGGGTCGGTCGAGGACTTGCGCGGGATCGTTGTCGGCATGGATGCGAAGCTCGAATAGCTCTGCACATCGAGGTAGAGATTTGTCGGCGTCTGCAGTTCGGAAGAGGAGCAAGTAATGAGCACGGAAATCTGATTGCAGAATGCCTGCCGGAATTGCTGCGAGGTGGTATTGGCTGCTGTAATCTGCCCGGTTCTGATCTGACGCGACAGAGTATCGACAGCGTTCGAAACGACTTGTTCTGCAGTAAAGGCGACGAAGGTTTCGATAATGGCGAAGATGATCAGAAAATAGGGAATCGCAAGCAGAGCGAATTCGATTGCCGCCGTCCCGTCGCGAGAACGCACGAATTCGCGCAATTTGCCCGGCGCACGTTGCCGTACAGGGCTGGTATTGGCGAGGGGCGCGTTGTCTGGCGTCATAGGTCATCCGCAATGTTTAAACGCGGAGGACACTAGAGTTGCTTTCTTGATAATCCGTTTCTCTTCTCTATTCATATTTAGAGGAAATCGGGATTATCGATCGCAATATAATTCTTTGAAAGTACTTTAGAATATTTGCGTTATCGAATGTTACTATGGCCCGGTGGCGGCAGTCGGCGTCGCCGTATTGTTTTGCTGAGCGTGCTGTTCGCAATTCGGCGTGCATGACAGCACGGCTCGATCCGTCTGGCGGAAAACGCGGACCGTATTGCCTTCGTCGATCGATACTAGGATCTGCTCGTCTACGATCGCGTTGCCGTCGGTGTCGAGCAGGATGATATTTGTCGTGCCGAAGCTGCGGCCTGTCAGCACGATGGTCTTCGGATCGGCGACCGTTGCATCGGCGACCTGCGAATTGCCGACGATGACCTTGCTGACGGGGCGGTCCAGCTTCAAAACGCGCGCGTGATCCATATAGACGCGCAGCATGCTCTCTCCGGCGGCGTGAGAAAGCTGCGGCATCATGCCGGTCACGGCAACAATGCAGGCAAGGAATGCTGTTCTGCCGCCGATTGGCATGGCTTGGCCTCTTGAAAGCTATGGCGAGAAGAATTTCCGGATAGAATGAGAAAGAATGGTGAATGAACGATTAAGCGGATCTGGCATCGTTCGATTACGGCGCGGATGTGTCATTCGCGCCTCATATCATCCCATCATTGCGAACATCGTGTACTGTTTCAAGACAAATCGTATATTGCGCTAATATTCGCCTATCTAATAATTTCCATCTGGCTGAAGAACTTCTTTAAAACGGAAAGAATAACATAAAACTTGCATTAACTATTCTATTTTCGCTTTCCTATTTACTGCATATTAACCTAATTCTTTAAAGCGATGGAAACGGCGCGCAGCTACCGTGCAGTTCATCCGATCAACGGCAACAGTTGGCGGACGTGCTGTCAACAAAGTGGAGTTAAACTTATGTCCAAGCTTTTTTCGCGTTTCCTGAAAGATGAATCCGGCGCGACCGCAATTGAATATGGCCTGATCGCCGCCCTGATCTCTGTCGCCATCATCACCGGCGCGACCACCCTCGGCGGTGCATTGAACACTACCTTCCAGAATATCTCGACGAAGATGACCACTGCCGCCGCGGCAACAAAATAAGCCTAGTATATCTATTTAGATAAGGGCGTATCAGCGAAAATCGCTCGATATAGCGAGCGGTTTTCGATATTTTGACCTTCGCAGTAGACGGTGTATCTTCAATGCTTGAAGCCTCAACATTGCTAATATTTCCGCTCTGTATGTCGATCGCAGCGATCTCCGATCTGCTGACGATGATGATCCCGAACCGCATATCCGTGGCGCTTGCGATCTCATTCTTTGTGTTGGCGCCCACTGTCGGACTGTCCTTTGCGGAAATCGCCATGCATATGGCTGGCGCTGGTGCTGTATTCTTTGCCTGTTTCACATTATTTGCGCTGAACGTTATGGGCGGTGGTGACGCAAAGCTCCTGGCTGCCGCTGCGCTTTGGTTCGGCTTTGATGCATCGCTCCTAGAGTTCTTGATCTACGTAGCCTTTATCGGCGGGGTATTGACGGTTTTGATCATGATGCTCCGCTCGCAGGCCAACACGATCTTGGCCATCGGTCTCCCGCTGCCAAACTCTTTGGTGATCGCCAAAAAAATCCCTTACGGCATCGCCATCGCGATCGGTGGCATTCTCGCCTTTCCATCTTCACCGGTGTTGATCGCGGCGACGCGCGCCTTGGCTTGAGTCGACCAGTAAAAAACAAACCAGAACATATATATTTTCTAATATAAACCAAGTAATTATGGTTAAATAACAATAAATGTAACCCCACATTAACCATAATTACACCAATTGCCGGTCATTCTGCAGGGCGAAGAATCCTGTTCCTCAAGGAATGACCATGAAACCCGCTCGCATAATGATCCTCGCAGTGGCAGCCGTCGCAGCCGGTATGGCCGGTCTGCTCGCGATGCGCCTGGCGGGTTCGCGCGATATCGTTCCCCAGCAGATCGCGGCGGTTGTCCAGAAGGAGGCGACAGTCAACGTCCTCGTTGCCGGTGCCAATCTGGCCGTCGGTTCACGTCTCAACGAACAATCGATCCATTGGATGCCTTGGCCCGAAAGCGGTCTGGTCAAAGGCCTCATCACCGAACGCGAACGGCCCGATGCGCTGAAAGATCTGACCGGGGCGGTTGTTCGCCTGCCGATCTTCGAGGGCGAGCCCATCCGCGAGGAAAAGGTCGCCGATTCCAACAGCCGTATCCTTTCATCCATGCTGCCCGCGGGCAAGCGGGCTGTCGCCACTGAGATTTCCGTCGCGACCGGCGCAGGCGGCTTCATCCTTCCCAATGACCGTGTCGACGTCATCATGGTGCGCAAGGGCTCCCAGCAGCAGCTCGTCACCGAAACCGTGCTCAGCAACGTTCGCGTCCTGGCAGTCGATCAGCAGATCGAGGAAAAGCAGGATGGAAGCAAGGCCGTCGTCGGCGCGACCGCGACGCTGGAGCTGACGCCGGATCAAACGAAGGTCCTGGCGGTCGCCCACCAAATGGCCGATCGCCTGACGCTGGCATTGCGCTCCGTTGCGGATGCACAGCAGCCCGATACGACGGCTGCCGATTATCTGCTAGCCGGTGACAGTGGCGGCAGCATGATCCAGGTCATCAAATCGGGAGCGATCGTGACTGACGGCCCAACAGGGCCGAAACCGCAGTGAGAAGGGGCAAGATGATGTTAAAGACAAGCAAGAAAGCCAGCCTGCCTCTCGCTTTTGGCCTCTCCTTCTCCGTTGCCTTTGCCGGGCTGCCTCTGGGGCCGGCCTTTCTGCGTATGCCTGCGGCCATCGCGGGCGGTTCCGACAGCATCGTGACGATAGCCGGCCTGGGCACGAAGCGCACATTGAAGCTGGGCCTCAACAAGGCGCTCGTCGTCGATCTGCCGGCCGATGCCCACGATATCCTTGTCTCCGATCCCAAGATGGCCGACGCGGTGACGCGAACCTCGCGCCGCATCTATCTTTTCGGCAAGACGGTCGGCCAGACCAACATCTTCATCTTCGGCGCCGACGGCAAGGAGATCGTCAGCCTCGATCTCCAGATCGAGCGAGACATTGCCGGCCTTCAGGCCAACCTCAAGCGCTTCATTCCAGACTCGGACATCAACGTCGAGATCGTTTCCGACAACATCGTCATGACCGGTACGGTGCGCACGCCCCAGGATGCGACACGGGCCGAGCAGCTTGCACAGGCCTTCCTCAAAGGCGGTGAAGCGACGACACGAAACCAGACTGCCTCGGGCAGCGGCGACAACAATGCGGTCGCCATTTTCGCAGAAACGCGGCAGACGTCGCAGATCGTCAATATGCTGCAGATCGAAGGCGAGGATCAGGTCACGCTCAAGGTGACCGTCGCCGAAATCAAGCGGAGCGTGCTGAAGCAGATCGGCTTCGATAACCTCGTCAGGAATTCTTCCGGCCTGACGGTTGCCCAGCTTGGCAGCCCTGCCTCCGACGGGACTGCGGCAGCAGGCGGCGGCGGTCTGGCCAGCTTGTTCAAAACCGCCATCGGCAAATACGATATCAGCACCTATCTCAATGCTCTTGAGCAGGCGGGAGCCGTCCGCACGCTGGCTGAGCCGACATTGACGGCGATCTCCGGCCAGGCCGCGACGTTCAATTCGGGCGGTCAGACCCTATACGCCGTCACGAACAAGGACGGGACTGTCACGGTCACACCCTTCACCTATGGTATCAGCTTGGCCTTCACGCCTGTCGTGCTGTCTGCCGGACGAATCGCCCTGCATGTGCAGACCCAGGTTTCCAATCCGGTCGGCACCGCCAACGCCGGCACGGCAACCTACAACCAGCGTGCAGCCGATACTTCGGTCGAGTTGCCCTCCGGCGGCTCGATCGCTTTGGCCGGTCTTTTGAGCGATACCATCCAGCAGACCACCAATGGCACGCCCGGGGCCTCGAAGATTCCGATCCTTGGCGCGTTGTTCCGCCAGAAGAGCTTCCAGCGCGACGAAAGCGAGCTGGTTATCATCGCGACACCGTATCTGGTGCGGCCGGTCGCCCGTAGCCAGCTTGCCCGCCCCGACGACAACTTCTCGCCGAGCAACGACATCAGCGGCGTCTTCATGAATCGTGTCAACAAGATCTACGGCCGCAAGGACGGGCCGCCGGTCGCCGATGCCGATTTCCACGGCACTGTCGGCTTCATCTACAAGTGAGGAGAGACCGATCATGACGCGCGCCTTTTCAACCGGATCAACGAAAGATCCAAAAATGGCCGGCCTGGAGCACAAAGCGCCTCGCACCGGCCGGTCCCGTTCCCTCAGGCTGGCTCTGATGGTTCCTGTTCTGATTGTGACGGCTGCAACTATCAGCAGCTGCGCCGATTCACGTGATCGCATGACCACCAGCGCGATCAATGACGATTACCGGCAACGTCATCCGATCGTGCTGACGGAGAAGGAACACAATCTCGATATTCCGGTTGCTGCCAGCGACCGTCGCCTGACGACGGGCATGCGCGATACCATCCGCGGATTTGTCCAGGATTACCGAACTCGTGCGAGCGGTACGGTCGAAATCCTTGCACCCAGGGGATCGATGAATTCGTTGGCAGCATCTGCGTTGCGTCAGCAGATCCGCAGGGAGCTGGTTGCGAACGGCATTCCGTCGGCCCGTATTGTCGACAGTTCCTATGGGGCCGGCGACCCGCGCGATGCGGCTCCGATTCGCCTGCGCTTCACAGCGACGACGGCACTCACCAATACATGCGGTCAATGGCCGGACGACTTGAGCGACAATGCCTTCGACAACCAAAACTACTACAATTTCGGCTGCGCGACACAGCATAATCTCGCGGCGCAGGTCGCCAATCCGACGGATCTGATCGCGCCGCGCGCCGCGTCGCCGATCGATACCGATCAGCGCAGCAAGGTAATCGACAATTATCGCAAGGGCTCGGTTCCGATGAGTACCGCCACGATTGGCGGTTTCAGCGGTTCCGGCGGCTCCGGCCAATGAACATGGGAATTACGCGCCGGCGGAACAGGATGAAATCATGAACGCCATCGAATATGATATCGGCTCGACTGCCCCGGAAGCGGAGGAGGTTTCGCGCTCGGCCAATCTCGACAATCTAAGGCCGCTGCCGCGTATTTCCATACATGCCTTCTGTGAAAGCGAACACCTGCAGCAGGTGATGGATCAATGCGCCAACGACCGGCGCATGTCCAAGGTCAGCCTTCGCATCACCAGCGGCGGTGTCGCGGCCGCGGCGAATATGTTCGCCTCGGCGCCGACCCCTAATCTGATCATCCTGGAGACGCGCGCCGGTCCGCGCGGCCTGTTGGCGGAACTCGAGCCGCTTGCCGCCGTCTGCGATCCGAGCACCAAGGTCATCATCGTCGGCTATCACAACGATATCGGCCTTTACCGCGAACTCATCCGCAACGGTATCTCCGAATATATCGTGCAGCCGACCGACATGGTCGATCTGTTGACCGCGATGGCGGCGATCTTCATCGATCCAGATGCCGAGCCGCTCGGACGCAGCATCGCGTTCATTGGTGCCAAGGGCGGGGTGGGCGCATCGACCATCGCCCATAATTGCGCCTTCGGAATTTCCAGCCTTTTTTCTACCGAAACCATCCTTGCCGATCTCGATCTGCCCTACGGCACCGCCAATATCGATTTCGACCAGGACCCCGCCCAGGGGATCGCGGAAGCCGTCTACGCGCCGGAGCGCCTCGACGAGGTCTTCCTCGATCGCTTGCTGACCAAATGTTCCCAGCATCTCTCGCTACTGGCGGCACCCTCGATGCTGGATCGCGCCTATGATTTCGAAGGGCAGGCTTTCCTGCCGGTGCTCGACGTTCTCCAGCGCAGCGCGCCGGTCGCGGTTCTCGATGTGCCACATGTCTGGACCGAGTGGACGCGCTCGGTGCTTGGCGCGGTAGACGAGGTCGTCATTTGTGCCGCGCCCGATCTTGCCAATCTGCGCAACGCAAAGAATCTGATCGACGCTCTGCGCAAGCTGCGGCCAAACGACAAGGCGCCGCACCTCATTCTCAATCAGGTCGGCATGCCGAAGCGTCCGGAGATCAATCCTTCCGAGTTCTGCGCGCCGCTGGAGACGGATCCGATCGCCATCATCCCCTTCGACATCAATCTGTTCGGCAATGCCGCCAACAGCGGGCAGATGATCGCCGAGACCGATCCGAAGTCGCCGACCGCGGAAACGTTCTCGCAGATATCGCACATCGTCACCGGGCGTGTCGCTTTGAAGAAGGCCAGAAAGGGCGGTTTGCTTGGCCTTCTGAAACGAAAATGATCGTTTGATTTCGCACGGGCTTCGAAGGCCATGCAGCAGTAGTAGAATTGGATCAGGAAGATGTTTGGCAAGCGCGGAAGTGAAGGTCCTGCAAAGAGCGGTGCAATGCCTCCGCCGGCGCCGGCGCGTGCGCCCGCCGCTGCCAGCGGCCTAACAGCACCGGCCGTGCTGATAGAGCCGTCCCATGATTCCGCACAGCCGCGTCAGCAGGTCGTACCGCCCTCGATGCAGACGCCCAGCCGCCGTCGCGTGGCGCGCACCGAAGAATATTACGATACGAAATCGCAAGTCTTCTCCGCGCTGATCGACACGATCGACCTTTCGCAGCTTTCCAAGCTCGGCAACGAGGCCGCGCGCGAGGAAATCCGCGATATCGTCAACGATATCATCACCATCAAGAATTTCGCGATGTCGATCTCCGAGCAGGAGGAATTGCTCGAGGACATCTGCAACGACGTGCTCGGTTATGGCCCGCTGGAGCCATTGCTCGCCCGCGACGACATCGCCGATATCATGGTCAACGGTGCCGGCCAGACCTTCATCGAAGTCGGCGGCAAGACTGTCGAATCCGAAATCCGCTTCCGCGACAATTCGCAGCTTCTTTCCATCTGCCAGCGCATCGTCAGCCAGGTCGGCCGCCGCGTCGATGAGTCGAGCCCCATCTGCGATGCGCGCCTTCCCGATGGTTCGCGCGTCAACGTCATCGCACCGCCGCTCGCCATCGACGGTCCCGCGCTGACGATTCGAAAATTCAAGAAGGACAAACTTACCCTCGATCAGCTCGTTCGTTTCGGTGCCATCACGCCCGAAGGCGCTACACTTTTGCAGATCATCGGCCGTGTGCGTTGCAATGTCGTCATTTCAGGGGGTACCGGCTCGGGCAAGACGACGCTTCTGAACTGCCTGACCAATTACATCGACCGCGACGAGCGCGTCATCACCTGCGAAGATACCGCAGAACTGCAGCTGCAGCAGCCGCATGTGGTGCGTCTCGAAACCCGCCCGCCGAACATCGAAGGCGAGGGCGAGATCACCATGCGCGATCTCGTCAAGAATTGTCTGCGTATGCGCCCCGAACGGATCATCGTCGGCGAAGTGCGCGGGCCCGAGGTCTTCGATTTGCTGCAGGCGATGAACACGGGCCACGATGGCTCCATGGGCACGATCCACGCCAATACGCCGCGCGAGTGCCTGAGCCGTATGGAATCGATGATTGCCATGGGTGGTTTCAGCCTGCCGGCCAAGACCGTGCGCGAGATCATTTCCAGCTCCGTCGACGTCGTCATCCAGGCCGCCCGCCTGCGCGACGGTTCGCGCCGCATCACCCAGATCACCGAGGTGATCGGCATGGAAGGCGATGTGATCATCACTCAGGATCTGATGCGCTATGAGATCGAGGGCGAGGATGCGAACGGCCGGATCATCGGTCGGCACATTTCCACCGGCATCGGCAAGCCGCATTTCTGGGATCGTGCTCGCTACTATAACGAGGAGCGCCGCCTGGCAGCAGCCCTCGATGAGATGGAACAGAAGGCGCAATAGGATTTACGATGTTCGGTATCGATCCAATAGTGCTGTTGATTGTGCTGCTGGCGGCGGTCTCTGCCGCCGCGGTCTGCTATGGCATTCTTTATTCCCGGATCGAGACCCAGAAGAAGGCAGAAGGCCGAGTCAACCGCGTCAAGCAGGCCGAAACCGATCGCGTCAAGGTCAAGGCAGCGCGTGACCGCGTCCAGGAAATGTCGAAGCGTCGCAAATCCGTGCAGGATTCTCTGAAGGATCTGGAGCGGCGCCAGTCCGAAAACACAAAAAAGAGGCAGTCGCTGAAAGCGCGCCTCGCGCAGGCCGGCTTGTCGTTGACGCCCTCGCGCTTCTACATCTTCAGTGTGCTGTTCGGCCTTTTCGTCACATTGGTTCTTTTCATTGTCGGCGCACCGCCGCTTGCCATTCTAGGCATATTCTTTGCCGCTGCTTTCGGCCTGCCGCGCTGGGTCGTCCGCTTCCTCATCAAGCGCCGGCAAAGCAAATTTCTAGAAGAGTTTCCGAACGCGCTCGATGTCATCACGCGCTCGCTTCGCTCAGGTCTGCCGCTCAATGATGCGGTGCGGCTGGTGGCCGGCGAGGCACGAGAGCCCGTCAAGACAGAGTTCAGGCAGGTGGTCGAAGCGCAACAAGTCGGTTTCAGCATGCCGGATGCCTGCGCGCGCATCTCGAACCACATGCCTCTGCAGGAGGTGAATTTCTTCTCGATCGTTATTGCGATTCAGGCCCAGGCGGGCGGTAACCTGTCGGAAGCGCTCGGCAATCTCTCGAAGGTTCTGCGCGAGCGCAAGAAAATGAAAGCGAAGGTCAAGGCATTGTCGATGGAAGCGAAGGCATCCGCTGTCATCATCGGCACTCTGCCTTTCGTGGTTATGCTGTTGGTCTATCTGACCTCGCCTCACTACATGCTGATCCTGTTCACCGATCCGCGCGGCCATCTGATCTTGCTCGGAGCCGGCATCTGGATGTCGATCGGCATCTTCATCATGCGCAACATGGTCAATTTCGAGATCTGAGCGGGAAGGAGACGCGTAGCCCATGACCGATCTCGCTGCCAGTTTGACCGATCCCGGCACTCTTCTTGCCGTCGTGGTCGCCATTGCCGTCTTTGCGACTTTCTACACGATCGCGATACCCCTCCTGGAACGCGGTGATCTCAGCAAGCGCATGAAGGCCGTTTCGACGGAGCGTGAACAAATTCGTGCGCGCGAGCGGGCGCGGCTGAATGCGGAAGGCGGCAAGGCATCGCTGCGCAGCCACAACAATCGAAACGTCAGGCAGATCGTCGAGCGGTTCAACTTGCGCAATGCGCTTGTCGATGCCAATACCGTCAATCGCTTACGGTCGGCAGGCCTGCGGTCGGAAAATGCGCTCAACATGTTCTTGGTGGCGCGGTTCCTGCTGCCGTTCCTGTTTCTGGCAGTTGCGATCGTGGTCGTCTTCGTTCTCGGCTGGTTCGCCGCAAAGCCCCTGCCGATCCGCCTACTTGGCGTCATCGGTTTCGCCTATCTGGGCTTCTATGCGCCGAACATTTACATCTCCAATCTTGTCAGCAAGCGTCAGAAATCGATCAAGCGCGCCTGGCCTGATGCCCTCGACCTTATGCTGATCTGCGTGGAGTCGGGCATTTCAATCGAGGCGGGCATGCATCGCGTGTCCGAGGAGATGGCGGAGCAATCCCCCGCGCTTGCAGAGGAAATGGTGCTGACCACGGCCGAGCTTTCCTTCCTTCAGGATCGCCGCACTGCCTTTGACAACCTCGCGGCCCGCACGCAGATCGAGCTCGTCAAATCGGTGACGCAAGCACTCATCCAGGCCGAACGTTATGGCACGCCGCTTTCACAGGCGCTGCGCGTCATGGCGCAAGAGGGCCGCGACGAACGCATGAACGAGGCGGAAAAGAAAGCCGCCGCGCTGCCGCCGAAGCTGACCGTGCCGATGATCATCTTCTTCCTGCCGGTCCTTATGGCGGTCATTCTCGGCCCGGCGATCATCCAGGCGATGGACAAATTCTGAGCCGCCGACTTGTTCGCGGCATGCGAGTATGGTTATCCTCCATGCAATGTCGCCGAAGGGCGTCAGGCGCATCGTCTCGGAAAGGCGCCAGGCGTTCGTGTCGATCATATCGGGAGGTCTCGCATGTCATCCTTGGCAATATTTTTCAGCGTCATCGCGGCGGTCTTCATCGGGGCGGTAAGCCCCGGCCCGAGCTTCGTGCTCGTTTCGCGCATCGCCGTTTCCCGCTCGCGCAAGGCAGGTCTTGCCGCAGCCTTCGGCATGGGAACAGGCAGCGTCATTTTCGCGACCTTGGCTCTCTTCGGCTTGAGCGCATTGCTGATGAAAGTCGAATGGTTGTATCTCGCGCTAAAAGTCGCCGGTGGCCTCTATCTGATCTATGTCGGCATCCGCATTTGGCGCAACGCCGAGGACGATCTTCCGATCGACGCGCCTGCAACGCCGGCGGCGGGCGGCGTGGTGCGTAATTTCCTCTTCGCGCTCGGCACGCAGCTCAGCAATCCGAAGACGGCTATTTTCTACGGCAGTATCTTCGCCGCGCTTCTGCCGGCCACTCCGGCTCCCTGGCTGCTCTTTTCGGTTCCGCCCGCAGTCTTCCTCGTCGAGGTTGGCTGGTACACCGTGGTGACGCTGGCCTTCTCTTCCAACCGCCCGCGCGCACTTTATGTCGGATCAAAGCTCTGGGTCGACAGGGTGGCGGGTGTCGTCATCGGCGCCCTTGGAGCACGGCTTGTCGCCGAGGGGTTGCCGCGCCACATCTGGCGCTGAGCGCCTGGAGCTGCCGAGCATCCGCCTGAATTGGTGCGCGGATGATTTGTCAGTGCGAAAGTTGCGCGCAGGCCAGCCGTCATGGCTGCTCTGAAGAGTTATTGTTGAGCGACTTTCCTGCTATCGCCGCTGGCGGCGAGCTTCTGCCAGGAATTCTGCTGCGCCAGCATGCTGCGCAGATAGGCGACATTGGCGTTCGCCTGTTGCGGCGTCAGTTCCTGCCGCGCAATTTGTTCGGCTTCCGTAAAGCGACCCTGCAGGCCGACGACCAACGCCAGATTCTGCCGCACGCGGCTATCGGAGCCCGGCTGAGAAATCGCCGTGCGGAGATAATTTTCCGCATTCTTGAGATCGCCGGTCAGCACATAGGACATGCCGAGATTGGAGAGGATGGTCGGCTCGTTTGGAGCCAGCACCAGCGCATCCCGATATTTGGCGCGTGCATCTTGGGAGCGCCCAAGCTGGTCGAGGATAGCGCCCTGCGCCGAAACCAGGCGCCAGTCCGGCCGATCCGGAAGCTGGGCGCGATCGATGGTCGAAAGCGCCGCGTCGAGCTGGCCTGCCGCGGCCTGAGCCTTGCCATAGGCAGCCAACACGCCGCGGTCGGTCGGATTGGCGATTGCCACCTGCTGCATGACCGCAAGCGCCTGATCGTTGCGGCCGCTCATCCGCAGCGCATTGGCATAGTTGACGCCGGCATCGCGATCCTTGGGATTGGCATCATAGGCCTTGCCATACGTCGCGGTCGCCTGAGCGAGTTCGGTGCTGTTCATCGTGTCGAGAGATTTCGAAGCCTTGGGGATCGAGCCCGTCGCCATCCTGTCCTGTCCGGTCGTCGAGCAGCTTGCGAGCGCGAGCACCAGAAGTGCGGTGGAAGCTCCCCGCAAAAGAGAGGCTTTGAATGAAGACGCGGCTGCGACGGCGGGCATGACGCTTATCCCTGAATTCCTATAGTCTTGCGCCCGGCCTAGAATCGGAACAGGGAAAGGTTCGACGCAATGTTCGCTCCAGCAATAATCTGTTAACCCTAACAGACGGTTAACTCTCGATTCCTCTCAGTCACCGCCAAAGGATAGTCATGGCCCCCTTTCAATTCATCGAGCGCGCGACGCCTTTCAATTCGAAGGGTGGCGCGACCCTGCCGATCTTTGCTGTCACCCCGGCGCATATCGAGACGGGCACCATCGATCCCATCGCTCTCGATTGGGCGCGGAAGGCGGGTTACAAGGCAGAGAGCGGCTCGTTGTTGCTGATCCCGACCGCGGAAGGGCATCTGGGCGGCGCTCTCTTCGGCCTTGGCTCCAATCCCTCGGAGCAGCCTTTCCTGACGGGTAAGCTTGCACGCAGTCTGCCGGCCGGCGACTGGCATATCGAGACGGCCCCGCTGACGGCAAATCGGCTTTCTCTTGGTTTCGGCCTCGGCAGCTATCGATTCGACCGCTACAAGTCGGAAAAAGCCGCGGCGCCGACGTTGATGATCCCGCGCGATGCCGATGCCGCCGATATCAAGCGCCAACTTGCGGGCGTCTTCCTCGCCCGTGATCTCATCAACACACCGACCAACGACATGGGTCCGGAACAGCTGGAAGCCGCCTTCCGGGCGCTTGCAGAGCACTACAAGGCTGACATGTCCGTCATTATCGGCGATGATCTCCTGAAGGAGAATTTCCCGCTGGTCCATACGGTGGGACGCGCGAGCGCCGATGCGCCGCGCCTTCTGGAACTGCGCTGGGGCAAGAAGGGCCATCGCCGCATCACGCTGGTCGGCAAGGGTGTCTGCTTTGACACCGGCGGCCTCGATATCAAGCCTGCATCCTCGATGCTGCTGATGAAGAAGGAAATGGGTGGCGCGGCCAATGTCATGGGGCTGGCGCTGATGATCATGGACGCCAAGCTCAAGGTCGATCTCCGCGTCATTATTCCGGTCGTCGAGAACTCGATTTCATCCAACGCCTTCCGGCCCGGCGATATCTATAAGAGCCGCAAGGGCCTGACCGTGCAAATCGACAATACCGATGCCGAGGGACGGCTGATCCTTGCCGATGCGCTCGCCTATGCCGACGAGGACGCGCCGGACCTGATGATCGACATGGCGACGCTGACGGGTGCCGCCCGCGTTGCGCTCGGCCCCGATCTGCCGCCCTTCTTCACCGACGACAGCGATCTTGCCAGCGACCTGACGGAAGCGAGCCTGGAGACGGACGATCCGCTGTGGCGGATGCCGCTCTATATGGGCTACGACAAGGATATCCGCACCAAATTCGCCGATATCACCAATGCGCCATCAGGCGGCATGGCCGGCTCCATTACCGCTGCCTTGTTCCTCAAGCGCTTCGTGACGAAGACACCGAGCTGGGTGCATTTCGACATCTTCGGCTGGGCGCCGAGCGAACGCCCGCATTCGCCCGGCGGCGGCGAAGCGCAGGCGATCCGGGCGCTTTATCAACATATCAGGCAGAACGTACGGTAGGGGCGACGCGTCGCCTTCCTCCGCCCTCGTGGTTCAAGGCTACGGTCCTGGAGACCTTTGCACTTCACCATGAGGGCTACTCCTCTTACCAGTTGCGAATTCGCCCCGCCTCATCGTGAGGTGCCTTGTAGCCGCAGCGTTAGCGTAGACGGCAAGGCTTCGAACCGCGAGGCGGTCCCAGATGGTTTTGCCGTCAGCCCCCTTGAATCCGCCACGATCTTGGCGGAAACTGGAACGGCAGCGTAACGAATCTCGGGATTTGCCCTTGCCGCTTGAACTCACCGCCTCGCAGGCTCTTAGCCTCTGGCACGGCGTGACACTCGCTCAGGTGCGCCGCGAGGATCATGATTTGACGCTGAGGCAGACGGCGATCCTGCTGCAGATCTATCTCGTGCCGCCGCCTCATACCGTGCGCGGTCTGGCCGCGACCCTTGGTGTCACCAAGCCAGTCATAACTAGGGCGCTTGATACCATGGGCGTGATGGGGTTGGTCGATCGTGTCCGCGATGAGCGCGATCGTCGTAACGTCATCATTAAGCGAACGGTCACCGGCGCGCTTTATCTTGAAAAACTCGGCGATCTCATCATCGAGCACGGCCGAAAATTGTAACCTCAGGAATTTCACCATGATGCTCGACCGCCGTCTCAATGCTTTCAGGCCTGATCTCGCCGAGGTTTCTCTCAAGGGCAAGGTCGAAGCCGAGCGCTTCGTCGAGGGTATTGCTGCACGCGTTGGCGTCCCCGTCGTTGCGCTTCGGCCGAAGCCGGATCTTGCCTCAGGCATCGATACCGAGCTCTTGATGGGCGAAGAGGTAACGATATTCGAGCGCCGCGACGGCTGGTGCTGGGTCAAGGCTCTATCCGATGGTTACGTCGGCTATCTCCCGGAAACGACGATCAAAGAGGGCGCGGCAGCGCCGACCCACGTCATCGTTCCGCAGCGCACCTTCCTCTATCCTGAGCCGGAGCTGCGCAAGCCGCATGCCGCAGTGCTCTCAATGGGCAGCCTCGTGCATGTGACCGGCACGGCGGAGGCGCGGGGCAATCATTATGTCGTCCTGGAGGATGGAACTGCTATTTTCGCAAAGCATGTCCAGCCGATCGGATACAACCAGGGCGGCGACTTCGTCGATGTCGCCTTACGCTTTCTTGAGACGCCCTATCTCTGGGGCGGCCGCTCGGGCCTCGGTATCGATTGCTCCGGCCTCGTGCAGCTGGCGCTATCGATGACGGGCCGTGCCGCGCCGCGCGATACCGACATGCAGGCCGCCGGCCTTGGCGAGCCGATCGAGCGCGAGGAGCTGAAGCGCGGCGACTTCGTTTTCTGGAAGGGGCATGTTGCGATCATGGAAGATCCGGAAACCATTGTTCACGCCAACGGCCATACCATGACCGTCGCGCGCGAGAATTTCGCTGCCGCCATCGAACGCATCGGCTGGCTCTATGAAAGGCCGACCGGCTATCGACGTTTCATCGACTGACTGCGCTGCGCAGCCCTATTGCCGCAGCGCCCGCCAGCCTTCGCAATAGGTCCGTCTACGGCGTGCGCGGACGCGCGATCCAGATGCCGGCGACGATGACGATGCCGCCAAGTGCCTGCAACAGCGTGACGTTTTCACCGAAGAGGAACCAGGCGAAAAGCGCGGCTGCGATCGATTCCAGGAAAATGACGAGCGAGGAAAATACGGTCGGCAACCGTCCGAGCGCCACCGAAAGCAGGCCTTGTCCGCCGGCGTGGCTGATGAGGCCGAGCGCCAGAAGCACGCACCATCCCGAGATCGACTGCGGCACTATCCGCGGCTCGAAGAAGAAGGCGATCAGGAACAGGATCGCCGAGGTTATGACGCTCAATTCGAAGGTGACGCGCGCGGCATTGGTCCCAGGGCGCGCCGCGCCGACCGCCAGGAAATAAAGGCCGAAGAAGGCGCCAGTGATGATGGCGAGGGCATCGCCGACGGCGCGGTCCGGATTGAATGCCAGACTTTGAACAACGAGCGCCGTACCGCCGGCAAGGCAGATGAGGAGGCCGAGAAGCGTGGCGCGGCTGACGCGCTGTCTCAAAAGAAGCCATCCGAAGATGACGACCCAAAGCGGCGCCATCGTTGCGAAGAAGGTGGCGTTGGCAATCGTCGTCCGCATGATGGAGAGATGCCAGAAGAACAGGTCGCCCGTGAAGGCAATGCCCGCGAATATCGTCGGTATAGTAAAGCTGGCGCGAGGCGCATCAGGCTCCGCAGCCTCCGCGTAGCGCATCCATATCCACAGGATCGGCAGCGCCAGAAAGACACGCCAGAAGGCGCTGGCGAAAGGTCCGACGTCGGCAAGGCGCACGAGGCTCGGCGAGATGCTCATGGCCAGCGCCGCGAGGATCATTGCCACAACGCCAAGAAGAAAGCCTTTCGTATTTTCGCTTTTTCCGAGGCTCGCGCTGCGCATATCGTATTCGGTGTCCGGCTGTGACATTCTCGTGCCTTCGCAAGTCAGATGATGTGTGGCGCAAAGCTAGTACATAGGGAAAGAGGATTTGGCTTCATTTTGACGGCTTTCATGCAATTTTGTTTCCTCTTTGCGGTAAGGATGTATTGAAATGCGCAAACCCGCCGATCTCGATGAGTTCGACCTGGCAATTCTCGAGATTCTTCAAAGGGACAGTACGGTTCCGCAACGCGAGATCGGTGAACGGATCAACCTGTCGGCGCCGGCCGTGCAGAGGCGCATCAAACGCATGCAGGAAAGCGGTGTCATCCAGGCCAATATCGCCGTAGTCGATCCGGCGGCAATAGGCCTGCCGATTACCATCGTCGTAGAGGTGCATATCGCAAACGAGCGGTACGACCTCATCAACGCGATCAAGCGCAGCTTCCTCGAAGCGCCGGAAGTGCAGCAATGCTACTGTGTCACCGGCGAGGCCGATTTCGTGCTTATCATCGTCGTTCCCAGCATGTCCGCCTATGAGGAAGTGGCCCGGCGCCTGTTCTACGACAACCCGAACGTCACGAAGTTCAAGTCGCTTGTTACCATGGACCGGGTCAAGGTCGGTCTGTCCGTGCCGCTGTCCCTGGATTAACTCCAAGCGGGATGTGATCCATCATCCAGGCCGTTTCGGCCAGTTCGTCACGCCGCCGCTCCAGTCCTCAAAGGTCTTCGAAAGGCGAAGCACCAGCATGTCGTCGAAGCGGGGGCCGATGATCTGCATGCCGATCGGCATGCCGGAGCGGGAGAAGCCGCAATTGATCGATGCCGCCGGCTGCTCCGACATGTTCCACGGAACGGTGAAGGCGATGTGCTCGAAAGGTCGCGCCGGGTCATTGGTGGGTGAAGCCCATTCGGCGGGATAGGAGACGATCGGATTGGTTGGCGAAAGCACCGCATCCACCTCCGCGAAGAGCTTGGCGCAGCTCTTGCGCATCTCGTAGGTCTGGTTGAAGCCGCGAACGGCATCGATGCCGCTGATTTCTGCGCCGCCCTGCGCCCAGCTATAGATATAGGGCAGAATGCTGTTGCGACGTTCCTCGCTCAAGGCCGTCATGTCGCCCCAGAAGCGAGCGCGCCAGAAGGCATCGAGGCCATCAAGCATCTGCCTCGTCAGCACCGGCGCGACATCGACGATGATTGCGCCCGCTTCCTCGAAGCGTTTGGCGGCAGCGGTGACCGCATCGCGGATTTCGTCCTCGACAGGCAAGCCGCAGCCCGCATCCAGCATTAGGCCGATCTTCATGCCCCGGAGGTCGATATCGAGATCCATCCAGTCGATCCCGTTCGGCTGTAGGCTGGTGCTGTCGCGCCAGTCGGGTCGCGAGAGCGTCGCCATGGAAAAGGCGGCATCCTCGACTGTACGGGTCATCGGGCCGGCGCATCGGCCGAGATAATAGGGGTCGATAGGAATGCGGCCGTTGCTCGGTTTGAAGCCGAAAATGCCGGTCCATCCTGCCGGCAGGCGTATCGAGCCACCGATATCCGTGCCGATATGCAGCGGTCCATAACCGGCAGCGGCGGCGGCGGACGCACCGGCGCTGGAGCCACCCGGATTTTGGCTTGGGTCCCAGGGATTGCGGCTGAGCTTGTGAAAGCTCGAAAGGCCTGATGAAAGCATGCCGTAATCGGGGCAGGTGGTTTTGGCAAAAATCACCGCGCCATCCTCGCGCATCCGGGCAGCGATCGGTGCATCCTCGGCAGCAGGGACGAGCTCGACCGCGGCCGTGCCGAGCGGTACCGGCTGGCCCTTGGTGGCAATCAGCTCCTTCAGCGTGACCGGGATGCCGTCCAAGGTTCCAAGCGGCGCGCCCTTCGCCCAGCGCTCCGTTGAAGCAGCCGCCTGCTTGCGGGCATCTTCGGGATCATAGGCATAAAGAGCAGCGATTGTCGGCTCCCATGCTTCGATATGTGCCTCGAGCGCCAGCCAGTATTCGCTGGGAGACAGGCTCTTGTCGGCAAATTTGCGCCGCAGGTCTCGGATGGAAAGATCGGTAGGTTCGGTCATGGTCTATACTCTTCATGTCTCATTCAGCGCGTCGCCTCGCGGGGGTCGAGGAGATCGCGCAGCCCGTCGCCGAGCAGGTTGAAGCCGAGCACGGAGAGCGCAATGGCAAGCCCCGGCAGGAGGGCGAGCCACGGCGCGACGTGGAAATAGGTCTGCGCATCGGCCAGCATCCGTCCCCAGGTCGGTGCGGGCGGCGGCACGCTCAAGCCCAGGAAGGCAAGTCCGGCCTCGGTCAGGATCGCAAGTCCGAGCTGGATGGTCGCCTGAACGATGATGCTGCCCATGATGTTGGGCAGGACATGGCGCAGCGTGATGGAGAGCTGCGTATTGCCGATGGCGCGCGCCGCCAGCACATAGTCGCGGCTCCAGGCCTGCAAGGCAGAGCCGAGCGCGACACGGGCAAAGACCGGCACCATGAAGACGGCGATGGCGATGATTGCCGTTGAGCGCCCGGTCCCAAGAAATGCGCCGAGGATCATGGCCGAAAGGATCGGTGGCAGGGCGAAGATCACGTCGCAGGCGCGCATGACCAGCGCCTCGAATAGGCCGCGTTGCGCAGCGGCGGAAACGCCGATGATCGTTCCGAGCGTCCCGCCGATCGCAACCGCCGAAACGGAGATGGAAAGCGAATTCCAGCAGCCCGCCATTAGCATCGACAGGACATCGCGGCCAATCTGATCGGTCCCGAGAAGTCCGAAGCCGAGGGGCGGCTGCAGCTTGTGGAGGATCTGCATCTTCGCAGGCGGCACCGGTGTCCAGAACAGGGAGACGATGGCGATGCCGATAAGAGCGAGGATGATGAGGGCGCCGGCTATCAGATTCATCCGTCGCAGCGCCCGGAATCGGCGGCGGGAAGATGCCGCGGCGATTTTGGTCTCGACTACAGTCATCGCGCACCTCCTGCTCGCAATCGCGGATCGATGGCGAGATAGGAGAGATCGACCAGAAAATTCACGACGATGACGAGACCGGCAAAGAATAGCACGACATCCTGCAGAACGATCACGTCGCGCTGGCTGAGCGCCTGATAGGCGAGGCGGCCAAGGCCGGGCAGAGTGAAGACATTTTCGATCAGCACGGCGCCGGCGACGAGGAAGGTGAACTGCAGCCCAAGGATGGTGAGCACCGGCACCAGCGCATTCGGCACCACATGTCCCCAAATCACGTGGCTGCGCGACAGACCCTTGGCGATCGCCGTGCGGGCAAAATCCTCATGCAGCGTATCGAGCACAGCCGAGCGCGTCACGCGGGTCAGTACCGCCGCCTGCGGCAGCGCAAGCGCGATGGCGGGCAACACCAAAGATTTCAGGGAGGGCCAGAATCCGCTTTCCCAACCGGGAAAACCGCCGGCCGGCATCCAGCCGAGCGAGGTGGCGAACACAAGCACCAGCAAGAGGCCGACCCAGAAGCCCGGCACGGCGATGCCCATCTGCGAAAACAGCGTGGCAATGATATCGAAGACGCCGCCGCGTCTTGCCGCTGCCGCAACGCCGAGCGGTACGGCGACAAGAACCGACAACAGGATGGCAAGCAGCGCGAGCGGCAGGGTGACGGCAAGCCGCTCGGCAATCAGGCCTGCAACCGGAACGCCATAGGTATAGGACGTGCCGAGATCACCCGTCAGCGCGCCGGCGAGCCATTGTCCATAGCGCACGATCAGTGGCTGATCGAGCCCCATATCATGCCGGAGCGCGGCAAGCGTTTCCGGCGTCGCCGAGGTGCCGAGCGTGATCGCGGCGGGGTCTCCCGGCAGCAGCGCCATGACGGCAAAGACCAGCAGCGAGACGGCGATCAGCGTCAGTACAAGTCCCAAAATCCGGCGGGTGAGCAGTACGATCATAGCAAGTCCATGGCCGATCATGCCCGGCATCGAAATAGTTGGCTTCGAAAGGGTTCGCGGCGGGCGAAGCGATCCGCCCGTCCGCGCCTGTAGGCAAAAGAGCTCAATCTTCCCAGGAAACGTTGGTCAGCACGTTGGACGGGATCGGTTCGTTCTCCCAGAGACCCTTCAGCTTCTTGTCCCACACCCCGAGCTTCGGCATGACGAACAGGAAGAGCGCCGGCACATCTTCGGCAAGAATGCTCTGCGCCTCGCCATAGAGCTTGTTCTGCTCGGCGGGATCGGCAGTCAGCTGGATCTTCTTCATCAGCTCGTTGAAGGCCGGGTTCTTGTAGTTGAAGTAATAGGGATCGCGCGAATAGATATCGATATCCAGCGGCTCTGCATGGGCGACGATGGTCATGTCGTAATTGCGGCCGGTAAAAACGTCCTGCACCCATTTCGCCGGGAATTCCGTCGGCTCGATGTTCATCGTCACGCCGATATCGGCAAACATGGCCTGCATCACTTGAGCACTGCGCGGCGCATAGGCCATCTGCGGCGTCTTGATGGTGAAGGTAAAACCATTTGGATAGCCGGCTTCGGCAAGCAATGCCTTGGCCTTGGCGGCATCATAGGGCAGCGTGCCTGTCAGATCCTTGTATCCGGGGTCGTTCGGCGTGTAGTGGCTGCCGATCGCGGTGCCTAAGCCGGACCACGCGCCCTCGATGATCGTCTTGCGGTCGAGCGCCATCATCAGCGCCTGGCGCACGCGTTTGTCGTCGAAAGGCTTGCGGGTGTTGTTCATGCCGGCCACGACTTTCAGCTCGGTATTGCCGATCTTGGTCGTCAGCCTGGCATCGCCCTCTAAGGAACTCATAAGCTCCGGCGCGGCGAATTCCGGAAAGGCATCGAGATCGCCGGCCTTCAGCGCCGCGGCCTCCGCCTGCGGATCGGAAATGAAGCGGAAGGTCACCTTCTCAAGCTTCACGTCGACCGACTTGTTCCAGTAATCCGGGTTCTTGACGAGGTCGACATGGTCGCCTTTCGTCCAGGAGGAGAATTTGAATGGTCCCGTGCCGATGGGCGTGGTCTTGTCGTTGGCAGAGGACTTCGGCCCGACCATGACGGAGCTCGGCCAGCCAAGCCAATAGAGCAGGCTGCCGGTCGGCGAGGAAAGATGCAGCACAAGCGTTTCCGCATCCGGCGTGTCGGTCGAGGCGATGGTCGAGAAGAAGCGCTTCTGCGGATTGACGGAATTGGCGCCGCGAGCACGATCGAGCGTGAACTTGGCCGCGGCCGAATCGAAGGCTTCGCCGTCATGGAATTTCACGCCGGTCTGCAGCTTGAACGTATAGGTGAGGCCGTCAGGCGAAATCTCCCAGCTCTTGGCGAGCTGCGGCACGATCTTGCCGTTTTGGTCGATGGCAACCAGGCCTTCGAAAATGTTCTGCCAGGTAACCTGGCCGATCGCGACAGGCGCGGCGATCGTCGGATCGAGGCCCGTTGGCTCGACGCTCATGCCGAGATTGAGCGTCGTCTTTGCGGCCTCAGCCTGTGTCAGGCCCATCATTAGCAGGCCGGCAGAAACTACGGCGCCATAGGCAAGCCGGCGCGCGACGTCGCCCAGGCTCGGGCGTGAAAACTTGGTCATGTCGGTTCCCTTGCTTTTTTGCCCGCATGTCCGGCTTCCCCCCGGCTTGCGGCCTTTTTCAGGATAGTGTCATCTCATAGGCGCACACACAATTCCGAAAATGTGTGCTCGGTGTAGCCGAAACCGCTACACTGGTTTGTCATCTATAGTGGTGGGTTCAATCCTGCCTCCCCTTGGCAGAAAGTTGCTGACGCATGAAGCGCTCGATGAAATCGAGCAGCTTGCCGGCCGCGAAGGAGAGCTGGCGATCGGGCGCGACGCAGAGATCGACCGGCGTCCGCACCCCCATGCCGCCCGCAACGGGCCGCGCGACGAGCTGCCCCGCCTCTATCTCTCTTTGAACGGTCAGCGCCGGCAGCATGGTAATTGCTGCGCCGCGCAGCACCAGTTCCTTCAGCATTTCCAGCGAGCCGGTCTCAAAGACTGGATCGAGTCTCAGCCCCTCACGTTCAAATAGCGCGTCGAAGGCTTGTCTTGCGCCGAAGGAGCGATCGGGAACCGCGAGCGCGTGGGCCGAGATTTTCGCAAGCGTGATCTCGCTGGCGGCAGCAAGGGGATGTGAGGAAGCGGCGATCACGTCATAGATCAGCTCGGACCGCAGGGGCACCTTTGTACCGGAAAGCGGCGGGGCAAACAGCGTCACCGCAATATCGGCCTCGGCATTGTTGACGGCTTCGATGGCGCCGCGGGCGCTGGTAATGGTCACTTCGAAGCGTAGGCCGGGGTAGCGCAGGCTGAATTCGGCCAGCGCCGGAGCAAGGATATTGGCGACCGATGCGCCATTGGCATAGATGCTGACGGTGCCGCGCTGCAGGCCTTTCAGGTCCTCGATCAGCTGGTGAACATGGTCGAGCTCGCGTAGCGTCCGGCCGGCTCGCTCTGCCAGCAATTCGCCAGCCGCCGTCAATTTGATGCCGCGGGCACTTCGCTCGACCAGTTGCGTGCCGAAGTGATATTCGAGGTTCTCGATCTGACGGCTGATGGCCGTCGGCGCTACGTTCAGGTTTTCGGCCGCCTGGCGCATCGAGTTGGTGCGCACCAGCTCGTCGAAATAGATCAGCGCGCGGATCTGCATGCGCGGGATCTCCCGTTAAACGGCGGGCTTGGCGAAACGATCCCGCCACGCTGCTTGCCCACTTTCGACCGGCAGCGCCGTCGCCTCGTAGACGCCGCGAGCGATGGCGCGCGCCATGACGATAGTGGCGAGGTGGCAGAGCTCCATGAAGCCAGGCATATCGTCGCGAGGGTGCTTGCCGGTGGATGCGGCAAACACGGTATCGCCGTCGAGTGGCAGATGCGTCGGCAGGAGCGCCCGGGCGAAGCCGTCATGGGCTGAGATGGAGAGGCGATGCGCCTCCGCCTTGGTCAGCTGGGCGTCGGTGACGACAGCACCGATGGTCGTGGCGGTGATATTGGTGCCCTTCAGCCGCAGACGGGTATCGACCGCTTGAGGCATACCGAGGTCGCCGAATTCGCCATTCCGCTCGAAGGGAGCCGCCCAGAAATGCGGGCCGTCGCCGATGGTAGCGGAGCCAAGTGCATTGACGGCGACGATGGCGGCGATCCTGTATCCCCTGCTGCTGACGGAGCTTGCCGAACCGAGACCGCCCTTCACTGTCGCCGTGGTGGCGCCCGTTCCCGCGCCGACGGTACCGAGCGCGAAGGCCCCCTTGCTCGCGGCCTTGAAGGCATCATAGCCGAGATCGCGATAGGGCGAGTGCAGCCCCCAATCCTTGTTGCCGCCGTTGATGAGATCGAACAGGATCGCCTGCGGCACGATTGGCACCAGCGCATCGCCAACCTTCAAGCCGCGGCCGATCTCCCTCAGACCTGCCTGTACGCCACCTGCCGCATCGAGCCCGAAGGCCGAGCCGCCTGAGAGTACGATAGCATCCACAGTGCCGACCGTCATTGCAGGGTCCAGCAATGCGGTATCCCGTCCGCCCGGCGCACCGCCGAGAACGGTGCAGGAGGCGATAGCCGGCTCATCGAAGACGATGGCGGTAACGCCGGAACCGAGCGCAAGATCGGTAGAGTGCCCGACAGCGACGTCTTCGACATCGGTCAGGAGGTTGAGGAGGTCAGCCAATGAAAAATCCTTCGCCGTTTACAACGCGAGGTCGTCATGGCGATAGGATCGTAAAGAGGGTCAAAAGACAAGATGGGTTCGGTCGAGAGGAGTGCCGGCATGCACCCTTTAAGCCTGAATGCAGACTCCCGTATGAACGCGGGCACCGGACATCAGCCGATGGGGCAAGCTTAGCTCAAGAAAAAGCCCCCACCTTGATTCTGTCAAAAGGTGAGGGCTGGTGATGGGATTGGGCAAGAACCTAGGCGAACCGACCCATCAAACATGAATCGGCTTGGCCTGCTGGCGGGAGAGGAGATCGCGGATCGCGAGCCTCACTTCGTCCGCATTTCTGAAATGCTGTTCGTCCAGATCATGGACATGATATTTTACTGCGATGAACTTGAGCCGATCCTGATCGGGAACGACGATGCCGACGGGAACGCCAGCGTATTCGATGACTTGCTTCTTCATAAATAGACTCCCTCTGCGCACGCACGGCGCAGACATGGCGAATTGACTGTCTTATTCCGGGAAGGAGGACGAACGTCACATTCGACAGCACGAGCGGGAGAGCGCGCCCGAACGGTCATTGCCAAGCACGGGCCGCCCAAGGAACGAAGCAATGACTTTTCTATTCAGCATGTCACTTCCTCAATTGGCGTTGTACTTGTTAGGGCCCCAGTAGCGGAACCCGCGGTGAGTGCACCATTATCCACTATATTAGTAGATAATAGCGATTGCATCCCCAGAAACATATTCTGAAAGATGTCAAAATATCGACGATCGGGAAAATAAAATTCCGAGCTGGGCAGGTTGCAGGGAAGGTTGTCTTAACTGCCTTCGTATTGCCACCTGTGCCGGTAAGGCTCGCCGATCACCGGGACAGAGATAGGAGTTGCCGCAAGATTCGACAATGCCCCAGAGCATTAAAATTCACGCGCCGCTAAAACACCTTAATGGTTAACGGCGCGCCGGGATCGTCAAAATCCATCTTCCAGCACCTTTCCAAGGGCTTTCACGAAGAAATCGGCGCTCTCGGGTGTAAGGCAAAGCGGCGGCTTGATCTTCAACACATTCAAGTGATCGCCAGTCGGCTGCATGATGACGCCGAGATCGAGCAGGCGCTCGCAGATGGTAGCCGTCTCTTCGGTGGCCGGCGTCAGGCTTTCGCGGTCGCGCACGAATTCGACGCCGAGATAAAGCCCCATGCCATGTACGGCGCCAATCAGCGGGAAGCGATCCATGAGAGCGATCAGCCCGACCTTCAGCCTCTCGCCGACGACGCGAGCGTTTTCCTGCAGGTTCTCATCCCTAAGGATATCGAGAACGGTGAGGCCGGCGATGCAGCTGACAGGGCTGCCGCCGGCGGAAGAGAAGAAATAGCCTTCCTTTTCCAGCGATTCGGCGATCTCGCGCCGGGTGATGACGGCGCCGAGCGGATGACCGTTGCCCATGCCCTTGGCGATGGTGATGATATCGGGCACGACGCCCTGGGTTTCGAAGCCCCAGAAATGCTCGCCGAGCCGGCCATAGCCAACCTGCACTTCGTCGGCTATGCAAAGGCCGCCGCGCTGGCGTACCGCATCATAGATCCCAGCAAGATAGCCATGCGGCAGCGCGATGCCGCCGGCGTTGCCATAGACCGGTTCGGCAATGAAACCGGCAAGCCCATCTCCCTTGTCATCGATAGCCTGCAATTTAGCCGTGACATCGTTGAGATAATCGATCGCCGAGTCCGGGCCTCGGAACGGGCCGCGATAGGTATTGGGAGACAGGACGGGGTGCACCCAGTCCGGCCGTGTCGTCAGCGCCTGCAGATTGTCGGCAATCGAAGTGGAGACGGCATCGCTCGCAACAGTCCAGCCGTGGTAGGCCTCCAACAGGCAAAGCATGTTCCTCTTGCCTGTGTGCGCCCACGTAAGGCGGATCGCGAGATCGTTGGCTTCTGAGCCGCTATTGACAAGGAAGACGCTGTCTAGCCCTTCCGGGGCCAGCGCTGCCAGCCGCTCGGAGAATTCCGCGACGGCGGTATAGTGGAAGCGGGAGTTGGTATTGAGTCGCGACCACTGCTGGGCAATCGCTGCCGTCAGGCGCGGATGGGCATGGCCGAGCGTCGTGACGTTGTTGACCATGTCGAGATAGCAGCGTCCCTGCGTGTCGAACAGGAATTCACGCCAGCCGCGCTCGATCTGTGGCGGGGCATCATAATAATGCTTCTGCGGCTTGGCGAAGCGGGCGTTGCGCAATGACAGCAGCGCGAACGCATCCGGCCGCGGCGCTTCGCATGCGGGATTTAAGAGAGCAACAGGCGAGGGGGAGATAGCTGACCAGCCCTCCGCCTGATCCACTGTCGCAAAGAGCGGCGGCACGAGGTCCCGCACGCGGCAAAGCTGGATGCGCAAGCCTCCGATCGCCGAGCCCTCGCTGCCGATCGTTCCGATCGTAGCGCCCTGCTCGACCGCCGCTCCGTCCTCCAGAGCACTCTCGATGCCGTCGAGATGGACGCTCACGTCGTCCCCGACCAGCACGAAATGCTGGCCCTGCCGCTGCAGAAGGCCAGGGAAGGGAGCCGAAACGGTCGCGCCGGCCGGCAGGCAGATATCGCAATGCAGGGCGAAATTCTGCGGCGGCGCCATGTCGAGCGGCGCGGCAAGCGAGAGGCGGAATTCACCGTAGCGTGTTGCCGCGGCCCCGGAGACGATTGCCGCCTGGGCAAGCAGTCGCCAGTCCATATCCGGCTTCTGCCAGTTGCCGTCGGTAAAGTCGGGGCCAGTGACGGAAAGATCGACCGCGGCAATCTGCGACGGGTCGATGTCCGGCAGCATTGGCGTCCAGCCGTCGGTCGCGATCGGCGCGACATCGAAGTCGATCGCCTTGAGGATCGCCGCTTCCATCACATCCGGCTGCGCGCCGGTCGCGACATCGAAAATCTCGCGTTCGAAATCGCGATTGCCGCGCACATAGTCGTTGTCGGGATCGATGGCGAGCTGTTGTTCGCCGCTGGCGGCAAGGATGACGGCGCGCGCGACGATCAGCGGCCAAAGCGCCTTGGCCTCCGCTTCTGTCAACGGATAGACCGCATGATAGGCCTTGATGGCGGGAAGGATATAGAAAGGATTGCCGTCCGCATGGTGCAGCAATGACGCGCAGGTAACGGCGAGATCGCCCACTAGCCAGCCCTGAATGATATCGCCGAAATCGATGACGCCATCGGGGACGAGCTGTCCATGCGCATCCGGATGGCTGACGACATTGTCGTCGGTGACATCGTGATGCACGGGCTGCACGCGTAACTGGCTCGCAAGCGGCTGGATGCGCTTGACGGCTGCGACCATTGCCTTGGCGATGCGATCGCGTGCCTCGTGGTCTGTAATGGCCGAGAGCAGCTGTACAGCGACCGGTCCGGCGCGCCGCAGGTCCCATTGCAGGTTTCGATGAAGACCGGGGTGGTCGAAATCGGCAAGGTCTCGGGCAAGCCGGGCAGAAAGCGCGCCGAGCCCGGCGGCTGCGGCAGGCGGCAGATGCCTGCGACGTGTCAGCGTCTGACCCGGAAGAAAGCCGAGCAGCCGAACGAGATAATCCTGTTCGCGGATAGTAACGGTGAGAATGTCGCGGCCGTTCAGAGATGGCACGACTTCAGGCACGCGCGGCGCATCCGGCTTGGCGTGCAGGTGGCGGATTGCGGCATTCTGCGCCTCGAGCTCGACCAGTTCGTATTCCGCCCGGCAAATCTTCAGCACATAGGCGTTATCGCCGGCATCGATGCGGTAGTTGCGGTCCTGCTGGCTGCCAAGTTCGGTCAGCGTTCCGCTCAGGCCGTAGTGCGTCCGCAGGATTTCAGCCGCCTCGTCCGGCGTCACGTCCGGTCTCGGCAGTTGCATGCGGTTCACGAGCGTGGCGTCGGCCATGGCATCCCCCCGGATGGTTCATTTGCATCGACACTAAACCATTCCATATTAAAGAAAATTACCCAAAGCAGATAGGGCTGTCGAGCGATGGGGAGGAAGATAGGCCACGGAATGCAGCCGGCTAGGCGTCAAAGCCTATTCGACCTCGATGGAATAGCTGCAGCCGGCCAGCGTCTTGTCCGGATGAGTATTGACAGTGGAGACGTTGAGCGAGATGCGCGTTTCCAGCACGGTATCCGAATTTTCCTGCTGATCCTTCTGTGATAGGACGACCTTCTCGCCAAGAAACTTATTCGGCTGGTCGACCGAAGCTATCACGCCAAGCTGCTTGGCGAGTGAATGCGGGTCTGCCTCGTCGAGCACCGCAAGCGGCCCCGTGGAGGCGAAGACGATCCTGTTCGTTTGTCGCCCGAAGACGGTCACAGGCGACGAAAGCTGGAATTCGCGCAGAAAGGGATTGTCCGACGGCAGCTCGCTGAGACCGAGCTGCTTCATAGCTGCCACGCTATCCGGCCCGGTCAGCCATAGGGCAAAGTTATTGTAGCTCGGCACGTCATAGGTCGTGCATTCGATCAGCTTGGCGAGGTCGATCTTGGAAGGGTCCTGTTCCGCCGTTTCGGCATGGGATGCCGGCGCAGATAATAGGAACGCCACAAGCAGCAGCGTTCCAGTGCGGTAGAATGACATGTCCTCTCCTCGATCTCCGGGCGATTCGATACCGGTGATATCAAATCGCGTGTCGGAGCGAAAAGGGAAAGAAGCCAGCCGAAATCGCGCGCTCGCGCCTCACCCCATGCGCTCGGAGGCATAGGAGCCCGGGCTTGCCGGGAAGACGACGGTGCGGTTGCCGTTGAGGAAAGTGCGATAGTGGATATGCGCATGGATGGCGCGGGCCAGCACCTGGCTCTCCACATCGCGGCCGATCGAGACATAATCCTCGGCAGACTGCGCATGCGTGATGCGCGCCGTGTCCTGCTCGATGATCGGACCTTCGTCGAGATCGGCGGTGACGTAATGCGCCGTCGCCCCGATCAGCTTCACCCCGCGCTCATAGGCCTGCTTATAGGGGTTCGCTCCCTTGAAGGACGGCAGGAAGGAATGGTGGATGTTGATGATGCGGCCCGACATCTTCCGGCAGAGAGCATCCGACAGAACTTGCATGTAGCGGGCCAGTACGACAAGTTCGGTGCCGGTCTGCTCGACCAGTTCCAAAAGCTGGGCTTCGGCCTGCGGCTTGTTGTCCTTCGTCACCTTGATGTGGTGGAAGGGGATGTCGTGATTGACGACCACTTTCTGGTAGTCGAAATGGTTGGAGACGACGCCGACGATGTCGATCGGCAGCGCGCCGATCTTCCAGCGATAGAGCAGGTCGTTCAGGCAATGGCCGAAGCGCGAGACCATGAGCAGCACCTTCATGCGCTTCTTGGCATCATGGATCTCCGCATCCATGGCGAACTTTTCGGCGATCGGCTTGAAGCCTCCGGCAAGCGCCGGTCCGCCGACACCTTCCTCGGAAATGAAGGAGACGCGCATGAAGAACTTGCCGGTATCGAGATCGTCGAACTGGCTGGAATCGACGATGTTGCAGCCCTGCTCGGCCAGATAGTTCGAGATCGCCGCAACGATCCCACGCGTCGATTTGCACGTCACTGTCAATACATAGCTCGTCATGTCTTTATCTCTTCTATCCCGAGGATGTCCGCCTGCTTAGATGAAATCGGAGGTCTGGGAAATACCTCCCCCCAGCCATGTTTCGACGGATATTTAGGCAGGATGACGGGCAAAAAGCCGTTCCCGTTGCGCCTTCGAACGGCGCATCCCCGCCTCAGCTGTTGGTTGCCAGCGAAAGCTCTTGCGGCCGTTTCGCCAGACTCCCCTCGTTGAATTTCAGGAATCCCACAAGAAGCCAGACGAGCCCGGCCGTCTTCATCGAGAAGATGGCCGTCGAGCCGATCATCAGATTGAGGAAGAGGAAAAGGGAAAGCGCATGGCCGAGACGTCGCTGATTGACCGTTTCGCCGCCCGGATAGAGCGAGGCGTAGAGCCAGAACAGGATCAGGCCGAAGATGGTGGCGCCATAGATGATGTAGACATATCCGCTGTCGAAAAAGATGCCGACCTGATCGAGCTGCAGGCCGATCGTGCTCTGCAGTTCCATGCCGAGGAAGGCTTTGACCGTTCCATTGATGCGCCCGACGAAATTATCGCCCGTCACGCTAGGCTCGAGCGCGTGAATGACGAAGCCGACTACGATGATCCCCGGCATTGTCAGCAGGTCGAGCGTCTTCGGGAGCCAGGGATAGATGAAATAGCCGGCCACGCAGATAAGGCTGAAGATCAGCATCGTGCGTGTGTCATTCGTGAGCAGGATCAACACGACCGTCGAGAAAAACAGCAGTCGGTCCAGCAACCCGAGACGATTGGAAAAGCTGATCAGATACAGCACCATCACGCCGCAGAAATTGGCAAGCGAGACCTGCTCCAGGAAGATGGAGGACGATCGATGGTCGATGAGGCCGAAGGAAAACCGGCCCTCGAAGCCGAGCGCGCCGCGAAACAGGCCGAGATCGCTATAGGTCGCCGGCGGCACGCCGCGCGTATTCTGGAAATATTCAGCCGGATGAAATAGCGCGACATATTGCTTGACCGACACGATTTCCAGGACAAGCACGGCAAGCACGATGAAGCATGAAATCTTGAAGGCAAGCTTGACGGTGCGCTCGTTGGCCAGCCGCCCCATGATGGAAAAAGCGAAGATGATCATCACGTTGCGGAGGTGATCGATGTAGGCCTGCTTGTTGATGGCCATGACGAAGATCGTCAGCACGATGGTCAACAGCAGATAGAGAAGCGGTGCTATGTCCTCCTCATATATGCCTTTCGTCAGCAGGTAGGTGAAGGCGGCGACCTGCAATAGCACTTCGGACAGCACGACGGAGCTCGGCGTCAGCTGTGTGATATTGTGATTGATGAAGGCAAGGATGCAGTTATAGCAGACCGCCAGCAGCGAAATCGTGAGAATGACGAAATTGATCGGCTGCTTTTCGCCTGAACGTTGCATCAGATATCCGGAGTGGTAACCTCTTCACTGGCGGCGGCAGCATATCAGGCCGATGATTCGCGACAAAGGGCCGGCTGCCCGTCTTGGGTCATTTCGCAGGCTTGACCAGCGCACATGAGGCCGGCAGCGACACTTTTCGATTAAGCCCCTCGGCGAGGACTCTCATCTGCGGTTTGTCGCGGCCGTTGCGTGGCTGGACATTAAGCGGCTCCTCCGGCGGCCACCAGTCGCCGGCAGCCCAATAGGTCCAACCGAGCCAAATGTCGCCGTTGGCGTTCATGATGTCGAGAACCTGCTTGAGACCGTCGAGGCAACCATCATTGGCGGCGACGCCGAATTCGCCCAGAAATCCACGTTTGCCGTTCTTGCGCAGCCAGTCGGTGACGTCGTTCATGCCCTTTACGGCTTTGTCGGTGCCATCGCAGACCGGGTGCGTGCCGGAACTGTCGGAATCCAGATATTGGTGAAATTCAAAGGCGTAGAAATCGAGCGGATCCTTGACGCCGAGCATGACCGTGCCGTTTGCACCGCCGCCAAGCACATCGGCGGACCAGCTATGCGCGCCCGTCCAGTTCGTGCCCGGCACGAGAATGAGATTGCGTGCGCCGACGGTGCGGATGCTGCGGATCGCGGTATTGGCAAGTTCGAGCCAGTCGGGAGTCTTGATATCGTGCGGCTCATTCATCAGGCCGAAGGCCACGCCCTTACGGTTGGAGAACTCCACCGCAAGCCGCGCCCAGAAATCGCCGAATGCCAGATCCGTCGCTGGAGGCTGCTTGAGCTGGATCTTGTCGTAATAGGCGTAATTATGGGGATCGAGAACGACGGACATTCCGTGCTTCTGGATGAGGTCGACGGCATCCTTCAAGCGCTTCAGCTCGTCACCGTCAAACGAGGCCCCGAGCACCGGCTGCAGCCGTTCCCAGCGAAAGGGAAGGCGGATCGTGTTCATGCCCTTTTCGGCAAAGTAGCGCACGGTCTGTTCGGACGGATAGGTGTAATTGACATTGATGACCCCGCCGCGTTCGCCATATTCCGCTCCGGAGAGATTGACGCCGCGATAACAGAGTTGCGCGGCGGCAAATGCGCCTCCGGCATCAGTCGTAAAGGCGAGCATAACGGCAGCCGCCAGCAGGCGTCGCAGAGATTTCGTCGTCGATGCGGTCATAGCATGCCCCTGTCTTCCGTGCGGCTATGGCTTTTCATAGGAACTATGGTGTTGAGCAATGATGAAAGGATGGGTTGCGTCGATGCCCGCGGCGCGATTTCCTGGAAGCGTCCTTAATGTTCCGTTAGCCAAACCTTTCTAGACTTCGCGCGTCTGCTGCGTGGAATCCGCCTGCGAAGCACTGAAAGTCTGTAATGAGCTCAATGGAACGAAGCCAGCGATCGGACCGACTTGCGGGTTGGCGCGACACCGAGCCGTCTGATGGACGGCGCGATGGCGTGCGCCTGCGCAGTCCTGTCTTGCGTCCTCGGGATTTCGTTGTCGCAGCCGAACCCGTAGCATACTCCGAAAAGCTTGAGGCTCCCGTCGCGGCTGCCGCTGTTCCGCAAAGCCCGTCGAAGCGATCCGATGTAGAGGAGCAGGCGGTTGCGCCGCCCGTTGTTGCTGCGGCGACGCCGACCGTCGAGCTGGTTGCTGCTTCGCCGATGGCTGCCGCTGCTTCGACGGCATCGACGGCAAAGTTGCCGTTGCTCGATCTTCGATCGGCCATCGCTTCGATCTGGGCGAAGAAGTTTGTGGTTCTTGCCCTGGCGAGTGCCGGCGCCCTGCTGGGCGGCGCAGTCATTCCCCTTATTCCGCAGAAATTCACGGCTGAAACCAGCCTCTACTTCGACCCCCGCCCCGTCGGAGGCTCTGATTCCGCTCAGCAGGCGCCGACGCCACCGGAATTGATCACGACGATGATCGAAAGCCAGACGCAAATCCTGTCTTCCGGCAAGGTGCTTGGTCGCGTCGTCGATGCGCTGAAACTCGATCAGGACCCGAAATTCAATGGCGGCGCCACCGGCGAGGCGGCAAAATATGTGGCCACGGCCGCCTTGGCAAAAGCCATCCTGATCGCCCGCGAATCCAGCACCTATGTCGTGACTGCGAAAGTGACGACGAGCGATCCGCAGAAATCGGCCGCGATCGCCAATCAGCTCGTGACCTCCTTTTTGGCCGAGGAGAGCAAGGCGGCGTCGAACAGCTACAAGAGCAGCAATACGGCGCTGGACAGCCGCCTCGAAGATCTGCGCCAGCAGGTGCTTTCAGCCGAGAAGGCTGTCGAGGCCTACCGCGCCGACAACGATATGGTCGCCGTCGAGGGCAATCTGATTTCCGACAAGCGCCTGACTGCGCTGAACGACCTGCTCATCACCAGCCAGCAGAAGACGATCGAGGCGAAAGCTCGAGCCGATGCAGCCGGAAAGCTGAGCTTCGAGGAGGTCGTCTCCAACAATCCTTCAGCGGGGGTGACGTCGACCGCATTGAGCAGCCTGCGGCAGCAATATGCGACGATGGCCGCCAATGTCGGCAGCCTCCAGAGCCAGCTCGGCGCCCGCCACCCGCGCCTGCTTGCCGCGAAGTCATCGCTGGATAGCCTCGCCGCGGAAATCCGCGCGGAGCTGCAGCGGCAGATGACCTCGGCCCGTGCAGATTACGAGCAGGCGCAGAAAGCCGAACAGGATGTCGCCAAGGAACTCGCCGTGCAAAAGGCCTCACAGGTCAATACATCAAGCAAACTTGTCGGCCTGAACGAGTTGCAGCGTAAGGCGACCGCGGCCCGCGATCTCTATGAATCGCTTCTGAAACGATCCGGGCAGGCGAGCGATGCCCACGATCTCTCGCAGAGCAACATCCGGGTGATCTCCGAGGCGGAAGCGCCGCTAAAGGCCGATGGGCCGAGCCGCAAGGTAATGATGGTGGCCGGTCTTATCGCCGGAGCGATCTTCGGTGCCGGTCTCGGCATGGCGTTTGCTGTTCTCCTCGGTCTGTTCCGGCATCCCGTTATCCGCAGCTATTTCGGCAAGTAACCGCCGATCCCATCTTTTCCTGTCACTGGCTTTTTCAGCGTTGAGGATGCAATTGCGCGCCGACTGTTCTAAATGTAAATCGGCGCTGCGGATGATTGGATCTTGCTAATAGAAGCGCAATCCGGTCATTAGGTGGTGTATGGTATTTTGTGAGACAATCTATGCGAGAAAAGCGGTGCGCTGCTCCGACGACTGGCGCCAGGGAAAGCTGACCGATGGTGCCCGCGGATAAACTCGTCCTGCCGTTTCTGGCCTTGCCGCGCTCTACCAAGCGCGCGCTTGCCTTGCTGGTCGACGCCAGCCTGTGCGTGCTGACGGTCTGGTTCGCCTATTGTCTTCGCCTCGACGATTGGGTCATCCTCGAAGGCGTCGAGTGGCTGCCGGCCATCGTCTCGCTTCTGCTCGCCATTCCGATCTTCATCGTGCTAGGCCTCTATCGCGCGATCTTCCGCTATGCCGGTCTTTCGGCCTTCGTCACGGTCGTCAAGGCGGTGGCGATTTATGCGCTGGCCTTCATGACGATTTTTACCGCCATCAGCGTGCCGGGCGTACCCCGCACCGTCGGCATATTGCAGCCCTTGCTGCTGCTGATCGCGATCGGCCTATCGCGCATGTGGACGCGCTACTGGCTCGGCAACGCCTATCAGCGCCTTCTCAACCGCAATCAGCTCGGAAAAGTGTTGATCTACGGCGCCGGCGCGTCAGGGCGGCAGCTTGCAGGCGCCCTTGCCAATAGCGCGGAGCTAAACGTCGTCGGCTATCTTGACGACGATCGCAATCTGCATGGCAGCATCATGGGCGGACTGCCGATCTACGATCCTGCCGATCTGCCGGCGCTCGTGGTCTCGGGCGAGATCAAAGGCGTATTGCTCGCCCTGCCGAATGCCACACGGCAGCGGCGCAACGAAATCCTCGAGGATATGCGCAAGGCTCGCGTCACGGTGCGGACTATGCCAGATCTGACAGCGCTTGCGCAGGGCCGCGTCGCGGTTTCCGATCTGCGCGAGCTTGACATCGAAGACCTGCTTGGCCGTAACGTGATCGCTCCCGACCGCGGTCTGATCGAGAAGAATATTCGTGATAAGGTCGTCATGGTCACCGGCGCCGGCGGTTCGATCGGCAGCGAGCTCTGCCGCCAGATTTTGAAGAACGGCCCGACCGCCCTGCTGTTGATCGAGCAGAGCGAATTCGCCCTCTATGCCATCCATGGCGAGCTGGAGAGGACGGCCGCCTCCGCCGGCTATGCCGATATACGTATCATTCCCTTCCTGGCGTCTGTGCGGGATGGCCAGCGGATGAGGCAGATCATGCGGGCCTGGCGGCCGAAGACCGTTTATCATGCCGCCGCCTACAAGCATGTGCCGCTCGTCGAATACAATCCCGCCGAAGGCATCCGTAACAATGTGCAGGGAACGCAGATAGCGGCCGAGGCTGCGCGCGAACATGGCGTCGAAAATTTCGTTCTTATCAGTACCGACAAGGCCGTGCGTCCGACCAACATCATGGGTGCGAGCAAGCGGCTGGCGGAAATGGTGCTACAGGCGATGGATGCCGATCGCAAGCCCGGTGCCGATAGCACCAATTTCGCCATGGTGCGCTTCGGCAACGTGCTCGGCTCCTCCGGTTCCGTCGTGCCCCTCTTTCGCCAGCAGATCCGCGATGGTGGGCCGATCACGCTCACGCATCCCGATATCACCCGTTATTTCATGACCATTCCCGAGGCATCGCAGCTTGTGATCCAGGCGGGCGCGATGTCGGGCGGCGGCGACGTGTTTCTGCTCGACATGGGCGAACCGGTGCGCATTGCCGATCTGGCGCGTCGCATGGTGGAACTGTCCGGTTTGACCGTGCGGAACCAAAACGAGCCTGACGGCGATATTGAGTTGGAAATTACCGGCCTACGGCCAGGTGAGAAGCTCTATGAAGAGCTGTTGATCGGCGATAATCCGCAGCCGACCAGTCATCCGCGCATCATGCAGGCCAAGGAGGATTTCCTGCCTTGGCCGGAGCTGTTGAAGCGGCTTGCTGCACTTGAGGCGGCGTTGGATGAAAACGATATTCCCTTGGCCAGAACCATGCTGCAAAATCTCGTTTCCGGCTATACGCCGAGCAGCGAAGTGGTCGATCTCGTCTATCGCGAGCGTGAGGCGGATCTGACGGTCGACCAGCCGAACCTTGATAACGTCGTACAGCTATAGACGCGTGTCCTGCCGCGACACCGGCAGCTACCGTTTCACCGCAATGGCGTAGTACCAGCGCCGCACCTGATCGCAGGTGCGGAACCAATGTGCCGTCAGCCGCAAGAGGGGATGGCGCTTTACGGCGCGGTAATGCACGCGCTTGCCGATCGTGGTATCGGCGCGGTGGGGGCTGAAATCGACGAGATTTTCCAGTGTCGTGAACGTCGCGACGCCGGTGGACCAGCCGCGTTCCAGGGCGACGTCATAGGGAAGAAGCATGGGCTTCAGCGTCATCAGCAGCTTTTTGGCGGCCTTGCGGTTGACGATGTAACAGGCAGCTGATCCCTGCGGACCATGCATGCAACGGCCGACAACGTCATTCTCGCTGGTTTCGTGGATCGGTTTGAAACCGACGAGACGATGGTTGACGAGTTTGACGAGACGGGCGCCCTTGGCGCCGTCCATCGCCGCGATCGCGCGCGGTATCAGCCTCTCGTTGAGCTCGACGTCATCTTCCATGATGATCGCCATCCTGTCGCCGCTGGCGACAAATTGCTCAAGGGCGATGAGATGGCTGCGATAACATCCGTATTCTCCCGGCAGGAGCTTGCGGCCGTTGTGATACGTGAATGAAGGGGGGTGGAAATCGACTCGGTCGGCGTCAGCGACGATGCGGCCATCTACGGCGGGAATGCGGGTAAGATGCAGATCGTATTCGACCGCCTGTTTGCACAGCCGTTCCCAGCGATCACGCGAGCGATCGAGATTGATGACATAGATAGAAACCTGCTGAGCGATATCATCAGCGGTTCCGGGATCGAGGAAGGGAGGGAGACGATTAATCTGTTCGAGAATGACTATTACTCCTGCAAACAGAAATCGTGGCGACAGCAACTAAGATGACAATTTCCACACTATATAACATGCTTATCACTTGTCGCAAACTGCGGCGGCACGTCTGTGTTGTATTTGCAGATAAAAGCATTTTGTTTGGTGTAACGTAGCGTGAATGGCCGGCCGCGGCTGGATGAAAACCGCCGCTTACGCGCGATTTTGGTCGCGGAACCCGTTGGCGCATGACTGCGGCCCCATTATATCTATTGCATGCGGCGTATGATCGTTGCGCTCGCAGGTGCAAAGGAGCGTTGCAGTTCATGTGGGTCAAATCGAAAATCGCCATTGCTGCTATGTCCCTTGCAGCCTTGATGCCGGTGGTCGCCCTTGCCGACAATCCGCTCCTGCCCAACCCATATGTCGCTCCCGTCTATCCTTACAAGGATCTTCCGGGAGTTACTGCGCCAAAAATGGCTGCTGACGAGAAGTTTCAATGCCGCACAGCCACCGTGTACGCAGATTATTTTCACGAGGGCCCATTCTACCGTGGCCTGCCACGCCTCGGTTACGTTTGCGAGCAGAATGGCGTCGTTTCCAGCAGCACCAGAAAACCCAACTACCAATATTGGCAGTATAACGGCCCGGATAGATAAGCCACAGGCACTCTGCCGATTTAAGCAGCAGCGTTGAGCACCATCGCAATCAAGGCGAGCGTGGCTAGCGCGCCAATGTCGCGCAAGTTTTGCCATTCTGAAAATAAATTTCATGTTTCTCGTAAAATGCGCGAACGTCGTTGACGAATGCGAAAATTTGTCCCAAGCTTACGAAAATAAATTACGTAATGGGAACTCAAAAGCATGCGCGTTGGAATCATTGGGCTGGGATTCCGCCTGGGCTACCTTGGCTATGTCTTCAAGGCGATCGATGAGAGCTTCGAGATTGCTGGCTATGTCGATCCGGCGCCGGCGGGCCTGCCCGGTTTGACCGAACGAGGCATATCTGCCGGGAAGGCCTATGCGACGCCTCAGGAGCTGATTGCCAACGAGAAAATCGATCTCCTGATGATCGGCTCTCCGAACCACATGCATCTCGATCATATTCGCATCGGCCTCGAAGCTGGACTCAAGATATTCTGCGAAAAGCCGATCGTCACCACGATCAAGGACAGTATCGAGCTGGCCCGCCTGATGGCGAAATTCGGTCATGAGCGCCTAAATGTCGGTCTCGTCCTGCGCTATTCGCCGATGTACCGCGATCTCCTGACCGCCCAGGCCGAGGGAAAACTCGGCCATGTCGTTTCCATCGAGGCGGCGGAGCATATCGAGCCCTATCACGGCGCTTTCTTCATGCGTGACTGGCGCCGTTACGAACATTATTCCGGCAGCTTCATGCTGGAGAAATGCTGCCACGACCTCGATCTATACAATGGTGTGGTCGGCGCGCGGCCGGAGCGGGTGGCAAGCTTCGGGGGCCGCAAGAGTTTCATTCCGGAAAACGACCCGGCACGGGAAGGTATTAACGATCTCGAACTCTTCCATCGCAAGCCGAGCGGCTGGATGGGATCGGACAAGGTCTTCGACAGCGACGGCGACATCATCGATTACCAGGTGGCAATCGTCGAATATGCCAATGGCGTCGGCATGAACTTCCACACCAATCTGAACGTCCCGGATCAGTTTCGCCGCTTTGCCATCATGGGCTCGCGTGGCATGGCCGAAGGTGATTTCATCCGCGGCTATTTGAACGTCCACGAGATGCTGACCGGCAACAAGGTGATCGAAAACACCTATGCGGCCACCACGCTCTCGCAGCATTACGGCGCCGATGAACAGATGGCCGCCGATATCATCGCGCACGTCAAGACGGGCCTGCACCTGCCGGTGTCGACCCAGAATGCGCTGGAAGCCGGCATTCTGGCGCTTTCGATGGACGAGGCGCGCATGAAGAGGGCCGTCGTCGATCTCCGACCGATATGGGACGAGTTCGACGAAGCGCTTCATTCAAGAGCCGCCTAGGGAGGGGCGCGGGATGGGTGTTCAACGCAGCACGGTCATCTTCGCCTGGCTCCTGCTTTTTCCGGCTCTCCTCTATGTCACCGTCATCGTCGCCTATCCGCTGGTCGACACGATAATTCTGTCCTTCACCGATGCGTCGTTGAAGAAGGTGACGAATTGGGTCGGTTTCGAGAACTACGCGAAGATCTTCAACGACACTTTCGCAGGCGTTATCGTCCGCACCTTCATCTGGACCTTCTTCTCCGTGTCGATCAAGATGATCATAGGCACGTGGGGAGCGGCGCTCTTGAACTCGGCCGTTCCGGGCCGCGCGCTCTTCCGTGTCCTGACCATGCCGCCCTGGATCGTGCCGATGGCGATCGGCATCTTTATGTGGGGCTGGATGTACAATGGCCAGTTCGGCATGATTTCCGGCCTCTTGCAACGCTTCGGCATTGTTGACAGCCCGGTCGCGTTCCTCGCCTACGGCAGCTCGGCTTTCTGGGCGACGATCGTCACCGACGTCTGGATCGGCGTGCCGATGGTTACTCTTTATATGTTGGCGGCCATGCAGGCGATTCCTCACGATCTCTATGAGGCGGCCTGGACGGATGGCGCCGGCCGTTTCTATCGCTTCCGTCGCATCACCCTGCCGCTGCTGGTGCCGTCTTTGGTCACCATGTCGATGCTTTCCTTGATCTCGACCTTCAATTCCTTCGACATCATCTGGATTTTGACTCGCGGCGGTCCGAACGGTGAAACGACGACGATGATCATCGACACCTACCGAACGGCGATCGGCTCCTACAAATATGGCGAGGGTGCTGCGCGTGCGGTGCTGATCTGCATCTTCCTGTCGCTCTTCTGCCTTGCCTATTTTCGCCTGACCAGCCGCTTTTCCATGGGAGCCAAGCAGCGATGAGCCACCCTTCGATGATTCATCGCTACAAATGGTATGAGCTTATCGGCATTTATGCCGGAATCCTGCTGTTTCTGGCTTTCGTGCTGGCGCCCTTCATCGAAGGGTTCCTGGTGTCGCTGAAGCCGCTTAGCCAGCTCTTTTCCTCGCCTTACCGCTTCATTCCCGAGAACGGCTCTTTTGCGGCCTACCGCACCATGTGGACGAGCGTGCCGGGTTTCGGCTGGTATATCTTCAACTCGTTCCTGGTTTCTGGCACGATTACCATCATCGTGCTGATCCTGGTCGTGCCGGCGGCCTATGCCTTCGCGCGTTTCGAGTTCAAGGGATCTGGCCTGTTGCTGGGTGCCTTTCTTGCCGTCAAGATGTTTTCCGGCGCCGTGCTGCTCATCCCGCTATTCCGGCTCATGCGCTCGTTCGGCGTGCTGAACACCTATTTTGCCATGATCGTCCCGGGAGTGGCCTTCATCATTCCCACCGGGATCTGGCTGCTGCACACCTATATCCGCCGCATCCCGCGTGAGCTGGATGAGGCAGCCTATGTGGATGGCGCGAGCCAGTTTTATACGCTGCGCCGCGTCATCCTGCCGATCGCGATGCCCGGCATCGTCGTCGTTGCGATTTCCTCGTTCATCGAGGCCTACGCGCAGCAGTTCATCTATGCTCTTACCTTCAATTCGAAAACGGAATACATGCCGCTGCCGGTAGGGCTTTTTGCCTATTTCGGCCGGCAGGAAGTCGTCTGGAACGAACTCATGGCCGCAAGTTTCGTCGGCATCGCGCCGGCTCTGGTCGTGATCTTCCTTCTGCAACGGTATCTCGTCAGCGGACTGACCGCCGGCGCGGTGAAGCAATAAAATCAATCAACCACCAGAGAGAACGGGAGCTTAAACGTGACATTCCATTTCAAGACGGGGCTTCTTGCCCTTGCTTTGCTCGGCTCCACCGCGCTTGGCGCTGTGAACGCCCAGGCGGCCGACAAGGAGATCAGCTGGATCTATTGTGGCGACAGCATCGATCCGATCCATGTGAAATATATCAAGCAGTGGGAAGACAAGAATCCGGGCTGGGCCGTCAAGCCAGAACTCGTCGGATGGGAATTGTGCCAGGACAAGGCGACGACGCTCGCTGCAGCCGGCACGCCGGTCGCCATGGCTTATGTCGGTTCCCGTACGCTCAAGCAGTTCGCTGACAACGATCTGATCGTTCCGATCCCGATGACGGACGACGAGAAGAAGGCCTATTATCCGGGGATCGTAAATACGGTCACTATCGATGGACAGCAGTGGGGTACGCCGATCGCTTTCTCGACCAAGGCGCTCTATTGGAACAAGGACCTCTTCAAGAAGGCCGGCCTTGACCCCGAGAAGCCGCCGACCACTTGGGCCGAGGAAATCGCCGACGCCAAGACGATCAAGGAAAAGACCGGCATCCCCGGATACGGCCTCTCGGCCAAAACCTTCGATAATACCATGCACCAGTTCCTGCACTGGGTTTACACCAACAACGGAAAGGTCATCGACGGCGATAAGATCACCCTCGACAGCCCCGAAGTTCTGGCAGCCCTTCAGGCCTACAAGGACATTACGCCCTATTCGGTCGAAGGACCGACGGCCTACGAGCAGAACGAAATGCGCGCCATCTTCCTTGATGGCAAGGTCGGTATGCTCCAAGCCGGCTCCGGCGCTGCCTACCGCCTAAAGGAAACGAAAATCAACTGGGGTGTGGCACCGCTGCCGCTCGGCCCGTCGGCAAAAGGTCCGGGCACGCTGCTCATCACCGACAGCCTTGCCGTCTTCAAGGGGTCTGGCGTCGAGGACAAGGCGATCGAATTCGCCAAGTTCATCACGTCTCCCGGCCCGCAGGGTGAGTACGAACTCCAGGGCGGTGCCGGCCTCACGCCGCTGCGCCCGTCTCCGATGGTTGACGAGTTCGTCAAGAAGGATCCTTCCTGGAAGCCGTTCATCGACGGTATCGCCTATGGTGGTCCCGAGCCGCTGTTCAAGGACTATAAGGGCTTCCAGAATGTCATGATCGCCATGGTTCAGTCGGTCGTGACAGGTCAGGCTCAGCCGGCGGATGCCTTGAAGAAGGCCGCTGCTGATCTCGAGCAGTACAAGTAAGTCTGCAAGTCACCGGGCCGCGCGCATCGCGCGCGGCGCCTTTGGAGCCCTGCCCGCTAAATGGCGGCGCCGCGCGGAGACAGAGTTTGGGAAAGCTGCACCTTCATCAGGTCAAAAAATCTTACGGTCATTTCGAGGTCATCAAGGGGGTGGAGCTCGACGTCAATGACGGTGAATTCATCGTCTTTGTCGGTCCGTCCGGCTGCGGCAAGTCGACTTTGCTGCGCATGATCGCAGGTCTCGACGATGTGACCGGCGGCGACATTAAGATCGACGGCGCCCGCGTCAATGATCTGCCGCCCGTCAAGCGCGGCATCGCCATGGTCTTCCAGTCCTATGCTCTCTATCCGCATATGTCGGTGTTCGAGAACATCGCCTTCCCGCTGCGGGTGGAGAAGATGGCAGAGGACAAGCTCAAGGCCAAGGTCGAGAATGCAGCGCGCATTCTACACCTCGATAAACGCCTGCAGGAAAAGCCCGGCCAGCTTTCCGGTGGTCAGCGCCAGCGTGTCGCCATCGGCCGTGCCATCGTGCGAGAGCCGAAGATATTCCTCTTCGACGAGCCGCTGTCGAATCTCGATGCCGCGCTACGTGCCGATATGCGCATCGAGCTCGCGAAGCTGCACCGCCAGCTGCAGGCAACCATGATCTACGTGACGCACGATCAGGTCGAGGCCATGACCATGGCGGACCGGATCGTCGTCTTGAATGCCGGGGAGATATCGCAGGTCGGCGCGCCGCTGGAGCTTTATCATAAGCCGGCAAATACCTTCGTTGCCCGCTTCATCGGTAATCCGAAGATGAACTTCCTGCCCGTAACGTGCACAGGCGTCAGCGATGCGGGCGTGGAGGTGGACTACAAGGGCCAGAAGGGTCTGTTGCCCGTGACGCCGCGCCCCGGCTTTGTCGGCAAGCCGCTGACGCTCGGCATCCGCCCGGAGCATGTCCAGCTCGGAGACGGCGATCTGACCCTGACCATCGTTCCGACGGTCGTGGAGCGGCTCGGGGCGCAGACAGTCGCCTACGCCACGGCTGATGGCATCGATGAGAATTTCTGTGCGACGCTGGAGGGCAGTGCAGCCATCCGCATGGACGCCCCGCTCAAGACAGGTATCCGCCTCGCCGATTGCCACCTCTTCGACGAGAATGGGCAGGCATTCGAGCGGCGGGTGGAACTGGCTGAAATCGATATGGACCTGCTAAACCGAGCCGCCTCCTGAGGGAGCAGGCCTGGAAGCAACCCATCGCCCTCGTAGTTCGAGACGGCCCTTTGGGCCCTCCTCACCAGGAGGGCTGATCAATCTCGCCCAGCTTATGCTCGGAGCTTGCTCAGCCTTCATCATGTTCCTGTCGAAGGACGAGGGTGGCCCCGAATGCAACCCGCGGATGGCGGATCGCCTTACCAGACCAAACCGCGAGCCGCCACCTCTTCTACGCGGGTCACAACGCCATCGCGATGGAACACCATCTGGTCGAAGAGATTGGAAACGACGCAGGTGTGGTTCGGGATAATGCGGATCTTGTCGCCGATCTGCGGGCGGGAGCCTGCGCAGTTCGACAGATCGATGACACCATGCTCTTCCGATAGCCCCTTGATGACAGCGTCGGGATAGTCGACCACCTGACCGTAATCGGCAAAACCGAGAAGGTCCGAGGTCAGAGCCTTCGAACCGGCATCGATGACGGCACGGTCTTCGGTCGGGCGGGAAACGACGGTGGCGAGGATGTGCATGGCGCAATCCTCTTCTCGGCAATGGCCCGCACGCACCATCGAGCGGTCATTATAGATATAGGTTCCGGCGCGATGCTCCGTGGCGGCCGTGACGAGATGAGCCTCGAAAAGGCTCGGTGTGCCGCCATTGCTGACGATCGGGCATTCGATGCCATCATTCTTCAGCAGCGCTACGGCTTCAACGAGGAAAGCCTGTGTCGCGGCTGCATCGTTTGGCTTCGGATAACTCATCAAGCCGCCGAAGACGAGACCGGGCTTGCCGGCAATATGCTTGCCGAGAGCGGCCGCCTGCGCAGGCGATTGGACGCCGCAGCGCGCGCCGCCGGTATCGCATTCGACCAGCACGGTCAGCGGCTTGCGGGCGGCGAACCAATCGGAGAGTCCGTCAACCGTCACGGTGCTGTCGGCCACAACCTTCAGGCCGGAAATGCGGTCGTTCAAAGCCGAAAGGCGTGCGAGCTTCTCAACCCCGAGGATATTGAAGGTGATTAGGATATCCTCGAAACCTGCATTGGCGAAGACTTCCGCCTCGGTGATCTTTTGGCAATTGATGCCCTTGGCGCCGGCGGCGACCTGGGCGCGTGCCAGCGCAGGGATTTTGTGCGTCTTGATGTGAGGGCGGAAATTCAGTCCGTGCGCATCCATGTAGGACTGCACGCGCGCAATATTCGCGGCCAGCCGGTCTTCGTCGATGATCGGGCGAGGGGTCGAAAGTTCTTCGATTCGGTTGCCGGGCTTGGGGCTGATTTCCACTGCGATGTCGTGAGCGATACTGGCAGCCATGTCAGGCGTCTTTCCGTTCTTCTGCAAAGGGATCCGCCACCATCGGCCAGATATCCTTTCGCGCACGGCGGTAAGGCGTGCGCGCCGGATTGTTGGGATAAGGCGTTCCCGCGGAGCAGTAAAGGATCTGCGATGCGATCTTGGAGAAGGAGGCGTAGAAATGATTGGTCGATTTGATGACCAGGATCTTTTTCGTTGTCGGGTCGATGCCCATGACGGAAAACAGGCTCGGATCGAAACTCTGGGCGCGCGTCGAGTTCAGGATGATGTCGATTCCGTCGAGCTGAATATGTGCGGCATCGCCGAACGGAGCGAAGCTTTCGCCGAAACGCATCTCGGCATTCGGAACAAGGCGAACGATCTTGACGAGACCGTCGATGGGGTTGCCCGTGCCCGGTGCCGATTTGGCGCCGAAGCGCAGCGGGATTTCCGCGCCTTCGCCGGCAGCCATGCAGATCTGCACGGCCATCGGGTCCCAGATCGTGCCGATCGCCGTGTCGGTAGCACCGCGATCGAGCAATTCCTGCAGGATGACCGTTGCGTCGCCTGCCGTGCCACCGCCGGGATTGTCCCAGAGATCAGCGATGACAACTGGCCCCGACGCAGCAGCCATCGCCTCGCTCACCGCCTGCTTCTCGTCGATCTGTGGCATGATGAAGGTGCCGCGCTTTGAGAAGAGTTCCAGGCCGAGATTGCGGGCGATTTCAGAGCCTTTAACCGGCTTGTTATCGGTGACGACGAGCAGCTTCGTGCCCATTTCCGCTACATCGCCCGCCATGAAGCCGTGAATGACCGAAATGGACAGGATATCGGTGTCGCTCTTTTCCATCGTCATGATCTTGTCGACGAAGGAGCGCATGGGGTCGCGCGAGGTCGGAAAGACATCGATCATGCGGCAATCAAAGACGGACATGACCGGCTTCACGCGGCCTTCCAGCGTATCGATGGCAATGCGCCAGAGGTCATCGGCGCGATCGACGAAATCCGTATGCGGAAATTCCTTGAAATAGACGAAGAAATCAGCGGCCGCGAGACGCTTTGCCGTCAGATGGCTGTGCGGATCGAGTTCGGCGCAGAGCAGGATATCCGGCCCGACGATCTCGCGCACGCGCGATAGGAAATCACCTTCCGTATCCTCGTAGCCGTCCGCAACCATGGCGCCGTGCAGTCCGAGAACAACGGCATCGACAGGCATCGCCGCACGCAATTGCTCAAGAATTTCGTCGCGCAGTTCCTCATAGGCATGACGATTGACAAGCCCGGCCGGGTCGGCCCAGGTGGCGGTACCCTCGATTACCTCCCAGCCCTTTTCCGCCGCAATGCGCCGACCGACGGTGATCGGTGCCGAGCACAGCGTCGGTGTTTCCGGATGCGTGCCGGGCGGCGCATAGAGAGAGGCTTCGAAAGCGCGCCGGTCGACGCAGATGGGGGAGAAAGTATTTGTCTCGGTCGCGAGGGCCGCGGTGAAAATGCGCAACGCTGTCGCCTCTATTCCATGGGATTCGGCAGGTAGCCGGTGAAGCCGCAGATCTTCCAGCGTCCTTCATGCAGGCGGCAATAGTAAAGTGTCTGCCACTTCAGAACGTCGATGCCGCCATCCGATTTCTTCAGGCTGCCGTCGAACTTCTTGCGCACCAGCGCCATTTCGCCCTCAATTTCGATGTCTTCGAGCGTCGTCGTGGTAAAGATGGCAGTGCGCGGGTCTTCGGCAAAGGATTGGGTGGCGAAGTCGCGCGCCTGGCGCAGCCACTCGTCGCGATAGGCTGACAGCGTCGGGAAGGCGAGACGCCATTTATCCGGACTGACCTCGCGCTTGCCGTCGATGCCGATGAAGCCTTCCTCGACGAAATCGCCCGCGACCTTCGACCAGTCGCCAGCAAGAAAAGCATCGATGTCACGCGGAACGAGCATCTCCCAGATCGAATGCCTGGCGGTATCGCTTGCAGGGAAGGGATTCTTGAAAGGATCACGCATGGTATCCGCCGTTATTTAAATTCTTTTCATAATTTGCGATTTTCACTGGTCAAATTCCGCTTTCTATGGTCATTTGTCAACTTATCAAGAAAATAATTTGCAGGAACTGCATGGTGGCCATCGCATGTCACGGTTCCGGCGAAATGGGAACGAATGACGAGCCGCATCTGTCCACAGATGCCGAGGGGATCGGGAAGATTGAGATGGATCGCGTCGCTGACTACGTGTCAAACGTGGGTGAACCAGCGACAAAGGGGGGCTGATGGATATCTTCACGACCATGCAGGAAGAGAGGGGCCGGCTTTCACAATCGGAAATCCGCATCGCCGATATCGTCCTCAATGATTTCGAATTCGCCGTCAATGCTTCCATCATCGAGCTGGCCGGCAAGGCCGATGTATCGCCGCCGACTGTGACGCGTTTCTGCCGGCGGCTAGGCTGCGAGAGCTTTTCCGATTTCAAGGTGCAGCTCGCACGCACCGCCTATGTCGGCATGCGCTATCTGAAGCCCGAGCCGAAGAGCATTGCCCCGGCCGACGTTGCCCAGGATATTATTACAAAGGCGCAGAATGCACTCTTCCTGCTGCATCGTGGCCTGGATGTCGCTGCCATCGAGCGGGCGGCGAACCGGCTTGCCGGCGCCGAAATGATCTATGCCTTCGGCTCCGGCGGCAATTCCTCGATGATCGCGACCGAGCTGCAGAACCGCCTGTTCCGGCTAGGCCTTCGCATTACCGCGAGCTCCGACCACAGCATGCAGCTGATGATGGCCGCCGCCGCCAAGCCGACGGACGTGTTGATCGGTTCGTCCTTCTCCGGCCGTAACGCCGAGCTGGTGCGCGCCTTCACGCTGGCGCGCGAAGCCAAGGTGCCGACCATCGCGCTGACGCAGAGCGACAGCCCGGTCGCCCATGCTGCGGAAATCACGCTGCCGGTCGATCTTCCGGAAGGTGACAATATCTATCGGCCGACATCGACCCGCATCGCCTATCTCGCTGTGGTGGATATTCTCGCTAGTCTGGTCGCCTATCGTATCCAGCCGCAAGCTACCGTGACGCTGCGCCGTATTAAGCAGCAGCTCGTCACTCACCGTGATGGCGACGATCGCCAGCTGCTGGGGGACTAGTATTCAAGATCTGATTAGAGGGAAGCATATGAGCAAATCCGTTGCCATCGTGACAGGGGCCGCCGGTGATATCGGCCGGGCCATCGCAAAGCGCCTGGCGGATGACCACGATATCATCCTGCTGGTCGATATCGACGAGGCTGCCATGCAGAAGGCGGCGGGAGAACTTGGGCCGGCGGAGCGTTTCGTCACGTTCAAGGCAGATATCACCGGGGATGACGACGTCGCTGCCATGGCCAGGGCCGCATCGGATCTCGGTGGGGTGAAGACGCTCGTCAACAATGCCGGTGCAGCCCGCGCCGTCAGCCTTCATGATACCACGCCCGCCATCTGGCGCGCCGACAACGCCCTCAATCTCGAGGCAGCCTTCCTCTGCTTCCGCGCGGTCGAGAATATGCTGAAGGCGTCTAAGGGGTCGGTCATCAATATCGCCTCCGTCAACGGCATGGCCGTCTTCGGCCATCCGGCCTATAGCGCCGCCAAGGCCGGGCTTCTGCATTTTACCCGGCTGGTTGCGGTCGAATACGGCAAGTTTGGCATCCGCTCGAATGCGGTCGCGCCTGGTACCGTGCGCACTCAGGCCTGGGAAGTCCGTGCTGCGGCCAATCCAAATGTCTTCGAAGAAGCCAAACGCTGGTACGCGCTGCAGCGCGTCGTCGATCCCGTCGATGTCGCCAATGCCGTCTCATTTCTCGCAAGCCCGCTTGCCGCGGCGATCACCGGCGTCTGCTTGCCGGTCGATTGCGGCCTGACGGCGGGCCAGGCGGAACTCGCCCACACCTTCTCGCAATCCGAACATTATTGAAGCGCACTGCCAAAGGGGAACATCATGCAGCCTTCCTCCTATCATCTCGAAAACACCTGGTCGCCCGAGGGCGGAAAGCACGGTCGGCTGACCCTGACGCTTTTCAATTTCTCGGATGCGCCTCTTTCGAATTTCCGTCTCGCCTACACGACCCTGACGCGCCTCGTTGATCCCCAAGCCTGCGACAACGCCGTCTTCGTGCGCCGCAATGCCAATTTTCATGAGTTTGCGCCGCCGCCCGGCCTGTCCATCGCACCCGGAGGAAGCTGGACATTTACCGTCTCTGCACTTCACCGCATAGCGCGCCATTGCACCGACGGCGCCAAATCCGCCTATGTGACGCTGCAAGACGGCACGCACATCACAGTCTTCACCTCGGACCTGTTGCTTGCCGATCGCGTCAGTGAGCCGCCGCCGGCGCTGCTGCCCGAAGGCAAGCTGGAGCTTCCCTACGCGATCCAGCCCTGGCCGGCGGAGATCGACGTCAAGCCGGGCGAAGATTTTCCGGTTGCACTCTATCCGGCCGAAGGTTCCGATGCCGCAAGCGTCAAGGCGCTCGCTGCCGCGCAGGCGCTTTTCCGGCGCCTCTTTCCGTCCAATCACATTCCCTTCAGCCTCATCGCCGCACCGCAGGGCAGGGCGCTACGTTTTGTCGAACGGCCTGCACTTGCGCGCGAAGCCTATGAGCTTTCCTTCTCCGGCGATGAAGTCGTGCTTTCCTTCTCCTCCGAGGCGGGCCGTCTATACGGTTTGACGACACTGGCACAGCTTCTCGATGGCGCGCGGCGCGAGCCTGGCAAGTTCCGCTTTCCGATATCGGGCCAGATCGCCGACCGGCCGCGTTACGGCTGGCGCGGTTGCCATCTCGACGTCTCCCGGCAGTTCACCCCGAAGAACGATGTCCTTCGCCTGCTCGACATTCTTGCCTGGCTGAAGCTCAACATCTTCCATTGGCACCTGACCGATGACGAAGCCTGGCGGCTGGAGATCCGTGCCTATCCGCAGCTGACCACCACGGGGGTGCTGCGCGGGCCGGACGAGCCGCTGCTGCCGCAGCTTGGCAATGCCGCCGAGCCGGTCGGCGGCTTCTATTCGCAGGATGACGTTCGCGAGATCGTTGCCCATGCCGCCGCGCTCGGCATCGAGGTGATCCCGGAAATCGACATCCCCGGCCACAGTACCGCGACCCTCGTCGCCCTGCCTGACCTGACGGATGGGCAGGAAGCTCCCGACAGCTATCATTCCGTACAAGGCTTCCCGAACAATGCGCTGAACCCGGCCATCGAGCTAACCTACGAGTTTCTCGTCAAGGTCTTTGACGAAATGGTCGAGCTCTTCCCCTCCGAATATATCCATATCGGTGGCGACGAGGTCGCCAATGGTTCCTGGCTTGCTTCACCTTTAGCCCGCAAGCTGATGGACAGGGAAGGCATATCGGGGACATTCGCGCTGCAGTCCTATTTCCTGAAGCGCATCAAGACCATGCTCACCGAACGCGGTCGCAAGCTTGCCGGCTGGAACGAAGTTGCCCATGGCGGTGGTGTCGATCCTCAAGGCACTTTGCTCATGGCCTGGGAAAAGCCGGAGGTCGGCATCGAGCTGGCACGCGAAGGCTATGAAGTCGTTATGACACCGGGCCAGGCCTATTACCTCGACATGGTGCAGGCTGATGCCTGGCAGGAACCGGGCGCGAGCTGGGCGGGAACGGTGCCGCCCGCCCATACCTATGCCTACGAGGCCGAGGGTGATTTTCCCGATGAGCTGAAGCACCTGATGAAGGGCGTGCAGGCCTGCATCTGGCAGGAAAATTTTATCTCCCGCGACTATTTCAACCGCCTCGTTTTTCCGCGCCTACCGGCCATCGCCGAGGCCGCCTGGACGCCGAAGGCGCAGAAGGATTGGCTGCGCTTTGCCGCCATCGTGCCGCTGAGCCCGAAGCTTTAGGGCATGTCGCGCAAAAGTGTGCAGCGGTTTTGCGACAACGACATGCGCAAAATCAAAGACCTAAAGTGTGGGAAGCGAATCTGAAAGATCGCTTCCCACTTTAGAACGCTCGCCAGACCTTCGATCATATTCCAAACCGCCGAAAGAGATTTCGGCGGCTTTTTTGCAGGCAACGAAACGGCGGCTGCCGCAATCGGCGTGGACATGCGGCCGCAGATTAGCCAGCCCGCAGGTTCGCCATATCGGTCGGAAAAAAGCCTGCCCAGGCCGTCACAGTTACGGCTGTGATGACGAGTAGATACCACATGGTGACGAAATCTCCGGCTAGCCGCCGGTTCAATGCGGCGAAGAGAAGAGCGACGCTGAAGGCAAGCCAGAGCAGATTGTAGACGTGGTCCATTTTGTTGTTCCCCTTATTCGTCTCACCTCCCTGCTTCAAAAGTTAACCAGTCGGAAGCGGGGAAGCTAGCGCCGTAATGGGATGGAGGTTTGCGCATAGCGCGAAGCGCAGGAGGAGTGATCGGCACCAATGCATGGCAAGAAGCCTTCGGTGAGCGGGACGAGCCGATGAGGCTCAAGAAAATCCGGCGGCAGATCTGCGCCCAGGAACTTCTCGCCGCCGCTCCCGTTATCGCCTCATGGCGTCAGGGAGGAGTTGATTTCATGCATTATTACAGGACAACCACCGCATGGGACGGCACCGGATCGCTTCTGATAGCGGCATTGATCACGCTCGATATCGAGGAGGCGTGAGGATGGAGTATGGTGATTGGAACAATCCCGTCATAGTCGATCTAGGCGGCGCCGGGAATTATGCGATCATAACCAATGCACTCGATGCGGCGAACTGCTTGAGCGAAGAATGGCCGGTGGTTGGCGGGCCTGTTGTGGATGAGGCTGTGCTCATATGCCTCGATGCCGTGCTCGGCATGGCCTCCGCGGAGGAATCGCGGAAGGCTTTTCTGGAGGCAGCACAAGAGGCAGGGCTTAGCGTCAGGCCGGACCCTGGGAGCCTTCACTAGATCCGATATGCAACAGACGTAGTGAAGCGCGCGGACCATCCGGATCGAAACCCCTCAGATCATCCAGAAGATTAGGCTGAGGATCACGATCACGGCGAGGATGAAACCGATTATCCTCACCAGCCCTTCATTGACATTGCCGTTGCCGACGATGAGATCGTACCAGTCGCTCTTGTGATCCATCAAAAATCCCTCGAGGTTTCTCTTTACTACGTCGCGGCGGTCGCGACAGTCAACCGTTTGCGGGCTGGCTCGTGCTTCGTTTCGGAGAGTCGTTTGGAAAGCTTCCCGCTTCGGACGAATAACTACCATGAGAACGGCATATATTCGCACCCAAGAAAATCATCTGCAGATCCGTGCTTCAAGTGAAAGCAAAAACCAATTGGTAACGCAACTCAAGGTACATTTCACCGTCTCAATTTAAGAGTTTGAGTTCATGTCGGGCCGGTCCCCTTCCATCGCAGTAACAGCACAGAGCAGTGCAAGCCGGTGCTGGGCTGCGCTCTTCGGCGTTTGCGCATCATATGTTGGGCTCGCAGTGGTCGTCTGGCCCTTCCGCTATTTCACTTTGCTAGGCATTTATGCCCAGACATTGCCTATCGGCATTGCTACGATTTTGTTCGTCAGCCTGATCGCCGGAGGTATTCTGACAGACAAGAAGGCCCCACTGCGGGGCGCGGTGCGCATGCTTCACAACGGTGGATTGCAGACGGCGGCCATTGTCATGTGCTTCCTGCTGTTCCTTACGGCTTTCACGACTTTCAAGATCGCGATCCCCGAAATCAAGCCCTTCTATGCCGATCCTCTGCTGGCCAGCATAGATCGAACCATCTTGGGCGCTGACGCATGGGTCTTCGCTCACATGATACTCAACAGGCCGACGCTTGCTATTCTGGCGTTCCAGTATGAAATCGCCTGGCAGGTGATGTGGTTCGCTATGTTCGTTTTCGTTGGCTTTTGGTCGGATCGGAAGAGCGGTGCCAGATATCTGCTTGCTCACGCTCTGACTTTGATCATTTGCGGAACTATTCTCGCTATGGCGCTGTCGTCAGTCGGCCCCATTTTCTATGATCGAATTTACGGTGGCGATCGTTTTGCCGATCTTGCCACTTCCATGCAGCGTCTGAGTAATGTCTCGGATACATGGCCGGTCTCCAACTATTTGTTCCAGGCGTATCAGAGTGGGCGGCCCTATCTCGGCAGCGGCATCAGCGCCATGCCAAGCATTCATGTGGCGGTTGCCGCGCTAAATGCCTTCTTTCTGGCGAGCCTCAATCGCTGGCTGGGTATCATTGCTTGGGGTTTCTTTGCCGCGATCGCTTTCATGTCGGTCTGTACCGGCTGGCATTACGTCTCGGACGGAGTCGTGTCGCTCATAGCGGTCAGTATGATCTGGTACGGAACGGGAAAAATATTGGAAACTGACGCTGGCAATCGGCCGGATAGCGAGGGTGCCTCCGGATATTCACCGGAGATGCAGGTTTTGCGTTGCCCGTCGGGCTCGTAATCAAAGTATGAATATCATGCCGGAAGAGCTCATCGGCAACTGGAAACCGAATGAGCCGTTCGCCAAATCAAGAGCGGTTGTCGGAGTCGTAGATCTATCGTGATCCCACTGCTTCCGGCGAAATCGGATTGGCAGAACCTGAAATAAGAAATCCCGATTTGGTGGAGATCTCAACGGCTTCAAACATATGGATTTAAAAAAATCCATATAGGAATAAACCGAATTGAAAAGGGAAATGGTGCCCAGAAGAGGACTCGAACCTCCACGCCTCGCGGCACAGGTACCTGAAACCTGCGCGTCTACCAATTCCGCCATCTGGGCGACGGACACGCATGTAAGGGGGTGGCCGTCCGGTGTCAACAGGGTTTTTGAAGTTTTCGTGGCAATCGTGAAAAAAGCGGGTGGAGCCCGGGTCAAACCCGGGCTGCGGCCCATGCGCTGATCAGGCCAAGCCCCTGTTCCAGCAGGGCCTTTGCCTCGCTTTCGCTCGATGCTTCCACGTAGCAGCGCATTTCCGGGGCATTGCCGGAAGGGCGGAAATGGATAATTCGGTTATCCACAAGTGTCACCCGCAGGCCGTCGATATCGCTCTTGGAAGCCACCGTCGCGATCGGCTTCAGGAAATCCGAAAGATTGGCGTCGGAGGCGCGCAGATAGGCCATTAGCGCGGCACTGGTTTCCACGGGAAAATTCTCCAGACGGTCGGCGGCGGCGAAGGGCAGGCGGTAGCTGCCGGCAACGGCCGAAAGCGGTTTGCGTGCCTTGGCGGCGGCGTAGAGCGTCGCGAGAATCGGCAGGAAGCTGTCGCGCGTCGGCAGCGGCTCGAAAGGTTTTCCCTCAACGGTGAAGCGGCTTGATGTCAGCGTGCCGCCATTGGCCTCGAAGCCCATGACATTGGCCTTGCCGGCCGCAATGGCCTCGTCCATTCCGGCGATCACATAGGGAGAGCCGACGCGGGTGCGGGTGACGGCATAGGAACCGGCGGCCTCGATGCCGGAATTGGAGGTGACCGGCGTGACGACCACTTGCGCGCCGAGGAAATTTGCCGCGATGAGGCCAAGCAGATCACCGCGCAGCGGTTCTCCGGTTTCGTCCGCGACCAGCGGCCGGTCACCGTCGCCATCAGCCGAAACGATGGCATCCAGCCCATGTTCCGGCGCCCAGGCTTTCATGAGGCGGATGGTCTCGGCCGAGACCGCTTCGGTATCGACCGGAATGAAGCTCTCCGAGCGGCCGAGCGGCACGACGCGGGCGCCGTAATGGGTCAGTACCTGACCGAAGAGATCGCGCGCCACCGTGCTGTGCTGATAGACGCCGATGGTGAGGCCGGCGAGGCTGCCTGGTGGCAGCAGGCCCTTGTTGCGCTCCAGGAACAGCGCCTCCGTCTCGGCCGTGCGGTTTTCCGCCTCGGCAGGCGTTTCGTCGAGCACTGTATCGCCGATCGCAAGCGCCTCCTCGCTGATCGCCACTTCGTCGCGCTTGTCGATTTCACCGTCTGGCCGGTAGAATTTGATGCCGTTGCGGTCGGCGGGGATGTGCGAGCCGGTGATCATCAGCGAGGCTGCCTTCAGCTGCAGGCCGTAAAGCGCCAGCGCCGGCGTTGGCAATGTGCCGCAGTCGATCGGCGTCAGGCCGGCCCGCTTCAGCGCGCCGATGCAGGTGGCGGAGATCGCCGGGCTCGATTCGCGGAAATCGCGGCCGACGAGGATGAGGTCGCTCGGTTTGGCATGGCCGTTTTTCAGCAGATGACGGGCAAAGGCCGTCGCGTAGAGCGCCGATGCCCGTCCGGTGAGGTCTGCGGATAGGCCGCGAAGGCCGCTGGTGCCGAATTTCAAGCTGCTCACAGGCAATCTCCCTTGCAATGGTCGGGCTGTTATGGCGCAAGCGGTGGCGGCGATCAACTCATCGTGGATCGATAGGTTCCGGTTGCGGCAGCACTGGTTTTGCCATCGTCATGACCCCAACTAAGATAAGAGGTGCGGCCGCCCGCCATAGGTTCGCAGCGTCCGGAACAGGAGTATGTCATGGCTGCTTTTCATAGGATCGCGTTTGGCTGCGTCCTCGCGCTTGCCTCGCTGTCGCAGGTGGATTTCGCGACAGCCGCCTCGGACTCCCGGAAGCTCATCACTCCGCCGCGCACCAATACCGTGATCTGCGATTCCCGCGGCTGCTTCGGTTTCGGCGAGCGGCAGTTCTACACCCGCCCAGGTCAACCGCTTCCGATCACGCCGCCCAATAACGGAGGCCTCAACCGCTTTGGCAGCCCGCGAGTTCAGGTTCCTCCGCGCGAAACCTTTACGCCGCCGCCGCGAACGGTCTATCCCTCGGCGGCCCAGCAGCTGAAGCGGCATCAGACCTGGTGCGCCGAGCGCTACCGGACCTACAATCCCGGCACCGACAGCTATACGACGATCAACAACGGCACCCGGCCTTGCCGTTCGCCCTTCGACTGATGCCCCGAGCAGCAGGAACTTAGCTCTCCAGCGACGCGCGGTCGGTATGGCCGAGATCACGTTCAGGGTCGATGACATCACGCACCCGCTGCTTCAGCTCCTTCGGCCCCGGGAAGCCGCCATCGCGTTTGCGCTCCCATAAAAGCTCGCCATCGATGCGGATTTCGAAGACACCGCCGGTGCCCGGTATCAGCGCCACTTCGCCGAGACTGTCGGTAAAGGTCTGCAGCAGCTCCTGCGCCATCCAGCCGGAGCGCAGCAGCCAGTTGCATTGGGTGCAATAGAGAATGGTGATGCGGGGCTTGTCGCTCATCGTCCTGATCCTTCGTTGTTTGCTGAGATTTAGGTTCAACTTTAGTCCGCTGCAAGCCAAAGCAATTCCAGGAAAAGTGCCAGGCGGTTTTCCGTCCGGAATTGCGCAAGGACAGACGGCCGGAGTGGTTCGACATTTCCGTTGAGTGTTGAAACGCTCTGGCCACTTGCCTCTCCTGCCGCCTCATGCTCATCTCCGGTGGTAACATTGCTCGGGAATCAACGGTATGCGCGTCGCCATCATCGAGAATATGAAGAACACCCCGCTCGGCGCTCTCGGCATTGCGCTCGAAGAGGCCGGAGCCGAGATCGACTGGTTTCGCCCCTGGGGCGGCGAGGCCTTGCCGAAGGAAACGAGGTCCTGGGACGCTCTGGTTGTGCTCGGCGGCGAACAGAGCGCCCGCGACGACCACACCCATCCCTATCTGCCGGAGCTGGCGCGGCTGATGCGCCGCTTCGAGGGTGAGGACAAGGCCGTGCTCGGCATCTGCCTCGGCAGCCAGATCCTGGCGCGTGCCTACGAGGCCGAAAATCTGCTCGGCACCGCCCATGAATTCGGCTGGAAGACGATCGGCCTCACTGACGAGGGGAAGCGGGACCCGTTGCTCGCCGATGTCGGCGATGAATTCACCATCTTCGAATGGCATGGCGACACCTTTACCTTGCCTGATGGAGCCACGCGCCTTGCCGCCAATGGCGTCACGCCGAACCAGGCCTTCCGCATCGGCCGTGCCACCTATGGCACGCAATTCCACTTCGAGGCCAATGCTGCCGTGGTCGAGCGCTGGCGCGGCGAATTCAGGGACACCATCGAGCGTAAGGAGCCGGGCTGGCTCGATCGCTATCCGGAACTTGTCGCCAAGCATGCGGCGGCAGCCGAAACGGCCGGCCTTGCCATCGCAAGGGCCTGGGTGCAGACGATTGGCGCTGAGGCGAAACTTCCCCAGGTCGCAGAGGCTTGAGGATCGTAAAGAATCTCTAGTTAATCGCGCGACAGTCGAATCCGACAGCGATGTGCCGCGCGTCGATAATTCATGACATGGGAGGAAATGACATCATGAGCACGCTGGAATTACCGAGCGAGGGCGGTTGCCGTTGCGGGCAGGTGCGGCTGAAGATCAGCGCCAAGCCGATGCTCACCATGGCCTGCCACTGCACGGGTTGCCAGCGCATGACCGGCGGCCCCTATTCGCTGAGCGCCGCCATCCCCTCGCAAGGCTTCGAGGTGACGCAAGGCGAGCCTGTCATCGGCGGCTTGCACGGCGATGTCATCCATCACTATTTCTGCCCGCATTGCATGAGCTGGCTATTTACGAAGCTCGAAGGCGTCGACTGGTTCGTCAATATCCGCGCCACCATGCTCGACGACGCCACCTGGTTCACGCCCTTCATGGAGACCTGGACGAGCGAAAAGCTGCCATGGGTGACGACGCCGGCCAAGCATAGCTATGCCGCGCTGCCGGCGATGGAGGAGTATGAGGGGCTGACGAGGGAGTATATGGGGCAGGGGTAAGGCTGACGTGGTGAAGCCCGCTGTCAGAACTGACGGTATCGTGCAAAAGGCAAACCATGTCTTTCGACATAGGCATTTGCCTTTGCAATCGCCTCGGCATTTTCGATCAACCAGAGACGCTCGCGCTCAATCTTGCTGACGCGAGCGGCCTTATCTTCAATGGGAGGTGAGGTACCGCTCTTCGAGTCGCTCACTCATCCCCCATCTTCAGCGCGGCGATAAACGCTTCCTGCGGGATTTCGACCTTGCCGAACTGCCGCATGCGCTTCTTGCCTTCCTTCTGCTTGTCGAGCAGTTTGCGCTTGCGGGTGGCGTCGCCGCCGTAGCACTTGGCGGTCACGTCCTTGCGCAGCGCCTTCACCGTCTCGCGGGCGATGATGCGCCCGCCGATGGCGGCCTGGATCGGGATCTGGAACATGTGCTGCGGGATCAGGTCTTTTAGCTTTTCGCACATGACACGGCCGCGCTTTTCGGCGGCCGAGCGGTGCACCAGCATGGAGAGCGCATCCACCGGCTCGGCATTGACGAGGATCGACATCTTGACGAGGTCGCTCTCGCGATAGTCGGTCAGGCTGTAGTCGAAGGAGGCGTAGCCCTTGGAGATCGACTTCAGGCGGTCGTAGAAGTCGAAGACGACTTCGTTGAGCGGCAGGTCATAGGTAATCATGGCGCGGTTGCCGACATAGGTCAGCTCGGTCTGGATGCCGCGACGGTCCTGGCAGAGCTTCAGGATCGAGCCGAGATAATCGTCCGGCGTCAGGATCGTCGCCTTGATCCACGGTTCGCGGAATTCGGCGATCTTGACCACGTCGGGCATGTCGGCCGGGTTATGCAGCTCGATCTCTGTGCCGTCGGTCATGGTAAGCTGATAGACGACGGAAGGCGCCGTCGCGATCAGGTCGAGATTGAACTCGCGCTCCAGGCGCTCCTGGATGATTTCGAGGTGCAGCAGGCCGAGGAAGCCGCAGCGGAAACCGAAGCCGAGGGCGGCGGACGATTCCATCTCGAAGGAGAAGCTGGCGTCGTTGAGGCGAAGCTTGCCCATGGCCGAGCGCAGATCCTCGAAATCGGCGGCATCGACCGGGAAGAGACCGCAGAACACGACAGGCTGTGCCGGCTTGAAGCCCGGCAGCGCTTCGGCAGTCGGACGCTTGTCTTCGGTGATCGTATCGCCGACGCGGGTGTCGGCGACTTCCTTGATCGAAGCGGTAATGAAGCCGATCTCGCCGGGGCCAAGGCTGTCGACGGCAACCATCTTCGGCGTGAGAACGCCGACGCGCTCGATCTGGTATTTCGCGTCCGTGCCCATCATGCGGATGGTCTGGCCCTTGGTGAGTGTACCGTCGATGATGCGCACGAGAACCATGACGCCGAGATAGGTGTCGTACCAGCTGTCAACCAGTAGCGCCTTGAGCGGTGCCTTTTCGCCACCTGCGCTTTTCGGCGCCGGCAGCTTGTGCACGATAGCTTCGAGAACGTCGGGGATGCCAAGGCCGGTCTTGGCCGAAATCAGCACGGCGTCGGAGGCGTCGATGCCGATCACTTCCTCGATCTGATCCTTGATGCGGTCGGGTTCGGCCGCCGGCAGGTCGATCTTGTTGAGGACGGTGACGAGTTCGTGGTTGTTATCGATCGCCTGATAGACGTTGGCTAGCGTCTGCGCTTCCACGCCCTGGGAGGCGTCAACCACCAGCAGCGAGCCCTCGCAGGCCGACAGCGAGCGCGAGACTTCATAGGCGAAGTCGACGTGTCCGGGCGTGTCGATCAGGTTGAGAATATAGGTCTCGCCATTGTTGGCCTTGTAGTGCAGGCGCACCGTCTGGGCCTTGATGGTGATGCCGCGCTCGCGCTCGATCTCCATATTGTCAAGCACTTGCTCCGACATCTCGCGTTCGGCAAGGCCGCCCGTCGTCTGGATCAGGCGATCGGCCAGCGTCGATTTGCCGTGGTCGATATGGGCCACGATCGAGAAGTTGCGGATATGCGAAAGCGGAGTAGTGGAATTGGTGCTCATGCGCGCCATATAGCAGCGCCGCCCCGCGCCGCAAAGCGGAAAAGCGGGGTTTTGGCGGCTATCTTCACGTTATGTTAGCCTTTTCCGGTCCGCCGTCGAGCCATGTCGAAACATACTTGATTCCATCATGTGATCGTGTATTTCTCATATAGTAGAATCACGAAGCGTGAGACATGAGTCATGGCGGATGATGATCTGGAACTGGCGATCGGCGTGCGCATCAAGGAGTTGCGCATCGCCCGCGGACTGACGCTGGATGAGCTTGCCAATGCCTCGGCCGTCAGCCGTGCCATGATCTCGCGCATCGAGCGGGCGGAGGCGAGCCCGACGGCCTCGCTGCTGTCGCGGCTCTGCGCTGCGCTCGGCCTTTCGCTTTCGGCCTTCTTTGCTGAGGAGGATAAGGAGGTGTCGCCGCTTGCCCGCCGCGATCAGCAGGCCATCTGGCGCGACCCCGGCACCGGCTATGTTAGGCGCGCCGTCTCGCCGCCGGGAACCGAATCGAAGGTCGATGTCGTCGAAGTCATCTTCCCTGCCGGCGCGCGCGTCATCTTCCCGCCGAATACGGCAAGCGCCGGCATGACCCAGCATGTCTGGCTGTTCGAGGGCGAGATGGAGGTGACGCATCGTGACACCATTCATCGCCTCACGGCTGGCGATTGTCTTTTCATGGGCGTTGGCGATGGCCACGCCTTCCATAATCCGGGCGAGGTGCCGGCGCGCTACAGCGTCATCCTCGATCGCGGCCGTTCATAACACTCAAGGATCTTTTTATGCCCGATATTCGTCTTCTCTCCGCTGTCGACGCTCGCGAGATGCTCTCCGATCTCTGCGACGTGCTCGCCGATTGCGTCAATGGCGGTGCGTCCGTCGGCTTCATGCAGCCTTATGGACCTGCCGACGCATTGCCTTATTGGCAGAGCGTAGCCGACAGCGTCGAAAGCGGCGCGACATTGCTTTTTGTCGCCGTGATCGAGGGCAGGGTCGTCGGCACGGTGCAAGTGGGCGCAGCCCAGATGCCGAACCAGCCCCATCGCGGCGATCTAAAAAAGCTGCTTGTGCACAGATCCGCGCGAGGCAAGGGACTTGCTCGCCTCTTGATGGAGGCGGCGGAGCGCGAGGCAGCCCGTATCGGCAAGACCTTGCTCGTGCTCGATACGGCGACCGGCAGCGATGCGGAGGCGATCTATCCGCGTCTCGGTTGGCAGCGCGTCGGCGTGGTGCCGGATTATGCGATGTGGCCTCAGGGCGGCCTTTGCGACACGACCATTTTCTATAAGCGTATTGCGGCTTGAAGGAGTTGAAATAGGACTTGCTTAGAGTGGTTGTGCCGCTAAGATTGACTATCAACTTTTGATATGCGTCAGGTAGCGGTTTCCAAGGATGGCTTGATCCAGAATGTGGCAGAACGTTTAGACGATGCGAACGCGAATATTTGGTGGCGCTGTTCTCATATTGATTCTGGCCTATTGCGTTTATCAGGACCGTGTTGTGAGCTTTTACAGAAAGGCTCTGCCAAGCGTGCTTGAGACAACAAGCAACGTTATCTGGGGTAACGATTTCGACTGGCGCACCATCATGCTGCCCATCCGGCACGAGGTATGCGGCGCCGTTCTCTTTCAGCTGAAATCGGATACGATCGAGAGAATCCAGGATCAGGGTATCGCGTTCTTCCACGACGCCCGCCAAGGAAGGGGTAACGCCCGGGACAACAGCTATCGATACTCTTATGCCGCATGGCAGGCAACTCCCGCTCCAAGCGAATGGTTTGGCGATGGCGCTGTGGCAGGATCAATGTCCTGTGCCGGATTTGGGGCCAGACGGATGCAAGCTATCAAAGACGGTGCCACCGGCGTCGGCGGCTTTTTTACGACTGGCTCGAACGTTCAGCTTATTGTACTGCCGAGCGAACAGATCGTCGTCTTCACCTATTCCGACTGAGCTTGAGAAAAAACGGCAATGGCATCCTGCAACTTGGAGGTTGATGTCCAATGCATTGCCTTCCACCCGAATTGCCGCGCCGCTTCGATATTGGCGGGGTAGTCGTCGATGAAGGCGATGTCGCCGGGCGCGATGCCGACGCGCTCGGTCGCCAGCCGGAAGAACTCCGGCGCCGGCTTCTGATAACCCAGCATCCCGGAATAGAAAATGCCGTCGAAATAGTCGGAGAGCCCGAGTTCGTCCATCAGATAGGCGGCGCGCATATGCTCCTGATTGGTCGCCAGGAACATCCTCGTTCCCCCGGCCCGTAGTACGGCGAGATCGTCGAGCAGGCTATAGTCCAGGCGGGAGTCATTTTCGAACCAGTAGTCGATCAGCGTTCGAGCGCTGAGATGGGGGGCGATCTTGCCGAGAACTTCCGCAAGCCTCGGCTCCAGCGCATCGAGGCCGGTGACGATGTCAGGCCAGCAGGTTTTGAAGAATGCCTCTTGCAGTACCTCCAGCTTCAGTCCCAGATCGCGCTCCAGATAGGTGAACAGCGGCAATCCGTCGCTCGGACGGCCATGCACCAACACGCCGTCGACATCGACCATCAGCAGTTTCATGCCGCCTCCAATTCCTCAAATGCAGGCAGAAGGTGCAGTTGTTTGCAGAAGCATTCAAGACCACGCCCCGCTCTTTTTTATCGGGCGCGATGCATGTAAGCCTTCGTATTGTCAGCAGAACAAAGCCGGCGATGGAGGAGGGGATGATGCGGGTCATCTATTCGGAGGATCACAAGCTCAGGGACGCCAAGACCGAGCTGCATGATGGCCAGCTCGTCACGCCCTTCGAAGCGCCCTTCCGCGCCGAATGGATCCTCGCCGCCGTCAAGGAAGCAGGCTTCACCGATGTCGTTGCGCCCGAAGCCCATGGGCTGGAAACAGCGCGCAAGGTGCATAATCCCGCCTATCTCGATTTTCTCGCTGTTGTATGGGAGCGCTGGGTTGCGGCCGGCTACAAGGGCGAGGCGATCGCCAATTCCTTTCCCGTCAGGCGCACCAGTCAGCGCGTACCTGACAATATCCTCGGCATGATCGGCCATTATGCCAATGCCGCCGATACCTCGATCACCAAGGGCTCCTATGAGGCGGCGCTCGCATCGATGCGCTGCGCCCTGACCGGCGCTGACTGGCTGAACGCCGGCAACCGCTTCGCCTTCGCGCTCTGCCGTCCGCCCGGCCATCATGCCGGCATCGATCTCTTCGGCGGCTATTGCTTCATCAACAATGCCGGGGTCGCGGCGCAGCGGCTGCTTGATCAGGGCGCGGCCAAGGTTGCCGTGCTCGATGTCGATTTCCATCACGGCAACGGCACGCAGGACATATTCTACCGGCGCGGCGATGTTTTCACGGCCTCGCTGCATGGCGATCCCATCCATGCCTTTCCTTATTTCCTCGGCCATGCCGACGAGGAAGGCGAGGGAAATGGGTTGGGCGCCAACCGCAATTACCCGATGCCGCGGGGTACGCGGTGGGAGGTCTGGTCGGCGGCACTCGACGACGCGCTTGCCCGCATCAAGCTGTTCGGCGCGGAGACGATCGTGCTCTCGCTCGGAGTCGATACGTTCGAACGCGATCCGATTTCCTTCTTCAAGCTGACCTCGCAGGACTTCGTCCGCATGGGTGAGCGCATCGCGGCCGCCGGGCTGCCCGTGCTTGTCTGCATGGAGGGTGGCTATGGCGTGTCCGAAATAGGCGTTAACGTCGCAAATGTGCTGCAAGGCCTCGCAGCGTGAGAGACTCTTGCATCAAAGCGCCTGATCGCAGGATGAAAAGTTTGAATTTGCCAGCATAAGGTCAAGCTTCTAAAAAACCTCGCCTGATGGGAGAGGTTATGGAACAGAAACTTGTCGAGAGTGGCACAGACGGCGGCGCAGCCTTGATGCCGCATCCGGATATTACGCCATCGACCGGCGGCGTTGCCGCGGGCGTACTGATGTGCGTTATGTCGATGTCGTCAATCCAGTTCGGCTCGGCGCTTTCATCTCCGATCATCCATGCCTATGGCCCGGCCGGCGCGACCTGGCTGCGCCTCGTCTTCGCGTCTATCGCGCTGGCGCTTATCGTCCGGCCCAAGATTGTGAGCTACAGCCGCTCGCAATGGCTCGGCGTGCTGGCGCTCGGCACCGTATCGGCGCTGATGACAATCTCCTTCTTTTCGGCGATCGCGCGCATTCCACTGGGTCTTGCCGTCGCCATCGAATTTCTGGGGCCGTTGCTGGTCGCGACCCTCGGCTTCGGGCTCAGCCGCCAGCTTCTCTGGCCGATCCTTGCTGCAGTCGGCGTTCTGCTGCTGGCCTATGATGGCCAAGAGTGGGTCGGCAACCTCCCCGGCATTCTCTTTGCCATCGGGGCTGGGACAGGATGGGCCTGCTACATTCTTTTGACGAAGAAGGTCGGCAATGCCTTTCAGGGGCTTGAGGGGCTTTCCATGTCGCTCCTGGTCGCGGCAGTCGTCTCCACGCCCTTTGGCTATGCCTCCGCAGTGCCCAATCTGACGGCCTTCGGCCTGCTTGAAATAGCCGGCTTGGCGCTGCTCGTGCCGCTGCTGCCCTATGTGCTGGAAATGGTGGCGCTCAAGCGCATGCCGACATCTTCCTTCGGCATTCTCATGAGCCTCGAACCCGCCATCGGCGCCGTTGCCGGTTTTGTTATCCTGTCGCAACCGATGACGCCGTCACAAATGTTCGGCACGGCGCTTGTTGTTGCCGCTAGCATCGGGGCTACGATTTTTGCGACGAAAAGCAGCAGCTAGCTAATCCAGGCACTGCGCTTGTTCAGCCAAAGAGGCTGCTCACCCAGCTTGCCAACCAAAAATCGATTTGGCCGAAGGGAAGGACCTCGCTTAGGAACCCAACCAGCGAGGACATGGCGATGATCAGTACAAGGCCAGTACCGACGCCAAGTCCAATCCCCACACTGGTTCTCTGCGGATAGCGCGCTAAACGGCAAGAGACGGCCAAAGACAGTGTGGTCAGGATGAGCAGCAGGGCGGACTGCGTCAAAGGCATGCTCAATTGCAAAACAAACTCTCTCTGATCGATTTACCGTCAAATATCTTAAAGCGATAAAAAGAGCGAAAGTCGGCAGCTCATGGCTTCGGCCAATGCACGACGCCGCAGTGAGCCTATTGTCGGACAAACTTTAAACCTTCTTTAGCGCGGGATCGTCCAGCGCTGGATTATGGAAGAGTGAGAGCGTCAGGCTCTTGGCGATGCGTTCGGCTGTCACCATGAACCACATTTTGGCGTCCGCCGAAGGCGCGATGTCGCCAAGCGTTTCGGAGAAAAGCGCCAGCCATTCGGGAAAGAGGTCGGCCGCCATGCCCTCGACGCCGAGATGAGCCTGCACCGGCTTGCCGCCATAGGCGCCGTTCTTGAAGGCGACGGAGGACCAGAAACGTTTCATCTTTTCCATGTGATCCGGCCAGCGTCCGGCAAGGCGTCCGTCGAAGACCGGCCCGAGTCGGGGATGTGACTGAACGCGTCCATAAAATGTATCGACCAGCCTGTCGATGAAGGCAGCATCGATGCCCATGCCGGCCATTTCCGCCTCGGCTCTCTCGCGAATGCCGGCGAGATGAGCGGCACGGGCCGTCAGTTCCTGTTCCATGATAATCTCCTGGCTCGGGCGGGACATCGCCGCAAGCCACAGCTGTCTTCATCTATGTAAGCAATTTGCCGGTTCGGCCCAAGGCGTCATCGGAATGTTGCGGCAATCTGTCAAACCGCCGCGCGGTGGCTGACATTATCGCGATGAATCGTGAATTCCTCAATGCACAGTCCACAAGCCGCCACATCCCGCTTGACCAGCGTCATCGCTGACTTTAGATTTAGAATAATTCTAAAGTCATAAGGTTGTCTCCGATGCTGTTAGGCCTGTTCCGCCCGTCCAAACGCCCCTTCACCTCGCTTTCCGAACAGGAAATCCTAGCGATCGCCATAGCGGCGGAAGAGGATGATTCCCGCATCTATCTCGCCTATGCCGATACGCTCCGTCCGCACTATCCCGAGTCCGCCAAAGTGTTCGAGGATATGGCTGAGGTCGAGGACGGTCATCGCAAGATGCTGATTGATATGCATCGTCGACGCTTCGGCGAGCGCATTCCGCTGATCAGGCGCGAGCATGTGAGTGGCTTTTACGAGCGCAAGCCGGATTGGTTGCGTAAGAACCTCTCTCTCGATGCCATGCGTAACGAGGCCGAGGCGATGGAACAGCAGGCCTATAATTTCTATATCGAAGCGGCCAAGCAGGTCTCCGACGCTTCGACGCGCCAGCTTCTCGGCGATCTCGCACTTGCCGAGCAAGGCCATGAAGACGTCGCCCGCATGCTTGGCGAGAAGCATACGCCGGAAGAGGTCAAGCACGAGGAGGATGCGCAGGCACGCCGCCAGTTCGTGCTGACCTATGTGCAGCCGGGTCTCGCCGGCCTGATGGATGGCTCCGTCTCGACGCTGGCGCCGATCTTTGCCGCCGCCTTCGCCACACAGCAGACCTGGCAAACCTTTCTCGTCGGTCTATCGGCTTCGGTTGGCGCCGGTATTTCGATGGGCTTTACCGAGGCCGCTCATGACGACGGCAAAATTTCCGGGCGCGGTTCGCCGATCAAGCGCGGCCTCGCTTGCGGTATCATGACGGCGATAGGCGGCCTTGGCCACGCTTTGCCCTATCTCATTCCGCATTTCTGGACTGCGACGATTACTGCGGCCGTGGTTGTTTTCTTTGAGCTATGGGCCATCGCGTTCATCCAGAACAAGTACATGGAAACGCCCTTCTTGCGGGCTGCCTTCCAGGTCGTCCTCGGCGGCTCGCTTGTGCTGGGTGCCGGCATTCTGATCGGAAATGGGTGAGATGCGTTCGGCGTCGCCGACGAAACGATCTGATGATCGTTTCGAGCGTCGAACGCCCTTCGGACAAGCTCGGGATGCCCAAGCGAAGGACCGGCGGTAAGGGATGGACAATGTTTTGGTTTGTCGGCCGGAAGGTCGACGTCATTTTCTGATCACGAAATGTTAAAAGTCGGAACGCCTTCCACTGCCATCGGTTAGCAATACGAGGCCGCTTTTGGCCTCTATGCAAACCAAAGGAGACGATCCAATGGCAAACCAAGGTGGAACCCACGAGCAGCATGTGAAGGCTGGCCAACAAAGCCACAAGAACATGGAAAACGACAATGCGAGGAATGCTTCGTCCAGCGGCTCTCGCGAGCAGCACTCTGGCGGCTCGCGCGGTGGTACCCATGAGCAGCACGTCAAGGCAGGCCAGCAGAGCCATAAAAACAGTTGACGTTTGTGGTGATGACCACGTCGCCCTTACCCGAAAGTAAGGGACGTTTTCATGCGTGGTGAAAAGCAAAAGGCCGGTCCGATGGGCCGGCCTATCTGCATTGAAGAGAAGTTTGGCTTTCGCTTACTTGACGGCGCCGACTAGGACGTCGTTGCCATTCTCGATAGTCACCCAGCGACCGGTGTTGAAGCTTGCCTGGCGCTTCAGGTAGGAATAGGGGGTCTGGTTCCAGACCTTGATCTCGTCTTCGAGATTGTCGAGGATGAAATCGCCCTGTTTGGTGCGCAGCGTCAGCACGGCATGTCCCTCGCCATCGGGCTTGCGCACAACCGTCATCAGCAGATTGGATGCGGAAATGCCGCTCTGCATCAGCATTCTGCGCTTCAGAAGGGCAAAATCCTCGCAGTCGCCGGCGGTTTTCGGATATTCCCAATATTCTTCCTGGCCGTAGACTTCCATATCGGTCGCCGGACGGATGGTCTTGTTGACGCGCAGATTGACCTGATTGACCAGCGCCCAGGCGGCGGCGTTCATGTCGACGGGGCCGATATTGCGGATCGGGCCGCACTCATCGGTATGTCTCTGACAAAAGTCATAGTGCCCGATCGGCTGGGAAGTCACATTGCCGACGGTCATCGAAGAGCCCTGCTGAGGTGCTGGCATCGCCGCCGACGACATCGCAACTATAGCAGCGAAGGCAATCAACAAGCCCTTTATACGCACGCCCACTATCCTTGTATCGTCCCTGCATTTGTTAACAAATTGTTAATGTAGGGGGGTGCGCGAAGTCAATCGTTACTTAAGTGTTAACGCGGGAACCGGCTCATATGGTTAATTTCGGCACAATCAACGGAATAGCTGCCATATTCTCTGCCGCCTGCGATTACAGGGGTGTGTTCATCCAGCGGCCGCGAAAGGAGGCCGCGCGATGAGAGGGTCCAGATATCTAATTGTTTTTATGGGATATTATGAAGCGCCAATGTCTCAGCTACAACGAGCATGCGCTCCAGATCCTGCGGCCGCGACAGGCGGTGATCGCCGTCACGCACAAGTGTTAACACCACATCGTCGGCAGGCAGGTGTTCGACCAGCTTTAACGAATGCGAGAAAGGCACGTCGGCGTCCTCCATGCCTTGCAAGATATGCACGGGGCAGCCTGTCTCGATGATGCCGGTGAGCACGCGGTTGGCCCGGCCGTCCTCGATGAGGGCGCGGGTGAAGATATTGGGCTCGGGGCTGTATTCCGAAGGCTCTTCAAAGTAGCCGCGCTCTGCCAGCGAACGCCGCTCGACATCGGAAAGATTGGGCTCGATGAGGTCGATGGTGAAATCGGGCGCGGGCGCGATCAGCACGAGGCCCGCGATCGCGGGTGCTTTCTTTCGCTTGCGCAGTTCCTGGATGGCCCTGAGCGCGATCCAGCCGCCCATCGATGAGCCGACGAGAACGATCTTCTTCGGCTTGGTATGGTCGATGACGGCAAGCGCCTCTTCCAGCCAGCGCGAAATCGTGCCGTTGGTGAACTTGCCGCCGGATTGGCCGTGACCGGAATAGTCGAAGCGGATGCAACCGACACCGAGCCGCGCCGCCAGCGCATCCAGTTCCAATGCCTTGGTTCCGCTCATGTCGGATCGATAGCCGGACAACCAGACGAAGCTGACATTCTTGGCGCCCTTGCCGGCAGCGCGCTGGATGATGGCGATCTGGCGCTCGCTGTCGCCCGTGCCAACGGGAAGGAAGGTCGGTTGGATGGTTGCGCCTGTCTCGGACATGAAAAGCTCCCGGATTTTCTGCCCTATAAAACAGATTCGCGCTGTCGTGACCTGAAAAATCCTCGAACTTTTCGCTGGGCTCTCTATATAATTGCCTAGATACTGTGTCCTTCGCGCATCTCGCGCTTCCGCGACACTCTATTGACACGCGGGAGGTGCTTTTTTCCTGCTGTCATGCTATTGACTTCAACATAGCTTTTACGACATTTCCGTCAGTTGCGCCGACGGGGAGCGAGAGGCTGCAGCTATCCGAAACAATTCGTGGAGAATACGACCATTCGCAGACCCTTTAAAACCGATGCGCCCGTAAAGGACGGGCCACGTTCCAACAGGGAAATTCGCATTCCCAAGGTTCAGCTCATCGCTGCCGACGGCGCGAATATGGGCATCGTCCCGACCGACCAGGCATTGAGAATGGCAGAGGAGGCCGGTCTCGATCTGGTAGAGATTTCCCCCAATGCCGAACCGCCTGTGTGCAAGATCCTCGATCTGGGCAAGCTGAAATATGCCAACCAGAAGAAGGCCGCCGAGGCGCGCAAGAAGCAGAAGATCGTCGAAGTCAAAGAAATCAAGATGCGTCCCAACATCGACACCCATGACTATGAGGTGAAGATGAAGGCGATCGGCCGTTTCTTTGAGGAAGGCGACAAGGTGAAGGTGACCTTGAAGTTCCGTGGCCGCGAAATGGCCCACCAGGAACTCGGTATGAAGCTTCTTCAGCAGGTCAAGGAAGATACGATCGAGATCGCCAAGGTGGAGGCCGAGCCCAAGCTCGAAGGCCGCCAGATGATGATGGTGCTTGCGCCGAAGTGAGGCGCAAGTCGCAATAGAGAGGCCGGAGCCGTCCCCTGGACGGCTTTTCCTTTTCTACGGCAGAGGTCGACGCCTGTCATCGATCTGCAAAGATTCCCGCATTGGCACCGTTGCACTTGAAGGCAAGTGCGGTTATAAGCGCGCGTCCGAACTGACCGGCAGGGCATGCCGTGGCAGTTCAGAATGCTGGCGGAGCGGTTCGTCACCGTATCCGCCGTTCAACAACAAACGCTCCGGCACCTTGTTGCAGCCCGGTCAGTTCCGGATCTGTGGGAAGGGCTTTTAAGCAAAGCGCGCCAGGAAGCATCGAAGGAGTAGCAAAATGCCCAAGATGAAGACGAAGTCCTCTGCCAAGAAGCGGTTCAAGATCACCGCATCCGGCAAGGTCAAGGCAGCCGCTGCTGGCAAGCGCCACGGCATGATCAAGCGTAGCAACAAGTTCATTCGCGATGCCCGCGGCACCATGGTTCTCGCAGAACCGGATGGTCGTAAGGTTATCAAGAACTACTTGCCGAACGGTCTCTAAGACTATTCGTAACGCTATAGACTAAGGAGATCATGAAATGGCACGCGTAAAAAGAGGCGTTACCGCCCACGCCAAGCACAAGAAGGTTCTGAAGGCTGCCAAGGGCTTCTACGGCCGTCGCAAGAACACCATCCGTACCGCCAAGGCTGCCGTCGATCGTGCAAAGCAGTATGCTTATCGCGACCGCAAGGTTAACAAGCGCAACTTCCGCGCCCTCTGGATCCAGCGTATCAACGCTGCCGTCCGCGAGCATGGCCTGACCTATGGCCGCTTTATCGACGGTCTGAACAAGGCTGGTATCGAAGTCGACCGCAAGGTTCTCTCCGACATGGCAATCCATGAGTCGGAAGCTTTCGGCGCGCTCGTCGCTGCTTCGAAGAAGGCGCTTGAATACCTCAAGGAAGCCGGCACGAAGAACGAGTTCGAAGCAGCCGTTAACTAACGCTGCCTCGCACGTCTTTCGTAATTCATTATGAAACCCGCGCCGGCGAAACCGGCGCGGGTTTTGTGTTTTGCAGCATACGCTTTTCCATCGTGTCAGGCTGTCTTGTTGGGCGAAGCTCGAAAAACGGGCCGCGCACCGGGCGACACATACCAGCGACCGCATTCTTGGCGTGTTTTTGTCATTTGCCCGGTTGATTGGCCGCTTGCACATGGATAGTGATCTGCAGCGCTTCATCGTTGCCACAAGCTGTCCGATGTGGGCGTTCATCCATTATTCCGCGGAATGAGCGGCGTTCCATGCCCGCCGCCCGCAAGGCAGGATCAGATGACGGAACTCGTAACACTCGAAACCCAACTCATGGCCGAGGTGGCCGCGGCGACCGATGAGCAGTCGATCGAAGCCGTCAGGGTTGCCGCGCTCGGCAAGAAGGGCTCGGTTTCGGAACTGCTGAAAACGCTGGGCTCGATGTCGCCGGAAGAGCGGCAGACACGCGGCGCGGCGATCAATGCGCTGAAGAACGCCGTGACCGATGCCATCAATGCCCGCAAGAGCGAGCTGCGCGATGCTGCGATCGAGGCGAAGCTGAAGGCCGAGACGGTCGATGTCAGCCTGCCGGTCCGCTCGTCGCCAGCCGAACGCGGTCGCATCCATCCGATCAGCCAGATCGTCGACGAGATCACCGCCATCTTCGGCGACATGGGCTTCTCGATCGCCGAAGGTCCGGATGTCGAAACCGATTATTATAACTTCACGGCGCTGAACTTCCCGGAAGGGCATCCGGCGCGCGAGATGCACGACACCTTCTTCTTCCAGCCGGATGAAAAGGGTGAGCGAAAGGTGCTGCGCACGCACACCTCGCCGGTGCAGGTGCGCACCATGGAAGCGCAAAAGCCGCCGATTCGCATCATCATCCCGGGAAAGACCTACCGTCAGGATAGCGACGCCACGCATTCACCGATGTTCCACCAGGTCGAAGGTCTTGTCATCGACAAGACGGCAAATGTCGCCAATATCCGGTGGGTGCTGGAAGAGTTCTGCAAGACCTTCTTCGAGGTCGACAATGTGACGATGCGCTTCCGTCCGTCCTTCTTCCCGTTCACGGAGCCGTCCTTCGAGGTCGATATCCAGTGTGACCGCTCCGGCCCGATCGTCAAGTTCGGCGAAGGCACCGACTGGATGGAAATCCTCGGCTGCGGCATGGTGCATCCGAACGTCCTGCGCTATGGCGGTCTCGATCCGGACGAATATCAGGGCTTTGCCTGGGGTATGGGTCTCGATCGCATCGCCATGCTGAAATACGGCATGCCCGACTTGCGCGACTTCTTCAATGCCGATGTCCGCTGGATGAACCACTATGGCTTCCGCCCGCTCGACATGCCGACCCTGTTCGGCGGCCTGAGCGCGTAAGGAAGGGATAAAGCACATGAAATTCACACTCTCCTGGCTGAAAGAGCACCTGGAAACCGACGCCTCGCTTGACGAGATCTGCGCCCGCCTGACGATGATCGGGCTGGAAGTGGAAGAGGTCGACGACAAGGCTGCGTTCAAGCCCTTCGTCATCGCCAAGGTTCTCTCGGCCGAAAAGCATCCCCAGGCCGATCGCCTCAAGGTGCTGATGGTCGATACCGGCAGCGGCGCGCCCGTTCAGGTCGTCTGCGGCGCGCCCAATGCGCGCGCCGGCCTCGTCGGCGCCTTCGCCGCCCCCGGCACCTATGTTCCCGGCATCGATGTGACGCTTGCGATCGGCAACATCCGCGGTGTCGAAAGCCGCGGCATGATGTGCTCGGAAAAGGAGCTCGAAATCTCCGACAGCCATGACGGCATCATCGACCTTCCGGAAGATGCGCCTGTTGGCACGAGCTTTGCGGCCTATGCCGGGCTCGACGATCCGGTCATCGAGATCAACCTGACGCCGAACCGCCCGGATTGCACTGGCGTCTATGGCATCGCCCGCGATCTCGCCGCCTCCGGCCTCGGCACGCTGAAGCCGCGCCTCACGCCAACTTTTCCTGTCCAGGGCGAAACGCCGACCGAACTCAAGATCGTGCTGGACGATGCGCGCTTGTGCCCGGGTTTTGCGCTTCGCCTCGTGCGCGGCGTCAAGAACGGCCCAAGCCCGAAGTGGATGCAGCAGCGCCTGCTTGCCATCGGCCTCCGTCCAATTAGCGCGCTTGTCGACATCACCAACTACATGACCTTCGACCAGGGCCGCCCGATGCACGTCTTCGACGCCGCCAAGGTCAAGGGCAATCTGATCGTGCGCCGCGCTAGGGACGGCGAAACCGTGCTGGCGCTCGACGAGCGCGAATACAAGCTCAACCCCAGCAATGTCGTCATCGCCGATGACAACGGCGTCGAGTCGATTGGCGGCATCATGGGCGGCGAGCAATCCGGCTGTGACGAGAACACCACGGACGTGCTGATCGAATCCGCGCTCTGGGATCCGATGAACATCGCTAAGACTGGCCGCAACCTCGGCATCATCACCGATGCGCGCTATCGCTTCGAGCGCGGCGTCGATCCGGAATATATGGTTCCCGGCCTCGAGCGCACGACGGAGCTGGTGCTCGCCTGCTGTGGCGGTACGGCCGCCAAGGCCCGCGTCGAAGGCTACAAGGGCTATGAGGCCAAGGTCGTCGATTTCCCGCTGTCGGAAGTCAAGCGCCTGACCGGCCTCGAAGTCTCGGCCGATGAGAGCAAATCGATCCTCACGAAGCTCGGCTTCTCGGTCTCGGGTTCCGGTGAGCGCATTTCCGTCGCCGTGCCCTCCTGGCGTCCGGATGTCGACGGCAAGGCCGACCTCGTCGAAGAGATCATGCGCATCCACGGCGTCGACAATATCAAGCCGCAGCCGCTTAGCAGCCACACCGCCGTCAACGGCAAGATCCTGACGACGCTGCAGATCCGCACGCGCACCGCCAAGCGGGCGCTCGCAGCGCGCGGCATGCTGGAAGCGGTCACCTGGTCCTTCATTTCGGAAGATCAGGCGAAGCTCTTCGGCGGCGGCTCCAACGCGCTGAAGCTTGCCAACCCGATCGCCGCTGATATGTCCGACATGCGTCCCTCGCTGCTGCCGGGTCTGCTGTCGGCGGCGCAGCGCAATGCCGACAAGGGCTATGGCGACGTCGCGATCTTCGAAGTCTCGGGTACGTATGAAAACGATACACCCGAGGGCCAGCGCCGCGTTGCCGGCGGCATCCGCCGCGGTACCGCAACGCTTGTCGGCGCCGGCCGGATGTGGTCGAACGCCACCAAGGGCGGCGGCAAGCCCGTCGATGTCTTCGACGCCAAGGCCGATGCTCTCGCCGTCCTCGAGGCCTGCGGCCTGCCGATGGGCAACATCCAGATCGAGCAGGGCGGCCCAGCCTGGTATCACCCCGGCCGCTCCGGCACCATCAAGATGGGTCCGAAGGTCGTGCTCGGCTATTTCGGCGAATTCCACCCCAAAACGCTGGAAGCGCTCGACGTGTCGGGCGCTCTCGCCGGCTTCGAAGTCTATATCGATGCCATGCCCGAACCGAAGAAGAAGGCGACCCGCACCAAGCCGGCGCTGGAGCTTTCCCCCTTCCAGGCGGTCAAGCGCGACTTCGCCTTTGTGGTCGACAAGTCGGTGGAAGCCGGAGCGATCATCCGCGCTGCCGCCGGTGCCGACCGCAAGCTGGTCACCGGCGTCAACGTCTTCGACATCTTCGAGGGCGCATCGCTCGGCGAAGGCAAGAAGTCGATTGCCATCGAGGTTCAGATCCAGCCGGCCGAGCGCACGCTGACCGACGAGGATTTCGAGGTGCTGACGCAGAAGATCGTGGCGAATGTCACGAAGTCGACGGGTGGGGTGCTGAGAGGGTAAGGCGGCTGCGGCTGCAGAGTTCGCTGAGGGTGAGTTACTCCCCTCTATCGCTTTCGCGACATCCCCCTACAAGGGGGGAGATTGGTAACTCGCGACGCTCGCCTGCCTCAAGAAAATATCGAGGCTGCAGACGCTGAAGCTTTTTAGGTTTGAATGAGCGTACGGCATACTCCCAACAATCTCCCCCCTTGTGGGGGAGATGTCACGAAGTGACAGAGGGGTATCAGAGGTGCGGCACATCAAAAGCAATCGGCTTTACCGATGCAGATGATAGACCTTATTAACGATACTCCACCGCCCCTCGATCTTCACCAGAGATAGATAGTCCGAAAACCGCATCCCGGCGAATTCGTCGACGACCTTGACGCTGGCCGCATCGCCTTCGATATCGATCAACTCGATCTCCATCAGCGGTATGGTTCCGGGCGGCGCACTGCCTTCCTCGACGATCGCGGCGATGAATTCATCCCGCGTCATCCATTCCACCGCGCCTTGATAATTGCCGATGATCGCTGCTCGCGGATGGAAAGCCTTGCGCAGCGCCGGCTCGTTCGCGAATGCCATTCCATCGACATAGAGATGAACGACCGCACGGATTGCCTGCTCTTCCGACATCTCGTCATTCCTCGTTTGAGTTATGCCTAAGATATCATAGACGCCGGCGGCTGACAAAAATGCATGCGGTGTGATCGCAATGATTTGACGGGTATTACTCGACAAAAACCCGCACGCTTGCCGCGCGACCCGCCGCATCGATGACGGTCAGCGTCGAATAGCCGGCGCCATCGGGCGTCCATTGATTCGTGCGGCGGCGCGACATATCGGGCAACGGCTTGCCGTTGGCGAGCCAGCGGAACGGCGCCCGTCCGCCCTGCAGCTTCAGCGCCAGCGGCATGATCTGGTCGTTGCCGCCGCTGGCGCCGAGATCGACGCGCGCGCCTTCCGGCGGATAGACGATCTGTGGGGCGGGTTCGCGGCTCGAGGCGGCCAGTAACCCGGCGGCGGTCACGGAAAAGCGCCGCTGGCTGATCGGCAGTTCGGTCGGCGCAATGCGTACGGCACCCATGGGAGCGGCAGGGAAGGGAGTAATGGCAACGCCGGATTTCGCAAAGGCTTCGAACAGGATGGGCGCGGCGGAAACATAACCCGCCAGTCCTGGCACAACGCCATTATCCGGACGGCCGACCCAGACGCCGAGCACATGCGCGCCGTCATAGCCGATCGACCAGGCATCGCGGTTGCCGTAGCTGGTGCCGGTCTTGTAGGCGATGCCGAGCTGCTTGCTGCCCCGCGGCGCGATGATATCGGAGAGAATGTCGGTGATGTTCCACACCGCGATCGGCTCCATCAGCGGCTCGCCCTCGATCGGCCCCGGCTCGTCCTGAACGCCGTCGCCGATCCGCATCGCCTTGCCGCGATTGGCGAGCCCGGCATAAAGCTGCACAAGGTCCTTCAGCGTCACGCCGACGCCACCAAGGCCGATGGCAAGGCCGGGCGCTTCGTTCGGCGGCAGCTTCGGCTTTACGTCGGCGCGGCGGAAGCGCACCAGTAGTCGTGTGGGGCCTACGGCATCGAGCAGTCGCACGGCCGGCACATTCAACGACAATTGCAGCGCCTGGCGCACGCTGACATCGCCTTGATAGCTCATGTCGAAATTGCGAGGGCGGTAGCCGTAGAAATCGGCGGGGCGATCCTCGATGATCGTTTCCTGCGCCACATAGCCCTGCTCGAAGGCGAGGCCGTAGATGAAGGGCTTCAGCGTCGAGCCGGGCGAGCGCAGCACGCGGGTCATATCGACCCAGCCGGCGCGCGAGGAATCGAAATAATTGGCCGAACCGACCTCGCCGATGATCTCGCCGGTCTTGACGTCGGCCATGATCATGGCGACAGACACCTTCGGCCCAAGCCCCTTTGCCGCCGCATCGGCAACGGCTTCGAGGCCCTGCTGCACATCCCGCCGCAGCGTCGTCTTGTGCTTGATGATGCCCGGCTGCTTGCGCAGTGCCAATTCGGAGACATGCGCGGCATAGGCCGGCAGTTGACGGCGCTGAGCCGGAAGGGGGGAGAGCGATGCGCGCTCCGCTTCGCCTTCGCCGATAACAGCTGCCACCGCCGCGCGCTCGAGCACGCGATGGCGGGCAGCCTGAGCGGCCGCGAGATTGCGGTCCGGTCGGCGCTTTTCCGGCAACTGCGGAAGCGCCACGAGCAAGCCTGCCTGCGCGACTGTCAGGTGTCGCGGCTCCTTGCCGAAATAGGCAAGGCTTGCGGCGCGCACGCCTTCCAGATTGCCGCCATAGGGCGCATGGGTCAGATAGAGATCGAGGATCTGTTCCTTGGTCAGCCGCCGCTCGATCTGGATGGCACGGACGACCTGCAGGAGCTTCGCCATCATCGAGCGTTCGCTGCGTGGCTCGATCAGGCGCGCCACCTGCATGGTGAGCGTCGAGCCGCCGGAGACGATGCGGCCATGGGTGAGGAGCTGCAGGAAGGCACGGCCGATCGCCATAGGATCGACGCCATGGTGGTCGTAGAAGCGCCGGTCCTCATAGGCGACCAGCATGCGCAGATATTGCGGATCGACATCGGCAACGTTGGTCTTCAGCCGCCAGCGACCCTCTGGCGTCGCGAAGGCACGCAGCAGATCGCTTTTGGCGTCGAGCACCTCGGCCGAAACCACGCGCGCATTGTCGAGCGGCGGCGGATAGGCTCGGTCCGCGGCTTCCAGGCCAAAGACCAGAGCCACCGCCATCAAAGCAGTGGCTCCAAAGCCGATCGCAATTTTCAACCGCGCCTTCATGACTGCTTCTTACTGCTGGGCGCCCAGCACCTCCATGCGGCCCATTGCCGTGCGGGCCGAGAACTGCGGACGATACATGTCCTCGACGCTTGCGGCCGGATGGTCGTAGACGCCGGGAGTTACGGCGCGCACGACGTAGGCAAAGGTCATGTCTCGGTCCGCTCCGGAAGCCTGGTCGAAAGCCGCGACGAAGCGGTCGTTGCGGAATTCGACATGGGCCGGCTGAATTTCGCTAAGCCAGTCGAAGTTCGAAAGCTGGGCGCTGTTGACGATGCTCGGATTGTCGATCTCGAAGCCTGCCGGCAGGAGATCGGTCACGAGGATGCGCTGCGGCCAGTCATTATCCTCGGTCACATGCAGGACGACCACGTAGCGTTCGTTCTGCTGTGCCTGGCTGACATTCGCCTCTTCGCCATCGAGCGTGTAGTACTTGCGCTCGATCTTGAAGCCGTTGCCACCGGCCGGCAGCTGCGCGACCGGAGCCGCGACCGTGGTTACGGCAGCCGACAGCGGCTGGCGCGTCGTGTTGGTCACGGTCAGCGGATGGCCCATCAGCGCATCGCCCGACATCTGCGCCATATAGGTGCCGCTGTGGGCGGCGCCGTTGACATCGAGCGTCAGGCCGTCGTCGCCATTTTGCAGGGCGCGGGCGGCGAGCAGCATCCAGGTTTGTTCCTGGGTGCTGGTATATTTCCGGTTCTGCCAATCCTTCGCGACGACGCTGGCGAGTTCCGGAATGATCGGCGGCACCGGGCGGCTTTCGGCGGCCAGCGCCAGCACGGCGGCACCATCGCGCAGCGATGAGCCGTAATCCGAACGGACGAAGCTGACCTTGGTGACGGCCGCCTTCTGCGACATCTGCAGCGAGTCGACGAATATGTTGCGCGAGCGCTGTGCGTCCCCATAGAGCGCGAGAGCCGCGGCCAGATGTGCCTTGGCGAGCGGCGTCGGGAAGTCGTTCAGCATCGTATCCGCATAGTAGCGCAGATCGCTGATCGAGGCCTTCTTGTTGCGCGCCAGCACATAGAGCGCGTAGGCGATCTCGTTGCCGTTATCCTTGACATTGGTATTGGCGCTGAGCGCATTCTGGAGGTTTTCGAGCCCCTGTACCATGGCCTGATCCGGCACGTTGTACTTCTGCTCGCGGGCGCGGGTCAGGAAGTCCATGACATAGGCGTCGAGCCAGAGATCGCCGGAACCCGGCCCCCAGAGGCCGAAGCTGCCGGTCGAAGACTGGTACGACAGTTCGCGATAGATCGAGTCTTGCACGCGCTTCTGGATCTCAGCGTCATCGGCAAGGCCGTTCTTGATCGCCATGTCGCTGAAATAGAGCAGCGGCATGGCGCTGCTCGCCGTCTGTTCCGCGCAGCCATAGGGATAGCGGCTGAGGCTCATCAACAGCGCCGGCACGTCGAAGGCGCTGGAACGGCTGACATTGACGCTAACCGAGGCGCCGGGCAGCACGCTGTCGGCGAGAAGATCGGCATTAACCGTCAGGCTCTTGCCGGGGGCAAGCGCGATGACGCGCCGTTCGGTGACCGGCAGCTGCGACGGGCGAACCGGGATATCGACCGATTGGTCGAGCGACATGCCCGAAGCATTCGAGAGCTTGATCGAAACCGTGCCGTCGCTCGGCTGTCCGCCGGTGAGCGGCAGCGTAATGGCGTATTTGCCGCCGGTTTCGAGGTTGATCTTCTGTTGGGTCGAACTTGCGTCCACGGTCACGGCGCTATTGCCCGTTACCGTGAGCGTGTATTCGCCGGCGGGAGCGTCGGTGTTGGCGACGTCAAGACGCAGGTTTGCCTTGTCTCCCGGTGCCAGGAATTTCGGCAAGCTAGCCGTGACGACGACGGGATCGCGAATGATCACGTCTTGCGTCGCGTGGCCGACGCCGGCCTTCGACCAGGCGACCGCCATCAGCCGCGCCGTGCCGTTGAACTGCGGAATGTCGAAGCTGACATTGGCCTTGCCATTTGCATCGAGCTTGATGGGACCGGAGAAGAAGGCGACCAGTTTTTCCTTCGGTGGACTTGCCTGCAAGGCTGCCTGTCCGCCGTCGCCGCCGGTGCGCAGCTTGCCGGTCGCGCCGAGCGAGCCATCGATGAGGCGACCGTAGATGTCGCGGATTTCGAGGCCGAGTTGGCGCTGGCCGTAATACCAGTCATCCGGTGCCGGCGGCTGGTAGCGCGTGAGATTGAGGATGCCGACATCGACGGCGGCGATCGTGATATAGGCATCCTCATTGGCGCCCGCGCCGGCGACCTGCAGACTGATATCAAGCGGCTGGCGCGGCAGTGTCTTCTGCGGCGCGTCGATCTTGATCTGCAGCTTGCGCTCGCCCGGATCGACCGGTGCCCATTTGATGCCGATGGCGCGCATCGGCATGCGGCTTTCCTGGGCGTCGCCAGGGCGGAAAAGGGTGGCGGTCAGATAGGTGCCGGCGCCCCAATCGGCAGTGACCGGGATATCGACTTCCCCGCCCGCCGCGCCGATATCGGCATTGGTGACCGAGATCAGCGTTTCCGAGCCGGCTGTCACCATCAGCTGGCCGGCATAGCGCGAGGTCACCTTGAGCTTGGCGGTATCGCCGACATGGTAGCTTTCCTTGTCGAGCGCGATCTCGAGCGCGTCAGGCGTTTCCGTCGAGGTGGAAGCGACATACCAGCCGGCATTGAACTCGACGCTCGATTCCGGGCCGTTCGCATCGGCGGTGGAGACTTCGAGACGGTAGCGGCCCCAGGTGACTGGCATGGAAATCGCCGCGCCGTCCGTGGTAGTGTTGATCGTGCCGACTGCCACCTGCTTGGTGGACATGATCGGCTCGTACTTCCAGCTGCTGCCGTCGCGATACCATTGATAATTGCGCTCGACGCTGAGCAGCTTCCAGGTCAGGCCCTGCATGGCCTGTTTCTGGCCGTTGGCATCGACAACGATGACATGGAAGTTGCCGACGGAGTTTTCACCGAGATCGCCGTCGAATTCCGGTTTGATGCCGATGCGCAGCCCATCCGTCTTGACAGGCAGCGTCAGCGAGCGCTCGACGGCGCGGCCGCCGGCTTCCTGCATGCGGACCGTGATATTGGCGTTCAAGAGCTGCGTGGTCGAAGGCGTGTCGTTGATCGTGACGTTGAAGGTGGTCTTGCCATTCTCGTCCAGCGCTTGCAGGTCCTCGAGTGGGACCTTCGTGCTCTCGGCTTTGCTGTCGCCGCTGCTGTCGTCGTCGTCATTGTTTGCGTTTGCTTTGCCGGCGCCTTCATCGGCGAGGCCGAATTGATAGCCCTTGTAGGCATCGCTCTGGCGCGTCGGCTTCAGCGTCACTTCGCCTTCCAGATTGAGGCCGGCGGCCGGTGCGCCATAGAGATAGCGTCCGTCGACGTTGATCGGCGTCGGCTGGCCGACTTCGATCTCCTTGGCATCGCTCTTCATGTCGAATTCGATGCGATCGGGTACGAAGTCATCGACAATGAAGGTCTGCGAGCCGATGGAAGAACCCTTCGGGTCGGTATAGATGTTCATCGTCCAGGTGCCGCGCATCGAAGTCTGCTGCAGCGGCAGATCGACATTATAGCCGCCGAGCTTGCCGCCATCGGTTACGATACGGCGGTCTTCGACGCCATCTGGGCGCCGGAAGACGAAAGTAAGCGGCAGGTTTTCGACCGCCGTCGAGCTGACATCGCGGGCAAGTGCGGAAGCATGCACCGTCTCGCCGGCGCGGTAGATGCCACGCTCGGTCCATGTCAACAAGTCGATGGCGCCGGGTGCAGTTCTGCCTGACACGCCGCGGTCGGAAAGATCGAAGCCGGCGCGCGTCATGTCGAGGAAGACGTAGTCCTGATCGCCGTTCTGGGCAGTGATGACGGCCGGCGTCATGCCCGCGGTGCCGCGCATCAGGCCGGCGCTGAAGACGGCGCGGCCCTTGTCGTCGGTCTTCGCCGTGCCGAGGATTTCGTTGTTCTTGGCGAGCAGCTGCAGCTGAATGCCGGCAAGCGGCTTGGCGCTGCCGAGCGAGCGGGCAAAGACATTTAACCCGTCAGTGCCGGCATAGGTGGTGACGCCGATATCGGAAACGACGAACCACTGCGTCGCCTGCGGATCCCATTCATGACCACTGTTGGGTGCAACAGCGGTCAGCACATAGACGCCCGGCTTGCGCTTCGGCAGTGCCTCGTCGACCGGGAAGCTGGTCGCGACTTCCTTGTTGAGTTCCTGCTTGATCTCGATGGAGCCCTGCCAGACCAGTTCGCCGTTGGTGTCCTGGATGGTCTGGGCGCTGTAGCTGTCCACCTGCGTCAGGAACTGCGAGTTGTTCAGAAGCTGCGCGATATTGCGATCGCCGATGCGGTAGAGCTTGAGATTGGCCGTAGTCGCGTTGACCGAAACGATCGGGATGCCGCGACGCGCGGTCGAGGGCAGCACGAAATTGTCGCCGGTGAAGCGCAGCGAAGCGGTGCGATCCTTGACGTAGATATCGACATTGACCTGCGAGGCGAGGTTTTCATCCACCGAGGAGGGCAGGCCCGCGCGCAGCGAAATGCGGTAATGCTGGCCGAATTCCAGGCCTTCGACGCAGATCTGGTTGTCCTTGGCGTCGACACCCTTCGGCGCTGCGCCGTTGAGGGTGACGAAGGGCGCGTAGTCGACGCCGCTCTTCACCAGCTTTTCGGAGAACTGCACGCAGGCGCGGGGCGATGCATTGTCGTTGTCGAGGGTGTTTCCGGTCACGCGGAAGCCTTGGCGGGCCAGAAGATCGTTATAGGCGGCCTGGACGGCAGCTGAGCTGACGAGGTTGAGGCTTGCCTTGTATGCGCTCAGCGCCGGACGGTAGTTCTGCGCATTCTTCAGCGCTTCGGCGAGCACGGCCAGCGCATCGGCGCGGCTGCTCGTCGTGCGGGTCAGCTGATAGCCGTTGAGCGCGGCATAGGCGGCCCTTGTGGCGACAGACGTGTCGTTCGTGATCGTATTGGCGGCACGCGCCATCTCGATCCACAGATCACCATTGTCGGGATTGATGGAAAGCGCACCCTGGAAGGCGTTGAGGGCATTGTTGACGTTACCCGAAGTCAGCTCGATGCGGCCGAGCGCAATCAGGCTTTCGACGCCCTGGCCCTTCAGCTCATTGCCGAGCGTCAGCGTATTCTTTGCATCGCGCGCGCTTTGGACGAAATTGTCGGAGAGGAAGGAAAGGGCAGGGGCAGCGCCGATATCCGGCTCGCTGGTCGCGGCCGTCTCGACAATCTTGCCGGCGATCGCGCCGGGGAAACTGTTGAGCTGGTTGAAGTCCGACTTCATGAAGCACCACTTCACCTTGGGATTGTAGGTGAAGGCCTTGCAGGATTTGTCGCCGATGCAGGAGGCGGAGCACTGATCCAGTGTCACATTCTGCTCTGTGCGCAGATCGAAGCCGAAGTAGTCGCCATCCTTCGTAGTGACCACCTGGCGCTTGACATCAGCCGCGACCGAAGGGGTCAGAGATGCGAAAGTGGCGAGAAGAAAAGCAGAGAAGCCGATAAACGCGCGCCTAGACATAAGTCCTCCCCACGCTGCCCGTTTTTGATGGCGGCAATCTTCAAATTTCGCACCCGTTTGTCAACCGAGCGTGGAGCGGTGGCGTGTGCTTTACGCCTATGACGTTTCGTCTAGACGTTTGAAAGAGGCTGCAAATCAGGCGATTCGGATGTTCGAAGATATGTCGGTTGCGCTTCACTTTTCTTTTCAATCCCAAAAAGACACCGGCCGTGATGGCCGGTGTCTCCGTCTAGGCTGCGGAGGAAGCCGATTTGTCATATATTCGTCAGGGCCAATGCGGCATCCGTATACCGCTTTCCGACGACGATCTCGGGCTTGATGATATCGCCGAGTTCCTTCACCTCCTGTGCCGAAAGGACGATATCCGCGGCCGCGGCATTCTGCTCGAGATGATGCAGCTTGCGAGCGCCGGGGATCGGCACGATGTCGTCACCCTGATGCAGCACCCATGCGAGCGCCAGTTGTGCCGCGGTAACGCTCTTTTCCTCAGCAAGAGCTTGAAGCCTTGCGACCAGAGCCGCGTTGGCATCGAAATTCCCGCTCTGGAAGCGCGGCAGCGAACGGCGGAAATCGTCGTCGGCGAGATCCTCCGTCTTCTGGATCGTGCCGGTCAGGAAGCCCCGACCGAGCGGGCTGTAGGGGACGAAGCCGATGCCGAGTTCGCGGCAGGTAGCAAGCACATCTTCTTCCGGATCGCGGCTCCAGAGTGAATATTCGCTCTGCACGGCGGCGATCGGATGTACGGCATGGGCGCGGCGGATGGTTGCAGAGCTTGCTTCAGAAAGGCCGAGTGCGCGCACCTTGCCCTCTTTCACCAGCTCAGCCATGGCCCCGACCGTATCTTCGATCGGCACATTCGGATCGACCCGGTGCTGGTAAAAGAGGTCGATGACATCCGTGCCCAGTCGCTTGAGGGAAGCTTCGGCGACTTCCTTGACATGCTCGGGCCGGCTATCCACGCCGCTCATGGCGGCGAGACCCGATTTCGTGTGATCGAGCTTGAAGCCGAATTTGGTGGCGATGACCACACGGTCGCGAACCGGCTTCAGTGTGCGGCCGAGCAGCTCTTCGTTGGTGAAGGGGCCATACATTTCGGCGGTATCGAAAAAGGTGACGCCGAGATCGACGGCGCGATGCAGCGTTTTGACGGATTCCTCGTCGTCCGTCGGGCCATAGGCGAAGCTCATGCCCATGCAGCCGAGCCCAACGGCGGAAACGGCGAGATCCTTACCAAGCCTGCGGGTTTTCATAATCTATTCCTTTTGAGCTTATGGAAGCGGCGGCGGTCATTTCCGCTGCCGACATGCTCAAATTAGGGTTCCGGACAGTGAATGAAAATCCATGCAAATCCTTACAGGTTGTTCTATAATTTAGATCAATGAACAGAACACAGCTCTCTCAGCTTGCGGTTTTTGCCGCCGTCGCCGCCCATCGCAGCTTTCGCGCTGCCGGCAAGGAATTGTCGATCGCGCCGTCGGCGGTCAGCCACGCCGTCTCCAGCCTCGAGGAAAGCCTCGGCGTGCGGCTGCTTGCCCGCACCACGCGCAGCGTGCTTCCGACCGAGGAGGGGCAGGCGCTATTGCAAAGGCTGGGGCCGGCCCTGGAGGAAATCGATATCGCACTGGAGGACACGCTTGCGACCCGTGGCCGTCCCGCGGGAACGCTGCGTATCACCGCCCCTCGCTTCGCTTCAGATCTTCTCATGGCCCCGCGTATCGGCGATTTCCTCAATACCTATCCCGATATCACGCTCGAAATCGCCAACGAGGACGGCTTCAGCAATATCGTTAAGGAAGGCTACGATGCCGGCATTCGGCTGGCGGAGAGCATCGAAGGCGACATGATCGCAGTGAAGATCTCCCCGGACATACGCACAGTCATTGCAGGGTCGCCTGCCTATTTCGAGAAGCATCCGAAGCCGCTACATCCACGCGATCTCGTCCATCACCGCTGCATCAAGCGGCGATTTACGGATGGCTCGATCTATCGCTGGGAGTTCGAGAAGGATGGCCGCGAGCTGGTCGTCGCCGTGGACGGTCCGCTGATCGTGATCGAGGATCGGCTCGGCGTTTTAGCCGCCCTCAATGGTGCGGGTCTTGCCTATCTCTTCGATATTCGCGTGCAGCAGGAACTGGCGGAGGGCAAGCTCATCCGCGTACTTGAGGATTGGTGTCCGCCCTATCCCGGCTTCTGCATCTACTATCCGAGCCGCCGCCAGATGCGTCCGGCCCTCAGAGCTTTCATCGATTTCTTCAAATATACCGGACCTTAAAGCGATTTCAGGAAAAGTGCGTAGCGGTTTTCCGTCCGGAATCGCGCAAAGCAAGGGAACGAAGCGACTGCTGACAGAAATCGGGTGGCGGCAATGCCATAACTCGTCTCGATTGTCCGAATGGTTTCAGGAAGGGATAGCAGCGATGAGAAAACCGGGATCGATGAAGGGACTTGAAGATCTCGGCCGCATCAGGCTGTCGAAAAACTTCTTCTTTCGCGATTTCCTGCATTCGGAAATTGCTGATTTCTATCGTATTCCCAATATTCCCGAGGACCCCGATCTGGCGATCGAGACCGGGCGCAGGCTTTGCGAGGATTTGCTGGAGCCGCTGGAAGCGACCTTTGGCCGGCTACATATCCGGTCCGGCTATCGCTCACCGGAGGTCAATGCTTTCGGTAACAAGAATGGGCTGAACTGCTCGACCAATCCCCACACCGCCGCGCACCACATCTGGGATATGCGCGATCTCGACGGCTGCATGGGGGCCGCCGTCTGCATCGTCGTGCCTTGGCTGATCGATCACCACAGCCATGAGGGTGATTGGCAGAAGCTTGCCTGGTGGATTCATGACCATCTGCCCTACGCCTCGCTTTGCTTTTTCCCGAAGCTCTGGGCCTTCAACATCCAATGGCATGAGCGACCGATGCGGACCATCCAGAGCTATGTCGGCCCGCGCGGCATGCTGACCAAGCCCGGCATGGCCAACTGGGAAGGCGACCATTCCGCCCACTATGCGGGCTTTCCGAAGCTCAGAAGCTGATGCGATAGCGAATATGCCCATCGCTCTTGACGTAGCTGTCATAGAGTTTGCGGGCGGTCGCATTACCTTCTTCAGTATGCCAGTAAAGACGAGCCCAGCCGTTCTTCTTGCAGAGCGCGACGAGATCGTCGAGCAGCGCCCGGCCGACGCCGTGGCCTCTGGCACTTTCATCGACGAACAGGTCCTCCAGATAGCAGTCGGGCACGCGCACCCATGTGCCCTCATGCGTGAGGCTGAGGGTAAAGCCCTTCACTTCGCCGTCGACCTCGGCCACGCGCATGAAGATCGCCGACGCCGGATCGAAGATCCGACGCCAGGTTGCATCGGTGATGTCGGGTGCGACCGTGACGCCGTAGAAGGCCAGATAGCCGTCCCATAGCGCGCGCCAGCGCGCTTCGTCGTCAGGTCTGGCATCTCGGATCATCACGGTCATCGGCCAACCTCCGTTTACTTGCCGGCTTCGTCGAGCAGGCGCATGGCGTCATCGGAAAGCGAGAGCTTTGCCGAATTGATGAGCGCGTCGAGCTGACTGAGGCTAGTGGCGCTGGCGATCGGAGCGGTGACTCCGCGTTTGCGCAGGAGCCAGGCAAGCGCAATCTCGGCCGGCTTCCCGCCCGTTTCTGCGGCCACCTTATCGAGCGCTCCAAGAATTCGCAGGCCCTTGTCGTCAAGATAGGCGGCAACCCGGTTCTCGCGCGCCCGTCCTTCCGTATCCGCCTTGGTGCGGTACTTGCCGGTCAGGAAACCGGCCGCGAGGCTGAAATAGGTAATGACGCCGATCTCTTCCTTGACGCAGAGATCCGCCAGTGGTCCCTCGAAGCTGTCGCGGGCATAGAGATTATATTCGGGTTGCAGCACGTCGTAGCGTGGCAGGCCGGCCTTGGCGGCAGCATCGAGCGACGCCTGGAGCTGCGTCGCATCGAGGTTCGAGCAGCCGACATGGCGGATCTTGCCCTGTTCCTTCAGCTTTGCATAGGCGGCAAGCGATTCTTCGTGCGGTGTCTCGGGGTCCGGCCAGTGCGAAAGATAAAGATCGATGTGATCGGTCTGCAGCCGCTTCAGAGAAGCCTCGGCCGCCTCGATGATGTAACCGGCATTCAGGCCTTTCTTGCCCGGCCCCATCTCCGATCCGACCTTGGTGATGATGATGGCCTTGTCGCGCGAAACGCGACCCTGCTTCAGCCACTTGCCGATGATCTCTTCGGAATCACCGCCCTTGTTGCCGGGAACCCAACGGGAATAGACATCGGCCGTGTCGATCGTGTTGAAGCCGGCGCCGAAAAAGGCGTCGAGCAGCGCATAGGAGGTTTTCTCATCGGCCGTCCAACCGAAGACGTTCCCGCCGAAAACGATGGGGGCGACAAACAGATCGGTTCGTCCAAGCTTGCGCATGTCCATGATATCACTCCAGGTCATTTGAAAGGTAAACCGGCGAGCAGGCGCCGGAGGAAGGGACAAGGCAGGCTATCGGCCTTTCGCGGCGAAGACCACACACAATTTCTTTATTCCGTCGTCGAGCGCCGATAGTGGCTGGGCGGCAGCGCGTTGTATTTCGACCAGACGCGCCGCATATGCCGCGGCGAGGCGAAGCCGGATTTTTCCGCCACGCGCTCCATGTCCAGCCGCGAATTGGCAAGCACGTCGCGCGCCAGCGTCACGCGCATCAGATTGACATAGGCCGTCACCGACAGGCCGGCATGTTCCTGGAACAGCCGCGAAATATGCCGCGCGCTCATGGCGCCAATGCCGGCAAGCTCGGTAAGCGACCAGCTATGGGCCGGATCGGCCATGATCGCATCCTGAACGCGATGGATGGCGGGGTGCACGTGGTTGCGGCCGCTGAGCCAGGGCGAAAGCTGCGGCTCGGCGCCGGTCCTGCGCATATAGACCACCATGTGCCGGGCAATGGTCAGCGCCGTCACCGGCGAGGTCAGCTTGGAGGCGAGATGCAGCATCAGATCGGTGCCTGTGGTGATGCCGGCGCTCGAATAGCGGTCCCGGTCTTCGACATAGAGCCGGTTGTCGAGAACCCTGGCCGTCGGGGCATAGTGCCTGATGTCGTCGAGGCAGGCGGCATGGGAGGTGCAGGCATAGCCATCCATTAGGCCGGCGCGGGCGGCGAGCACGGCTCCCGAGCAGATGGTGACGAGGGTAATGCCCGGCCGGATCGCACCTCTTAGCCACGCTGCAAGCCTGGCGAGTTCCGGCTCGATATCCTCGGCATCGTCGGGCGGCGTGACGCTGCCGGACAGGATGACGTAGGCGCCATCGGGAATGCGATCAGGCAACGGCCTGAGATCGGCAAGCATTAGCCCGACCGAAGTCGTCTGGGATGGCTGGGCAGCGATGAATTGATAATCGAAGAGGACGTCGCCCTGTTCGATATTGGCGCGGCGCAGCACCTCCACCGGTCCGGCCACGTCCATCAGCAGCGTATAGGGCGGCAGAAGCACGTAGACGGGAATGATCTGCCGATGGAGGCGCCGGTCGCTTTGGGTCATGCGGCATTCCGGATCGATGCGTCGGCAAGCGCCTCTTCGACCGTTGCGATGCGGGCAAAGCGGCCCGATAGCACCAGCTCGCTGCGCTTCTTGATATCGTCGGCGCTGAAGACCGTGCCCGAGGCATGCGTCATCGGGAAGGTCAGCGTCGCCTCGGTGACATAGTCGACCTCATAGCCGAGATCGGAGGCGTGCCGGGTCGTCGTCTCGCAGCATTGCTCGGTGCGGATACCCGAAACGATCACCTTGCGGATGCCGTTTGCCACCAGCCAGACATCAAGGCCGGATCCGACGAGCGCCGAATGGCGGCGTTTGTGGAAGACGGCATCGGCCTCCAGCGAGATCTCATCGAGCTTGCGCACATAGCCGCTCTTCAGGCTGAAATGCGCGTCGCTGTCCTCGACATGGAAAATCTGGACGACGGGAATGCCTTTCGCCTTGGCGCCATCGATCAGCGCCTGCAGGCGGTCAGTAAAGACCGGCAGGTCGTCCGTTCTCCAGTAGGGACGCTGGCGAAAGGATTCCTGGACGTCGATGACGAGCAGTGCGGTATCCGCATGGGACATTTTCGTATCTCCTGTGCTTGAAGGATAGCCGAGATTAGGCGTCGCTTGAAAGCCTCGAAAGCCATCTGGCAGACAGAAAAGGGACAAATACGGACATGTCGAGATAGTCCTTATGCTCTCGGGTTCGCGCCTGCGGGCTGTCTCGGGCGTTGCGCCTTTGGCAAGGGCCGAATAAGATCCGCGTCGATTTCGTCCAGAGCGGAATGCCCTGTTTCGCTTTACCCCACCATGTTCACAAAGGATCCCGCCGGAAAGGCCGTGTTGCGATCATCGCCATGCGGCCGTCTGCTTCGGGACAATGCTTAAGGAGAGAGATCATGCTGCGCTTCGGAATTCTGTCGACGGCCAAAATCGGCCGCGATCTGGTCGTGCCCGCCATCCAGGATGCGGAAAACTGCGTCGTGACGGCGATCGCCAGCCGTGATCTCGCCCGCGCCCGGCAGATGGCAGACCGCTTCTCCGTGCCGCATGCTTTCGGCTCCTATGAAGAGATGCTCGCCTCCGATACGATCGATGCCGTCTACATTCCCCTGCCGACCTCTCAGCATGTCGAATGGACGGTCAAAGCTGCCGATGCCGGCAAGCATGTGCTGTGCGAAAAGCCGATTGCTCTAAAGGCGGATGAGATCGACAGCCTGATCGCCGCGCGTGACCGCAACAAGGTTCTGGTGACGGAAGCCTATATGGTCACCTATGCGCCGGTCTGGCGCAAGGTTCGCTCGCTGCTTGCCGATGGCGCCATCGGCCGCCTGCGCCACATCCAGGGCGCTTTCACCTATTTCAACCGCGATGCCGGCAACATGCGCAACATTCCTGCGCTTGGCGGCGGTGGCCTGCCCGATATTGGCGTCTATCCCACGATCAGCACCCGTTTCGTCACCGGCCGCGAGCCCTTGCGCATTCAGGCCGTCACCGAGCGCGACCCGGAATTCGGCACCGACATCTACTCCAGCGTCAAGGCAGACTTCGGCGACTTCGAACTGACTTTCTACATCTCGACGCAGATGGCCAACCGCCAGGTCATGGTCTTCCACGGTACGGATGGCTTTATCGAGGTGAAATCACCCTTCAATGCCGACCGTTATGGCGCTGAAGAGCTGGAGCTGACCAATCGCGGCCATTCGGAATCGCAGATTTTCCGCTTCCCCGACAGCCGCCAGTACAAGCGCGAGGCGGAAGCCTTCGCCTCTGCTGCGCTTGGTCACGGCGCAGAGGTCGTGTCGCTGGAAAGTTCGAAACTCAATCAGAAGGTCATCGACGCGATCTATCGCGCCAGCGAAAAGGATGGCTGGGAACTGGTCTGAGGGCGTTCCTTATTTTCTGGCGCAGTTCCGGACGGAAAACCGCCGCACACTTTTCCCGGAATTGCTTCAGGGACTCTGCCGGTGGCGGAAGACGAAGCGTGAATAGCCAAAGAAGCTGAACGCCGTCGCCGCCGCCGAAGATAGGATTAATGCGATGATTGGCCGGAGCCCTGGTTCGTTCATCAGCAATGAACTGAAAAGGGCGTAGTTCAGCAAAGCCGAGGTCAAACCGACCGAACCGTAGCGAAAGCCCTCCGCCGCAAGCGAGCGGTCGGAGCGGCCGAAGGTGAAGTTGCGGTTGAGTACCCAGGTGGCAAGCAGTGCGCTCGGGATCGATATGGCGCGGCCGACGAAGGGGCCGAAGGGCGTGAACCAGAGCAACAGATGCAGCACGCCCGCATCGACCACGAAGCCGACACCGCCGGCGATCAGGAAGCGAAAGAGCTTCTTCATGCAGCCTTGGCCCTCTTCTTCCGGCTTGCCGGCTTGTCGATCTCAGCCATGTAAACCGTCCTTTCATTGCCGCTTTCGCGCGCGGAAGGCTTGGGCAGGCTCATATAGTGGATGCGCAGCTGTTCGGCACGGGCGCGCGCCACGGAATCGAGGATCAGACCGGCCGTGAACAGCATGAAGGCGATCATTGTCAGTACCATGGAGAGTATCCAGGTCGGCACGCGCAATACCTGTCCGGTTTCGAAATACTCGATGAAGACCGGAATGGAGAAGCCGATGCTGAGCTCGAGGGCAACGGCGCTCAGGATGCCGAAAAAGGCGAAAGGCCGCGTTTCCTTCATCAGCATCGCGAACATCCAGAGGATCTTGCCACCGTCGCGGAAGGTGGAAAGCTTCGAATGCGAGCCTTCCGGCCGCCGCCCGTAATCGAGTTCCAGCTCGCTGACGGGCAGCTTGAGCCGCGAGGCATGAACCGACATTTCCGTCTCGATCTCAAAACCGCCCGACACGGCAGGAAAGCTCTTGACGAAACGGCGCGAGAAGCAGCGGTAGCCGGAAAATATATCGGTGAAATCGGCGCCGAAGATGCTGCGATAGAGCCAGTTGAAAATGCGGTTGCCGAAGGCGTGTCCCTGCCTGCCTGCATCATTATGCACGTTGCGCCGCGTACCGACGACCATATCAGATCCTTCGGTCAGCAGCGTGCGGATCAGCTCTTCTCCGTCCTCGGGTGCATAGGTGCCGTCGCCGTCAGCCATAAGGTAGATATCGGCTTCGATATCGGCGAACATGCGGCGCACCACATGTCCCTTGCCCTGCCGACGCTCGCGCACGACAGTCGCGCCCGCGAGCATGGCATGCAGCGCGGTGCCGTCGGTCGAATTATTGTCGTAGACATAGATCGCGGCCTGCGGCAGCGCCTTGCGGAAACCCCGCACGACCTCGCCGATCGTTGCGGCTTCATTGTAGCAGGGCAAGAGGACGGCGATGTTCAGCTTCTCATTCCACATGGTCTTGGCCGGTTGCTGCGCGTGAAGTCAGTCGAGGCCCGATTGACGATCCGGACGAGAGCTTATCCCGCTGGCTGTTAATAAGACCCTATGGCTGCCTAATAAAAAAGGCGGGATACCGGCGCTGCAAAAAACATTATCGTGATAAAAGCGGCTGTAGGCAGCGGCTTTACTTTTTTTTGATCGGCAACCGTTAGCGTATCGCCCCGACTGTCCTTCCAACATGGGGTTTATCGAGATGGCGCAGACGCTGGCAATGCCGCCCGAGGCAACCGGAACGGCAGAGAAGAAGGAGCGTCTGCGCTGGTCTCATACTGCCTTCGCCGCAGTCGTCTATGCCGCCATCGTCATCATCGCGCAGCTCATCATTCATCGCAACCTCACGGACTATGTCGGCCCGGATAATGACGACGCCATGCGTCTTGTCGAAGTGCGCGATTTTCTCGCCGGCCAGGGCTGGTTCGACATGATGCAGTACCGTCTCGGCCTCGCGGGCGGGACGTTGATGCACTGGTCGCGCTTCATCGATCTGCCGATTGCAAGCCTCATCCTCTTCTTCCGGATGTTCCTTTCACCCGAAGGCGCCGAAGCGGCGACACTGACCGTCTGGCCGCTGATGCTCATCCTGCCGCTGATGTTCTTCATGGGTCTTGCAGGTCGGCGCATCGCCGGCGTGGAAGGCATGCACTTCTCGCTGATCCTGACGGCGCTGTTTGTCCTGCTCTCGCCGCGCTTCGTGCCAGGCTCCATCGATCACGACAATGTTCAGCTCGGCCTCGTCGCGCTTACCGTCGTAATGCTGGTCGACGAAAGTTACAGGCCTCGCAACTTTGCGATCGCCGCCATCGCCCTTGCCATCCAACTCGGTATCGGCGCAGAGACAACGCCCTTTGTCGCCGTCGCCTGCATGTCGGTTGCCTGTTTATGGGCCTGGAAAGGCGAGATATTCGCACCCGCTGCCAAGGCTTTTGCCCTAACCCTGACGATCGCCGTCAGCACCGCCTTCTTCTCGCTGGTGCCGCCGCGCTTTTATTCGATGGTCACATGCGACAATCTCTCGCTCGGCTTTTACGGCATCGCCAGCGCCGGCTGCGTCGGGCTTCTTCTATCGTCCCTTTTTGCCAGCCATCTTTCCCGGCCTTGGCGCGTTGCAATTCTCGCGGGCGATGGCGCGCTCGTGGTGGCGACGACCGCAGCACTTGCGCCGCAATGCCTGCGCAATCCGCTTTCCGATCTGGATCCCATGCTGGTGGATTTCTGGCTCAGCAGGGTGACCGAGGCGCAGTCGATCTTTTCCGTCGCTCACAGGCAGCCCGATGCGCTCGGCGCCTTCTATGCGACGGGTCTCCTGGCGATGCTCGTCTGCGGCTTTCGTATCCTGCGGGGCACTCGTCCGAGCCTCCATGCAGTGCTGATGGCTCTGATCGCGATCAATTGGGTGATCACGCTGGTGCAGGTACGCGGCGCCGAATTTGCCAATCTCCTGGCCATTCCGCCATTGGCGTTGTTGATTGCCGAATTGCGAAAAGACTACACGGCCGATCCCAGAAGTTTACGCTCGATCCTGCTCTACGCGGGGACGCTATTGGCCTCCGTCCCAGCCGTTTGGGCTGTGGGCGGCGCGCTTGCAAGCAAGGGGGTCGTCAATGGTTTTATGGTCGCGGCACCGGTCAAGGCGGAGGAGACTGCCAATTGTGCCTCCAGGCAGGCTCTGGCACCGATCGCAGGTCTTGAGCCGGGAGTCGTCGCGGCGGCTTCCAATATGGGAGCGCCGCTTCTGCGCTTCACACCCCATCGCACTCTCTCCGGTCCCTATCATCGCGATCCCGACGGGATGCTGGCCGAGTTGCGAATCGGCCTTGCGGAGCCGCAACAGGCAGAAGCGCTTCTGCATGAGGCAAAGGTGACGATTGTCGCCTTCTGCAAGGGAGATCCGCAGGTGGCGCTGGTGAGTGAGCGGGCACCAAAGGGGTTTTATGCGCAGCTGAGCGCCGGGCATATCCCAGTCTACCTGGAGCCGATTGCGGTGCCGGCGGAATCGGATGTGCAGTTCTTCCGCGTCAAGCCGCAGGATTGAGTTAAACCGCTACATTTCACCCAATTCAGATGGGATACCGCGGGGCCTTTCTCTGAAGCTGATTTTAGGCGCGGCGATGCTCCGCCACATCGATGGTAACGAGATAGCCGATAAAGCCGAGATTGTAGCCGCCGAGCGCGATGAACAGCGTCGTCAGCGGCGGCGGAACGATCGATGTGGCAACGGCGACCATGAAAGCGATGCTCACCAGCGCCACGCCAAGCAGTGCGCCAATCGTCGACCGCTGCAAGCCGGCGGCAATTCCGATGATCGTGGCGGTCGCGAATATCATCGCTCTATATCCTCTTTACCAAGAACCAGTTTGCACAGGTTTACGCGCAGATGGCTAAGAAAGCCTTTGTCAGCAGGGTTAACGCTTGATGAAGCAATAGGCTCCACGCCTTTTTGAGACATGTAAGGAGGCGGAAGCACCCCAACTATGCACACAATCCCGTCTTTCGATCGATTCAGACTTAAGCGGTATGCTGCAGGCTCCGCATTTACCGCGACATCGGGTAGAAGGAGCATATGAGCAGCTTTTTTGAGAATGATTCGCCTTCGAACCTGACGGAATACTCCGTCTCGGAACTGTCCGGATCGATCAAGCGCACGGTTGAGAATGCGTTCGACCAGGTGCGCGTGCGCGGGGAAATCTCCGGCTATCGTGGGCCGCATTCCTCGGGCCATGCCTATTTTTCGCTGAAGGATGACCGCGCGCGTATCGATGCGGTGATCTGGAAAGGCACATTTTCCAAGCTGAAATTCCGCCCTGAAGAAGGAATGGAGGTCATTGCAACAGGCAAGGTGACGACTTTCCCGGGCTCGTCGAAATATCAGATCGTCATAGAAACTCTGGAACCCGCCGGCGCCGGTGCACTGATGGCGCTGCTGGAGGAACGCAAGCGCAAGCTCGGTGCCGAAGGCCTGTTCGATCCCGAGCGCAAGCGCCGGCTGCCTTTCATGCCCAAGGTGATCGGTGTCGTGACGTCGCCGACCGGCGCCGTCATCCGCGATATCCTGCATCGCATCTCCGATCGCTTCCCCGTGCATGTGCTGGTCTGGCCGGTGAAGGTGCAGGGGGAGGGCTCGGGCGACGAGGTGGCGAACGCCATCCGCGGTTTCAATGAATTTACGCTCGGTGGCCCCATCCCGCGCCCCGATGTGTTGATCGTCGCGCGCGGCGGCGGCAGCCTCGAGGATTTGTGGAGTTTCAACGATGAGGCCGTGGTGCGTGCGGCTGCCGCAAGCGAGATCCCATTGATCTCGGCCGTCGGCCACGAGACCGACTGGACCTTGATCGACTACGCCGCCGACGTGCGCGCTCCGACACCGACGGGGGCTGCCGAAATGGCCGTGCCGGTCAAAGCTGAGCTGGAAGCGCAGCTCGCAAGCCTTGCCGCTCGCTTGCAGGGCGGTGTGAGCAGGCAGATGGATCAACGGCGGCAGACGGTACGCGCGCTGCTGCGTGCCCTGCCTTCGCTCGACCAGATCCTGGCTCTGCCGCGTCGCCGCTTCGATGAGGCGGCAGCTGGCCTTGGCCGTGGCTTGGAGTTGAACACGCTCAACAAGCGCCGTTCCTTCGAGCGCACGGCGTCGCAGCTGCGGCCGGATATCCTGTCGAACCGGATCGCCGAGCGCCGCCAGCAATTGAGCGAACGGATGACCCGGGCCGAGCGGACCATCGAGCGCATGCTCGACCGGTCCCGCGCCCGCATCGAACGGGCCGATGCCGTCTTCGCAACGTTGCCGTCGCGCCTGGAAGCGCAGACAGGGAGGGCGCGCGACCGCCTCGGCAATCTTGTCCGTCACGCCGATACGGCCATCCGCCATCAGCTCACCCGCGCCCGCAGCGAGCTTACGGCGCAGGAGCGCATTCTGCAGTCGCTCTCCTACAAGAATGTTCTGAAGCGCGGCTATGCCGTTGTGCGCGACGAGGATGACCGCCCGGTTTCGCTGGCGGCAGCACTTTCGACGGGTGCGGCGATCTCGATCGAGTTTGCGGACGGCCGCATCGCGGCCGTGACCGGCGATGATGCCTCCCCACCGTCTTCATCCACACCGCCATCAGGCACTGCGCCTTCGAAGAAGCGTGCCACCAAACCGGCGGAGCCTGCCGTTCCGCCAAAGCAGGGAAGCCTCTTCTGATGCGCATCCTGCTGGTGCTGGCTCATCCGCTGGAGGATAGTTTTGCCGCCGCAGTGGCAAAGCTCGCGCAGGAAACGCTCGTCGCCGGCGGGCACGAGGTCGATCTGCTCGACCTCTATCGCGAGGGCTTCGACCCGCGCCTGTCCGAAGCCGAGCGGCGCGGCTATTTCGACCAGCCTTATGATACCTCCGGCGTCGATGCCATCGTCGCACGACTGCAGGCAGCGGAGGGACTGATCCTCGTCTTTCCGCAATGGTGGTTCAATTTCCCGGCGATCCTCAAGGGCTTCTTCGATCGCGCCTTTGCGCCTGGTGTCGCCTTCACCCACGATGCCGCCGGCGGGCGTATCGTGCCGAAGCTCACCAATATCCGCCTGTTCTGGGCGCTGACGACGACCGGCTCGCCCTGGTGGATCGTACATCTCTACATGGGCAATCCGGTGCGGCGCCTGTTGAAGCGCGGTATCGCCGCCTTCTGCGCCAAGCGGCTCAATTTCCGCATGCTGGCGCTGCATGACATGGACCGCGTGACCGAAGCCGGGCGCAAGGCCCATCTCGCCCGAGTCAAGAAAGCGCTGGCGACGATCTGATCCTGCGCTTCAGCCAAAAAAATGCCGCGGCAGGGATACCGCGGCATGATCGCATTCGAATATCCGAATTGGGTTATGCCCACTCGCCCTTGCGCATGACGGGCACGCGCGAGCCATTGGCATCGATGCCGTCGATATCGACCTTATCCGAGCCGATCATCCAGTCGATGTGAATCAGGCTGGAATTGCCGCCCTGCGCCTTGATCTGTTCCTGGCTGAGCTTGGCGCCGTCGATGAAGCACTTGGAATAGCACTGGCCGAGCGCGATGTGGCAGGAGGCGTTTTCGTCGAAGAGCGTGTTGTAGAACAGGATGCCGCTTGCCGAAATCGGCGAGGAATGCGGCACCAGCGCCACTTCGCCGAGCCGGCGTGCGCCTTCGTCGGTGTCGAGTACCTTGTTCAGCACTTCCTCGCCGCGCGTTGCCTTGGCCTCGATGATCCGGCCGCCTTCGAAGCGCACCTGGATATTGTCGATCAGCGTACCCTGATGCGACAGCGGCTTCGTCGATGAGACGTGGCCTTCGACACGAAGCGCATGTGGCGTCGTGAAGACCTCTTCCGTCGGGATGTTCGGGTTGCAGGTGATGCCGTTCTTGGTGGTAGACGCGCCACCATGCCATTCATGGCCATCCGCCAGGCCAACGGTCAGATCGGTGCCTGGTCCCTGGAAATGCAGGGCGGCGAAGCGCTGGCCGTTCATCCACGCCGAGCGCTTGTGCAGATTGGCATTGTGTTCGGCCCAGGCGGCAATCGGATCTTCGACATCGACGCGCGAAGCCGAGAAGATCGCCTTGGCAAGTTTTGCGACCGCAATCGCCTCCGGATCGTTCGGGAAGACCAGCTTCGCCCAGGAGGGGTTCGGGTAGGAGACGATGTTCCAGTTGGTATCGAAATTCGAGATCTTTTCCAGCGCCGGCTTATAGGCGGCCGAATTGGCGCGGTTGGCGCGCGCCACCTTGTTGGGATCCTGGTTGGACAGGAGCATCGGGTTGTCGCCGGCAATGGCGAGGCGCGCCGTATTGTTGGAGAAGGCCTTGGCCATGCCTTCATAGAGCCATGTAGCGGCGCGGTCGAAGCTCGCATCCTGGCCATATTCGTAGCGGGCGAGCGTCGTCTCTTCGTCGGAATAGAAGGTGGAGACGAGACCGGCGCCGGCCTTGTAGGCTTCGCGCGTGATCAGCCGAACCAGCGGCATCGCCGCGACGGGCGCTGTTATCAGCAGATCCTGGCCTGCCTGTAGCTGCAACCCGACCCTTACGGCTACTTCAGCAAGCTTTTCCAGCTTGGCGTGATCGACGGGATGATGGTTGAGGATGGCTGATGTCATGGCAAAACCTGCGTGCTTGCTATCGAAAGATGGTCCAAAGACTTAGACCGGTTTGCGGCGAAATTGAAGGCGCTAAGTCCGATCCTGAAGATCGTCAGGCAATCAGGGGCGCAGCCTTGGCTTTAAGAGCGCTCAAGGCATCCTGCGGACTGAGGCGCACCTGCAGCCCGCGCTGACCGCCGTTGATATAGACGTAAGCTTCGGTCATAGCCTGCGCCTCTATGGCCGTCGGCACAAGCTTCTTCTGGCCGAAGGGGCTGATGCCACCGACATGATAGCCCGTCAGACGCTCGGCATCGGCCGGCTTCATCATGGCCGCCGACTTGCCGCCGAAAGCAGCGGCGAGCTTCTTCATGCTGACTTCGTGGTCGGAGGGTACGACAACACAGACCGGCTTGCCCTCAACTTCGGCCATCAAGGTCTTCAATACCCGATGCGGCTCTTCGCCCAGCGCCTCCGCCGCCTGCAGACCGACACGCTCCGCATTCGGGTCGTAGTCATAGGCATGCACGGTGAAGGCGACTTTCGCCTGGGTCAGCACTTGGGTGGCGCGGGTGGTTTTCGACATGGGGCTATCTCTAGGCCGCCTTGCCGAACGCGGCCGCATAAATATCCGGCTTGAAGCCGATGAGCAATTTGCCGTCAACCTCCAGCACCGGGCGCTTGATCATAGAAGGCTGCGCCATCATCAGCTGAATGGCCTTGTCCTTCGAAAGATCGGTGCGATCCGCTTCCGGCAGGGCCTTGAATGTCGTGCCGGCGCGGTTGAGCACGACTTCCCAACCGGCTTCCTTCGTCCAGCGCTCCAGATGATCCCGATCGATGCCGACGGCCTTGTAATCGTGGAAGTCATAGGCAATGCCATGGCTTTCGAGCCAAGTGCGGGCCTTCTTCATCGTGTCGCAGTTCTTGATGCCGTAAATGGTGATCGTCATGGCGAATCCGTCTTTTGCTGTCTGATAGCGCATAGCATGCGGATAAAGGCGGATGAAGCCGCTCGGATGGGCAAGCGAGTTTTCTCGCCCGTTGCAGTTGCCAACAATAATTGCATAAATATGCAGCATGCATACTTATTGCACGGGTTGGAAACATGGCAACGGACAAGGAAATATTGCGGTTGGAAAATCTCTTTGGCGCCATGAGCTTGGCTCTGGTGGACAAGATGGAAAAGGCCTTTGTCGATGAAACCGGCCTTGGCCCAAGCGCGACGGCCGCACTCGTTCAAATCGGCACCGAGCCGGGCCTGACGATCGAGACCCTGCGGCGAATGATCGCGCTTTCCCATTCCGCCACGGTGCGCCTGGTCGATCAGCTGGTGGCGTCCGGTCTCGTGCTGCGGGGCGGCGGCGTCGAGGGAGACAAGCGAGCTCGCTCGCTGCAATTAACGGAGAACGGCCGCCGTCTCTTTGATAGAAGCCTTTCCGCCCGCCGAGCCGTCATCCATCGGGCTTTTGGCGTTCTCAATCCGGACGAGGTGGCCGAATTCGGCCGCTTGGTCGAAAAGCTGCTGCCGGCTTTGGTCGATCTCGGCGATGACCAGGACGTGGTCTGCCGCGTTTGCGATCAGGGCGTTTGCGACCAGGATCGCTGCCCGATTGCCTTCATGACATAGGCCTGGGGCAGGGGTCTTGACATTTTCATTGAATATATGCAGACTACATACATATATAGAAGGACAATAGTTGCTGTCTTCGATGATTTGAACATTGCCTGCATCAACTCGACCGAAGGCATGATCGTGATAGAAAATCGTTCAATTATTACCCGGCTAACTAATATCGTGCGCGCGTTCCTTGCTGGCGCGCGGTGTCACATTCGCCATTTCGGTGCGCTTCTGCGCGACTCAGCAGCGATCGCCTTCACCGGGCGCTGCAAGGTGATCGATCGCCGCTAAAGGAAATCAATCCTCGAGTGTTCCCGGCTTGCGGGCGACCGAGCTTGGGTTATCCGAGCCGATTTTCATCAGATCACCGCGCCGGCGCACAAGCCGGTCGGATACGCGGGTCACGATAAGGCCTGGTTGCGGCGCGCGCACCTCGATGGTCCCATTCGCCATGCCCGGCGCGGTGATGATGGTCGCCAGCAGGTCACCCTCTTCGACCCGCTCGCCGATATTGCGATGGAAAAGCACGGTGCCGGCTTGTGGTGCACGAATCATCTCGACATTGTCGAGCGGCACGGCCGGGCCATCGAACGCAGCGAGCGTCATGCTTTCGTCCCGCACTGCGCCGCGCGCGGCCAGGAAGAGCCAGAGCCCTTCGGCATCGTTCTTTGCCATTTCGGGATAGACATCGCGAGTGCCGCGCAATTCTACCGTGACTGAAAGCTTGCCCGGCAGCCTTGCCTTCTTTTCCCCCGGCACTTCGTATTTCCACGCGAAGCTGACGGCCTCCTCGAAGGCCGAGCTTTCGCCATCCGACAGCAGCACGGCATCCATCTTCAGCGCCGCGGCAAGATCGGCGGCTTCAGGCCAGAATGCCTCGTCGATATAAGCGTACTGCAGGGATTCGTCGTCGCAATGGAGGTCGATCACCAGATCGGCACCGAGCGCCATGTGGATCAGCTGGCGCTTCAGCCGATCGACGGCGGAGTAGCGTTCCAGATTTTCGATCAGGAGATCGCGGTCGCGCAGCGAGATCAGCGGAAAGTCGCGGTTGAAGTTGGTGCGCGAACCCAGGTCGAAGCGCCCTTGCATCTCCCCGAAATGCGATTGCGCCGCACCGATCGGATTGGCATGCGGCACGACGATGATATCGCTTAGAATGGCGCCTTCGGCTTCCGCTTTCCGAAGCCGCTCGCAGAGGAAATGCACCAGGGCCGTACCCGGCAGCTCGCCGGCATGCAATGCGGCCTGAATGTAGATCTTCGGCGCGTCGGCACTGCTGCCAGCAAAATGCAGGACCGGTAGCCGCCAGGCGATCCCCGGAGTATCGCCTTCGATGACGATTTCGCTGACGTTCATGGGCGGGCCTCCTGCTGATGATAATCAGAAACCCATATCAAGCCTTAACGGCAGCCTGCAACCGTTTGTCGACACATGCCGAAATCGGGACCGGGACAAACAGCGCGAAAGCAGCTTTCAGCGGCTTCCATTCCTGCGCAGGCAGAAGCTCAGGATCAGGCTGAGCGATACCGCGCCGACACCCAAGGAGAAGGGTGCAGCATAGCCGAGATGGTCCGCGAACAAGCCGGCGATCGGGCCGGTGCTCCCAAGCGACACGTCGAGGAAGATCGAATAGAGCCCGAGCGCGACGCCGCGGTTCTGCGGCGGGATACGTTCCATGGCCTCATTGCCGAGCGCCGGGAAGACGGGCGCAAAGCCGGCGCCGGCGAGAGCCGCGCCGATGATGGCAACGGTCGGAGACGGCGCAAAGGCAAGTGCCGCCAGGCCGATGATCTCGATGACAAGGGAGATGCGCACCAGCGGCAGGCCGCCGAAGCGGGCGACAGCTTGCGCAAGACCCAGGCGCACGCCCATGAAAGCAAGGCCGAAGGCGCTGAGTGCAAAGGAGGCGCCGTCCCAGCCGCGGCTATGGAAGAACAGTGCGACGAAGGCCATGACGACGCCGAAGCCGCTCGAGGCAAGTGCAAGCGCGACACCGAAGGGCGCGACGCGGCTCAGCACCTGGCCGGTACCGATGCCCTTTTCCTTCACGCCAGGCACGGGCGGCCGCGTTTGCGCCAGCATGAAGCCGGAAACCGCGAGAATGATGGTGACGGCGCCGATGGCGAAGAAGCCGTATTGTCCCTGCAGCCAGGCGCCAAAAGGGGCTGCGAGCGCAATGCCACCGTAGGTGGCGATGCCATTCCAGGAGATGATACGCACGGTCTCGCGCGATCCCATCAGGCCAATCGCCCAGGTGATTGCCGCCGTGCTCACCCAGCTTTCGCCGATACCGAGCGCCAGCCGTCCCGCAAGCAGAAGGGCAAGGCTTGCTGCCGGGACTTGGATCGTAAAGGTGGAAGCGATGGTGAGTGCACCCGACAGACCATAGGCAAGGAAGCCCAGAAAGACCGAGCGGCGGGGCCCATATTGATCGCAGAGCCGCCCGACATGGGCGCGGCTGACGATGGTTGCGACATATTGCGTGCTGACGGCGATGCCGGCCCATACGACACCGAAGCCGAGGCCGCTATCGACATAGGTCGGCAAAACCGCAAGCGGAAGGCCGATGGCGATGTAGCCGAAGAATGTCAGCGCGACGATCGAGACGAGGGATAGAGTCGAAGTCGGCCGGATGGTCTGAGATGCAGTGTTCACGGGATAGTGCCTGCGGACACCGGAGGGGATGTCCATGCTGTTTGCCACGAAGGATCGGGATTCGTATCGGATAGCAGTGACGGCGAAGGTTTGGAAGCCGTGCGTCGCCATGAAGTATGGCTATCGGGGAACGCAGGCGAGGTCAACGAATTGCTGCTTTGCATCAAAAGCCATTGACGGGATGAATTGATTGTGTGTGGGCCGTCGCCTATGGGGGAGCCGGTGATGCGATGCGCTGACAATTCCTCCATCTTGACTTCCGACTTTTCTCCGGGGATCGCGAGGCGGGTTGGTGCGCCCGCCGACAGCGATTCCCTTGCCGACGCATGACTTTAGCTCGTCACCTATCCTCATCTCCGTCCTTCGTTCGCCATTCGGGCAGTCATGGGCTTCGTCGCCGATGCGGTCACTCAAAGCTGCCCGTTGCGAGACGTCGTGGATACCGCCGCATAAGTCCAAATTCCTATCCACATTTTTCTGTTGCGGCCTCATGGAGAACCTCTATCCATAGATGGATGGGCCACACTTACGGTCGGTGATCGATGACGAAGCTGAGCAGTTGGTTCGCGGCGGACAGAGCGGATATGGTCGCGGGCATATCGGTTGCCGGACTGATGCTGCCGGAAGCGGTCGCTTACGCCGGGATTGCCGGTCTGCCACCGCATCGTGCTATCCTCGCCGGCATCGCCGGATGTCTCGTCTATGCCATATTCGGCCGCAGCCGCTTTGCCATCGTCTCCCCCACATCATCATCTGCCGCCATTCTGGCCGCAACATTGGCGGTGGTGCCGGGCGATGCGACGATCAAGGCGGGTCTTGCAACGGTTGCCGTCGCGCTCGCCGGACTTCTTTTCGTGGTCGCTGGTGCGCTGCGCCTTGGCGGGATCACGGGATTTATCTCGCGGCCGGTTCTGCGCGGCTTTGCCCTTGGGCTGGCGATCACCATCATCCTGCATCAGCTGCCGATCCTCGTCGGTGTATCTGTGCAGGGTTCGAACATTGTGACCTACGCGGCCGCACTCTTCGGCGCGATCCTCCAGTGGAATCCGATCAGTGTCACCATCGGCGTAGTCGCACTGGCGGCATTGCTGCTGCTGAAGCGATTGCCCGGCATTCCCGGCGCTTTCCTTGTGCTGGTCGCCGGCATATTCGCCTCCTATCTATTCGGCCTGGAAGGTCATGGCGTCAAGCTGGTCGGCCCGATCGAGATCCTGCCGCAATGGCCGTCGCTGCCGGACGCCGGCTGGGCCGCCTATTCGCGTCTGGCGCAATTCACCGTGCCGCTGGTCCTTATCCTCTTTGCCGAGTCTTGGGGGACGATGCGTGCCTTGGCGCTGCGTTACGGCGAGACGCTGGAGGTCAATCGCGAGCTTGAAGCGCTGGGTGCTGCCAATCTCGCCAGTGCCGTCGTTCAGGGTATGCCGGTCGGCGCGGGCTTTTCCGCAGGCTTCGCCAGTGAGGCGGCGGGGGCAAAGACGCGGGCGACGACCGTTTTCGCTGCAATCGGCCTGGCAATCCTGATTGCCTGCGCCGGACCGCTGGTGGCGCTTCTACCGGAACCGGTGCTCGCCGCCGTCGTGATCGCGGCTCTGACCCATGCGCTCGACCCCAGCCCCATTCTGCGCCTGCGCCGTCTGCATCGCGATTTCTACGTGGCAGTGGGTGCCGCCGTCGGCGTGCTCGCTTTCGGCGTTCTCAATGGCATGCTGCTGGCGATCGCCCTCTCGCTTGCCGCCATGATGCATCGCCTGGCATCCCCGTATATCGCCCGTTTGGGACGGCTCAACAACAGCCATGACTTCGTCGATGTCATCAGGCATGACGATGCGTCCGAGATACCGGGCATTGCCATCTGGCGCCCCGGCGAAACCCTGTTTTTCGGCAATGCCGATACGATCTTCAGCAAAATATTGTCCGGCAGCCGCAGTGAACCCGGATTGCGGGCAGCCATCCTCAGCCTGGAGGAGAGCTCCGATATCGACAGTACGGCGATGGACGCCTTGATGGAGTTCGACAGCGCGATGAAGCGAGCCGGCCTCCGCGTCCAGTTTGCCCGCGTGCATGACCGCGTTCGCGATCTCATGACGGTCGCCGGCATCGCCGACGTCGACAAGCGCTGCAGCTTCAGCGTCGATGATGCCGTGGCCGCAGTGATGGCGGATCAGCCGCCGTTGGCGTGAAGTGGCCGCTCAATCATGCAAAGTCCAATAGCAGAGGTGATCGTGCTTGGCGTCTCCTTGCAGGCTGTTGATGAGGACGAAATCCCTGGCGGTCCAACTCACGGGTTCTTCAAGCATGATGTCGGGAACGAGATGGCCCTGATAGAGCAGCGTCATATGCGGCTCGACGGGCTTTTCCTTAGTTGGCGCAACGCCCGTGAGCCGCATGGCATCGGCCAGTTCCTGATGGAGCGCCTTCAGTTCGGCATTCCCGTCCTTGTTCCAAAGCACAAGTGGGCGGTTGCCGCCGTTGCCGAAGCTGACCGCTCGATCGAAGAGGACGGTAAAGCGTGATTTCCTCACCCGCGAGGCCGCTTCCATGGCCGCAAATGCTATCTCCTCGGGCAAGCAGCGAAACGAGCCGATCGGGTAGAGTGTCACATGAAAGAGATCGGGCCGACGCGGCTTCGTGGAAAAGCGGTGCTGTCGGCGAAGATGTCCTGCAAGCTCATGACTGCGTGCGGCAATTGCCGCATCGGGCAGGAGAGCAAAATAGAACTCATTGATCGGCCCCTGATCGATTGGCGGCGGGGTTCTCGTGTGCGCTCCGCCCGCAAGATAGACCGAAAGCTGTCCATTGTTGTTCTTCATGGTGACTTCAAAGCTGTATCCGCTTTGTCCTCCTGCTTTTTGACCGCGAAACAATAGAAGAAAGCAGTTGCTAATTCAAGAACAAATAGAGAACAAATCTTGAAAGCTCTCTGTTGCAAGCGTCACTGAAAAAGCGATCGAATAAAAGGACGGCCTGATCTGTTCATTCCAGGTTCGGGCTTGCGCGCCCTATCTCACACCCAAAGGAATCACGATCATGCTTACCAGATCAGTCTTTGCGGCCGTTGTTTTCGCTCTCATCGGCTTTGGTATCGCTTCCTGCTCCACCTCGGGAGATCACAATTCCGGTGGCGGCATGACGCTGAACGCGCCTCCCACCGGCGGCGGATATTGATATCGCGCTTGCGATCGTCTCAGAGCCGCGCCGCCGACATCAAAACGGTGGCAATTCTCCTTCCTCGCAAGAATCGGGTTGAATTCGGTGCTCCCGAGGACGATTTTCATGACAAGTGGAAACACGGGAGCTTTCGTCATGAACGAGACAAGGCAAAATTACCTGATCTTCGAAACCGCGGGCGGCTTCTGCGGCATCGCCTGGAACGAGGTCGGCGTGCTGCGCTTTCAATTGCCGACCAAGGATGCGGGCGCGACCGAGCGCCTGCTTCTGCGCCGTTTGCCGAATGCGCAGCCTGGCAGCCCAAGCGTTGAAATCGCTGCAGTGGTTGCCAAGGTGAAGCGCTACTTCGCCGGCGAGGAAATCGACTTTTCCGACGTTACGCTCGATCTCGGCGAGCAGGACGCCTTCTTCAGGCAGATCTACGATGCCGCGCGCCAGGTCGGCTGGGGCCATACGACGACCTACGGCACTTTGGCCAAGCAGCTTGGTGCAGGGCCGGAAGCTGCACGCGATGTCGGGCAGGCCATGGCGAAGAACCCGGTCGCGCTGATCATTCCCTGCCATCGCGTTCTGGCGGCTGGCGGCAAGATCGGCGGCTTTTCCGCGCCGGGCGGCTCCAACTCCAAGGCTCGCATGCTGGAGTTGGAAGGCGTTCAGCTCGCGCCGCCAAAACCGGTGCAGCAGTCGCTAGCGTTTTGAGCCGAAAATCCCCATGTGCTGCAAAGGTCGTTCGCTCTATTCCTTCGGCCTCTGGCGAGGGCGGGAAAACAGCAGCGTATCCTTGTCGTTCAAACGTACCGGCTTCGGATCGTGATAGCCGGCCTTTTCGGCAACACGGATCGAGGCGTTATTATCGGGTGAGATCAGGCAGACGCTGCGATCAAATCGCGATTGCTTGTCGAGCCAGACGACGGCGGCGGCCAGCGCTTCCGTGGCAAAACCTTGGCCGTGTGCCCATGCCGCCAGCGCCCAGCCGGCCTCCGGAACACCTCGGATCGACGGCTCCATGACCCGATGAAAATCGGCAAAGCCGAGATCGCCGACATATCGGCCGGAAGATTTCTCGCGGATTGCCCAATAGCCATGTCCGAGCAGCGGCCAAAGGCCGTGATAGGACAGCATCCGCATCCATGATTCCCTGGAAGCGGAGACTACATTGCCGAAAATATGCCGCACGACCAGAGGATCGCTCCACATGCCGGCAAGTGGCTCGAAATCGTCAAGTGTATGTCCGGTGAGGATGAGTCGTTCGGTTTCCAGTCTCGGCGGGGAGAGCGTCAGCTCCATGAAGACAGACCTTTGATCTAGCTATGCGCGTTTTGCTGAAGGCGCTGTGCAAGCGCATCGAGATCAGGCAGGAACCAGACCTCACGTCCCTTGTTGGATTCGTAGACGAAATCCCGCAGGGCATTGCTGGCCTCGACCCATCGGGAGACGTCGCCGATGATGACGAGTTGGGCGCGATAGTTGACGAACTTCTGGATGATCGCGCCCGCGATGCGCGTCGAGAGCTGAAAGAACTCCCCGCTCAGCCGCGATATCGGAACGGCCACCAGCTGGGCTTCGGCATCCCAGGCAGCGCTGATCCAGTCATTCACGTCCTTCTCTCCGGCAAGAAGCGGGCCGTTGTCATGGCCAATGACGACTTTTCGGCCGGAGAAGTCTCGGATCGTGTACATGGGTTCGACTCTGGCTGATTTCGAAAAGGGATTCCGCTCTCCTTCCGTGTGGCCGGGAGCTTTTCATTGGCTGGAGCGGTCATTTAGTCCGATCTCCCTCGTGTTCAATCGCCAATTTTACCTCGCGATAGTGCTCTGTCAGTTTCGCCAGATCGAACGCCCGATTGAGGCCGCTCGGGTTCGGTAGCACCCAAATCGAGGCGTCGGCAAATTTTTCTGCTTGCCGCCCCCATTCAACATTGGCCTGAAGGCTGATGGCGGCATAGGCCGCTTTTCCGAGAAACGCCAGATTAGCCGGCGCGAGCTTCCTGATCTTTCCTTCGAGCACTTGTGCGGCGGCAATGTAATCGCTTCTTTTCAGCTCGCTGGCGCTTTTCGTCGGGCGGGAGACGGCCGATGTCAGGCCGAGGCCATATTGCAGCATTTCGCGCTCTTCTTCCGCGCGCAGCAGGCGAGGGGTGAAGCCGGCAAGGTGCAGAACCCGCCAGAAGCGGTTGCTGCGGTTCGAGAAATTATGCCCGTCGCGATGGGCCGTAAGCGCGGGGTTCAATCCGCAAAAGACCACGGGGAGGTGCGGTGCCAGGATTTCGGCAAGCCCGCTTGCTTGCTCCGGTATGTCTATCGGCTCATTCAGGATCTTCGTTGGGGCATCGTCCTGCATCCCGGATTTCCTGCGAAAGCGGCGGCAAGCGCGCCGCCTTCGTCATGCTAGCCGATAAGCGTCGCATCGGCCAAGAGCCAATATGCTTGATCTCTGCCCGTCTGAATAATGCGGCCTCCCCGCATTACGCAACTTTGGGCGGGCCGAACCACATTGTCAGAGCTTCTGTAAGCCCCAGCTGGGTCTCCGCTCCAACCCACGCCACATATCCGTCGGGCCGTATCAATACTGCAGTGGGTGCATCGACCGTGCCGATCGCCGGAAGCTCCCATGGTCCGGCATAATGGGCGTCGATCGATTGCACGCGATCCTCCCAAGGCGCGATATCGAAGCTGCCTGCCTCGCCGAGATTGAGCCGCACCGGCTGGCCTCTGTGCAGCAGCTCGAACAGCCGCAGCGAGCCATGCGCGGTGATGAGATCGAGATCGGGCATGCGGCGGCCGAGCAGCGGATGTCCCTCGCCGAGATCGTAGTGAATATCCAGGCCCGACATCATCGCGGCATAGCGCCTGCGCGGCTCATCCATGGCGAGGCACTCGGCCATCGTCTCACGCAGGATCTGCGTGCGTTCGTCAGGACGGCGTAGCGCGACCGAGACCAAGGTGTTGCGCAGCACGCGGGCGGCGATCGGATGGCGCTCGGCGTGATAGGTATCGAGCAGGCTTTCCGGCGATATGCCCTTGATCACCTGGGCCAGTTTCCATCCGAGGTTCACGGCATCCTGCAAACCGATATTGAGACCCTGTCCGCCATCCGGCGGATGGATATGCGCGGCATCGCCAGCGAGCAGCACGCGGCCCTTGCGATAGGATGCCGCCTGTCGCGCCGCATCCGTGAATCTGGAAATCCAGCGAGGGTTATGTGCGCCATAATCGGTTCCATAGACGGCAATAAGAGCGTCGCGGAGATCGCTGAAGGTTGGCTCGCTTGAGGTTTTCAGCTGCCGCTCGGTCAGCATCGCGCCGATCGGTCCCGCGTCTGGGTAAATGATCTTGCCATCGCGGATTTCATATTCGAACCTACCGAGCGAATGCATGCCGAGCGCATCGTGACGAATGCCCAGCTCCGGCTCCTCGGTCATGTCCACCTCGGCGATCAGATTGCTGACGGTCGCATCCCAGCCGGGAAAATCGATGCCGGCGGACTTGCGGATCAGGCTGCGCCCGCCGTCGCATCCGACCAGATAGTCCGCTCGCAGCGTCGTCCCATTGGACAAACTGACATCGACGCCACTGGCGTCCTGCGCGAAGCCGGTGACCTCCATGCCGTAGTGGATAGGCACGTCGAATTTGCCGATCCAGTCGGCAAGGATGCGCTCTATGTGTTTCTGGCGCAGGCCCAGGCCGTAATTGTGCCTGGTGGGGAAGTCGCTGATATCGAGGCGCACCGAGGCGAAGCTTGCGACCTGGGCTATCTGTCCCTGTGAGAGAAACCGATCGGCAATGCCGCGCTGGTCGAGAATTTCGACGGTGCGTGCATGCAGTCCGCCGGCGCGCCAGCCGACAAGCTCCTGATTCGCACGCCGCTCGATGATCGCAACGTCTATGCCGGCCAAGGCCAGTTCACCCGCGAGCATGAGCCCTGTCGGACCTCCGCCGGCAATAACCACCGCATGTTTCGTAACAGGCATATTCATATCCATGCTCCCGCTTTTTCGGTTTGCGCCGGCATTTGTACGGGAGGAGCCGGGTCTTGACGCAAGTCCCTTGTGCGCCACATATGGAAACTAGAGAGAGCGAATATCCGTTCTCATGGTTGAATAGCGACCCGCGAAATCCTTCGCGAAACGTCTGCCTCCCCATCAAACAAGATATTTGATCCGCGCCCTAACGCGTTGTTATTACGTGCTTTGGAACCAAAGGTCCTGCGAGATCGTTTGTCTTTGACTTTATACGACGCTGACGTCGTGCCCGGCCGGCTGGGTAAGCGGCGCATTTGAGGAGCAGCTCATCATGAATATTTCATCCGGATTTCGATCGGTCGCGGTTGCCGCCATCGCCGCTGCGGGAATTGGCTTTGCCAGCGCGGCACATGCCGATAGCGGCACGATCCGCTTCTCCGTCTACAAGGCGGCTTTCTTTGTCGGCGGTTCCGGAGGCGAGGGCACGTTGACCTTCCATGGCAAACGCTATCCAATCTCGATCGGCGGCATCTCCGGCGGCCTCGCCTTCGGCGCCTCCAAAACCTATTTCCAGGGTACTGTGCGCAATATCCGCCGCGCCCGCGATGTGGCTGGCGTCTATGGCGCCGCAGGTGGCGGCGGCGCGGTGGGCAAAGGCGCCCAGATGATCGTCATGACCAATGACAAGGGCGCCAAACTCGAGCTCACTGGCAGGCAGGTCGGCCTCCAGGTCAATGCCGATATCAGCGGCTTGAGCATTACTGTGAAGTAAGGGCGCGAAATTATCTGAGGGCCTGATTTGCTGAACTGGCGATCAGGCCTTCGTTCTCGAAAAGCTGTCCAAAAAGGGTGTGCGTCCTTCTTATCCCCACTCGATTGTTCGCATCTCACCCAACCTTCACATGCACACACGTGTCAGTCGCGCGATATAGACAGCCCCGTGAGAAGCGGAGCGTAGGCAGCAAGCCTGCGGGATATGAACTCAGTGAAGAGCCGCACGCGCTTTGTCTTGCGTGTCTCCCCGTGCGTGAGAAGGAAGACCGTTCCGTACATGTGCAGGGCGGTGCCCGGCACTCTCGCCAGTAGGGGGTCGGGGTCTCCGACGAAGCACGGCAGTGTCGTGATCCCGAGCCCTTGCCGTACAGCAGCAATCTGCGCTTCGCCGTCCGTGGTCCTGAATTGGACCCCTGTGGCGCGAACCTCACCTTCGCTGGCCCAGTCCGGAATTCCATGAGTGCTTATGACGATCCAGCGGATGGGATCAGGCGCGCCCGCACGCCACGCGGCCAGTCGATCGCAGGACATGTAGACACCGCCGAACACCTCCGGTCCCTTCAGGCCGTGAAGATTGAGCGGCAGGGTTTTGCGGTCGTAGACGACGCGGATCGCCACGTCGGCCTCTCGGTTGGTCAGATTCGCCAGCTCGCCGGACGACAAGATGTCCATCTCGATGTCCGGATGCAGACGCGCGAAATCGGCGAAGTCCGGCATAAACAGGTGTGTCGCGAGGGGCGGCGCCAGCGTCACTCGCAGAAGCCCGCGCACGCTCTGATCGCGCCCAAAGACGCGCGTTTCCAGCTGATGGGACGACGTTTCCATCTGATTCGCGAGCTCAAGGACCTCCTCGCCCGCAGCGGTCAAGCGGTAGCCGGAAGGTAGCTTTTCGAACATCTGCGCCCCGAGATGTTCCTCGAGCTGTGCGATGCGTCGCAGCACGGTCGAGTGGTTCACTCCGAGGCGCTCGGCGGCAGCCCGCACTGAGCCTCCGCGCGCCACGGCAAGAAAATAGCGAATGTTATCCCAGTCGATCATGGTGCAATCCGGCACCACATGGTGCGCTTCCCAAAGCCGGCGTCCAACGCATCGTATCGCTGTACGGGCAGTCTTCATAGCTTATGTTGGCGCATGCGGCCCATACGGAGCAACGAATACCGATCGTCGCAGCTGGCGTCAGTCATCCTAGCCTGGATGGATTCTGCACCACCCATATGCGCGCTTCCACACTCAACAACTGACGCCGGCGGACCCATTTCGAGGTTCTCTGAGGCAGATACTGTCTCGAGATTACGAAAGGAGAAGTCATGGGAAAGCTTGAGAGTAAGGTTGCAGTCATCACGGGTGGTTCAAGCGGCATGGCGCTGGCGAGCGCCAAGCGGTTCGTTGAAGAGGGCGCCTACGTTTTCATCATGGGCCGGAGGCAGGAGGCGCTCGACGAGGCTGTTAAGCTGATCGGCCGGAATGTAACCGGCGTGCGCGGCGACGCGTCCAATCTCGACGACCTCGACCGCTTGTTCGATACGGTCAAGCGGGAAAAAGGCAAGATCGACGTTCTGTATGCGAGCGCCGGCACGGGCGAAGCCGTCCCGCTGGGCGAGATTACCGAGCAGCATTTCGATGTGACCTTCGGCCTGAATACGCGCGGCACGCTGTTCACGGTGCAAAAGGCCTTGCCGCTGTTCAACGATGACGGATCGATCCTCATGACCGGATCGGTTGCTTCGCTCAAAGGCTTTCCTGGTTACAGCGTGTATGCGGCGAGCAAGGCGGCCTTGCACGCATTCGCACGCGGATGGCTCAACGAGCTGAAGGGCAGGAATATCCGGGTGAACGTGCTGCACCCGGGGCCGATCGCCACACCGATGCAGGATCAGGTTCTCACCGAGGAGGCGAAGCAAATGTTCGAATCCCTGATCCCGCGGGGAAAGATGGGGCGTCCAGAGGAAATTGCGACGGCCGCTCTGTTTCTCGCTTCAGACGATTCGAGCTTCGTGAACGGGCTGGAGCTGTCTGTCGACGGAGGCTTCTCGGCCATCTGAAAGGCCGGGAGTCGATACCAACACGGATCGGAGAAGTATCATGAGCTATGCAATTATCGGCTTCGGAGCGGTAGGCCAAGCACTCGCCCGAGCGTTCGCCCGTAGGGAAATCGAAGTCGCCGTCGCGAGCCGCCGGCCGCCGGAGGCATTGGCGCCTCAGGCTCGGGCGATTGGACCCACGATCGTCGCCAAGTCGCTGCGGGATGCAGTCGACGCTGACACGATCATCTTGGCGGTCCCATTCGGGGAGCACCGGGAGGTTGCGAAGGTCCTGCCGAGCTGGAAAGGCAAGACAGTCATCGACGCGACGAACGCGTTGGTTCCCTTGGAGGAGCTGGACGGCCTTCCGTCCTCCGCCTTCGTCGCCAAGGCGTTCACCGACGCCAAGCTCGTGAAAGGGTTCAATCATCTGGTTGCGGCCAAGCTGGCTGCCGATCCGATCGTCGAAGGCGGGTACCGGGTTGTCTTTCTGTCGAGCGACGACGAGGATGCGACTGCTCCCGTGGCTGCCTTGGCCAAACAACTCGGGTTCGCACCCGTCAAGCTTGGAAAGCTCAACGAGGGAGGCGCGCTGGTGCACGCGCGTGATCGTATCTGGGGGCAGCTCATCTTCCAGGATTTGTTCAAGAAGGAGCAGTAATCGATCTATGACCGTATGATCGATGCCGAGAACTGGTCGTGCGCGCTACCTTCTTGGAGCAGTGCGCGACCGAATATCTGAAAGCGACAAAGTCGCGAAAATTGGAGTGGCCTGAGAGCGGCGGATCCGCGGATCGCCAAGAATCTATCGGCTGCTGCCGAAGGCGTGCCATTCGCCCGAGTGCATTCCGCTATGCGATGCTAGTTCTTGTTCAAACCCAAATTAAGCATTCGATCTAGCTACATTTCTTCGTCGCATTCGTTGTGAGGAACCGGCAAACGTACCGTGAAATTCATACGATGTTGTTTTTGCTCACGTATTTTCGAAGAGATTTTTTGGCAATCCACCAGCGATTGATGTCTACCGCCTCAAGAACTCGTCAAAGCTGTAATTGCTCGCACTGACTGGCCATAGAGAAAGTGCCGTCACGCGATTTTGGCGACTATGCATTGGAAGGCTAGCTACCGTTCCAGGCGCACACGCGCCTAATACAAGGGACCGGAAGCGGACGGACCTAAACGAGAGGAGCATCCCTTTTGAAGCCAGTCGATGCTTCGATGGAGCGATGCAACAAGGCCGGAGTGGATATTCCCTGCTGATCCAGGCGGGGCGTGTAAGCCTTCTCGAGCCGCTCCGCTTCCTCGTCGCTCAATACGACGGATAGCGAAGCCACCGCATCGTCGATGTGCTTGGTCTTCAGTGCGCCCACGATCGGCGCGGCGACCACGCGATTTCGACGTAACCACGCCAGGGAAATCTCGGCGGCGCCGACATCACGTTCCGCAGCGATGGCATTTACCGCTTCGACGATTGCCCGATCGCTGGCCGCCGTATCCGGATTTTGCTGGGCGCCGGACGGTTCGGTCTGCGTCCGCTTCGTCGTCGCCCCCCATGGACGGGCCAATTTCCCGCGCGCGAGCGGACTGTAGATCAGGGTCGACACACCCTCATCGACACAGAGCGGGATCATCTCGCGTTCTTCTTCGCGTGCGACCAGATTGTAATTGTGCTGCATGGAGATGAAGCGCGCCCACCCGTTGGACTTCTGGATGTGCAGCGCTTTGGCAAACTCCCACGCCTTCATCGACGACGCGCCGAGATAGCGTACTTTGCCCGCTTTCACGACGTCGTGAAGCGCTTCGAGCGTTTCCTCCCACGGGGTCAGCTGGTCTCGGCGGTGTATCTGGTAGAGATCGATATAGTCCGTACCGAGCCGCCGCAGGCTGTGATCGATTTCGGCCATGATGGCCTTGCGCGATAGCCCGATCGCATTGGGGCCGTTGCGTGTCGCGCCCGCAACCTTCGTGGCGATGACGACGGCATCCCGGTTCACGAAACCCTTGATCGCGCGCCCGAGGAATTCCTCGCTTGTGCCGGTGGAGTACATGTTGGCTGTGTCGAAAAAATTTATCCCGGCCCTGAGGGTATGATGGATCAACTCCCGGCTCGAGCTTTCTTCCACTGACCAGGCCGGATGGCCCCTGGCCGGATCGCCGAACCCCATGCAACCGATGCAGACGGGCGACACGTCGAGTCCCGAATTGCCGAGCTTTACATATTGCATAAATGCCTCCACCGTATAGAAACGGACATATGTCCGATTTCTCGATATGGATATGGACAATTGTCCGCTTAGTCAAGGCTCATGACCCAAACCCTTAAGCGTCGCGCCGACGCCCGCACCAATCGCGACCGTATCCTGGCTGTCGCACGAGACGCCCTTGCAATCGATCCAGCGGCCTCGCTGCATTCCATCGCCAAGGCGGCGGGCGTGGGACAGGGCACGCTGTACCGCCACTTCCCGACCCGGGAATCGCTCGTCCTCGGCATCTATCGTGATAGTATAGACGAGCTGGTGAGCCTCGCACCGTCGCTCCTCAAGGCGTTCAAGCCACTCGAAGCCTTCCGAAGATGGGCGGAGCGGTTCGTCGATTACGGCCGCAAGAAGCACGGTGTCGCGGATATGCTGCGGGCCGCCATGACCGACCAAGACTTCCGGGAAACCTATTGGCCCATGGTCGACGCCGTCAGGCTTCTGATGGACGCTTGCGTCGATGCGGGCGAAGTTTCGAAGCCGGTCGATGCCGAGGACTTTCTGCAGTTGCTCGCCTTGCTCACCCAACTACCGCCTACAGCGGAAGGCACAGCACGCAGCGAGCGCCTGCTAAAGCTAGCCTTCCACGGCCTGGAGCGAAGTGAGGATCACTGAGGCTGCCGCAGCGCTATTGAGCTTCGGAATGACGGCGTCTATGAACGTGTCCATCGTTGCTTCACCCATATCCACGGCCTTGGCACCTTCGCCATGGATAACCCTCACGTCGGTGATGCCGAGGACGTTGAGAATGGCCTTGAGGTATCGCGGCGCAAAATTGAGGTGGTCGATGGGCGAGGCCTCGCCATAGATGCCGCCGGACGCCAGCACCACAGTGGCTTTCTTGCCGATCAGCAGCCCCTTGCCGTCGAAGCCAAGCGTTACGCCCTTGCGCACGATGTGATCGATCCAGGCTTTGAGGCTGGCCGGGATATTGTAGTTGTAGACCGGCGTGGCGATGACAAGCTCGTCCGCTGCCAGCAGTTCGGCAACCAGCGCATCCGAGAGACGCAGTTGCTCGACCATGTCCGCGGTATGGGCATACGGTGGCGTGAAATAGGCCGACAACCACGGCATGGTCACATGCGGCAGCGCATCCACGGCCAGGTCGCGCCGCACGACTGCGCCATCCGGATGCATCTCGAGCCAATTGGCGACAAAGCGTTTCGTCAGCTGACGGGAAATCGAAGCCTCGCCGCGCGCGCTGGTTTCGACAACGAGAAGGTTGGGCATGGCGTCCTCGAGGTTTTGGGCTAAACAGCCGTGACAGATGCAGACGATATAAGGCTTTCCATCCAGCGGCGGGAGCGATAATAAATTGATTATCTCTATCGGCTACTGTGATGGATCATGATCGGAAGTCTCAGCCTCGACCAGTTGCGCATCTTGGTGACCATTGCTGATGCCGGCAGCTTTTCGGCGGCCGGGCGGCAATTGCGCCGCGCGCAATCGGCAATCAGCCAGTCGGTGGCAACATTGGAAGCCGCCCAGGGCGTCCAGCTCTTTGACCGCAGCACCCATCGCCCCCGCCTGACTGAGACGGGCCGGGTTCTGGTCGATCTGGCTCGGCTGGTGCTTTCGAGCGCGGCCCGTTTCGAAGCCGTCGCGACCGGGGCGCGAGGCGGGGTCGAGCCCGAGCTCGCCCTGGCCATAGATCCGCTGGTGCCCACCGGCCCGCTCATCGAAAGCCTGCGCGCGCTGCACCAGGCCTATCCGCATCTTGCCGTCAGCTTCTCGACCGAGGGCCTGGGTGGGGCGCTGCGTCGTTTGCGCAGCGGCGACGTCGCACTGGCCTTTTGCTTGCTGCTGCCGGTGGCGCCCGGGGATGTCGTGGCTTCGCCACTGCTGCGTGTGGCGCTGACGCCCGTGGTCAGCGCCGAACACCCATTGGCAGCGCTTGGTCGTCCGGCAACCCGCGCGGACCTGGAGCGCCATATCCAGCTGGTCCTGTCCGATCCCGTCGATCGGGAAGCGAACAATTACGGCCTGGCCATCGCCACGCGGTGGCGCTTTGTCGACCTCGGCCGCAGACTGGATTTCCTGCTGGCTGGCTTCGGCTGGTGCCGGATGCCGGAGCATCTGATCGCCGATCATCTCGCAGCCGGCGATCTGGTTCGGCTCGAGCTGGCCGAAGATGCCCGTGACCCGGCAGACGCCCTAACCATTTACGCCGCCCGCATGGCGGACCATGAACCTGGCCCGGCCGGCCGGTGGCTCCTTAACGATTTGCAGGTCCGGCTGTCGCTCTGATCCGGTCAAACACTTGTCGTCAGTACGCCTAATCTCTAAGAAATACCGGAAGAGCCGCGATGAACACGGTCAAAGTCGGCTCTTCGGTGTTACTCGCACCGTCGCCAACGTCCGCAATGGGTCGGTTGCAGTCATTGCCAATCTTCAAGAGATATAGGACTGTAACGTGGAATCGGCGATTGTCAGCACCGCGTGTAGCGATGCGGTGATTGGCGGCGAAATCGCGCCATAGAGAGCAATCAGCGGCTAATGGCGGACCGGGCGGGATTCGAACGCGTATACCGAAATAATCGGCAGGCATTCAGATGCGTCATAAGCAATGTCAGCTTTTAGAAGTTGGACAATGCAGCTTGATGTCCGATTTGCGGCGCAAAGCAGACCCGCCGTTGTGCACGCTATTCCACGCCAGAATACTCCCGCCCGCCGAAGTGTCTTTACATCCTCCAGGGAGTGCGCGCAGATCGATCCCACAAACAACGACAGAATAGGCTTGCACAATGGCAGCCAAAGACGGACGAGAACGGCAATTAAGCGACGACGAAAACACCGCCGAAACTACGCTATTGCCGTCTTTGTATCCCTCACTCCCACTCGATCGTGCCGGGCGGCTTCGACGTCACGTCATAAACGACGCGGTTGATGCCGCGGACTTCGTTGATGATACGAGTCGCGGCGCGGCCGAGGAATTCCATGTCGTAGTGATAGAAATCCGCCGTCATGCCGTCGACGGACGTGACCGCGCGCAGCGCGCAGACGAATTCGTAGGTGCGGCCGTCGCCCATGACGCCCACGGTCTGGACCGGCAGCAGCACGGCGAAGGCCTGCCAAATCGCGTCGTAGAGGCCGGCCTTGCGGATTTCGTCGAGATAGATGGCATCCGCTTCGCGCAGGATTTCCAGCTTCTCGCGGGTGATGCCGCCGGGGCAGCGGATTGCGAGGCCGGGGCCAGGGAAGGGATGGCGGCCGATGAAGCTGTCGGGCAGGCCGAGCTCTTTGCCGAGCACGCGCACTTCGTCCTTGAAGAGTTCGCGCAGCGGCTCGACGAGCTGCATCTTCATGCGCTCCGGCAGGCCGCCCACATTGTGGTGCGACTTGATGGTGACCGAGGGACCGCCGGTGAAGGAAACGCTCTCGATGACGTCGGGATAGAGCGTGCCCTGACCGAGGAAATCAGCGCCGCCGAGCTTCTTGGCTTCTTCCTCAAAGGTCTCGATGAAGAGGCGGCCGATGATCTTGCGCTTGGTCTCAGGGTCGGAAATGCCCTCAAGCTCGCCGATGAAGCGGTCGGAGGCATCGACATGCAGCAGATGAAGATTGTAGTGCTCGCGGAACATGGCGACGACGTTTGCCGCCTCGTCCTTGCGCATCAGGCCGTGGTCGACGAGGATGCAGGTCAGCTGATCGCCAACCGCTTCGTGGATCAGCAGTGCGGCAACGGAAGAGTCGACGCCGCCGGAAAGAGCGCAGATGACGCGCTTGTCGCCCACCTGGTCGCGGATCGCCTGTACCGCCTTGGCGCGATAGGCCGACATCGACCAGTCGCCCTTGATGCCGGCGATATTGTGGATGAAGTTGCCGATCAGCTTGGCGCCATCGGGCGTATGCACGACTTCCGGATGGAACTGCACGCCGTAATATTTGCGCTTCTCGTCGGCGATGAAGGCATAAGGCGCGTTCGAGGACGTCGCGACCACTTCGAAACCTTCCGGCAGCGCGGTAACGCGGTCGCCGTGGCTCATCCATACCTGATGGCGCGAACCGTTCGACCATAGCCCTTCGAAGAGAGCGCAGTCCTTGTCCACTTCCAGGAAGGCGCGGCCGAATTCGCGATGGTGGCCGCTCTCGACCTTGCCGCCGAGCTGCATGCACATGGTCTGCTGGCCGTAGCAGATGCCGAAGACCGGGATACCGCTGTCGAAGATGATCTGCGGCGCCCGCGGCGAGCCTTCGTCCACGGTCGAGGCTGGGCTGCCGGAGAGGATCACGGCTTTCGGCTGCAGTCGCTTGAAGCCGGCTTCGGCGGATTGGAAGGGAACGATCTCGCAGTAGACGCCCGCTTCGCGCACGCGCCGCGCGATGAGCTGCGTCACCTGGCTGCCAAAATCGACGATGAGAACGGTATCGGGATGTGCTGTCTGGGTCATGGCGAGCCTTTAATGAAAAGCGCATTCCCTGGCAATCGGGCAAATCACGCAAGGGCCGATTTTATTGTCCCGATTGTCCCTAATTTCCGTGACTTTGGGCCGATCAGAACCAGAATACGCCGTCTTCCAGCGCCGTAAACAGCCCATCGACAGCGTAGGAGAGTTTGCGGTCGATCACATGCAGATATTCCGTCCAGTCGGAAATGTGCTGCAGATCGACCTTCCCGTCGGAAATGCCCCGCAACCCGATCAACGGCAGTCCGTAGGTCTGGCAGGCGCGCAGCACCGCGAAGGTTTCCATGTCGACCATGTCGGTGCCGATGCGCTCATAGGCCTCCGCGCCGGAGACGATATTGGCGCCGGTCGAAAGGCTGCCCTCGGCAATGGTGGGGATGCGCAACGGCAGCTCGATCGTTGCCGGTAGGTCAAGGAAAGGCGTGCGGCCCCTTTCGAAGCCGAGCGGCGAGGCATCCATGTCGCGGTAGGAAACCGAGGTGACTTGGTAGACTTCCGTCTGCTCCAGTTTGGCGGAGCCGGCCGAGCCGAGCGACACCACGAGATCGGGAAGGTCATCCTGCGCTTCGAGCTGCGCGAAGGCGCGGGTGAGCGCGATCGCCGCTTCCACCGGCCCGACACCGGTCATCAGCGGGTCGATGCGTGAGCGCAGGAACGGCCCATATTCTGCCTCAGCCGCCATGACGAACAGGATCGATTTGCCCGATACCCGCTTCAGTTCGAATTTCATCCGCTAATTCCCTCTCTGCCCCGGATGACCATCATCGTTCCAGTCATCGAGGCAATCAGCTTGGCCGGCCCGTCGCCGATGGCATAGCCGCGGCCGTCGGCGACGATGATCGTGGTGCCGGGCTTGGTGACATCGCCGCGAAACAGGAAGCGCTCGCCGCGCCCAGGCGACATCAGATTGACCTTGAATTCGATCGTAAGGATCGACGCGGAGGGATCGATGACACTGTAGGCAGCAAAGCCGCAAGCCGAATCCAGCGCGGCGGCGATGATCCCGGCGTGCAATATGCCATGCTGCTGCGTCAGCTTCACATCGAACGGCAGCTCGATCTCGACCGTACCGTGTTCGACGCGCGTCAGTTCCGCACCGATCGTCGCCATTGCAGCCTGCCGCGCGAAGCTTGTCCGGATGCGGGTCCGAAAATCGCCGTTGTCTGCCTCTGTCATATCGTCCCCTTTTCGCGGGTGCGAAATTGGCACGGAGAGGCCGTTTGGACAAGGGACATCTATCGCGAAAGGAAAGCTTTTGGGTTTTGCCGCCGCTGTCGAATTTCCTCAATTACGGCAGCATGCTATCCCAGGTAAGAGAATTCGCGGCAAGGAGCATCGGGATGACGACCATCCTGCAATCGGTAACAGCTTACGAAAGCTGGATGCGGGCACAGCTCGGCGGCGATCTGGTCGAGGCGGGTCTGGAAAAGAAGCACAAGCTGATGAGGGGCGGCAGCTTCCCCTTCCTGCGCGGAACCTATTGGCGCTGGGCCGAGACGATTCTCGACCTCTGCCCCGACCTCAAGGGCGCGCCGCAGATATTGGCGATCGGCGATATGCATTTGGAGAATTTCGGCACCTGGCGTGACGAGGAGGGGCGGCTCGTCTGGGGCGCGAATGACTTTGACGAGGCGGCTGTCATGCCCTATGCGCTCGATCTCGTGCGCCTTGCGGTGAGTGCGATCTTGGCGCGCGGCAACAATGGGCCAACGCCGCGGGTCGTTGCCGACAACATCCTCGCAGGCTATCGCCGCGGCTTGCGCGATCCGTCTCCCGTGGTTCTCGAACGCGATTACAAGTGGCTGCGCAATGCCGTGCTGCTCGAGAATGCCGAGCGCAAGGCGTTTTGGGAAAAATATCGCAACCTGCCACCGGCAGACGCTGCCGTTCCCGGTCGTTACCTCGACGCGCTGCGTAAAGCCTTGCCGGATCCGGCGGCAACTTTTGAGCCGAAGCCGCGCCTCGCCGGGACCGGCAGCCTCGGCCGGCCGCGCTTCGTCGCCTATGCCGAATGGCGCGGCGGGCCTGTGCTGCGGGAAGTCAAAGCCTTGCTGCAATCCGCCTGGTCGCTGAAGCACGACCCTTCGAACAAGGCGATCCGGACCGGTATCATCGCCGGCGGACGGGCGCGTTCACCCGATCCGCGATATCAGGTGGACGGATGCTTGCTGGTGCGGCGTTTATCGCCGAATAGCCGCAAGATCGAGGTCGACGGCGATGCTGAGGTGCTGCTATCGCCGGATAGGCTGGATCTGATGGGCTTCGAGATTGCCAACTGTCATGCCAACGATGCTTCGCTCGTTCCCGGCATTCTGGCCGATCTCGAGGCGCGAGGTAGCGATTGGTTGCGGACAACTGCCAAGGCGGCGGCTGCAGCCGTCACGGCGGAGCAGGCGGAGTTTGCTCGGCGTTGATGCGATGCTGGGACGAAGTCTAGGCTCCGAGTTTGTGGAGGAGGTATCGGAGGCGGCACAAGCTCAATCGCAACAGAGCGACAAGAAAAATCCCCGTCCCATCAGACGGTAGGCCGCCTGATCCGCACGATATGCTGATCCCAGGCCACATCACTGTGCTCTCTCAGGAAATCGCCGTCGTAGGAAGAAATGGCGAACCCGCGAGGAGCCGGTGCGATCCCGGCTGCATCGGCGATGCTTTCCACCTTCAGCACCTTGCCGGTCTTCGCATCCAGCGTCACCGAGGTTCCCCCGATCGGCGAGGTGACGCCGACGAGGTTCTCAGCGCGATTGACGGCAATCGCGCCGACGTAATTGCCAAGTGCTCGCGTCGTCTCGTCGGGCAGGGTGACAAAGGTCAGGTCCTCGCCTCTCGCGAAATGGCCGACAAGCGGCGGCAGGTCGTTGCGATGCCCTTCATATTGACAGGCGAACCAGACCCGGCCACTGGCATCGATGTCGACATGACGGGTCGAGACCTGCGCATATTGCGCCGGCAGCGTATGCTTTTCGATCAGCTGGCCGCTCGCGGCGTCGATCAGCGTCAGCGACGGTTCCATGTGATCGAGGTTGAGCTTGGTGCGGCCGAAATCCGGATGCGTCTCGATACCGCCATTGGCGACGATCAGGAACTGGCCGTCATCGGAAACCGTCATGTCGTGCGGGCCGACACCATAGGTCTCGTATTCGCCGATGCGGGCGAAGCGGTTGCTGCTGTCATAGAGCCCAATGATGCCGCGATTGTTGTCGAAATCATTCTCACTGGCATAGAGCAGCCTGCCATCGGGCGAAAACGTGCCGTGCCCGTAGAAATGCCGACCTTCTCTGGCTGAAATGACGATGGGCTCGGCCTTGTTCCAGGGATCGAAGATCATCGCATAGGTGCCGGGCCGGCGCGCGAAGGCGACGGTCTTGCCGGTCGCCTTCGAAAAGGCCATGCCGTGGGCGCGTGCGGGCAGGGCGACCTGATCGATGATGCGCCCTTGTTCGGTCACAGTCGCCACTGCAAAAGAGCCGTCGGCGGCGCGGATGCCGGACGCATAGACAGCATCGGCCCGCTCCAGCGCCATCAAGGCACCGGGCTTCAACGCTGCGAGGAAGGTCAATCCCGCCGCCTTGACGAAGGCTCTCCGATCGATGGGGCCGCTGCGCATCGCCCTCAGTCCCCGTCTGCGAAGGAGAAGCCGGCCGAAAGGCCGATGGCGCCGCCGTATTCGTCGCTGAAGCTGGTGGCGAGGTCGCGGCTGACGGAGAGCAGCTTGTCGATCTTGGCGCGTTCAGCATCGTTGCCGATGGCGGCCTCAATATCCGGATTGATCGATGACGCTGTCGTTGCAAGCTCGTTCAGGAGGCCGTCGATCTTGGTGGCGACGGCGCGCTTGTCTGCCGGCAGCAGGCTTGCCATGTCCGCCTTTTCCCAGAGCGTCTTCAGGCCCTCGATATTGCCCGTGAACGAGGTCCATGTATTGGCCGAGCGCCAGTAGATCGCCATCTTCGGCCGCGCCGCCGCCGGTTCGCCCTTGTAGAAGGTTTCCAGCCGCTGGTCGCGAACATTGGCGGCGCCATGAACGAGGATGCCGAGCAATGCGGTGACGGCTTCCTTGTTGTCCATGAAATCGTCGCTGGTCTTGCCGGGAAACTTCCAGGATTTCTGCACGCCGTCGGGCGCATCCCATTCATCGGCGATTTCCTTGGCGGTGTTTTCGATATTACCGGCGACCGCCGCGCCATAGCGGCAACGGAAGCTCTGCTTGTCCTTGCCGAGGACATCGGAGCCGTTGCCGAAGAGCACATATTCCAGCGCCGTCATGCTCATCAGCGCCACGCTCTTGCCGGCGACTGCCTCGACGGTCGTGTCCTGCTCGTCCGCCTTGGCGATCAACGCCTGTACCTGCTTGAGGCCTACGCCCTTACGGTCGGGATAGAAGAGGATGTGCTCGAAGCGGTTCTGTTCGATGATCGGGCCGGTGTCGACGATCTCGATGCGCGACCAGCTTTTCACGGTATTGCCGAAGGCGGCCTTGGCGCTGGAAAGCCTCGCGTCCGTTGGGTCGGCGCAAAGCGCCTTCATTGCCGCCGTAAGCTTCGATGTGGAGTCGTGCATGGTGCGGTAGCCCGGGCGAATGACATCGTCCACCGCCTTATGCAGAGTGGCCGGCACCGCCGCTTCGTTCAGGCCGGCGCCAGTGGTACCCTCATCCACGGCGTAGGCAGGCAAGGCCGCAACGGTCAAGAGAAGACTGGCGGCCAGAGCAATTCCAGCAAAAGTGCGCAGCGGCGTTGCGTCCGGAATTGCGTGAAAACAATGGGACGGAGCGTTTGCGTGACTCCGTTTAGAGCGGAAATGCTCCGGACGTTTCCATTGGCGCATCAGAGGGACTCCAGAAAGTTGATGAGGGCTTGCCGGTCATCCTTCGAAAGACCGGCGAATGCATTGCGGGCTTTTTCCGCCTCTCCTCCATGCCAGAGGATGGCTTCGGTCAATGTGCGGGCGCGGCCGTCATGCAGATAGGCCTGCCGGCCGCTCACCGCCTGCGTCAGCCCTATACCCCAGAGCGGCGGCGTGCGCCAATCGCGGCCGGATGCCACGCCCACCTGCTGTCCATCCGAAAGGCCTTCGCCCATGTCGTGCAGCAGGAAATCGGAATAGGGCCAGATCAGCTGGAAAGCCTGCGGCGAATCCTTGCCCTCACTGCTCTTCAAGCCGTCCCGCGTCACAAATTTCGGTGTGTGGCAGGTCGCACAGCCGGAGCGGTAGAACATGTCCTTCCCGTGCAGCACGGCGGACTGGTTTGTCGAGCGGCGGGCGGGTACGGCAAGATTTTCGGAATAAAAGGTGACAAGAGGCAGCACCGGGTCCGGCGCCTCCGTGTCGCCCAGCCGCTTCTGCACACCGGTCGGCATGGTCAGGCAGCGGACTTCCTTGGGGGTGCAATCGCCATAGGCGTTCGGCCGGTCTCGTGTCGAAATGCCGATATCGGCGGAAAAGGCGTCGGCCACCTGGTCGCGCACGGTCGCGTTCTGCGCCTTCCAGCCGAAACGACCGAGCGCGATCTTACCCGTGCGATGATCTCGAACGATGGCGGGGCGGCCGCGAATGCCGGTGCCTTTCCTGTCGTCCGGGTCGGCATTGGCGAGAATATCGGCATCCGGAATGGCCTCGATCAGGCCGAGGCCTATCATCGCTGGTGCGACGCGTGGCGAAATGGTGGTGCTTGCATCCATCGGCCCGTAGGTAAGATCGCTGACGCCGTAATGCGGCTTGCGCAAGGTCACGGCTTCCCCGCCGGTCAGCGTCACAGTCTCCTCGGTATAGCTGACGGTCACCTTGCCTTCGGCGGCGAGGCCAGGAACGGCAAGATCCTGCAACTGTGCCCCATAGGTCGAATCCGGAAAATTGAGCGCGTGAAAATCCTTGACGGCCTGCTCTTCGTCCGACGTCACGGCGGGCCGCGCAAGGCGCAAGACCATAGAGGTCGCGGCAGCGCCTGCTTCCTCAGGCGGATGGCCGCGTCCATCGCGGATATGGCAGCTTTGGCAGGAGCGGGCATTGAAGAGCGGCCCTAGCCCGTCGGAGGCCTGCGTGGAGGAAGGGGCGGAGACCCATAGCTTGCGAAAAAGCGCGTTGCCGAGATGAAAATCCTGGCCCTGTTGCTGGTCTAACTTGGCCGAGGGTTGCGAGAAGATATCGCGCGTGACCTTGTCGGTCGAGGTCAGGCCGCCGCCCTGCATCGTCTCATAGGGTTCAGCCTTGAGAAAATTGCTGGTCGCGCGGGTCACGTCGCGCACACGCTTCAGTTCCTCGGCAGAGAGATCGCTGCGCGTGGTCGGAAAATTGAGGATGTCGGCAGCTGCCAGCGTGATGGAAAAAACCAAAAAACCCGCAGCAAGGGCGGGCAAAAGGGCGCGATTGGCCGGTAAACCTGTCATAGGTGTCGGAGTGGCGGCGTCTGATTGCGCCGCCACTCTCCCTCGTTACTTCTTCTTGAAGACGGAGTTCGGATTGTCCAGGCTGTCCGAACCTTCGAGCTTGATCGTACCGAGATCGAGAGCGGCGATGACGCGCTGGATGCTCTTCGTCTGATCGAGCAGGCCGTCGATGGCCTTCTGTACCGTCGCGTTGCCTTCCTTGTTGCCCTCGCCGATCATCTGGTCGTATTTCTCGACCGTCTCGCCGCGATGCACCATCGCCTTCATGGCAGCAAGCGTCGCGTCGAGCTTGCCTTCCATTTCCTTGTCCAGCGCCGGATCCTTGGCCTTGACCAGATCGTGCAGCGACGGACCCTTCATCTTGGTGCCGTCGATGCGGGTGTAATTGCCGTTATAGGCAGCCGCGATGCCGATGGCGTCGCCACTGTGCTCGTTATAGGTATTGTCGGAGAAGCAATCCTGCTCTTCTTCCGGATCGTGCAGCAGCAGGCCGAGCTTCATGCGCTCGCCGGCAAGTTCACCGTAGGAGAGCGAACCCATGCCGGTCAGGATGGTTGTCAGGCCTGCCTTCGGATCGGCTTCGACATGCTTGGTGGCTTCGCCGTCCGGCGCCCACTTGTCGGTCATCTCCTGCAAATCCGAAACTAGCAGCGTCGAGGCGGACTTCAGATATTCGGCACGGCGATCGCAATTGCCGTGGGTGCAATTCTTCAGATCGTAATCGGTAGGGGGACGTTCGCCGGCGCCGGCACCCGTGCCATGCAGGTCCTGGCCCCACAGAAGGAACTCGATGGCGTGGTAGCCGGTCGCGACATTAGCTTCGACGCCGCCGGCCTGATGCAGCGTGCCCGACAGGAATTCCGGCGTCAGATGCGAGGCATCGACATCCTTGCCGTTGATTTTGATCGTCTTGTTGGCGATGACATTGGCGACGTAAAGCGAGTTCTCATCGCTTTCCGTGCCATAAGAGGCGTCGACATAATCGATCAGACCCTCGTCCAGCGGCCAGGAATTGACCTTGCCTTCCCAATCGTCAACGATCGGGTTGCCGAAACGATAGACCTCCGTCTGCGCATAGGGAACACGAGCCTTGATCCAGGCCGCACGTGCCGCCTTCAGCGTCTTGTCGCTGGGGTTGGCGAGTAGCGCGTCGATCGCCTTGTCGAGTGCTTTCGCCGTCGTCAGCGAGTCCTGATACTTGGCGTGTGCCAGGTCCGCATAATGCTTGAGGACGGCGGCCGGCTCGGGAGCGGCTGCGAGAGCCGGCAGGCTGAATGCGGCGGTCGTGATCACGGCCACCGCGAGCGCGGCGCCAATTCTGTTTTTCAGTTTCATGTTCCTCTCCTGTGACAGCGGGGGGCACCGTCAAAACTTGGCAATTTGTGTCATGTATGAAAAACAAACTTGTGTCAAATGCTCTAGTTTGGAACGATTTTAAGGCGAGGAGCCAAGGATTTAACGTCGCAAGCAAAATGGATTCGCTTGCGAATGCGCAGATGTGGGGCGTTTGATATTGCGTCAGCAGGGCGGCGAAAGCAGGCTCGTTCGCCGCCAGCTCACATCTTCCGTTGAAGGCGGCTGAAGAAGAAGCCGTCGGTATCGGTAGAGGCCGGCGTCAGGGTAATGGTCTTACCGTCAGAGGAGCGGGGCTTTGCGGCATCCTTGCCGAACAGCGTCTCCCAGGAGCTCAGGGTTTCCACCACTTCGAAATCCGGATTCTGGGCGACGAAACGGTTCACCTGCACCTCATTTTCCTCCGGCAGCACCGAGCAGGTAACATAAAGCAGCGTCCCACCGAGACGGACGAACTCGGCGGCCTGCGCCAAGGCTTCCTGCTGCTGGCTGGTGCGTTCGTCGAGATTCTTCTGCGTCAGCCGCCACTTGGTATCGGGACGGCGACGCCAGGTGCCCGTGCCGGTGCAAGGAGCATCGACCAGAACCTTGTCGAACTTGCCGCGCAGTTGGAGCAGGCCGTTGCGCTCGTCATGGACCTGAACGTTGCGGGTGCCCGCTCGCTTCAGCCGCTCGATGATCGGCGCAAGCCGCCGCCGGTCACTGTCATAAGCGTGGACCTGGCCCTTGTTGTGCATTGCGGCCGACATCGCGAGCGTCTTGCCGCCGCCGCCGGCGCAATAATCGAGCACCTGATCGCTTTCTTCAGGCAGAACCAGATCGGCGACGATCTGAGAGCCCTCGTCCTGCACCTCGAACCAGCCCTTCTGGAACGAAAGTTCGGCTGTGACGTTCGGCAGGCGTGAGGCGCCTTCGCCGGCCGGAATTCGGATGCCGAAACGCGCGATTTTCGATGGCTGCCCGCCGGCGCGCTCCAATGCCTTCACGACCTTGGCGCGGTCGGCCTTCAGCACATTGGCGCGAAGGTCGAGCGTCGGGCGCTCGGCAAGAGCCTTCGCCTCGGCAAGCCAGCCATCGCCGAAGGCTTGGCTGAAGGAGGGCTCGACCCATTCTGGAATATCGCCCTGGATATGGAGGGGAGCGTCTTCGAGCTTGCGGGCAGCAAAGGCGGCCAATGTTTCGGCGCTCGGCGCCTCGGGTGCGAATTTGTCGCCATCCAACTCGGCAGCCAGCGCCTCCGGCGTCAGGCCCCATTGGCGGAAGAGCACGGCGTGGGCAAGCGCAGACGCGCTGTCGTCTTCCATCAACCAGGCATGTGAAAGCCGCATGCGCAGGGCATCATAGACGATGTTGCCGATCGCCGCCCTGTCGCCGGAGCCGGCGAAGCGGTGGGCAAGGCCCCAATCCTTCAGGGCGTCGGCCACCGGTCGCTTGCGCGCTTCGATATCGGCAAGAACTTCGATGGCCCCCTGCAATCGGCCGCCCAGACGCATTCACACTCTCCTGCTTGCGCATGACCCGGAACCCGTTGGAGCTCATCTTGGGACTCTGCGCCCTACCAAAAAAATCGCTGACGACTCGCCAACCCGTGCAGGCAATGCCCATGGCGGCGGATTTTGAGACGTCTCAATCGCGTGGTAGCCGCGATTGGCCGAGAGAGCAAGCGTCATGCCGATTTGCCGGATGGTTCCGGCTTTCGGCGATTACTTCGAGGCGACGACCTCATAACAGACTTTGGCTGTACCCGAAGCGACCATGCCGATGTTCTGTGCGGCAGCGCGGGAGAGATCGAGAACACGTCCGCGAATGAAAGGCCCACGGTCATTGATGCGAACGACGACGCTGCGGCCATTGTGCTTGTTCGTGACCCTGAGACGCGTGCCGAAGGCGAGCGAACGATGGGCGGCAGTAAGATTTCTGGAACTCATGCGTTCCCCGGAAGCAGTCTTGGAGCTTCCCCCGTACCATGAAGCGCCTCCGCAGCCAGCGGATGCAAATGCCGGAGTCGAAACGACAGCAAATGAGGCGGATATAGTTGCGGCGATTGCCAAAGAACGTGCGATTTTCTTCAAACCGATTTTTCCCTCAAGCTATTGAACTTGCGCCCTGGGTAGGCGGCGGGGCTTAAATCAGGCCAAAAATGGCGAAAAAGTGCCACTATCGATCACGGAATGTTACGATCTGTAACATTTGTGATGTTAAGGGAATACTATGGCTATTCGGCGGATTTGCTTGTTTGTGGAAAAAACCCAATAAAATCAGTTAAAAATGGAACGAATTTTCTCGTAAGCATCGGCCGATGCCAAGCATCACAAAAATCGGAAAAATAATTTTCCGGCTTTGCCATAATCGCTGCCGCATTTGTGCAATTTTAGAGGTCGTTAACCATAAATGCGGAGCAAATTGAACTAGACCAGCCGGCTAAGTAGGAATTTTCGTGCGATTTCTCATGGCGTTCAAAGCGGTTTCTCAGCCCCGCCACGCTCCAGAGGACCATAATTCGGCGAGCGACATACGATACTCTGGGTAGCGGAACTGGAAGCCGAGCGCGCGCAGTTTCCCGTTCGAAACGCGCTTGTTCTCGCCATAGAAGGAGCGTGCCATCGGCGTCAGCTCAGCCGTTTCGAAAGGCTGTTCCGGTGGTGGTTCGACGCCCATCAGGCGGGCAGCTTCGACAATGACATCCTGCGGCGGCGCAGGCTCGTCGTCGGTGACATTATATATGCCGCCGAGCTTGCGATCGGACAAGAAGCGGGCGCAGGTGCCGATATCCTCGACGCGGATGCGATTGAACACCTGGTTCGCCTTGATGAGCCGCCGCGCGGTTCCCTTTTCCAGATTGCAGAAAGCATTGCGGCCTGGGCCGTAAATGCCGGAGAGCCGCAGCACCGCGACGGGAAGGCCAAGCCGGATGCCGACGCGCAGCCAGCCGTCTTCCGCTTCTACCCGCTCGACCGAGCGATCAGCGACCGGATGCAGCGGGGTCTGCTCGCTGACCCAGGCGCCTTTGTGGTCGCCATAGACGCCGACCGTCGAGAGATAGCAGATCCATTCCAGCTTCGGCATCAATGCCTTGAGATCGAGCTGCGCCAGCCGCAGCAGCGGATCGCCTGATTTGCCCGGTGCGATCGACTGCACCAGATGCGTCGCTCTTTGTATCGCCTCGGCAAGAGCCGGGTCGAGGGTCTCACCATCGAAGACGAAAGCCTCGATGCCTTCCTTCGTCAGCTGTTCGGCCTTTTCGGCGGAACGGGTGGTGCCGGTGATGCGAATGCCGGAGCCGGCGAAGGCCTTGGCGATGGCCGTTCCGGAATAGCCACAGCCGAAAATCATCACATGCATCACGATACCCCTGCCAGTTTCCATTCGGCGTGAACCTCTTCGTCCGCCTCGTCATGTCTTTGTGCCGCAAACGCACGGAATTCGCCAGCCGTCATCAGCCGCGATAGCGCCCAGACCGCCATGCCGCGCACGGTGGGCGAGGGGTCTCCGGCGAGTTGGCGACATCTCTCTATAAGGGAGCGATCACCCGAATTGCCGGCCGCGATCAGCACATTGCGGATGAAGCGGTCGCGGCCGATGCGCTTGACAGGCGAGCCGCTGAAGAATGTGCGGAAAGCCGCATCGTCCAGATCAAGCAGGAACGCAATCGACGGCTCCTTGAGATCGTCCCGCGCCACCAATTTCATTTCCGAGGCGGCGCTCGCGAACTTGTTCCAGGGGCAGGCGGCAAGACAATCGTCGCAGCCATAGATGCGGTTGCCGATCAACGGCCGAAGCTCCGGATCGATCGGCCCCTTGTGCTCGATGGTCAGATAGGAAATGCAGCGACGCGCATCGAGCTGATAGGGGGCCGGGAAGGCAGCGGTTGGGCAGACGTCGAGGCAGGCCCGGCAGGAGCCGCAATGGTCGATCTCCGGCTCATCCGGTTCGAGATCGGCCGTAGTGAACATCGAGCCGAGGAAGAGCCAGGAGCCGAAGCTGCGGCTGACGAGATTGGTGTGCTTGCCCTGCCAGCCGAGACCGGCAGCCTCTCCGAGTGGCTTCTCCATGACAGGCGCCGTATCGACGAAAACTTTGACGTCTTCCTTCGAGCGCGCCGCGAAGCGGGTGGCGATCTCCTTCAGCCGTCCTTTTATGACATCGTGATAGTCGCGGTTTCGGGCATAGACGGAGATTGCCGCCTTGTCCTGCTTTTCCAAAATGCCGCGCGGATCCTCATCGGGACCATAATTCAGGCCGAAGACGACGATGGACCGCGTCTCGCTCCAGAGTACGCGCGGATCGCTCCGCCGATCGCGCGTCTCTTCCATCCAGCCCATGGTGCCGTGATGGCCTTTGTCGAGAAACTGGCCGAGACGGATGGCCGCTTCGGGAATGGCATCAGGCCTGGTGATGCGACAGAGATCGAAACCCTGGACACGCGCTTCCTCTCGCAGGAAAGCGGTCAGTGTGTTTCTACGCTTGTCAGCTTTTACCGCTTCGCGATCATCGGGCATATCGAGCCCTCGTCAGAAATCCAGATCGGCATAGTGCGAAACTGGTGTGACACCGCGCACGCGCTCCGCCAGGATCGGCCGGAAGGATGGGCGCGACTTCAGCCGCTGATACCATTCCTTGGCGACAGGCGATTCCGTCCAGTCGATCTCACCCAGATAGTCTAGCACGGAAACCGAGGCCGCGGCGGCGAGATCGGCGTAGCTCAGCCGCTCGCCGGCCAGCCACTGCCGCGAACCTGCGAGCCAGGAGAGATACTTCATGTGCTGGCGGATATTCCCGCGCGCCATGCGCATGACCTTGGAATCGGGCGCGCCGCCACCTTGTTCGGCGGTCATCTGCAGCTTGAAGACGCGCTCGCGCGTCAGGGGCCGCGTCACATCCTGCTCCATCTTCTGCATGAACCATTCCGTCAGCCGGCGGATTTCCGCGCGCTGGAACGGATCTTCCGCAAGCAGCCGGCGGTCGCGCTTTAGAACGCCATGCGTCTCGTCGAGATATTCGGAAATGACCGAGGCGCCACAGAGCGCCCGCATGCTGTCATCCACATAGACAGGCAGGGTGCCAGCCGGGTTCAGCGCCAGGAAATCGCGTCGCTTTTCCCAGGTTTGTTCCTCGATCAGCTCCGTCTGATAGCCATATTCCGTCAGGATCAGACGAACGAACCGGGAGGAAGATGACATTGGGTGATGATACAGCGTCGGCATTGGTACTCGGGTGTTTCTGATTGATGCTATGGAGTCTTTTGGGGTCGCTATTTTGCGGCCCTAGTCATTTGTCATCGGTTGAAGCTATAGGATCTTGGCCTAGTTTGCACAAGCGAATCGGGCCGCCCTGCCGTTAGACAAAGGACACGATATGGCTGAACAAATTATTATCGCGTTGGTTTTAGGCCTTGTGGAGGGGCTTACGGAGTTCATTCCGGTCTCCTCGACAGGCCATCTGATATTGCTTGGACATTTTCTCGGCTTCAAATCGGCCGGTACTTTTGAAGTTTTGATCCAGCTCGGCGCGATTCTCGCCATTCTGCTTGTCTATTTCAATCGTCTCGTCCAGATCGCCAGGGCGCTCCCCGTCAGTGCCAAGGCTCGTCACTTCGTGCTTGCCGTCCTATTCGGCTTTCTGCCCGCTGCCGTCATCGGCGCACTGGCGCATGATTTCATCAAGACCGTGCTGTTCGATTCGCCGAAGGTCATCTGTATCTCGCTGATCCTCGGCGGCATCGTCCTGCTCGTGATCGACAGGATCGAGTTCAAGCCGAAATATACCAGCGCCTATGAATTTTCCTGGCCGATGGCAGTCAAGATCGGCTTCTTCCAGTGCCTGGCCATGATCCCGGGAACGTCACGCTCCGGTTCCACCATCGTCGGCGCTCTGCTGCTCGGTGCCGACAAGCGTTCGGCCGCTGAGTTTTCCTTCTTTCTCGCCATGCCGACGATGGTCGGTGCCTTCACGCTGGATTTGTGGAAGAGCCGCCACGATCTCAGCTTCGCCGATGGTCAGCTGATCGTCATCGGCTTTGTCATGGCCTTTATTTCGGCGCTGCTCGTTGTGCGCGCGCTGCTCGACTTCGTATCTCGCCGTGGTTACGCCCCCTTCGCATGGTGGCGCATTGCCGTCGGCGCGATCGGCCTCATCGGTCTCTATTTCGGTTGAGACCGATCGTCGGTGCCGATATCCTGGAAAAAGTGAAGGCCGGTTAAAGCCGGCCTTTCTCATGCACGATCAGTTTCGAGGGGATGCGTCGATGGAACCCGTCGTGCAGGGATCGACGCCGTAGGTCGGCGCACATTCGCCCTTGATCGAGGCGATGCTGCCGCGAGCCACGAAGGAGCCTGCGAGAATCACCAGTGCCGCGCACGCAAACAGAAGCGCGATAGACTTGCCCATCGAAGAATGCCTTTCCGCAGAAGTGTGAAGCGCGCCGCGAACCGGTTCATTGTCCAAGCCTGAGACGCGCGGCTGTGTTAGTCAGTGGAATGAGCAATAGCAATAAATGTTCATATTAAATTTGACGTTAATGCTACTATTTCCGCACTGCGTCTTTTAAGCAACGCTGAGCTGTGAATGGCGGCGCCCGCCAGCTTTCTGAAGCAGGTTTCTGCCGTTGAGGAGCAATAAAAAACGCCGCCTAGCAAAGCCGGGCGGCGCATGAATTTCATGGAACAGCCGAATCGTTAGGCGGCTTTGCCAGAGCCGGTGAACTGGCCCTGCGGGCGGTAGCGCACCAGATAGGAAGGCAGCACGGAAACGAGCAGCGTCGGCAGCAGGCCGATACCCTTCAGGGTGCGTCCTTCCGCTTCCGCCTGCTTGGAAACGACGTTGTCGCTCTTCAGCAGCGTTACCTGATCGGCGGTGATTGGCGGCTTGATGAGCGGCACGAGCGACGCGACAGAGCCGATGAGCGAAGCCAGGCCGAAAGGAATGGAGACGAATGCCTTCTTCCGATTGATGACGGCAAGCGTCGTCTCGAGACATTCGCGGAAGGATAGCACTTCCGGGCCGCCGAGCTCATAAGTCGTACCGGCCTTCAGCTTGCCGTCGACGCTACGGGCGACGGTTTCCGCAATGTCCTGGACGTAGACCGGCTGGAACTTTGTCTTGCCGCCGCCGATCAGCGGCAGGAAGGGTGCCGTGCGCGACATGTCGGCAAACTTGTTGAAGAAATCGTCTTCCGGTCCGAACACGATCGAAGGACGCAGGATGATTGTATCCGGCTTGATCGACTGGATAGCGGTTTCGGCGCGAGCCTTGGTTCGGGCATAGGCCGAAAGCGAATTGGCATCGGCACTGAGGGAGGAAATATGCGTCAGCGAAGCGCCGGCATTGCGGGCGGCTTCCGCAATGGCCTTGGCGCCGAATTCCTGCACAGCTTCGAACGTGTTGCGGCCGCTCGGCGCCAAAATGCCGACGCAGTTGACGACATGCTGAGCGCCTTCGACCGCGCGGTCGATGGAATTACGGTAGCGCACATTGGCCTGGACGATCGAAATCTGGCCGAGATTGCCGAGCGGCTGCAGGAAGCCGGCAAGATCGGGGCGGCGAACGGCGACACGGATGCGATAGCCGCGCTTGGCAAGCGCACGCACGACGTGCCGCCCGATGAAACCTGATCCTCCGAACACGGTAACGAGCGGCGGGAGGTTGGACAGGGTCATGGCAGGCTCCTCGAAAGGCTTTGATTGGGCTTATCTGGTTTCGTCTTAGCCGATCCGTGCGCCGAGGTGAAGTGCTATCGCGCTGCATTGCAGCGTCGGCTTTTCAAGCGGTTTAAACCCCTTCAACGACAACCATTTCGGCGTCTGCCACCTGCTGGCGGATTTTGGCTGCGATCTGGTATTCCGGCGAGTTGTAGCAATCGACGGCATGCTGCAGCGACGGAAACTCGATGACGACGTTGCGGCCGCGCGCTTGCCCCTCAAGCGGCGTGAACGCACCGCCCCGGGCAAGGAAATTCGCGCCGTATTTCTCGAAGGCGGGCTTCGCGGCGGCGACATAATCCTTGTAGCGCTCGGGGTCGCGGACATCCACGCGCGCGATCCAATATCCCTTTGGCATGTTTTCCTCCCTGATTGTTGTCGTGGTTTAGAGCGCGGCGTCCATTTCGGCGAGGATGGCGCGAGCGGCCTCCTTCGGATCGGCGGCCTTGACGATTGGCCGTGCGACGACGAGATGGCTCGAGCCGGCCTTGATGGCAGCCGCAGGCGTCATCACGCGCTTCTGGTCGCCCTTGTCACTGCCAGCCGGACGAATGCCGGGTGTCACCAGCGCCATATCCGGCCCGATGATCTTGCGGACGGCGGCGGACTCTTCGGCCGAGCAGACAATGCCGCCCATGCCGGCGAGATGCGCCTGTTCGGCCCGGCGCAGCACCAGCGTATGCGGGTCATATTCGTAACCGGCGGCGATGAGATCGCCTTCGTCCATCGAGGTCAGCACGGTGACGCCGAGCAGGCAGAGGTCGGAGCCCTTGGCCGCCTCGACTGCCGCCTTCATGGCTTTCGGGTAGGCGTGCAGCGTCAGCATTGACATGCCCATCTTGACGATGTTCTCCACGCCGGAGGCCACCGTATTGTCGATGTCGAGCAGTTTCATGTCGAGGAAGATCTTCTTGCCGCTGGCGGCGAGATCGCGGGCGAATTCCAGGCCGCCGGCAAAGGCGAGCTGATAGCCGATCTTGTAATAGAGGATATCGTCGCCGAGGGCACCGACCACTTTCTCGGCCTCCTGAAGGTTTGGAACATCCAGTCCAACGATCAAGCGGTCGCGTGCGGTCATATCAAGCCCATCCCATCCAGTCTTCCATGGGTGTCCAGTCGCATGAGACGGCACGCTGCGCAAGATCGAAACAGAAAAGATTGCCGCCCCCTGGCGGCTGATCGCCCTGCCGCGCAATCGGCTTTCCTTGCAGATGACATTTCAGCAGGGTGCCAACGCCACCATGGCCGACGAAAGCGATCGGCACGGTCTGATCGTGCCGCGCAAGAACGGCCTCGACATTGGAGACGATCCTCGCCTGCGCATCGATGGCGCGCTCCCAGCCCTTAAAGCTTTCATGTGGGTTGGCGAAGAACCAGTCCGCTGCTTTTTCGAACTCCGGCGGCGCCAGAAAGCCCGTGGCGCTGCGGTCGTTTTCATGCATGGCCTCGATGATGTCGATCGGCGCACCGCTTGCCGCTGCCAGAGCCTGGGCCGTTTCGATCGCCTTACGTTCGCCGCTGGAGACGATCAGTCCCAGCCTGCTTGCCCAAGGCCGGCTCGCCGCCAGTCGCGCCCGCTCGGCGCCAGTGTCGGACAAGCCCCATTGCGGCACGGGCACGGTGGGATCAATGCGCACCTGCGGATGCGTAATATAAAGAGCGTACATGGATTTCTCAGCGATTGTCTCAGCCGCGGCTATAGACCCATAGCTGCGCCGGTGGAATATTGCGGACGATGAAGTCGTAATGGCGGATATGGTATCGGTCCGGCTTGGCAATGATCGGCGACACCGGGCCGTAGGAGATCTGCACCACTGGGCGGCCGGGCGGGATGCGATTCAGCAGGTCTTCGAGAAGCGCAACGCGCGCTTTCATCGGGAAATTGAGGAGAGGAATGCCCGAGACGACGGAATCGAAGGTCTGGCCGCGCAGCACTCCCAGCGTCTTATCGAGATCGAAGGCATCGCCATTGATGAAGTTGACGCCTGGGTAACGGCGGACGAGATGATTGTAGAAATCGGTGGAATACTCGATGGCGACGAGTTTTTGCGGCTCTACACCTCGTCCGAGGATGGCCTTGGTGATCGCCCCGGTTCCCGGCCCAAGCTCCAGCACGGGCAGGCCGGATTGCGGGTTGATGACACCAGCCATCTTGCGGGCCGTGATCGACGACGTCGGAACGATCGAGCCGACGGTCTTGGGGCCCTGCATCATGCCCTTGAAGAAACGAATCTCCTCGTCGAATTTCTTGCCAAGCCGTTCTTTGAGACGCAGCGCCATGCTCTCCCCCCATGATGTTATCGTCGTGACTTACATATTGCTTCTCTAGGATCTTGCAACGGAATGACGCAATAACAAGAGAAAATGTCGCAATCGATAAAGGACCAAATAAAAGCGCCCTGGCGTTGGTTAAACGCATGAAGGGCGCTTTAGTTTCGCTACACCCGCATCGGCATCAGCACATAAAGCGCGTCGTCGCCGGCCGTGTCGCGGATGAGCGTCGGCGAGCCGGCGTCGGCCAGCAGGAATATGGCTGCATCGCCGGAAAGCTGCGCGGTAATGTCGAGCAGGTACTTGGCGTTGAAGCCGATTTCCATCGGGTCCATCTCGTAACCGACGGCGACTTCCTCGGTCGCGCTGCCCGAATCCGGATTGTTGACAGTCAGCAGCAGCTGGCCGTCAGACAGGGCTAGCTTAACGGCCCGGCCACGCTCCGAAGAAATGGTCGACACGCGATCGACGGCCTGGGCGAAGGTCTCGCAATCGACCCGCATTTCCTTGTCATTGTTGGCCGGAATGACGCGCTGATAGTCCGGGAAGGTGCCGTCGATCAGCTTCGAGGTCATGACGATGGAGCCGATGGTCAGGCGGATCTTGGCGTCGGAGACTTCGACGGTCACGATCGCGTCCGGCGTGTCCACGAGCTTCTGCAGTTCACCCACCGTTTTGCGCGGGATGATGATCCCAGGCATGCCTTCGGAGCCAGAGGGAGCGCTGACATCGGCGCGTGCCAGGCGATGGCCGTCCGTCGCAACGGCACGGAGCTTCAGGTCGCCGCCGCTTTCGATCGTATGGAAGAAGATGCCGTTGAGGTAGTAACGCGTCTCCTCCGTGGAGATCGCAAACTGCGTCCGGTCGATCAGCATCTTCAGATCGGAGGCCTTCAGCTTAAAGGAATGGCTGAAGCTGCCGGCAGTCAGATCCGGGAAATCGGATTCCGGCAGGCATTGCAGCGAGAATTTCGAGCGGCCGGAAGCAACCGTCATCGAGCTGCCATCGGTGTTGGTGGCGAGAAGCACTTCCGAACCGTCCGGAAGCTTGCGCACGATGTCGTAAAGCAGATGCGCGGGAACTGTGGTGGCGCCGGCCTGTTCGACATTGGCGGGCGTTGCCTCGGTGATTTCGAGATCGAGGTCGGTCGCCTTCATGTCGAGGTTCGTGCCGTCGGCCTTAAGCAGCACGTTGGACAGGATCGGGATCGTGTTGCGACGCTCGACCACGCGATGCACGTGGTTCAGCGACTTTAGGAGGTTCGACCGCTCAATTGTAATACGCATGGATGCTACCGCTTTCGACCGTGACTAGCCGGGCGGCCCGAGGCGCCCGAGCGACATGTTTTCGGACAAGGCCCGAAAGATTGGACAGGCAACTTGGCAGACTTCTCCATCCGAATGCAAGAGGCATGGATCAATTGCCAAGCGCCAATTCGCCATTTCGGCGGCAATGCTCCACAGGAATTGCGCCGCTCTTGCCGTCCGTGCGCGCCTCGCCCATAAAGGCTGCTTATAGCAAATGAATTCAGGACCGGCATGAACGAAGAGCAATTAAGCAGCGGAGCGCGCAGTTTCCGCCTGCATAACAATCAGATCCCAGCCCGTCCTCTCGAACCGGCGCTCTATCTCGTCGCGACGCCAATTGGCAATCTCGGCGACATCACGCTACGGGCGCTGGAGACGCTGGCTGGTGCCGACGTGCTGGCTTGCGAGGATACGCGCGTGACGCGCGTCCTGCTCGATCGCTATGGCATCCAGAACAAGCCCTACGCCTATCACGAGCACAATGCCGACGAGGCCGGTCCCCGGCTGCTGCAGGCTTTGGAGGCCGGTCGGTCTGTTGCGCTTGTCTCCGATGCCGGCACGCCGCTCGTTTCCGATCCCGGCTACCGGCTTGCGGTGCAGGCGATCGAAGCGGGCTATAAGGTCGTTCCCATTCCCGGCGCTTCGGCCCCTCTGGCGGCTCTCGTCGGCTCCGGCCTGCCGAACGATGCCTTCTTCTTCGCCGGTTTCCTGCCCGCCAAGGACAAGGGTCGCCGCGACCGTCTGGCCGAATTGGCAGCCGTGCCGGCGACCCTCATCTTCTTCGAATCGCCGCATCGCATTGCCGCGACCCTTGCCGCTGCTGCCGATGTGCTTGGCGGTGAGCGCGCGGGCGCCGTATGCCGCGAGCTGACGAAGACCTTCGAGGAATTCCGACGCGGCACACTGTCCGAACTCGCGTCGTTCTATCATGCCGTTGACAATGTGAAGGGCGAGATCGTCTGGCTCGTCGGCCCGCCGGCGGAAAGCGTTGCGGCGCAGGCCGATGTCGATGCCATCCTCGCCGATCTCTCAGGGACGATGCCGACAGCCAAGGCCGCGACCGAGGCTGCGCGCCTCACCGGCCTGCCGCGCAAGGAGCTTTATCAGCGCTTGCTCGACATGAAGGAGCGCCATGGCTGAGCCGGGGTTTCAGGGTGGCGAAAAGCTCAAACGGCAAAAGGCCTGGCGTCGTGGCCATGTGGCCGAATATCTCGCCGCAGCCTTCCTGATGCTCAAGGGCTATCGCATCCTGGCCATCCGTCACCGCACCAAGCTCGGCGAAATCGATATCGTCGCCCGCAAGGGCGATCTCGCAGTCTTCGTCGAGGTCAAATCGAGGCGTGGGGCACAGGAGGCGATCGACGCCGTTTCCTTCTCCTCGCAAAACCGCATCCGTGCCGCAAGCGATCTCTGGCTTGCCCGCCAGCCGGATTTTGCCCGCCTGTCGCAACGCTACGACATCATCGCCATGCTGCCCGGCCGCTGGCCCCGGCATTTTCCGGATGCGTTTTGAACACGGCGTTACAGGACCGTCATAAAATCAGCCTATTGCCGGACCGATGAAGCGTTCGCGACTTCCGCCGCGCTCACAATGCTATTTTGACAGGCTTCACTATGATCCGTAACACCGTTTCCGCATTCACCGTTCCCTCGCAGGAAGAGCGCAAGAGCTTTATTTCACTCGAAAAGACCGCAGTCGTTCACGCCGAGAAGCTCGCATCGCTCGTCTGTCTGAATACGGTGCGCATCGGCGGGGCGGATGCCAAGGTCCAGGCTCTTTCCTTTCCGTTTACCGTCGCTGCCTGGAATCTCGAGCGCTGCCTCTTTCCCGAGGAAAGCGCGGCCAAGCTGCGGGAGACCGGCGCGCCGCTGATCCTGCTGTCGGAAATGGATCTGGGCATGGCCCGCACCGAACAGCGCGATCCGACGGCGATCATCGCCGGCGAACTCGGCATGAACCATGCTTATGGCGTCGAGTTTCTGGAGTTGAGCCTCGGTTCGGAGATCGAACGCTCCTTCTGCAAGGACGATTTCAATGAGAAGGGCTTTCATGGTAACGCTCTGATGGCCTCCGTCGCCCTGAAGGATGCCTTCATGATCCGCCTGCCCGGCGAGGCCGTCTGGTTCAATGACAGTAACGAGCAGCCGCGCATCGGCGACCGTTGCGCCGTCGGCGCCATCGTCGAGACCGAGGCGGGTCCGATGGTCGCTGTTTCGGTTCACCTCGAAAGTGTTGCGACCGCTGCCTATCGCGAGCGGCAGATGGCGGCACTGATCGATGAGGTCGAAGCCTTCGCACCCGGCCTGCCGATCCTGATCGGCGGCGATCTCAACACCGGCAACCACACCGGCGGCGATTATTCGACCGATACGCTGTTCGCGATGGCCGAGGGCCGCGGCTTCGAGTGCCATGGCGGACCGCTCGATCAGACGAGCACGCGCCCGAGCCTAATCACGCGCTTTCCCGATCGCACCATGAAGCTCGACTGGTTCATCACCCGCGGCTTGAAGATCGGCGAAAGCCACCTTGTTTCCTCCCTCAATGACGAGGGCAAGCCACTCTCCGACCACGATATGGTCGTCTGCACAATCGAAGGTTTTTCCGCCTGATCGCTGCAATCATTAAAATGCACTCAGTTTCATGAACTTTGCCCTTACCCGTTCCATGCGATGAGATCACAGACGCACATGGAATTTTGGGGGATTGCATGGTCTTGAAACTGATGTTGGCGAGCATGGCGGCCTTTGCCACCCGTGCCGCGCCGATTGTCCTCGCTATGCCGCAGTCGAAGAGCTTCGTGGCAGGCGCCAGCAACGAAATGGAAATGAATCCGTCGCCTATCGAGCCTTCCTGGGTTTTGTCGGGCAATCCGGTCGCCCGCATCGCCGAACACTCGCGCGGGCAGGACGATGCCGCAATGACGGCGCTGTGGGATTGCACGGCAGGCGAGTTCCGCTGGTATTTCGGCTGGGACGAAACGGTGATGATCCTTGAGGGTGAGGTGCATATCACCACGGAAGACGGCATAGAGCGGACGCTCAGCGCCGGCGACGTCGCTTATTTTGCCGGCGGCACCTGGGCGACATGGCGCATCGATCGCTATCTGCGCAAGGTTGCCTTTCTGCGCAAGCCGTTCCCTAAGCCTCTGACCATGGCGTACCGTCTGCGCAACCTCGTCCGGCAGGGCAACACGCAGGGCCTCGCCGCCTAAGCGAGGCCACTTGACGGAAGTCCTTGAATAGCCGTTGCGTTTGGATGCGGGCCGACCTACATCTGTCCGCAAATTCGAGCGAGGGCTGACTATGGCTGGTATCAAGAATGTTGCGGTCCAGATGGACCATGTGAAAAGCATCAACATTGCGGGTGATTCCACCTTCGCCATGAGTCTCGAGGCGCAGAATCGCGGCTATAAGCTCTTCCACTATACGCCCGAGCGGCTGAGCATGCGCGACGGCAAGATCTATGCTTCCGTCGAGCCGATGATCCTGCGCGACGTCAAGGGTGATCACTTCGAGCTCGGCGAACCCGAACGCGTCGATCTCTCGACGATGGATGTGGTGCTGCTGCGCCAGGACCCGCCCTTCGATATGGCCTATATCACCTCGACGCATCTGCTCGAGCGCATCCATCCGAAGACGCTCGTGGTCAACGATCCGGCCTGGGTGCGCAACTCGCCGGAAAAGATCTTCGTCACTGAGTTCGCCGATCTCATGCCGAAGACGTTGATCACCCGCGATCCGGCTGAAATCCGTCGCTTCCGCGATGAGATGGGCGATATCATCCTGAAGCCGCTCTACGGCAACGGCGGCGCCGGCGTCTTCCACTCGACGCGCGACGATCGCAATCTCTCGTCTCTCCTCGAAATGTTCGGCCAGCTCTTTCGCGAACCCTTCATCGCCCAGCAATATCTGCCCGACGTGCGCAAGGGCGACAAGCGCATCATCCTCGTCGATGGCGAGGCCGTCGGCGCGATCAATCGCGTGCCAGCCGAGCATGATGCCCGCTCCAACATGCATGTCGGCGGCCGTGCCGAAGCGACCGAGCTGACGGCACGCGAACAGGAAATCTGCAAGCGCATCGGACCGGCTCTGAAGGAGCGCGGCTTCCTGCTCGTCGGCATCGACGTCATCGGCGACTATATGACCGAGATCAACGTGACGTCGCCGACCGGCATCCGCGAAGTCAAGCGCTTCGGCGGCGCCGATATTGCCAGCCTGCTCTGGGACGCGATCGAGGCCAAGCGAGCCTGATCGGCAATTACGGCCACGCTTTCAGCTGAACGATCTATTCACCTCCTGCATGTCGTTGATTTCGATATATGGGGTGAAATTTTTGTTCGTTTATTGTTCTTGTTTCATTCTTTGTCTTGTGCCAGATTGCAACCCGAGGTTTGCTGATCTGGGTGGCTAGCGGCCTGCGAGTCTGGGGATAAGGGACAAGAGATGGTAGCGCGCGTCAGTACGGTGGCGTTTCAGGGCAATGAGGGCGTACCCGTCGAAGTGCAAGTGATGATCGCGCCGGGCAAAGTGCTGATGCACATCGTCGGCCTGCCCGACAAGGCTGTGGCCGAAAGCCGGGAACGGGTCCAGGCGGCGCTGCACGCCTCCGGCCTTGCCCTGCCGCCAAAGAAGGTGACGGTCAATCTCGCGCCGGCGGACCTGCCCAAGGAGGGGAGCCACTTCGATCTTGCGATCGCGCTCGGTCTGATGGCGGCGCTCGGTGCGATCCCAGCCGATGCTCTTTCGTCCTACACCGTTATCGGTGAACTCAATCTCGACGGCACGATCGCGCCGGTTGCCGGCGCGCTTCCGGCGGCAATCGCCGCCAATGCCATGGGCAAGGGGCTGATCTGCCCGGCCGAAAGTGGACCGGAAGCTGCCTGGGCCGGCAAGGAGATCGATATTCTGGCGCCGCGAAGCCTGATCGCGCTCGCCAACCACTTTCGCGGCACGCAGGTCCTGTCGCGGCCGGAACCGTCAGTCCGTGCCAGTGCAACCAACCTGCCCGATCTTGCCGATATCAAGGGCCAGGAAAGCGCCAAGCGCGCCCTGGAAGTAGCGGCCGCCGGTGGCCATAATCTGCTTTTCGTCGGGCCGCCCGGCTCTGGCAAATCCATGCTCGCCTCGCGCTTGCCGTCGATCCTGCCGCCCTTGTCGACGAACGAGTTGCTGGAGGTAGCGATGATCCATTCGATCGCCGGCCAGCTTTCCGGCGGCAAACTCTCCGATCGACGCCCCTATCGCGCGCCGCATCACTCCGCCACGATGGCAGCTCTTGTCGGCGGCGGTCTGCGCGCCCGGCCGGGGGAAGTCTCTCTCGCCCATCACGGCATTCTTTTCCTCGATGAGCTGCTGGAGTTTTCGCCGCAGGCACTCGATGCGTTGCGCCAGCCGCTGGAAACCGGCGAATGCGTCATTGCGAGAGCAAACCATCGGGTTTCCTATCCGGCCGGCATCCAGCTTGTCGCGGCGATGAACCCCTGCCGCTGCGGCATGGCCGGCGAGCCGGGGCACACTTGCGCCCGTGGCCCGCGTTGCGCTTCGGATTATCAGGGCCGCATTTCCGGTCCGTTGCTCGATCGTATCGATATCCGCATCGACGTGCCGGCGGTCTCCGCCGCCGACCTCATCCGGCCGACAGCCTCGGAAAGCAGCGCCGACGTCGCACTCCGCGTTGCACGCGCCCGCGAGCGGCAGCGGGAACGCTTCGAACGAGCCGGCATGAAGGATGTCAGCACCAATGCCCGCTGCTCGACGGCGATGATCGAAACCATCGCCGAGCCGGATGCCGCCGGCCTGCAATTGCTGCGCGATGCGGCCGAGAAGATGAAATTCTCGGCCCGCGGCTATCATCGCATTCTCAAGGTCGCACGAACGCTTGCCGATCTTGATGACAAGCCGACCGTCGGACGCATCCATCTCGCCGAGGCCATCTCCTATCGCATCGCCGGAGAGCGGTTGATGGCGCATGCTTGAAAATTCGATGCTCAGGTGTCGCCCGGTCACATCCGCCTGCTCAAAATGAAAAAGGGGCGCCGCAGCACCCCTTTCCCAATCAGTTGCTGTCGTTAGTTCAGCCGCCCAGCCCTTCGAACAGCGCCGTCGAAAGGTAGCGCTCGGCGAAGGACGGTATGACAACGACGATGGTCTTGCCTTCGTTTTCGGGACGCTGGCCGATCTTGATGGCCGCCGTGAGTGCTGCGCCGGAGGAGATGCCGACCGGCACGCCTTCGAGCTTGGCGACGAGCCGGGCTTGCTGGAACGCCTCGTCATTGCTGACGGTCACCACCTCGTCATAGACATGCGTATCGAGAACTTTTGGTGCGAAGCCGGCGCCGATGCCCTGAATCTTGTGGGGTCCGGGATTGCCGCCGGACAGAACAGGCGAATCCGCCGGCTCCACGGCGATGACCTTGATGTCGGGCTTGCGTGCCTTCAGCACCTGGCCGACACCGGTGATCGTGCCGCCGGTGCCGATGCCGGATACGAAGATATCGACCTTGCCTTCGGTATCGTTCCAGATTTCTTCGGCCGTCGTCTTGCGATGGATTTCCGGATTGGCCGGATTTTCGAACTGCTGCGGAATAATCGCATCCGGCAGTGACGCGGCCAGCTCTTCGGCCTTGGCGATCGCGCCCTTCATGCCCTTCGCTCCCTCGGTCAGCACCAGCTCGGCGCCGAGCAGTGCCAGCATCTTGCGGCGCTCGATCGACATGGTTTCCGGCATGGTGAGGATCAGCCTGTAGCCCTTGGCGGCGGCGGCAAAGGCGAGCGCAATGCCCGTGTTGCCCGAGGTCGGCTCGATCAGCACGGACCGGCCGGGAGCGATCTTGCCCTGGGCTTCCAGGCTTTCAATCATGGCGACGCCGATACGGTCCTTCACGGAGGCGATCGGATTGAAGAACTCGAGCTTTGCCAGGAGGTTGGCCTTGACGCCCTTCTCCTTCGCCAGCTTGTCGAGGCGCACGATCGGCGTATCGCCGATAGTCTCGGTGATCGAGGCATAGACGCGGCCGCGGCCGGGTTTGCGGGTGTCGGACATGGGTAGCTCTCCCTAGATTGGATTATGCAATGACAATAGGATCAAACGCGCGCGGAAACCAGAGTGCGCACCCGTTCCTCGCGTGAAGCGCGTGAGAAAAGAATCTCTCAAGGGCCTTCTTTAAGGATGTTTTTTTCAGGCGGTGCGCATAGCGATGAAGGCAGCGGTCGTGGCGAGGATGCTGGCGGCGACCCGATTCAGGAGCTGCAGCGCCCTCGGCTTCTTGAGGAAGGTCCGCGCCCGCGACGCCAGTAGCATATAAGGCACCAGAACGATCAGCAGGACGACGAAGGTCGCCGCCACTAGCGTTACATATTCGCGCAGCCCGATGCTGCCGATATCGATCAGGGTAGGCACCAGCGCGACGTAGAAAAGCATGGTCTTGGGGTTGCCGAGCGTGACAAGCAGGCCGGACAGGAAGGACATGCCGGCGCTGTTCGATTTCTTCGCGGCGATGTCGGCAGCAAGCAGGCCCGCTGTCCAGAGCTTCCAGGCGATATAGCCGAGATAAAGCGCACCGGCGATCTTGATGACGATGAAGATCTCGGTGAAAGTCTGCGCGACAAACGCAAGCCCGAGGACGACCGCCGTCAGATAGATCGTATCGCCGAGCACGAGGCCCAAGCCCATGAAGAAGGTCTCCCGAAAATCGGAGCCGAGGGCGCGCGCCACGATTGCCGTGATGCCTGGGCCGGGAATGGCCGCCGCGACGAAGAGCGCGCCGCAATAGGCGAGCAGGGATGCGAGCGTCATGGCCATTTCCTCCTCAGATGGTACCCGCTGTATCGCACCACCTTTGCGTTTTCAAGCGATTGCGCCGATGCTGCGAACATATTACGAAGGCATTAACGGCGCGTCGAAACCGCTTTGCCCAAGGATATCATGTCTTCCGCATTGCTCCTGATCGATCTTCAGAATTCCATCCTGACCGGCCTCGGCACGCCCGTTCGCCAGCCTGATATCGATGCCGCGCTGGAGACGGTGATCGCCAAGCTCGCAGCGTTGAAACACAGCGCCCGCGCCGCCGGTATTCCCACCTTTATCGTTCAGCATGACGGCGGCCCGACCCATCGCTTGGCCAAGCGCAGCGAAGGCTGGCAGCTGCGCCGGGAGATCGCGCCGGAAGCGGGTGATGTCGTGGTGCATAAGACGAGCTGCGATTCCTTCTTCGAGACGGATCTGGAGGCGCGGCTCAAGGGTCGTGGCATCACTCATCTCATCGTCGGCGGCTGCATGACCCAGTTCTGCGTGGATACGACCGTGCGGCGCGCCGTTTCGCTCGGTTTCGATGTCTCGCTGATATCGGACGGTCACACCACGGCGGATATGGGCAAACTGAGCTTCGAAGAGATTGTCACCCACCACAATATGCTGCTTGACGGCTTCGATGCCGGGCCGCATGAAATCAAGCTGGTCGCATCCACCGAAATCTCTTTCTGAAGTCCTTTCCCGCCGGAGGCCCCATGCCGCATCTGACCAGCATGATCACCTTTGCCCTGATCGCTCTCGGCATGGTGCTGACACCCGGGCCGAACATGATCTATCTGGTGTCGCGTTCGATCTCGCAGGGGCCGGCGGCCGGGCTGATCTCGCTCGGCGGTGTCGCCTGCGGCTTCCTCTTCTACATGTTCTCGGCCGCGCTCGGCATCACCGCCTTCGTTTTCGCGGTTCCCTTCGCCTATGATGCACTGCGGCTGGCGGGTGCTGCTTACCTTGGATGGCTCGCCTGGAATGCGCTGAAGCCCGACGGTCGCTCGGTCTTTCAAGTGCGCGAGCTTCCCAAAGATAGTACGCGCCGGCTTTTTACGATGGGGCTGGTGACGAGCCTGCTGAACCCGAAGGTCGCGATCCTCTATTTGTCGCTGCTGCCGCAGTTCATCGATCCCACCGCCGGCAGCGTCTTCACTCAATCCATTGTGCTCGGCTTTGCGCAGATCATTATCAGCGTGACATTCAATGCCATCTTTGCGCTGAGTGCCGGCTGGATCGCGATGTTTCTCACTCAGCGCCCATCCTTCGCGCTGGTGCAGCGCTGGCTGATGGGCACGGTGCTTGCCGGGCTCGCAGTGCGCATGGCTTTCGAGGCGCAGCGTTGATGCGGAGCGTTTCGCCGCCGCTCGCTGCCAGCCTTCTGGTGCTCGCATCGTTCTGGAACGCTGCTTCTGCCGCGGAGACCGGAACACAGACGATCGTCTTCATGCGCCATGGCGAAAAGCCGGAAGCTGGTCTTGGCCAATTGAGCTGCCAGGGTCTCAACCGGGCGCTGGCTTTGCCAGCGGTGCTGACAAAACTCTTCGGCAGGCCGGCAGCGATCTTTGCGCCGGATCCGTCGAAGCGAAAGGAAGATTCCGGAATTTCCTACGATTATATCCGGCCGCTTGCGACCATAGAGCCGACGGCAATCGCCCGTGGAATGCCTGTTGATACCAGCTTCGGCTATGAGGATATCGACGATCTGAAAGCCGAGCTGAAGAAGCCTGTGTATGCCGGAAAGCTGATTTTCATCGCCTGGGAGCACAAGCAGATCGTCGATCTCGCCCGCCAGCTGATGAGCGAGAATGGTGGCGATGAAAAAGCGGTGCCGAAATGGCATGGCAAGGATTTCGACAGCCTCTATGTGCTGCGCATCGGCGGCGGCAAGACCGGATCAGGCGCGACCTTCGAGAAGGTGGCCGAAGGTCTCGATGGTCGCTCCGATGCTTGTCCGAATCCGGCTAAATAGTCTCAGAATACCGGCCGCATGAAGCTGCGCTCATAGCTGATGATGCAGCGCGTTTCCTCGCCATAGGCAAGGGCGGCCAGGCATTCCGCATCTTCAGGTATTTTCAGCCGATAGTCCTCATAGGCGGCAAGGCTCGGGAAGCTGAAGAGCGCCAAGGCGATGTTGCTGGCGCCTTCATGCGGCATGAAATAGCCGTGATGCGTGCCGCCCATGCGGTTGACCAGGGGGATCCAGAGCTTGGCGTAATGCTCGAACTGGGCAAGCTTGTAAGGGTCGATGACGTAACGAAGATAGCAGGTGATCATTCGGCGGCGCCTTTGGAAAGATGGTGATTTCTATTCCAGGGCAGGGGAATCGTCCATCCCAGATTCATGCCGGCCGCGGCCGCGAGGATGGTGATCGCGCCGATGATCTGGGCTGCGCCGAGCACATGGCCGAAGGCGAAACGGTCGACCACGATAGCGGCGATCGGATAGATGAAGGAGAGCGCCCCGGTCAGGTGCGTCGGCAGCTTCTGGATAGCGCCATAGAGCAGCACATACATCAATCCGGTATGGACGACGCCCATGGTGACGAGGATCAACCAGCCGCCGACATCCTGAGGTGCGGCCGAGAAATTGGTGAAGGGCGCCAGCATCAGGATGCCGGTCGAAACCTGGATGAGTGCGATCAGGTGCGGCGGCGTGCCCTTCAACCATTTGGCGGCGATCGCCGCCAGCGCATAGAAGAATGCAGCGCCCAGCGAAAGCAGAATGCCGATCGCATAGCTTCCGCCACCCGCTGCCTCCGCCGGCTTGCCTTCGACGATCACGGCCATGCCGGCAAAGGCGAGACCCAGCCAGAAGAGCTTGGTGAAGGTGATCCGTTCGCCGAGGAACAATGCGCCGAGCCCCAGCAGCATGAAAGGCTGCGTATTGTAGACCGTCGTAGCGATAGAAATAGAAGCGTGGGAATAGGCCGCGAAAAGCAGCAGCCAGTTGAGAACAATGGCGATCCCGCCACCGACGGCGATGGAAAATGTCTTGAGATTGAGGATGCCGGGGCGGAGCAGGCCCATGGCAGCGCAGATAACGAGCAGCGTCAGCGCGCCGAAGAAGCAGCGCCAGAAGACGACGCCGGTCACGGGCTGCCCGGACATCAGCACGAACCAGCCGATCGTGCCTGAAATCAGCATCGCCGTCGTCATTTCCACCGTGCCGCGCTTAATCTCGCTCATTGTCTTTGCTCCCGACTATCTACGCCAATCATATTGCGGTATCGGAGCCGATGATATAGATTTAGTAAGGTAAAAATGCTGAGAAGCCTAAATAAATGAGGCTATATTATGGGTGTTCCTAACGCGAGCCTGGGCCTGGATGAGATCGATCAGCGAATGCTGGAGGCGCTGGCGCGCAATGCCCGTATATCACTGAAGGAATTGGCGGAAGCGGCCAGCCTGTCGTCGCCGAGTGCGGCGGAACGTCTGCGGCGGCTGGAGGAGCGCGGAATCATCTCGGCCTTCACCGTCGATATCGCGCCGGAAGCAATCGGCTATCCGCTGCAGGCGATCGTCCGCATCCGGCCTCTGCCTGGCCAGCTGCATGTCGTCGAGCGGATCATTCAGGAGACGCCCGAGTTCATCGAATGTGACAAGGTCACCGGCGATGACTGCTTCATTGGGAGACTGGTGGTGCGCTCGATGGGCGAGCTTGACGGCATCCTGGACAAGATCGCCGAACGTGCCGAGACGAACACGTCAATGATCAAGGCGACGCCGGTTAAGCGCCGTCTGCCGCCGCTTTCGCGCTAGAATTCCGCCATCGGCGAAAGCATGAGCGGCCCGGCAATATCATCTGCCGCTTTGCCGCGTACCATCAGCATCGTGTAGCCCTCATAAAGCTCAAGCGATACCTCGCAATCCAGGCGGTCCGGAGAAAAGCAGATTTCGATGCGCTCGGGTTCGATATCAAGCGCTGAGACGATGGTCGCCAGCGAGGGGATGGCAGGTCCCGCAATGTCGAGAAGCCAGAAAGTCGCTCCGTCAAACGTCCATGCGACGACCGTTTCATCCCAGAGCGCCGACAGGCGGATCGCGGAATTGAAGCAGGCATTCAGCAGAAACATCTCCGTCTGCCTGACAACAGCAAAGCGGGCGGAGACCGACTGACGACCTTGCAGGAGCGTCTTGAGGAGCCGCAGATCATCAGGCGCTTCCAAAGAGAGCTGCCGCGCTGTCAAATCAGATTTCTGAAGCTTCGGCGTCTGCGCAACGAAGATATGCTGCGGCAGGATGCTAAAACCATACCGCTCATAGAGCGCCGGTTTGTCAGTGAGCAGCATATCAAGTTCGTAGCCCTCAGCCGTGGTGTGGGCAAAGGCGCGCTGCATGAGATCGCGATAGAGGCCGCGTCCGCGCCATTCCGGGCGGACTGCGCCGGATTGATAGCCCGCCGCCTTGACGGCCCTGCCATTGATGATCATCGGCATGGAGAATGCGCTGAAATTGGCGACGCAGCGGCCTTCATCATCGAAATAGCCGAACGGCATGCTTGTCGGGTCCGGGCCGCCAAGTTGATCCAGGAGGCTGACATCGATCGAGAACGTATCTTGCAACAGATCGACAAGCGCATTCCACGCGGCGGGATCGTCGAAATAACCCTGCCGGAACGTCAGTCCGTGGTCTCGCCCCAGTTCGGACATCAGACGCCGGTGGAGCCGAAGCCGCCGGCGCCGCGTGCGGTTTCGCCGATCGCGGAAATCTCGGCGACACGCACCTGCGTCACCGGCGCAATTACCATCTGAGCGATACGCATGCCGCGCGTGATTTCGAAGGGCTCATCGCCAAGGTTAGCCAAAATTACCTTCACTTCGCCGCGATAGTCGCTGTCGACGGTGCCGGGGGAGTTCAGGCAGGTAATGCCGTTCTTGAAGGCAAGCCCGGAGCGCGGACGGATCTGCGCCTCGAAGCCGTCGGGAACTTCGAAGATGAAGCCCGTGGGAACGAGGGCCCGCTTGCCGGGCGCGATCGTCAGCGTCACGCCCTCTTCGACAGCGGCGCGGAGATCCATGCCGGCGGCGCCCTTAGTCTCGTAGGCGGGCAGTTCCAGGCCTTCGCCATGCGGCAGGCGGATGAGGTTCAGCGTCGGGCTGATATCGGTGCGAATGGTCATGCGGCATTAGTTTGCGCGCGAAAGCCGGAGGTCAATTGCATTTCGGCCGTTGAGTCGCTAGATACGGCGCCAATTCACAGGATTCACACGCATGGCCGAAAGTCTCGCCGAGGCGGTCTCCCGCCGCCGCACATTCGCTATTATCGCTCACCCGGACGCGGGCAAGACGACGCTCACCGAAAAGCTGCTGCTGTTCGGCGGCGCCATCCAGCTTGCCGGCGAGGTCAAGGCGAAGAAGGATCGCATGCAGACGCGTTCCGACTGGATGAAGATCGAACGCGAGCGCGGCATTTCGGTCGTGACCTCGGTCATGACCTTCGAGTATGAAGGCAACGTCTTCAACATCCTCGATACGCCCGGTCACGAAGATTTCGCCGACGATACCTATCGCACGCTGACGGCGGTCGATGCCGCCGTCATGGTCATCGACGCCGCCAAGGGTATCGAGCCGCGGACGCTGAAGCTGTTCGAAGTCTGCCGCATGCGCGACATCCCGATCATTACCTTCATCAACAAGATGGACCGCGAAAGCCGCGACCCCTTCGAGATCCTCGATGAAGTCGAAGAGAAGCTGGCGCTGGATACCGCACCGGTCACCTGGCCGATCGGTCGCTCCAAGACCTTCTGCGGCTCCTATCATCTGGCTGATAATACGGTCCGCGGTTCCGATACCGAGGTCGAGGCGACCAAGGTAAACGGCCCGCAGGCAGTTGCCGACCGGCTGCCGGAAAACGAACGCCAGGCCTTTATCGACGAGACGGAACTGGCGATCGAAGCCTGCCGTCCTTTCGACCGGGCCTCCTTCCTCGAAGGACATATGACGCCGGTCTTCTTCGGCTCGGCCCTGCGCAATTTCGGCGTTCGCGACCTTATCAATGCGCTCGGCGAATTCGCGCCGCCGCCGCGCGATCAGGTCGCCGATATCAGAACGGTGCACGCGACCGACGACAAGATGACGGCCTTCGTCTTCAAGATCCAGGCCAATATGGACCCGAACCACCGCGACCGCATCGCCTTTGCCCGCATCTGCTCCGGCAAGCTGGAGCGTGGCATGAAGGCGCGGCTGTCGCGCACCGGCAAGCAGCTGGGCCTCACCGCGCCGCAATTCTTCTTCGCCTCGCAGCGCCAGCTCGCCGATACCGCCTATGCCGGCGATGTCGTCGGCATTCCTAACCACGGAACGCTGCGCATCGGCGATACGCTGACCGAAGGCGAATCGCTTGTCTTCCAGGGCGTTCCGAACTTCTCGCCGGAAATCCTACGCCGTGTTCGTCTTGAAGATGCGATGAAGGCGAAGAAGCTTAAGGAAGCGCTGCAGCAGATGGCCGAAGAAGGCGTCGTGCAGCTCTTCTCGCCGGAAGACGGCTCTCCCGCCATTGTCGGCGTCGTTGGCGCCCTGCAGCTCGACGTGCTGAAGGAGCGGCTGATGGCCGAATATGGCCTGCCGGTGTCCTTCGAAATGTCGCGCTTCTCCGTCTGCCGCTGGATCTCGGCTGACCAATCCGCGGATCTTGAGAAGTTCGTGACCGCCCGCCGTGGCGATATCGCCCGTGATCTCGACGGCGATCCGGTCTTCCTTGCGCAGGACGGCTTCTCGCTGCGCTATGAAGCGGAACGTTACCCGGCTATCAAAATGGTCGCCATCAAGGAATATCACGCCGTCAAGGCGGCGTGATCGGTTCGGATGCGTTTCATTTTGGAATAGTGCCTTCGCGATGTTCCATCCGATATAGCGCTATGCCATAGTGCCGCCCGATGATCTCCTTAGATCGGAACAGGCACTTTCATGATGAGATTTCTTGCGGTTCTTGCTCTGGCCTTCGTCGGCCTGATGCCGGTCGCAGCTGAGGCGCGAATTATCACCGATGCGGCCGGACGCACGGTCTCGGTACCGGACAAGATCAACCGCATCCTGGTGGCGGGGCCGCCAGCCGCCGTCCTGGTCTATGTGCTGGCTCCAGAGAAGCTGGTGGGCTGGGTGCATGCGCCTGATGATGCCGCCAAGGCCTATCTGATGCCGTCCGTGCGGTCACTGCCGACAGTTGGCCGTTTGACGGGCAAGGATGGAACCATCAGCTCGCAGACGGTCGTGGATGCCAAGCCCGATATCATCCTCGATGCCGGCACGGTCGATCCGACCTACAAGGCGCTGGCCGACAAGGTGCAGAGCGAGACGGGCATTCCCTATATCCTCATCGACGGCAGCTTTGCCCGCACCGCCGATACGCTTCGCGATGTCGGCGCCCTGATCGGCGTCGAGGACCGCGCCAACAAGTTGGCCGACTATGCCGATACGGCGATCAAGGACCTGAACGAAAAGCTCGCGACACTGCCCAACGATCCGCGACCACGCGTCTATTATGGTCGTGGCGCCGATGGTCTGGAAACCGGGCTTTCCGGCTCGATCAATCTCGAAATCCTCGATGCCGTCGGCACGATGAACGTTGCCGCCGCTGCCGGCAAGGGCGGGCTGGCCAAGGTGAGCGTCCAACAGGTCGTCGAGTGGAATCCGGATATCATCATTGCCGAGAGCCCCGCTTTCGCCGCTTCGGTGAAGAGCGATCCGCAATGGGCCAGCATCAAGGCCGTCAAGGACGGCAAGATCTTCGTACCCCCGTCTCTGCCTTTCGGCTGGTTCGATTCCCCGCCGGGCGTCAACAGGCTGCTCGGCGTGCGCTGGATGGAGAAGCTGATTTATCCGAAACTCTTCCGCAGCGATTTTCCCGACGATGTGAAGCAATTCTACAAGCTGTTCTATCAGGTCGATTTAACCGACGATCAGTTGGCGGCATTGCTGAAGGGCATGAAGTAACCACTCTGATAAGGAACGCGTTTATGGTCCGAGAGAACGAAATTCGCGAAAACGAGGTGGCTGTCGAGCCGCCCGCAGCCTCGGATGCCGGTCTCACCTTCATCGGCCGCATTTCAACGCCTTGGACATCGCGCATGGAAACGCCGCGCCAGGGCCGGCATGATGGCCCCATTTGCCGGATCGAGATTTTCGAGCCTTGGGTGGCGGCGCTGCAGGGCGTGGAAGCCTTCGAACGACTGGAGGTTCTCTATTGGCTGGATCGTTCGCGTCGGGATCTCGTGCTGCAGAGCCCGGCCAACAGCGGCAAGGTGCACGGCACTTTTTCCCTGCGCTCACCCGTGCGGCCCAATCCCATCGGCACAGCCATCGTCAAGCTGGAAGCGGTCGAGGGCAACATGTTGCTGGTGCGCGGGCTCGATTGCCTTAACGGCACGCCCTTGCTCGATGTGAAACCGGATCGCACCCTGTTCAAACCGATCGCGCCGCCGCAGCCCGGAGATTTCCAGACCGGCGACGGCGAAACAGCGCATTATTGCCAGAAGCGCGATGTTTAGAGCGCTTCACGAAGCCGTTCCAAACTGTCGCTATCAGTCCACCGCGACCATGACATCGGATGCCTTGATGACGGCATAGGCTTTATTCGCCGCGGGGATAGCGCTGGTTCTCCTCCAGTACGTTGAGGTCCATATGGTTGCGCATGTAGCGCTCCGAAGCCTTTTGCAGAGGCTGGTAGTCCCACGGGTAATAGGCGCCGTTGCGAAGCGCCGTGTAGACCACCCATCGCCGTGCCTGGCTTTCGCGCACGGCAGCGTCGAAACTTGCGAGATTCCAGCGGGCCATGGCCTGCGCCGTCAATCTCTCCAGCGTCTCCGCATAGGCCGGGTTGCCGGCCAGGTTGGTCAGCTCCTTCGGATCCTCCCGGAGGTCGAAGAGCATGGGCGGGTCCTTCTCGCAAAGGGTCAGCTTGTAATTGCCATCACGTAAGCCCACCAGCGGTGCCTCGGAACCTTCCGCCGCATATTCCATCGGCACGGAACTGCGGCTTCCGGTTCCGAGAGCCAGTGGCGTGAGATCCTCGCCATCCGTCCAGCGGCGCAGCGAAGCGATGTCGATCCCGGCAAGGGCGGCAAGCGTCGGCGTCACGTCGAGCGTCGAAACTGGATCGTCGATCCGCTTCGGCTGCCAGCCGGGGGCTGCGATCATCAGCGGCACGCGGGCCGAGCCTTCGAAGAAGTTCATCTTGAACCACAGGCCGCGCTCACCGAGCATGTCGCCGTGGTCCGAGACGAAGAGGATGATGGTGTTGTCGGCCATGCGCCCGCGCTCGAGCGTGTCCATTATCTCGCCAATCTTCTCGTCGACATAGGAGATATTGGCGAAATAGCCGCGGCGCGCCCGGCGGATCTGCTCCGGCGTGATATCGAAGGCGGTGTGGTCGCAGGCCTTCATCAGCCGCTGCGAATGCGGATCCTGCTGGTCGAAGGGGATTTCGCCGACTTCGGGGTCCAGCGCCGGGCAATCCTCATAGAGATCCCAGAAGCGCCGGCGCGCGACATAGGGATCGTGCGGATGCGTGAAGCTGACGGTCAGGCACCATGGCCTTTCGTCTTGTCGGCGGGAGAGGTCGTAGAGCTTGCGGGTCGCGTGATAGGCAACCTCGTCGTCATACTCCATCTGGTTGGTGATCTCGGCGACACCAGCTCCGGTGACCGAACCAAGATTGTGATACCACCAGTCGATGCGCTCGCCGGGCTTGGTATAATCCGGCGTCCAGCCGAAATCGGCGGGGTAGATGTCAGTGGTTAGCCGCTCCTCGAAGCCGTGCATCTGATCCGGGCCGACGAAATGCATCTTGCCCGACAGCGCCGTCTGATAGCCGGCGGCACGCAGGTGGTGGGCAAAGGTCGGAATGTCCGAGCAGAATTCGGCGGCATTGTCATAGACGCGCGTGCGGCTCGGCAGCTGCCCGGACATGAAGGAGGCGCGTGCCGGCGCGCAGAGCGGACTTGCCGTATAGCTGTTGGCAAAGCGAACAGAGCGCTTCGCTAGAGCCTTTAGGACCGGCACATGCAGGAACTCGGCCGGGCCGTCGGGAAAGAACGTGCCGTTGAACTGATCGACCATGAGGATGAGGATATTTGGGCGGGACATGCTTGCATCTTTCTCGAAACTCAGAGGCCGGCGGTAGCGAGGCCGGGCTTGCCGTCGATCGTGGTGACGCCAGCAAACCAAGGCGTCAAGACGCCTGTGGCAAGGCGGCTCATTGCAGACAAACGCATGACGATGGTCCTCTCTTGTCATTGGATTATTTTATTGAACATCACTAGAGTTCGCCCTGTGAAGCGGGCATTTTTCGATAAGTGCCAAAAGGAAATTTTATGGCTGAACGCTTGGTGGGTCTCGGTTGGCTGAGAATCTTTCTGGAAGTCGGACGCTCCGGTAGCCTGTCCGCCGCCGCCTCGGCGCTCGGCTTGACGCAACCGGCCGTCAGCTATCAGATCCGCCGCATCGAAGAGCAGATGGGCGTGCCCCTGTTTCGCCGTCAGCATCGCGGCGTCTCGCTCTCGCCGGAAGGGCAGCGCCTCTTCGAAATCGTCGAAAAATCCGTCGGTGGCGTTGACAATCTGGTGCGCAGCTTCCGCGTCGAGGCGGAGCGTCCCTCCGTTCGCCTACGCACGGACTATGCCTTCTCCGCGCTCTGGCTCATTCCCCGCATGCATGCATTTCGGCTGCTTCATCCCGAAGTCGACATCCAGATCGTCGCCACGCAGCGGCCGGATCGTGGCGCCCCGGAGAGCGGCGACATCGCCGTATTCTTCGGGACACGCAACGAATTCGGTCCCGGCGCAACGCTGCTCCTGCCGGAGAAGGTCGTACCGATCTGCACCAGGAGTTTTGCGGAACGGTACGGTCCATTCACTGATCCCTCGCAGCTTGCTGGCGGGACACTTATCCATCTCGATTCGGAGCTGCCATCGCCATGGTTCGACTGGCAGAGCTACCTTGCAGCTTTCGGTATTGCCCGCGACGCCTATGCGGGTCGCGGCGACCTTCGCTTCAACACCTATTCCCTCGTCGTGCAGGCAGCGCTCAGCGAGCAAGGGATTGCCATCGGCTGGATGGGCCTTGTCGATTCCCTGCTCACAGCGCGAACGTTGGTGACGGCGGGTCCCTTGCTGGAGGCATCGGAGCGCGGCTATTGGCTGCTGCCGCCATCAACGCCGAACCCACATGCCGAGCAATTGGGGCAATGGCTTCTCACCAAAGCCGCCGGATGATCATCATGCTCTATTCCGCCGTAAGATCGGCAAGAAAGGTCTCGCACCAGCGCGATACGTCATTTTCAAGCAGATAATCCATCATGCCGCGCCAGCGCTCCTGCCGCTCCTGCAGCGGCATGTTGATGGCGCGCGCCAGCGCGTTGGCGGTGCCGTCGACATCGTAGGGATTGACCAGCAGTGCGCCCTTCAGCTTGCGCGCGGCCCCGGCAAAGCGCGATAGCACCAGCACGCCCGGGTTTTCAGGGTCCTGCGCCGCGACATATTCCTTGGCGACCAGGTTCATGCCGTCGCGTAGCGGCGTCACGAGCCCGACCTTCGCAATCCGGTAAAGGCCTGCCAGGATCGGGCGGCTGATCGAGCGATTGATATAGCGGATAGGGACCCAGTCGACCGTCCCAATCGCGCCATTGACCCGGCCCGCCTGTTCGGCAACCGCGTTTTGCATCGCCTCGTATTCCGGGACTTCCGAGCGAGATTTCGGCGTGATCTGCAAATAGGTGATGCTGCGTTGGTGAGCAGGATTGTTGGTGATGAAGCGTTCGAAGGCATCGATGCGCTGCGTGATGCCCTTGGAGTAGTCAAGCCGGTCGACGCCCAGGATAAGGTCGCGGCCCTCGATGCTTTGACGCACTTTCTGCACCATGCTGTGCGACGCGGCCCTGCGGGCAAATTCGGCAAAGCCTGCTGTCTCTATACCGATCGAGTAGGCGCCGCCGCGAAAATCATGGCCGTGGGCGCTGAAATGGCCGGGACTCTTCTCGATGCCCATCCCCTCGCGCTTCAAGCAGCCCGCAAAGTTTTCAAGATCGTAATCGGTTTGGAAGCCGAGCAGATCGTAGGAGGAAAGGCCACGCATGATCTCTTCATGCACCGGCATGGCAAGCACGACATCAGCCGGCGGCCAGGGAATGTGCAGGAAGAAGCCGATGCGGTTCTTCAAGCCCATCTGCCGCAGCTCTGCCGCCAGTGGAATGAGATGATAGTCGTGCACCCAGATAATATCGTCGGGTTCGATCAGCGGTGCGAGCCGGTGGGCAAAGAAGCGGTTGACGCGGAAATAGCCGGTCATTTCCTTGCGGGCATATTCGGCGAGATCGAGCCGATAATGGCAGATCGGCCAGAGCACGCGGTTCGCAAAGCCCTGATAATATTCTTCGACATCGGTCTGCGTGAGATCAGTCAGCGCATAGGTGATGTTGCCGTCCTGCGTCATCTTCAGCGGCTCGGGCTCGACGTCGCCGCTCGATTTGCCGGACCAGCCCATCCAGATACCGCCGCGCTCGGCGAGCGCAGCCTGTAGCGCCACCGCAAGGCCGCCTGCCGCCGCGGCACCCTTATGGTCGGGTACGGAAACACGATTAGAAACAATGATGAGTCGACTCACGAATTCTTCCTTTCGAGAAGGCTGGTAGACATCGCCATGGTCGAAAATTACTTGACGAGCGTTCCCAGCACGTCCCTTAAACGCGCAGGTGAGCCAATGGATGCACGCGCCATTGTTTTTCCGTTGGCATCGCCGATGCGCACGGATTGGCCGCCGAGACGGTTGGCGGCGGCAAACATCGTCTCGTCGGTTACGTCGTCGCCGATCGTCACCGGGCGGCGCCCTTCGAAGGGAGCTTCTGACAGAAACGCCTCGACGGCGTGTCCCTTGCTGGCGTGGGAAGGGCAGATTTCAAGGACCATTTTGCCGCGCTGAAGGTTCCAGTCGGGTCCCGCTTCCTCAAGATGGCGTTGCATGACTTCGCCGATCTCGGCCTCATATGCGGGTGCATGGCGGAAGTGGACCGCGACCGCCGCCCCTTTGTCCTCCACGATTGCGCCGGGCCAGGCTTGCGCCTCGTAGGCGATGGTCTGCTTCATCGCCTGAAAGGCGGGCGGGATATGCGCCCGCCGCAGCCGACCGGCCGCATCGCGCCGCTCCGCGCCATGCAAGCCGGCGACAGGAAAGCGGAAGGGCGCGAAAAGAGGATCGACGAATTCGATGGCGCGGCCCGTCACCAAGGCTAGCGCGCCGCCAAGCTGACGGGAAAGCGCATGAAGCGTTCCGGGCAGATAGTCGGGCACGACGATCGCTTCCGGCCTTTCGGCGAGATCGAGCAGGGTTCCGTCGATATCGAGGAACAAGGCCCAGTCCTGCGGATACAATGAGAGTGCGGTAAGGGCCGGCTCGTTCAGCGGCCTCGGTTTGGCTTCACCCTGTTCGGGCTGTTCCTGAGAAGACATGCTGGGTTAGCTAAGGCGCTCTTCCCATTTGGCAAGGCAAAAAATAACAGCTCAAAATCAAAAGGGGCCGCCTTAAGCGACCCCCCATGAGCTTTGGCCCGTAACTGGCCTGAAGCGGCGAACGCTTCGGGAAGGTGTTGATCAGAGCGAGGGCTGCCTCGCAACGCTCATAACCATTTCCATGCCGTATACAAAGACCGAAATCTCACTAGACATTGGATCACCTTCCTTTCGTTACGTTTCAGACAAGCTTAACGTAGCTCAAATTTGACTCGATGCAAGTGGCACGGTCTTGGGGAAGCTTCACACTTATTGTCGCAGTGAAATGTGTTGCCCGTCGCATCTGGGGCGCAAGCCCTGCCATAGCGGCCTTCACGAAGAAAATGTTGCGATGCGAAATGTGAACGGACGAAGCGTCAAATATCTGTCATCTTGCGCCGCACGGCATGGAAAATTAAGACTTTATTACCCATTCCGCATAAACAATCGTCCTAGAGCCGGATGATTTTAGGTCGGCTCGACCTAAAATCTGAATCCGCTCTTGTATCGAAGAAGTAGAGCGCGATGTCGTCCGAAAACCGCCTACACTTTTCGGCATCACGCTCTGGATTTGCCATTCTCCCGCGAGACAGGAACACAGGCGGGAATCGGAGTAGAGACGCATGTGTCGCTGGGCAGCTTATCGTGGAGACCCCCTCTATCTGGAGGAGCTGGTGTCTTCGCCCGCCCACTCCCTGATCGAACAATCCCATTGCGCCACGCGCGCCAAGACGGCGACCAATGGTGACGGCTTCGGCATCGCCTGGTATGGTGATCGGCCGGAGCCTGGCCGCTACCGCGATATCCTGCCGGCCTGGTCCGATTGCAATCTGAAGAGCCTAGCGCGGCAGATCCGTTCGCCGCTCTTCCTGGCCCATGTCCGTGCTGCCACAGGCGGCGGCACGCGCCGCGACAATTGCCATCCCTTTGTTTTCGAGAACTGGTCATTCCAGCACAACGGCCAGATTTCTAATTTCGACCGCCTGCGCCGGCCGATGGAAGCCATGCTCGACGACCGGCTGTTCCATGCCCGCAGCGGCACGACCGATTCCGAGCTCCTGTTCCTGTTGGCGATGCAATTCGGTCTCACGACAAATCCGACCGCGGCGATCGCGCAGACCATCGGCTTCGTGGAAGGCCTGTCGCTGCATCTGACCGGTTCGGTACTGGTGCGCTTCACAGCGGCCTTCTCCGATGGCAAGTCGCTCTACGCCATCCGCTACGCGACGGATCGCAAGGCGCCGACGCTCTATGCCTCGCCGGTCGGGTCGGGCTATTGCCTCGTGTCGGAGCCGCTGAACGACGATGTCGATGCCTGGCGCGAGATCCCCGATGGCAGCGCCGTTCTGATCGACGACACGGGCGTCCATGTTACGTCCTTTCAGCCGGAAGAGCATGCCGCCGGAGAGATCCGGACGCCGGCTGCTATCCCTGCTTGAGCTGTTCCGATATCAGCGCCGCCAGCCGCACTGCCACCTCATCCTTGTCGAGATCCGGCCACTGCTCGACGCCGTGATGGCTGATAATCTTCACGCGATTGCGCGTGCCGCCCATGATGCCGGTTGCGGGCGAGACGTCGTTGGCGATGATGAAGTCGGCGCCCTTGCGTTCGAGCTTCGCGCGGGCATTGCTCTCAACATCCTGGGTTTCGGCGGCAAAGCCGATGACGAGTTTCGGCCGCTGCGTATGATGGCCGACGGTTTTCAAGATGTCCGGATTTTCGGTGAGCGCCAGCGTCGGGATCGACTCGCCCGGATGCTTCTTGATCTTCTGATCGGAAGCGGAAGCGACGCGCCAGTCCGCGACCGCGGCTACCATCACAGCGATATCCGCGGGAAGTGCTGCAAGAACGGCATCACGCATCTCATCCGCCCGCTCGACATGGATGACGTGCAAGCCGACCGGATCGGGAATGGTGACAGGGCCAGAAACGAGGGTGACGTCCGCGCCCAGCGCCGCAAGTGCTGCGGCAATCGCATGACCCTGCCGTCCGGACGAGCGGTTGGCGATGTAGCGCACGGGGTCGATCGGCTCATGCGTCGGTCCTGAAGTCACGACCGCCTTCCTGCCGGCAAGCGGCTTGGCACCGTCATCCAGCCGTCGCTCGACGGCTGCGACGATATCGAGCGGTTCTGCCATGCGTCCTGCGCCGCTCTCGCCGCTCTCGGCCATTTCGCCGGTCATAGGGCCGACGAAGGCGATGCCGTCGCCGCGAAGAGTTTCGACGTTGCGCCTGGTGGCGGGATGGGTCCACATCTTCGGGTTCATCGCGGGGGCTGCGAGGACTGGTCGGTCCGTGGCGAGCAATATGGTCGAGGCGAGATCGTCGGCCAGCCCGTTTGCCATCTTGGCGAGCAGATCGGCGGTCGCGGGCGCGATCAGCACAAGGTCGCAGTCACGCGCCAGCCTTATATGGCCGACGTCCTGCTCATCCTCTCGTGAAAACAGATCGGTGAAGACATGGTCGGCGGCCAGCGCGCCGACGGCAAGCGGCGTGATGAACTGCTGCGCACCAGCCGTCATGACGGGCCGCACGCTTGCGCCGCGCTCGCGCAGCCGGCGGACGAGATCGAGGCTCTTATAGGCCGCGATACCGCCGGAGATGATGATGAGGATGCGCTTTCCTGCGAGAACCATGCCTGAACCCGTCGCCTGTTCTTTTGTTCTCAAGCCTAAGCCTTTGGTGTGTCATAGGCAATCGTCGCGTGCTTCCATCAAGCTCAGCGTGTCGGTGATTGCGACGTAAGTGGTCGGATTTTCCGCTATTTGTAGCCAATGATCACGTCGGTATCACCGACTTGTCATTTGCGGGCATCTTCACCCTCGACAAAAGTGAACGTGTTAATGGCCAAAGGAGCAACGCCTTGAAACTGATGAAAGTCGCCGTCATCGCCCTGCCAATGCTGGCCGCTGCCCTGCCGGCCTTTGCCGAGCGTGCCTATTCGCCACAAGAGCAGAAGAACAAGGAAATCGTTCTGGATTTCTACCAGAAGGCGCTGAACGACAAAGATTTCGACGCGGCTTCCAAATATCTCGGCAAGTACATCCAGCACAATCCTCTTGCCGCCGATGGCCCCGAAGGCTTGCGCGGTTTTCTGGATTACTTGAAGAAAAACTATCCGCAATCGAAGAGCGAGATCAAGCGCGTGATGGTCGATGGCGATTATGTGATCCTGCGCGTCCACGCCATTCGCCAGCCAGGCGACCGCGGCAGCGCCATCGTCGATATCTTCCGCGTCGAAGACAACAAGATCCAGGAACATTGGGACTCGGTGCAGCCGATCCCCGAGACCTCGAAGAACAGCAATACGATGTTCTGAGTGGAAACGCCGCGGCTCATGCAAAGCATTCCGGCGACATGATCCCGCAACCGTTTCATCCGTTGCGGGATCATGTCCGCATTCCGAAGCTGCCGACGCGGTGATTGCGTCGGCAAAACAATCGGTCAGGTACGCGTAATCGACAGGCCGCCGTCGACGAGCGAAGCTGTGCCGCTCACGAAGCTTGCGTCATCGGAGGCGAGATAAAGGACCGAGCGAGCGATCTCTTCCGGGCCGGCGACGCGCTTCAGCGCATGCAGATTGGTTATGAAAGCCTGCTTTTCGGCCGTATCGTTCATGTCGCGATACATATCGGTATCGACGGCACCCGGCAGGACGGCATTGACGCGGACATTCTGCGGGCCGAATTCCGCGGCGAGCGTTTGCGTCAGGCCGATCAGGCCGGATTTGCTGGCGGCATAGGCGGCGACGCCCGGGAAGCTGACGGTGTGGCCGACAAAGGTCGATGTGAAAATCACGGAACCACCGCCGTGCTTGATCATTTCGCCGATCTGGTGCTTGGCGGCCAGGAAGGACGCGGTGAGGTTGATCGCCAGCGCTTCGGAAAAGCCTGCCTCCGAAACTTCGGTGCTGGGGCCGGCCTCGCCGATTGTGCCGGCATTGTTGAAGGCAATATCGAGCTTGCCGTAACGCTCGACTGCAAGGGCGACCAGAGCTTTGTGATAGTCTTCCGAGCGTACATCGCCGGCCAAGACGGCTGCTTCACCGCCGGCTGCCTTGATCTCTGCGGCCAGGCTTTCCAGCTCCGCGGCGCGGCGAGCGCCGACGACGACCTTGGCGCCTTCGGCAGCGAAGAGCTTTGCCGTAACGCGGCCGATGCCGGAGCTGGCGCCGGTGACGATTGCGACTTTTCCATTCAAGCGGTTCATTGTTCCATCTCCTGTGTGAGGACGTGTCTTTCGGTTTCTCCGATACGAGGAAGATGGTCTTTTTCGATCGTTCGGATTAGTCTTCAAAAAGAGGAATTCGAATTCGGAGTTTCCGAACGATGCTGAAGATCGACGGGATCGTGACATTTGTGACTGTAGCCGAGGCCGGCTCGATCAGCGAGGCGGCGCGGCGCCTGCGCCTGTCGAAATCCGTCGTCAGCGAGCGCTTGTCGGACATGGAGAAGGCGTTGGGGGCAACCCTGCTTCATCGTACGACCCGCAAGCTAACCCTGACGGAGGATGGCACCGCCTTTCTGCAGCGCGCCACCCGCATTGCACAGGAGGTTCGCGAGGCGGCTGCCGATCTCGCCGAACGGCGCGGCACGCTGATGGGACCCCTGCGCATCGCAGCTCCCGTCACCTTCGGCCGCCTGCATCTGGGGCCGGCCCTCTATCCGTTTCTCGCCGATCATCCGGAAATCGAGCTGACGCTCGATCTCGACGACCGCCGAGTCGATGCCGCCTCGGATGGCTATGATGCCATCATACGCCATGGCCTGATCGCCGACTCGCGCCTCGTCGCCTGGAAGCTCGCCCGCAGCCGCCGTCTTCTCGTGGCCTCGCCGGATTATCTGAGCCGTCACGGCAAACCAACGTCGCTCCCCGATCTCGAGGATCACCGCGGGATTTTCTACACGAATCGCGGTGTTGCCGACTGGCGTTTCCAGGGGCCGGAGGGCGCCATCGTCATCCGCGGGAAGCTGGCGCTGGGCGTCAACAATGGCGATGTTCTCCACGATGCGGCGATTGCCGGGCTCGGTATCGCCTTGCTGCCCGCCTTCATCGCGGGACCTTCGATGAGGGAGGGGCGGCTTGTCGAGATCGACATCGGCTACCAGCCGGAGCCGGAATTCATCTTCATGGCCCATCCGGAAGGGCGCAATCCCTCGGCCAAGCTTCGCGCAATGGCCGATCATCTGAAGAAGGCGTTCGGCGATCCGCCTTATTGGGAGCGAGAGCAATTCCAGTAAAAGTATGAAGCGGTTTTGCGTCCGGAATTGCGCAAAACAAATAGCTACGCAATCAGGCTCATGAGATTGGCGATGACGGGAGATCGCTGCGCCTTGAGGCTGGCGAGGCCGAGCCGCGCCACGACCGGCGGCCCGTCGATTTGCCGATAAGCAACGCCGTCGAGTTTTATCTGCGCGATCGAAGCCGGAACGATGGAAACGCCCAAGTTTGCGGCGACGAGATTGACGACTGAAGGGATCTGCGGCGCTTCCTGCGTCACCACGAGGTCAAAGCCGGCTTCGCGGCAAGCACCAACGATATCGTCATAGAGGCTGAGCCCCACCATGCGCGGGAAGAGAATGAAGGGTTCGCCCGCGAGCGCCGCAACCGGCACGCGTTCCTTTTTCGCCAGTGGATGATGGGCCGGCAGCGCGATCAGCATCGGCTCGTCGGCAAAACGTTTCAGGCGAACATCCCGCGGATCCTCCAGGCCCGGGCGAATGAAGGCCGCGTCGATCTCGCCGCGCATCAGCCGCTCCATCAGCGCATTGGTATTCATCTCTGTGAGCGACAGCCGCACTTCCGGCCAGTGCCGCCGAAACTCGCGAATGGTTGATGTCACGATGGTGTTGAAGGCGGAAGAGGCGGTGAAGCCGAGCAACAGGCGGCCGATCTCGCCACGATTGGCGCGCTGGGCGGCAAGCTTTGCCTTCTCCGCAGCACCGACTGCCATTCTCGCTTCAGCCAGAAAGGCCTCACCTGCCGCTGTCAGTTCGGCACCATGCGGTACGCGGTGGAACAGTTGTGCGCCCACCTCGTTTTCTAGGTCCCGGATCTGCTGGCTGAGCGGTGGCTGGCCGATGCCGAGACTGGCCGCCGCGCGGGTGAAGTTTCCCGCTTCCGCCAGCGCCAGAAAATAGCGGATATGACGTAGCTCCATGGCTATCTCCAAAAGCTATTAAGATCGCCTGTTCCATATATTGGACTAATGTAGTGGGTCTGGCTAGATTCCAGGCAAGAAAGGTCAGGTGCCACCGATGTTTCGCGCCGTAAGTCAGCAGCAAACCACTGCGTCCGAAGTTTCCTCCCGCCCCGAATTGACGCTTATCAGGAATGAACCGTCAACCGAGACCCGCCAGTTTCTGACGCGCGGCACGCCCGCCTTCCGCCGCGCGACCATTGGGCTGTTTCTCTCCGGTTTCGCCACTTTCTCGCTGCTCTATTGCGTCCAGCCGCTGATGCCGATCTTCTCCGAAGATTTCGGCGTCACGCCGGCAGCAAGCTCGTTGTCGCTGTCGCTTTCCACCGGCTTCCTGGCATTTGCAATCTTCGGCGCGGCAGCCGTTTCCGAAAGCCTCGGCCGCCGCAGCCTGATGTTCATCTCGCTGCTCGGCGCGGCCATCTGCACGATCGTCTGCGCGGTGTCGCCGAGCTGGCATATGCTTCTCGCCGTCCGCGCTCTTGAGGGCTTCCTCTTGGGCGGCGTGCCAGCTGTCGCCATGACCTATCTAGCCGAGGAAATCGAACCGCGCGGCCTCGGCGGCGCCATGGGCCTCTATATTGCCGGAAACGCCTTTGGCGGCATGGCCGGGCGCGTGGTGACCGGTACGATCGCCGAATATCTGAGCTGGCGGCCGGCTTTGGCAACGGTTGGCATTCTCGGCTTGATCGCGGCCATCGGCTTCCTCTATCTGCTACCTCCGTCGCGCAATTTCACCCCGCGCAAGGGGTTTGATGTTGCCTTCCACCTAAAGGCCTGGAGCGGTCACTTCGGCAATGCGGCGCTACCGCTGCTCTTTGCCATCGGCTTTCTCGTCATGGGCTCCTTCGTCTCCGTCTATAATTATGCCGGCTTTCGTCTCGTCGCCGATCCCTATGATCTCAACCAGACAGAGCTGGGCCTGATCTTCACCGCCTATCTCTTCGGCATCGTCGCCTCGTGGGCGGCAGGTCTCCTCGGCGATCGCATCGGTCATTTCATCGTGTTGCCGATTGGCGTGCTGATCGCAGCGCTCGGGGCGGCGGTGACGCTTTCCAGCTCCTTGCCACTGATCATTCTCGGCATCATCCTGGTGACGATCGGCTTCTTCATGACCCATTCCGTCGCCAGCGCGCTGGTGGGGCGGCTGGCCCATGGCTTCAAGGGGCACGCCTCCTCGCTCTATCTGCTCGCCTATTATCTCGGTTCCAGCATAGCGGGCTCGGTCGGCGGCTATTTCTGGCTTGCCGATGGCTGGAATGCCGTGGTTGCCTTCATCCTCGCCATGCTGGCGCTATGTCTCGTCAGCGCTTTTGCCGTTGCCAGGCTGGCGCGTCGTTAAACTGGAGGTGCCATGATCCGCATCGACCATCTCGATCATCTGGTGCTGACGGTCGCGAGCATCGAGGAGAGTTGTGACTTCTATACCCGTGTCCTCGGCATGGGCGTCGAAACTTTCGGGGAAGGCCGCAGGGCACTGACCTTCGGCAATCAGAAGATCAATCTGCATCGCGCCGGCCATGAATTCGAGCCCAAGGCCGAACGGCCGACACCGGGCTCGGCCGATCTTTGCTTCATCAGCACAACGCCTCTCGATGACGTCATCGCTCACTTGCAAGCTGAAGGCGTTGCGATTGAGCAAGGCCCCGTTCGCCGTACCGGCGCGACCGGCCCCATTCTCTCCGTCTATTTCCGGGATCCCGATCAAAACCTGATCGAAGTCTCCAATATCGTTTCCTGAGATTGCACGCCGTCTGGCCCCTTCTTGACATCGGTCGCTCACCCCTTATATTAAACCAATAAGTTAATTAACTTTATGGTTTACTAGATAGCATGGATACATTGAGCATGACCCTCTCGGCCCTGGCCGATCCGACCCGCCGGGCCATCCTGGCGCGGCTGGCGACTGGCGAGGCGTCCGTCTCCGAGCTGGCCGAGCCCTTCGACATGTCGCTGGTTGCTGTTTCCAAGCATTTGAAGGTCTTGGAGAAAGCCGGCCTGATCTCAAAGGGGAGGGAGGCGCAATGGCGGCCCTGCCGGCTGGAGCCGAAGCCGTTGCGCCAGGTCGATGACTGGTTGGAAACCTATCGCCAGTTCTGGAACGACAATCTCGATCGCCTGGAAGCCTATGCGGCGCTATTGCAAAAGGGAGGAATGGATGACTCCAGCAATTGAGGGCGGCAGCATGCGGCCGCTACGTGAGATCGTGCTGACCCGCGAAATAGCCGCGCCGCGCGCCCTGCTGTTTCGTCTCTGGACGGAGCCGGAGCATATGGTGCGCTGGTGGGCGCCCCAGAACATGACGGCGCCATCCATCTTTGTCGACCTGCGGGAAGGGGGCGCCTGGCGGCACTGCATTCTGACACCGGAAGGTAGGGAATATTGGAGCCATGGCCGCTATCTGGAGATCGTCCCGCCCGAGCGCCTCGTCTTCACCTTCGCCTGGGAAAATCAGGAGGGTAGGGCCGAACATCCGATGCAGGTGACCGTGGAATTCCATGAGCTTGGCGAGAAGACGCGCCTTGTCTTCCGAAAGGCCGAATTGCCTGACGACAGAGAGCTGAAGCTTCAGACCGGCGGCTGGGAACAGGCTCTCGATAAATACGTCGCTTACGCAGAAGCCACCTCAAGGGAAGGATGAGAGTGATGAAGAAGACCTATCATGGCAGCTGCCATTGCGGCGCGGTGAGCTACGAAGCCGATCTCGATCTGCAGGGCGGCACGTTCAAATGCAATTGCTCGATCTGCAAGAAGAAGCGCAATTGGCTGGCTGTCGCCACGCCCGCCGATTTCCGTCTGATCTCGGGCGAGGACAGCATCGGCGAATATCAGTTCGGCCCGCGCATCCTGCATCACCTCTTCTGCAAGACTTGCGGCATCAGCTCCTTCAACTGGGGTGAAAATCCAGCACTCGGCGGAAAATTCTATGCGATCAGCATCAGCTGCCTGGATGACGCCACCGACGAGGAACTCGCCTCGCTTCCCGTCGGCTATTTCGATGGCCGCGACGACCGCTTCGATCGCGCGCCGGAAGAAACGCGTTATCTTTAGGGCTTAGCCCTTTGTCGCCAGCCAGATGACATGACGCGCGCCCGTTTTGCCATTGGCGCGCGTATTGACCACCTCGGCGGTAAAGCCGCTATCGCGCAGACGTCTTGTGAAGCGCTCATCAGGTCCCGAAGACCAGACCGCGAGCACGCCTCTCGGACGCAATGCATCGCGCGCTGCCTTGAGGCCTTGATAGTCGTAAAGGCCGTCGTTGGCTTCAGACGTGATGCCGTCGGGACCGTTGTCGACATCGAGCAGGATGGCGTCGTAGGCCATTCTGCGGGCGCGGATGAGCGGACGCACATCGCCTTCATGGATCGCGACGCGAGGGTCATCGAGGCAGCCATCGAAGACGGTTGCCATCGGCCCGCGTGCCCAGGTCACGACAGCCGGCACCAGCTCTGCGACCGTAACTTTGGCGTCCGCACCGAGTTCGCCGAGGGCCGCGCGCAGGGTAAACCCCATACCGAGGCCGCCGATCAGTATGTGCGGCGCCTTCCGGTCCTTGATCTTCTCGCAGGAAAGCGTGGCCAGCGCCCGCTCGGAGCCGCTCAGGCGGCTGTTCATCAGCTCGTTGGTGCCGAGCATGATGGAAAATTCCTGGCCGCGCTGCTTCAAACGCAGCTCGCCGCCGCCGGGGATTTTCGCAGTGTCGAGCAAGGTCCAGGGGATCACGGGCAATTCTCCAAAGCAATTCCAGGAAAAGTGTGCAGCGGTTTTCCGCCCGGAATTGCATGCAAACAGGTCGTTTCGAATTGCCCGGGACCATAGTCTCCAGAAGCTGCCAAGAACAGATGCGCTTATCCCAAACGGATATAGGGCACATCCTTTTTCGCAACTTCGTCAAGCGCCTCCTCGTAACCGGCATCGGCATAGCGCATCACGCCAAGCGCCGTGTCGTTGGTCAGCGCATGATCAAGCCGTTCGTCGGCGGCAGGCGTACCGTCGGCAACCACGGTGACGCCGCAGCTGGTCATGTAGCCGGCATAGCCGCCGCCGCCGGAATGGACGACGACGAGGTCAGCCATGGACGAGCAAAGCATCATGGCGTCGATCAGCGGCCAGTCGGCAATCGCGTCGGAGCCGTCCTTCATGCGCTCCGTCATGATGTTCGGATGCGCCATAGCGCCGGCGTCGAGGTGGTCGCGCGAGAAGGCGATCGGACCGTTGAGTTCGCCGCTTGCCACAAGCTCGTTGACGCGCCGGGCAAGCGCCGTCCGCTCGCCATGGCCGAGCCAGGCAATACGCGCCGGCAGGCCTTCGAAGGGCACGTGCTGACGGGCAAGCTTGATCCAGTTGGTGATGATCTTGTTGTCCGGGAACATTTCCAGCAGCAGATCGTCGATGCGGGCAATATCGCTCTCCTCGCCCGAAAGCGCCATCCAGCGGAAGGGGCCGATGGCACGGCAGAAGAGCGGCCTGAGATAGGCTTCGGTGAAGATCGGGATATCGAAGGCGTTCGCAACCCCACCTTCCTTCGCCTGCGTGCGGATGAGGTTGCCGTTGTCAAAAACTTCGGAGCCCTTTTTCTGGAAATCGAGCATGGCCTTCACGTGCTCGACGATCGAGGCGCGACTGGCCGCCATGAGCTGGCCCTGGCCGTCGTCGCGCAAATCCTTGACTTGGGCGAGGCTCATGCCCTTCGGCACGTAACCGTAGACGAGATCGTGCGCCGAGGTCTGGTCGGTGACGATATCGGGTACGATGCCACGCCGCGCAATCTCGGGATAGATCTCGGCCGCATTGCCGACGAGGCCGACGGAAAGCGCCCGCTTCTCCTTGACGGCAGCGTCGATCATCGCCAGCGCGGAATCGAGATCGGGAGCGATTTCCTGCAGATAGCCGATGTCCTGTCGCTTCCTGGCGCGCTCGGCATCGATATCGACGCAGAGAATGGCGGCACCTGCCATGCGGCCGGCGAGCGGCTGTGCGCCGCCCATGCCGCCGAGACCGGCCGTCAGCACGAAGCGGCCGAAGAGATCGCCGCCGAAGCGACGCTCGGCAATGCGCATGAAGATTTCATAGGTACCCTGAATCACGCCCTGGCTGCCGATATATTGCCAGGCACCGGCCGTGAGACCGCCCCAGCAGATCAGGCCCTTGCGCTGCAATTCGTAGAAGACTTCCGCCTTCGCCCACTGCCCGACGATATTGCAGTTCGCCATGATGACGAGCGGCGCCTTGTCATGCGTGCGGATGAGGCCGATCGGCTTGCCGGACTGGATGAGCAGCGTCTGGTTCTCATCCATTCCGGTCAGCGCCTTCACGATGCCCTTGTGTGCCGCCCAGTTGCGAGCTGCCTTGCCGAGGGCCGCGTAGACGACGAGATTGTCCGGATCTTCGCCGACCGAGAGCACGTTTTCGAGCAGGCGCAGCAGAGCCTCCTGCCGCCAGCCCTTGGCACGCAGCTCCGGACCGCCCGGAATGGGGAATTTCGGATGACGTGGATTGGCTTTCGGCATGAATTTCCCTTCCCTTATTTCGTTGTTGTTTCGGCGGCTTGACTACTTCGGCGGCAGGCCTTCGGCGAAGTCCAGCGCGGCCAGAAGCAGCCGCTTGCGCAACATGTCGTTGCCATAGGCGTCCGGCCCGGCGCGCACCCATCCCAGCATTTTCCGGCCGCCCAACTGCATGGGTTTGACGTCGTGCTGCTCCAGCGCCCAGCCATCATTACCCTTGCCGAGGCGGATCAGCATCCCATCATCCCGGGCGCCGCATAAGAGATGGCCGTTGAGCAGAAAGGCCCAGCCGCCGAACATTGCTTTTTCGCTGAGCCCTGGGCGTTCCCCGAGCTCTTCTCTCAGCAATTCTTCGAGACCGGCGTCGCGGGCCATTCAAGCCTCCTGCGCTTTTCAGCCTTTCTTGCCGGCCAGAGCGTGATGCCGAAAAGTGTATGCGGTTTTCGGACGACATCACGCTCTATTTCTTTGTCTCTAGGGCGTATTTCGCGATCTCGATACCCATGGCCTTTTCGACGGAGGGATAGACCGTAGGGTCGAGCACGCTGGCAGACAGCGGAATGATATCCATCGGCACATGCAGGATGAAAACCTTCATGCCTTCATGCAGCTGGCCGACGCTCAAAGGCTCGCCTTCCGGCGACAGCGTGGTGATGACGGAGGGGAAGGTCGCCAGCCGCTTGCCGCCGGAATCCTCGACCGCCATGTACTCATTCATCACATGCATGATGACGGCCTTGTCGCCGCTGCCGACCGTGATGGTGCCGATGTCGAAGGCTTCCTTCGTGTAGACGACATCCTTCCTGGTGATCGTGCCTTCGGCCAGGATATGGCCGCCGGTGGTCTTGCAGATGGCGTCGATGACGGCGCTACTGCCCTTCTTTTCCGCCTCGATGATCGCTTCGCCGAGCGAGAGCGCCATGGAGATGCCGCCGAGTGCCGCGTGCGTGCGGACATAAGAAGCGCGCAAGGGATTGCGGCAGGAGGCGATGAAGCCGCCGGACTGGTCGGATGCGGCGCGCAGGATCGGCGAAATCTTTGCCGTCGCACCCTTCACGACCAGCTCGATATAGCGGTTCTCGGCGCGGTTACCGCCGACGGCGGTCTGGATCATCTGCTCGGGCGAACCGGCCATGCCGATCGAGCCCATATCACCCGTCGGATGGGCGCGGATATCGCCGACGGCATCGACGACCTTCGTTCCGAGGATCGCTGATGGCAGCCAGCCGTTCAGCGTCGAAGACCGGCCGTTCTGGCCGATGATCAGGCCGGAGAGCTTCTCGCCGAGCTCATCCTGCAGCAGCTGCACGGCCTTCACGTAATCGATGCCCTGCATTTCCCAGGGTGTGGTGGAGGCCGGCGCGCCGATGGCGGCCGCCGTCGCGATCCAGTCGTTGTCGTTCAATTCCTCGATCGACACCAGCTCCGGCTTGCCGACATTGACGGCCGCATAGCCGAGCATGCGGCCGTGATCGGCCCAGCCGCCACCGCCTGCGGCGTAAACGGAGCCGCCCTTGACGGCTGCTTCCACATCCTTGGCAACGAGTACGCGTCCCATCGGCTACTCCCGGTTCTGTTTGAGGTTCTTGTCCATGTCGCGCACCGCTTCGAAGAGCACGGCGGCACCCATGGCGATATCGTCATTTTCGGCCCATTCCTCGGCGCAATGGCTGCGGCCTTCTTTGCAGGGCACGAAGATCATGGCGGCCGGCGCGACTTTGGCGATCCAGGCTGTGTCGTGGCCGGCGCCCGAGGCCATGCGGCGATGCTTGGCGCCGACCGTCTCGCAGGCGCGCTCCAGCGTTTCGAGCAGCACCGGAGCGCCCGGCGTCGGCATATTATCGGAAACGCGCACCGGCGGGTTGATCGTGACGCCATAGTCGGCGGCGATGCTCTTCACCTCGCCGTCGATCCAGGCCAAGAAATCCTCCATGTCGCTGCGGATTTCGGCCCGTCCGTCGATCAGCAGCACGACCTTCGACGGCACGACGTTGGCGGCATTCGGCTCGATACGGAATTCACCGACGGTTGCGGCGAAATGGCCCGGCGTCTTTGCCTGCTCGGCAGCGCGTTGGCGAATGTCGAGGACCAATTGCGAAGCGGCCACCAGCGCATCAGCACGGCGATCCATCGGCGTCGTGCCGGCATGGTCGGCGCGGCCTTCCACGGTGATTTCGATGCGGGTGATGCCGGCGATCGCGGTGACGATGCCGATATCCTTGTTCTCGGCTTCCAGTACGGGCCCCTGCTCGATATGCAGCTCCAGGAACCCGGCGAGATCCGGACGCTTCTGGGAGAGCAGCACCGAAGGGTCGCCGCCGACCTCGGCAATCCCTTCAGAAAGCGTACGGTCGCCGCTGGTGCGGGTCAGCCATGCCTCGGGGATCTGCCCGGTCATGCCGCGGCTGCCGATGCAGGAGACGCCGAAGATGCTGACTTCCTCGGCGAGGAAATCGACGATCTCCAGATCATGGTCGAGTTCGATGCCGCGATCGTCAAGGGAACGCGCCACTTCGAGCGCTGCGATCGTGCCAGCGATACCGTCGAAACGGCCGCCATCGGGTACTGTGTCGGAATGGGAGCCGACAAGGATCGTGCCGAGGCCAGGCTTGGCGCCAGCGCGCCTGCCGATCAGATTGCCGGCTGCGTCGATGCGGGTCTCAAGCCCTGCCGCCTTCATCCGTGCTTCGATATAGGCGCGCCCTTCGAGGAAGAGCGGCGAGAAGGCGCGGCGCGTCCACGGGTGGCCCGGATCGGTGATGCCGGCCAGCGCATCTATATCCTCGGCGATGCGATCGGCGTTTACGGGCAGGTTGTGGCGCTTGGGGTCGGTCATCAGGCTGCATCTCCGGCAAGAATTTGGCGAGGCAAGGGACGGACGAAGCTGCCGGAGCCGGGTTCGGCCCGCACCTTCTGTCCCTCGGTAATCTGCTTGCCTCTAAGATAGGCAGCGGACACAGTCCAGGGCAGGCGGATGCCGTTATAAGGGCTCCAACCGACGATGTTGTTGCCGCTGGCCGCCGCGTCATAAACCATTTCGCGCGGCTCAAGAACGACGATATCGGCGTCCTTGCCCGGCGTCAGCGCGCCCTTGATATGGTCGAGGCGAAAATGCTTAGCCGGGTTTTCCGCCATCAGTTTCGCCGCCCAGGTCAGCGGCACGCCGCGTTCCAGGGCACCCTTGACGAAGAGCGGCACCATGACCTCCAGTCCCGGCACGCCGGAAGCATTCGCCAGCATGTCCGGATTGGTTTTGCGATTTTCCGACCAGCTGACATGATCGGTCGAGACGAGCCAGACATTGCCCTCCGCCACTTTGCGCCACAAGGTTTCCACTTCGGCGCGCGGGCGGATCGGCGGATTAATTTTCGCCTTGCCGCCAAGGCGCCGCACATCGTTTTCCTCGTCGAGCGTCAGGTAATGGATGCAGCATTCAACGGTCGCTTCGAAACCGTCGCGGCGGTAGGCGCGGGCGATGTCATAGCCGCGCCCCAACGAGCAATGCACGACATGCGCCGGGCAGCCGGTATCCGCGCCCGTCTCGAAAATCGTGTGGATGGCCAGAAGCTCGGTGATCGGCGGACGGGACAGGCCGTGGGCGCGATAGTCTGTGATACCGCTCGCCTTCACCTGCTCCATGTAAGTGCGGACTGCTTCGTCATCTTCGTTGTGCACGCCGGCGGTTAGCCCCGTGGGCGCGATGGCGGCAAAGCACGCATCGAGCAGGGCGGGCGGAATGCGCGGGAAACGCTTGGGGTCGGTGCCGAAGGTGGAGAATTTGAAGGCGGCAACGCCAGCCTCGACCATCTCGGCGATACGCGCGGGGCCTTCTTCCGGATCGATGGTGCCATAAAGAGCAAAGTCGACGCGCGATTGCGGCGCTGCATGGTCGGTCTTCTTCTTCACCGCCGCTGCCGAGCAGACGAGATTGCCTTCGTCATAGGGCATGTCGACGATGGTAGTGACTCCGCCGGCGGCTGCCGAACGGGTCGACCAGATGAAATCCTCCTGGTCCTTCTGCGAGAGGGAGTGAACCTGTGCGTCGATCGCGCCAGGCAAGATCAACGCCTTGCCGAGCAGGTGCCGTTCGCGTGCGGCCGGCGGCGCGCCGATGCCAACCTCAGCGATCTTGCCCTCGCGCACGGCGACATAGCCGGCTTCCACGATGCGTTCAGGCAGAACCACGGTGCCTTGCAGAACAAGATCGAAATCAGCCATGTGCGTTCTCTCCGCTCGTCGGTTGGTTCAGATGGCAACGGTGTCGCGATAAAGCCGCTCTTCGACCCGCTCCAGCGAGCCGAGCGCGAAGAAATCATCGTAGGCGAGGATCGGCTTGTGAGCGATCAATTCCGAGACGAAGGACTCCGAGCCCAACTCCTCCTCGATCGCCTCGACCTCGGCCGAAAGTGGGCGGTCGACCACATAGAAGTCCGCATGCTTGCGTACGACGTCGTAGAGCATGCGCGCCACGCCTTCCGGCTTGTCGCCGAGAATGTCCATTGCCTGTGCCGAAAGCAGGGCCTCAAGAGCGGCCAGACGCTTCAGTGCCCGCATCTGCCGCTCGAAACGTTCGATGACCAGCGGCAGGAAGGCGGCCTCGTCTTCCATGCCGGCGGCAACCACCAGCGACTGTGCCGAGACCGGATTGGACATGGAGAGAACGCGCGAGAAGATCTCACCGGCGAGCTTGATGATCGGGCCGAAGCCGGTCGCGATCCTGCCTTCCGGCACCAGATTGACGGGCAGGCCGCGCCGCTGGCCGTTGCCGAGCAGGACGCAGCGATTGAAGGCGTTGCGGGCAGCATGGGCCATGCAGATGACGGCCGCTTCCAGAAGCACGGTGACATCGAGCGGAAGAGAGCCGCCCGAAGTCATGACACGGCCATCGACGATGACCGGATTGTCGTCCGAGCGCCCGGTGGCGGCGAGAATCTTGTGGCCGGCGGTCAAGAGGTTTTCGATGACGGCACCGAAGACCTGGGCGATCATTCGCAGGCTCAGCGGGTCCTGGACGTGGGTCGCGACCGGCCAGGGCCATTCATCCGAAGCATTGCAGAGCCAGGCACCGATCAGGGCCTCGCGGGGTGTACCGACATGGCGCACGGAAATCCATGGATCGCGCGAGGCGCCCAGTGCGCCGGCCGCCATCATGCCGCTCGCGAGCAGCACGCGGATCGACGCGGCGGCATTGCGGGTCGTCTCGGCAGCGGCGGCGAAGCTGACGGCATTGACGCTGAGCGAGGCCAGACTGTCGCGCGGCATCATCCTGACGGGAGCGATGCCGGCGGCATCGAAGGCATCGGCAGCCTGCATGCGCCGGCCGCGATAGACCGCTTCGCCGACGCCGGTCAGAACCGCGCCGATCTGGCCCATCAGTCCGATATCCGCGCAACCGATCGAGCCCGTACGCCTGACGACAGGAATGACATCCGAGCTCAACAGCTGCAGATAGGCTTCGATTAGCTCCTGCGAACAACCGACCTGACCGGTGAGAGCCGTGTTGACGCGGATCGCCATGGCATTGCGGACGACCGACATGGAGAAGGGCGCGCCTGTACCGAAATGATGGGCGCGCACGAGACCGAGATTGAAGGCATCGAGATCTTCAGGAGACCATTCGACATCTTTCATGGCGCCGACGCCGGTCGTGGAGCCATAGACCGGCATGCCCGATTGAATGGTGCTTTCGAGAACGCTGCGCGCCAACCGTATGCGAGCCATGCCGCTTTCCGATGCCGACGGCAGGACGGCCCCCGCTCCGATCCGCACCAGATCGCTGAACCCAAGCGGCTGCCCGCTGAGTTCGATGCCGGCTCTTTGACGCTCCATCTCTTTTGTTCTCCTTTTCGGCAAGGCTATGCGAGCCTCATCGCCAATGGGATATCCCAAATGACGAACACCTCGATCCGTGCCGGACAATCTGATTTTGAGACGAGTACGCACGTCGCGCAACTCTGTGTTTGCGCGCGCATATGGCTTGCTGCACCGGCCAAGCTATTTCGGCCCAGGCGAGAAGAAACATCAGAAAGCTTGGCGATCAGCCAAGATGCCAGGCGATATAGAGAAGCGTCAGCGCGATCACCCAAAGTGCGAAGCGGCCGGAGCGGCTGTGTTTGGCCTCGGCCTTGCCGATCGCTTCGGCGGTCTGCGGATCGAAGCGCAGGCCGTTTTCGCTCATATGCAGTAGTTCATGGTGGAATTTTTCGGTCTTGGCGGCAATCTCGGGTGCGGCTTCGGCGAGCTTCACGGCCGCCTTCAAACCATCCTTCAGATCGGTCATGATCCGCTTCGGGCCGAGATTGGTGCGGATCCAGTCGCCGACGACCGGTTCGGATGCCTTCCACATGTTGAAGCGCGGATTGAGCATGCGCGACACGCCCTCGACCACGACCATGGTCTTCTGCAACATCACCAGTTCCGGCCGCGTCTCCATGTCGAAGAGTTCGGTCACTTCGAAGAGCAGGGTCAGAAGCTTGCCCATGGAGATGGTTTCGGCCGGCTGGCCATGGATCGGCTCGCCGATCGCGCGGATGGCCTGGGCGAAACTTTCCATATTGTGGTGGCCAGGTACGTAGCCGGCTTCGAAATGCACTTCGGCAACGTGGAGATAATCGCGGGTGATGAAGCCGTAGAGGATTTCGGCGAGGAAGCGGCGTTCCTTCCTGCCGAGGCGGCCGACGATGCCCATGTCGACGGCGACGATCATGCCGGCGGGATCGACGAAGAGATTGCCCGGATGCATGTCGGCATGGAAGAAGCCGTCGCGCAACGTATGGCGGAGGAAGGACTGGATCAGCGTGTCGGCAAGCGTATTGAGATCATGTCCGGCAGCCTTCAGCCCCTCGACGTCGGACATCTTGACGCCATCGATCCATTCCATGGTGATGACGTCGCGGCCGGTGCGTTCCCAGTCAACCTTGGGAACGCGGAAGCCCGGATCCTTCTCGGTGTTTTCGGCGATCTCGGAGAGCGCGGCGGCTTCCAGCCGCAGATCCATCTCGACCTTGGTGGTCTGTTCGAGCGTCTTCGTCACTTCCACCGGCCGCAAGCGCCGGCTGGAGGGCATGAAACGCTCCTGCAGCCGTGAAACCAGATACATCGCCTTGATATCGTTGGAAAAGCGCTGACGTACGCCAGGTCGGACCACCTTGACGGCAACGCGCTTGCGGCCCTCTGCCGTCTCGATTTCGGCCGGATGCACCTGCGCTATGGACGCGGCGGCGATCGGCGCGCCGAAGCTGGCATAGAGATCGTCGATCCGTCGGCCGAGTGAGGACTCGATGGCTGCCGTCGCCGTTTCATGCGGGAAGAAGGCCATCCGGTCCTGAAGCTTGGACAGGTCGTTCGCCATGTCGACACCGACGACGTCGGGCCGGGTCGCCAGGAATTGACCGATCTTCACATAGGATGGGCCGAGCCGCTCGACTGCCTGGGCAAGCCGGTCGCTGCGGGCCTTGCTCTTCGCCTTCCGGCGCGCGAAGATGCTGACGAAGGATTTGGCGAGGCTGACAGAGGGCGGCAGTCCCTCCGATGGCAGTGCCATGACCACGCCTTCGCGCACGAGCACCCAGCCGACTCGAACAAGGCCGAAATATGCGCTGAAAGCACTCATATCGTCTCAAGGTCTCGGAATATGGAGGCCAAAAGCCGGATCGGGTGACTGGATATCATGCTTCAGAGCTTCCAGCCGGAGTGCAGCGCGGCGATGCCGCCGGTGTAATTGGTGAAGCTCACGCGCGAGAAGCCGGCCTCGCGGATCATCGTCGCGAAGTCCTGCTGGTTCGGGAACTTGCGGATCGATTCGACCAGATACTGATAGGGCTCGGCATCGCCGGTGATCGCCTTACCGAACTTCGGAATGGCATTGAAAGACCATGAATCATAGACACGGTCGAGCAGCGGCAGATCGACTTCGGAGAATTCGAGCACCAGCAGCCGGCCGCCGCGTTTCAGCACCCGATAGGCTTCCTTCAGCGCGACGTCGATATGCGGCACGTTGCGGATACCGAACGCAATTGTATAGGCATCGAACGAGTTGGGTTCGAACGGCAGTTCTTCGGCATTAGCCTCGACGAAGGTGAGATTGTCGGAAAGCTTCTTCTTTTCTGCCCGCTCGGCGCCGACGGCAAGCATCGAGCCGTTGATGTCAAGAACCGTCGCATGCGCCAACCGGTTCGATGCTTCGACGATGCGGAAGGCGATATCGCCCGTGCCGCCGGCAACGTCGAGCACCTTGTAGGCAGGGTCCTTGCGCGGGTTGAGCGCAGCTATCATCGCATCCTTCCAGACGCGGTGCATGCCCATGGACATGACGTCGTTCATGACATCGTAGCGCTTGGCGACCTTATGGAACACCTCATTGACGAGGCCCTGCTTTTCGCCATCGGCGACTTCGCGGAAGCCATAGGATGTTTCCATGCCGCCATCGGCGGAGGTGCGGCTTTCTGCCATCGGCTCAACTCCGTTACACAATTCAGCGGCGGACCATAGCGAAATCGCGTTTGCCACGCTATCTCATCAGCTTGATCACCACCCGCAATGCCTTGGGCTATAGCTCAGATCATAAGCAGTTGAAACATAAAGATGGATAGCCATGCCGGAATTACCAGAGGTCGAAACCGTCAGACGGGGCCTCGCGCCTTCCATGGAGGGGGCCGTTCTAAGAGAGTTGGAGCTGCGCCGCAACGATCTGCGCTTTCCGTTCCCTGTCGATTTTGCTGAGGCTGTTTCGGGCCGCGGCATCACGTCCCTGTCACGCCGCGCCAAATACCTGCTGATCGATCTCGACGAAGGCAAGACAATCGTCGCGCATCTCGGCATGTCCGGCTCGTTTCGAGTGGAGGAGGGGGCGGCAGCCGAAACGCGCGGAACCTTCCATCATCCCCGCTCCAAGGATGAGAAGCACGACCACGTCCTCTTTCATCTGACAGGTGCTGGCGGCGACGTGCGGGTTATCTACAATGACCCACGCCGCTTCGGCTTCATGGATCTCGTCCGGCGGGTCGATATGGCCAGCCATCCCTTCTTCCGCGACCTTGGCCCGGAACCCACAGGCAATGAACTCGATGCCGATTATCTGGCTAAGCGCTTTGGCGGAAAGGCGCAACCGCTGAAGAGCGCGCTGCTCGACCAGAAGAACATCGCGGGCCTCGGCAATATCTATGTATGTGAGGCCCTGTGGCGCTCCCACCTGTCCCCGTTGCGCGCCGCCGGGACACTAGTCACGGATACCGGCGAGCCGACCGAAGCGCTGTTCACGCTCGTCGATGCTATCCGCGAGGTCATTGCCGATGCGATCGCCGCTGGCGGCTCGTCACTGCGCGATCATATCCAGACCGACGGCTCGCTCGGCTATTTCCAGCACTCCTTTTCCGTCTACGATCGTGAAGCGCAGCCTTGCAGTACGCCCGGCTGCGGCGGTACGGTCAGTCGCATCGTCCAGGCGGGACGCTCTTCTTTCTATTGCGCCTCCTGCCAAGGCTGAAAGGCCAAAGCTGATAAAGGGAGAGAGAAATGGCTTACGAAACCCTCATCGTCGAAACTCATGGGGCCGTCGGTCTCGTCCGGATCAATCGGCCGCACGCGCTGAATGCGCTGAACTCAACGGTCCTCTCCGAGCTGAAGCAAGCCTATGCCGCCCTTCATCTTGATGATGCCATCGGCGCGATCGTGCTCACGGGCTCGGAAAAAGCCTTTGCCGCCGGCGCCGACATCAAGGAAATGCAGTCGCTCGATTTCGTCGACGCTTACAAGAATGACTTCTTCAGCGGTTGGGCCGAGATCGCCAATGCCCGCAAGCCCGTTATCGCGGCGGTCAGTGGCTTCGCGCTCGGCGGCGGCTGCGAGGTGGCGATGATGTGCGATTTCATCATCGCCTCGGAAACGGCCAAATTCGGCCAGCCGGAAATCACCCTCGGCGTCATCCCCGGTATGGGCGGCTCGCAGCGCCTGACGCGGGCCGTCGGCAAGGCCAAGGCGATGGATCTGGTATTGACCGGCAGAATGATGGACGCGGCGGAAGCGGAGCGTTCCGGCCTTGTGGCGCGCGTCGTGCCGGCAGACAAGCTCTTGGACGAGGCGCTGGCTGCTGCCGCCAAGATCGCATCGCTGTCGCGGCCCTCGGTGCTGATGGCCAAGGAGGCGGTCAACCGCGCTTTCGAAACCACGCTCGAGGAAGGATTGCGTTTCGAACGCCGTCTGTTCCATAGCCTGTTCGCCACGGAGGATCAGAAGGAGGGCATGGCTGCCTTCGTCGAGAAGCGCAAGCCGGCCTTCAGGAACCGGTGAGAGCCAAGATTCCGGAATTACGCGGGTTTGGCGAGAATCCGCGTTGACGCCGCGGCTCATTCCGGTTATATGCCCGCCACAGTTTGGAAAGCCGCTCTGGTTTTCCGCAATTGCTCCCGCATTGCTGGATGAAGTGGCCATGGGGCCCGCGCCGCAACGATGGAGTTTTGTTCGAATTCTAAGAGAGGCATACATGGCCAATACTACCTCGGCGAAAAAAGCGACCCGCAAGATCGCCCGCCGCACCGATGTCAACAAGGCTCGTCGCTCGCGCGTTCGCACGTTCGTTCGTCAGGTCGAAGAAGCCATTGCATCGGGTGATGCAGATCGCGCAAAGGCAGCTTTCGTTGCTGCTCAGCCGGAACTGGCTCGCGCAGCCACCAAGGGCGTGCTTCACGCCAATACTGCTTCCCGCAAGGTTTCGCGCCTTGCCAAGCGTGTGAAGGCCCTTTCGGCCCCGACCGCATAACTTTCAATTAACGATTTAGTCGTTACGCTTAAGCCCGGCCCTTGTGCCGGGCTTTTTGGATTCGGCCAAAAAAATGCCGCATTGCCAAAAATGGCCGTCCGAACATGTCATTGAAGTGACAGAAATATATATTTAAAAACAATAGCTTGCGACAGGATATCTCAGCTATGGGTGATCTGCATGACGCATTGCCGGCTCACAACTGAGTCAAGCGTATTTTTTATTTTTTTGTTTTGAAAGCTGTGAGAATCGCGCCGAACGGGAATCTCTTTGATTCAACAGCGATTCTTTTTTGAAGGGCTTGTGACAGTCAAAATTGGCCTCCAGAGTCAATGGCCGCCTCTTAATTTTGTGTAAAATTCATCGTTGATATCTGCCCGCGATCCTGCCTAAATGCATTTCAACAAGGGGCGCGGACATCACCTTAAACGGCTTCGGCAAAACACCGTCACTTAAGACGGCGTGGGTGATTTTGTCTCTTGTGACGGAGCAGTTCAGTTCCGTTTTTTCAAACAGTTGACGAGTAAGAACCGGAAGCGGCGACGCTTGCGGAACGAGGAAGCTTGTCTGTCCTTTGCAGCCTTAAGTCTATGGCGTGGCTGTGGGGAGGGGAGAAAAATTGACAGCCGCTGGGGCAGTCGATCGGAGTACGAGGGCCGATTGACGTTCCGCTTACAGACGCCGAGACGAAGGCTGCTTTAAAGAGCGGTTTTCGCCACAGTGTTCTTGTAAGGCCCGTTGGCCGGGCGTGGCTGATGAACCGGTATGCGGCGCAGCTTGGACATCGAGCGCGATCGTCATGCCATGGCGAAGACCTAGGGGCGGTGGTGTCACACTGTTTCGCCCCATAAGAGACTGTGGAAGGCGGCACTATATGCAGATACATACGAGGGCGACAGGTGCGTTGGAAAATGGGGACAATGCGCAGGCGTTCGGTGCGGTTTGCTTAGAAGCGGCGGGGGAAAAGGGCGACGTGGCGCAAAATAATTTGTTCGAGCGCGTCAGCGCGCGCTTGAAGGCGCAGGTCGGACCCGATGTCTATGCCAGCTGGTTTGCGCGGCTCAAGCTTCATTCGGTATCGAAGAGCGTCGTTCGCCTCACGGTCCCGACGACATTTCTGAAGTCCTGGATCAACAATCGCTATCTCGATCTCATCACCAGCCTGTTTCAGGCTGAGGATGCCGAGATCCTCAAGGTCGAAATTCTGGTGCGCACCGCGACCCGGCAGGGCACGAAGCCCGGTGCGGACGAGCAGCCGGTGGTGCCTGATCAAGCGGCTGTCGCGCCGATCCGTCGCGCCGTCGCCCAGCCGGCCGGCCAGGTGGTTGCCCAGGCGGTGAGTGCGGCTGCGGCTGCCCGGCCCGCGACGGCAGGTTCGCCGCTCTTCGGCTCTCCGCTCGATTCCCGCTTCACCTTCGATACGTTCGTCGAAGGCAGCTCGAACCGCGTCAGCCTTGCCGCGGCAAAGACCATCGCCGAAGCCGGCTCCGGCGCTGTGCGCTTCAACCCGCTCTTCGTTCATGCAACTGTTGGTCTCGGCAAGACCCACCTTCTGCAGGCGATCGCCAATGCAGCCGTGCAGAATCCACGCGGTCTGCGGGTCGTCTACCTGACGGCGGAATACTTCATGTGGCGCTTCGCAACCGCGATCCGCGATAATGATGCACTGACGCTGAAGGACTCGCTGCGTAACATCGACCTGCTCATCATCGACGACATGCAGTTCTTGCAGGGCAAGATGATCCAGCATGAGTTCTGCCACCTGTTGAACATGCTGCTCGACAGCGCCAAGCAGGTCGTCGTTGCTGCCGATCGCGCTCCCTGGGAACTGGAATCGCTCGATCCGCGCGTGCGTTCGCGTCTGCAGGGCGGTGTAGCGATCGAAGTCGAGGCACCGGACTATGAAATGCGTCTTGAGATCCTCAAGCGCCGTCTCGATGCTGCCCGTCAGGATGATCCGTCGCTGGAAATCCCGGCCGAAATCCTCTCGCATGTCGCCCGCAACGTGACCGCGAGCGGCCGCGAACTGGAAGGAGCCTTCAACCAGCTTATCTTCCGTCGTTCCTTCGAGCCGAACCTGACGGTCGAGCGCGTCGACGAATTGCTGGCGCATCTGGTCGGCTCCGGCGAGCCGCGCCGCGTCCGCATCGAGGACATCCAGCGCATCGTCGCACGCCACTACAACGTGTCGCGCCAGGAACTGGTTTCGAACCGCCGTACGCGCGTCATCGTCAAGCCGCGCCAGATCGCCATGTATCTGTCGAAGACGCTGACGCCGCGCTCCTTCCCGGAAATCGGCCGTCGCTTCGGTGGCCGCGATCACACCACGGTCCTGCACGCTGTGCGCAAGATCGAGGAACTGATCTCCGGCGACAGCAAGCTGTCGCACGAGATCGAGCTGCTGAAGCGCCTTATCAACGAGTAAGCCGAGCGATCGGCATTCGCCACATCGTCTACGGCCGGCTTGATCGCCGGCCGTTTCTTTTTGCGCTCCAAGCGCGCTTTAGGTCGGCGGCGTCGTGCGTGAGACCTCGGAAAATAGCCAGGCACGCAGTGCCGCGACGGCAGGCCTCTCCAGCGCACCCGGCTGATAGACGAGATGATAGGCAAGCGCGCTCGCAAATCCGGTTGGGAAGGGCGCAACGAGCGTGCCGTCAGCCAATTCCTGCTCCACGAAAGAGCGGCGCATCAGCGCGATGCCGAGGCCTGCCTTCATGGCGTGATAAGCGCCCATGCCATCGGTGAAGACCGGTCCGTGCATGGCGTCCACCCGCGTGGCCCCGACGGCCTTCAGCCAGAGCTCCCAGTCGCGCCGGTAGACATCATGGATCAGTGTCAGGCCAGCTAAGTCATCGACTGCGGGTGAAGGGCCAAGCGCCGCCGCCATTTCCGGCGTGCACACCGGAACATATTCGTCATCGAGAAATCTCTCGCTTGCCAGGCCCTCATAGCCGCCGAGGCCGTGGCGGATGGCAAGATCGATCCCATCCCGCTGGAAATCCATCATGCGATAGGACGCGCTGATGCGCAGATCGATATCGGGATGGGCCTCCTCGAAGCGCCGCAGTCGCGGCACCAGCCAATGCGTGGCAAAGCCGGCGGTGCAGGTAAGGGTCAGCACCGTATCCTTGGAGCGCATAGCGAGAGCCGCTGTCGCCTCGCGCATGAGGCGGAAAGCCGTTCGCATCGTCGCGAAATATTCGGCGCCTTCACTCGTCAGCGCTAAGCTGCGGGCTCGCCGCTCGAAAAGCCGTACCCCGAGGGCGCTTTCGAGGTCACGGATCTGCAGGCTGATGGCGCCGGGCGTCACATGCAGCTCGTTCGCAGCCAGCGTCATGCTGAGATGCCGGGCGGAGGCTTCGAAGGCGCGCAGCGCCGAAAGGGATGGCAGTTGATCCATAATGATTGAGCTCAGCTAAATCATGATTTGAAAAAGACTCGTTTGCCAGAGGCTCGATATGGCGAGATTATTCCAGCAATGGCGATGGTTGGCAATCATGTCGCGATTGGCCACCAATAAGCAAAACTCAATCCGCTGATGCTGGAGATGATCAGATGGCACAGAAATCCATGGGCGCGGTCGAATGGGGCATGCTGGTGGGGCTATCCATTCTGTGGGGCGGCTCCTTCCTGTTCAACGGCATTCTGGTGCGCGAACTGCCGCCCTTCACCATCGTTACCGCGCGTGTCGCGCTCGCTGCCATTGCTCTGCATGTCATCGTGCGTGCCACCGGACATGCGATGCCGAGAGACCGCCAGACCTGGTTCGCCTTCTTCGCCATGGGCTTCCTCAACAATGTCATTCCCTTCCTGCTGATCGTCTGGGGGCAAACCCATATCGCCAGCGGGCTCGCCTCGATCCTTAACGCCACCACGCCGCTCTTTGCCGTCGTCGTCGCCCATTTCCTGACGGAGGATGAGAAGATGACCGGCAACCGCCTTATCGGCGTTATCGTTGGCTTTGCCGGTGTGGCGCTGATGATCGGCCCTTCGGTGCTTGCGAGCCTCGGCTCCAACCTGCTGGCGCAGCTGGCTGTATTGGGCGCCGCTTTCAGCTACTCGCTCGCAGGCATTTTCGGTCGGCGCTTCCGCCGCATGGGGCTGGCACCGATCATTCCCGCTGCCGGCCAGGTGACGGGCTCGGCGATAATGCTTCTGCCAATCGCGCTCTTCGTCGATCGCCCCTGGGCGCTGGCAATGCCTTCCACTGAGACCTGGCTGGCGCTTTTGGGCTTGGCCATCCTGTCGACCGCCATCGCCTATGTGCTGTTCTTCCGTATCTTGGCGACGGCCGGCGCGACCAATCTGATGCTGGTGACCTTTCTCATTCCCGTCAGCGCCATCCTGCTTGGCGCGCTCATTCTCAGCGAAAGCCTGCAGCCGAAGCATTTTATTGGCATGGCGCTGATCGCGGTTGGCCTTGCCGCAATCGATGGACGCTTACTTACCCGCCCCTTGAGGGGGAGGGTCGGCACGTAAGTGCCGGGGTGGGGTGATCTGGGCAACAACCGAAATATCATCGTACACACGGGGATCACCCCACCCGCCGCGTTACGGCGACATGCGCCTAAAGGGGAGGTGCTAACAAGCGAGATCGGCGACCACGGAATCGAGTACCAGCATTCCCGCCGGCGTGCAGCGCAGGCGGGAATTGCCGATGCGCTCTATGAAACCGTGTTCCAGTAAAAACGCCTCGCGCTGCGGATCGGGATCGCGCCCGGACAATTGCTGCCAGCGGGCGAGATCGACGCCCTCCCGCAGCCGCAGGCCCATCAGCAGCAATTCGTCGGCCTGTTCGTCGAAACCAAGCATTTCCTGGTCAATCATGCCGTGGCCGTCGCGCTCGACCATCTCGAGCCAGCTCTCCGGCTTGCGCTCGGTCGCCGTCGCCAGTTTCTGCGGGCCTCTGGTCAAGCGGCCGTGAGCGCCGGGGCCGATGCCGGCATAGTCGCCATAGCGCCAATAGGTGAGATTGTGCCGGCTCTCGGCGCCGGGCCGCGCGTGATTGGAAACCTCATAGGCCGGCATGCCCTCGCGCTCGGTGATCTCCTGCGTCGCCTCATAGAGCAGCGCCGATTGATCGCCATCGGGCACAATCAACTTTCCGGCCTTGTGAAGGCCGTAGAAGGGCGTGCCCTCCTCGATCGTCAGCTGATAGAGCGAGAGGTGATCGACCGCGTAGGAGATTGCTTGTCTCAGCTCGCGTTCCCATTCCTCGACGGTCTGGTTGGGGCGGGCATAGATGAGGTCGAAGGACATACGCGGGAAGATTTCGCGCGCAAGCTTGATCGCCTTAAGCGCATCCTCGACATTGTGCAGCCGTCCGAGGAATTTGAGGTCGCGGTCGTTCAGCGCCTGTACGCCCATCGATACGCGATTGACCCCGGCGGCGCGATAGCCGCGAAAGCGCTCCGCCTCGACGCTCGACGGATTGGCCTCCATGGTGATCTCGATGCCATCAGGCACATGCCATGTCCTAGCAATGCCATCGAGCACCGCACCCACCGTTTCCGGTTTCATCAGCGAAGGCGTACCGCCGCCGAGGAAGACGCTGGTCACTGTCTTCGGGCCGCTGATCATGCGCATCGTCGCCATTTCCTTCAGAAAGGCGGCAGCAAAACGTTCCTGATCGACCGGCTGATGGCGGACATGGCTGTTGAAATCGCAGTAGGGACATTTGGCTGCGCAGAAAGGCCAATGCACATAGACACCGAAACCGGGTTCGCCGGTATCGGGCAGCAATTGCGCGCCGTGCATCAGATCCTGTGTGTCCACGATTTCCACGGGATTAGCTTACGCCTCCAGGCAGGTTTCGACAAAGATCTTGAAGGCGCGGGCGCGGTGCGACAGCGCCTGCTCGTCGCCGGGCTTCCAGCCATGCTTCTGCTCGGCGCTCATTTCGCCGAATGTGGTCTCGTAGCCCCTGGGCTGGAAGATCGGGTCGTAGCCGAAGCCTTGGCTGCCGCGCGGCGGCCAGGCGACGGTGCCTTCGACTTCGCCGCGGAAAAGTTCGGTATGTCCGTCCGGCCAGGCGAGGCAGAGAACGCTGACAAAGCGAGCCGTGCGGCTCTCCGGCGTGTTGGCGCCGGCCTTTTCCAGGGCGGCTTCGACCTTCCGCATCGCCATCGCGAAGTCGCGTGTGCCATCGGCCGTCTCGGCCCAATTGGCGGTATAGACGCCAGGGCCGCCGCCAAGCGCATCGATCACCAGGCCGGAATCGTCCGAAAGTGCCGGTAGGCCCGAGGCATTGGCCGAGGCAAGCGCCTTAATCGTCGCATTTTCCTCGAAAGTCGTGCCCGTTTCGTCCGGTTCGATGAAGTTGAGATCGGCTGCGGACTTGGCTGTAAAGCCGAGCGGACCGATCAGATCGCGGATTTCCTGGATCTTGCCAGCATTATGGCTGGCGACGACGATGGTCTTGGTATCGAGCTTGCGCATGTGCTGTCCTGTCATAGGCCCCAGATCCGGGGTTCGGCGCATTCCAGGCTGTTGCCCGCCGGATCGCGGAAATAGATCGAACGGCCGCCATTCGGCCAGTGGAAATCGGCTTCGATATCGACACCGGCTGCCTTCAGCCGCTCGGCCATGGCTTCGATCTCGTTGCCATCGACACGGAAGCAAACGTGACCATGACCCTCAGTCCCATGCGGCGGTACGGGCAGGGCGCCCGGCTCGTGCGGCTTGACCGTTTCTTCACTGTTGAAGATCAGGAGCACGCCTGGCCCGCAGCGATAGAAGACATGACGGTTGCCGCCTCGCGATATCTTTTCCAACCCGAGTATGCCGCCATAAAAGGCTTCGACGGCATCGAGATCGTCTGCATAGAGGGCAGTTTCAAGAATGCCTGCGAGGGCCGGGTCAGCCATTCAAGATATCCTCAGGCGATGGCCTGCTTCTGCAGCTCCACCAGTTCGGCAATGCCGTTCTTGGCCAGATGCATCAGCGTGGCGAATTCCTCTTCGCTGAAGGGCGCGCCTTCAGCCGTTCCCTGGATCTCGACGATGCCGCCCTTGCCGGTCATGACGAAATTGGCGTCCGTCTCAGCCGAAGAATCCTCGAGATAATCGAGATCGATGACAGGCTGATCGGCAAAGATGCCGCAGGAGATGGCGGCGATGTGATCCTTCAGGACGCGCTCGACCTTCACCATGTTGCGGCTTTCCATCCACTTCAGGCAGTCGTAGAGCGCGATCCAGCCGCCGGTGATCGAGGCCGTGCGCGTGCCGCCATCCGCCTGGATGACATCGCAGTCGACGGTGATCTGGCGTTCGCCCAGTTCCTTGAGGTCGACGACGGCGCGCAGCGACCGGCCGATGAGGCGCTGGATTTCCTGCGTGCGGCCGCCCTGCTTGCCGGCCGCGGCTTCGCGCTTCATGCGCTCGCCGGTCGCGCGCGGCAGCATGCCATATTCGGCCGTGACCCAGCCCTTGCCGCTGTTGCGCAGCCATGGCGGCGTCTTGTCTTCCAGGCTTGCCGTGCAGAGCACATGCGTATCGCCGAATTTTACCAGGCAGGAGCCTTCCGCATGCTTGGAAAAATTGCGCTCGAACGACACCTTGCGCATCTGGTCGGTTTTTCTGCCTGAAGGCCTCATTCCACTCTCCTGAATGTTCGTTGACCGCTTCTACGACCCGCAGGCCGCTTTTGCAAAGGAAAAGCAGGCCGGAAAGACGCTCGGCGGCGGCGGCGACATTTTTCCCTTTTGCCATTGCTAACTGAATGATTATATTTTGCCTAAGGCTCAACGGAATGGATCTGACAGCGAAATGGTATTCACGACATCGTCGGTCTCGGATGTCATTGCTGCACTGGACGAACGCTCCAAGGAAATCTTCCGCCGCATCGTCGAAGGCTATCTCGAAAACGGCGAGCCGCTGGGTTCGCGCAATCTGTCGCGCCTGCTGCCCATGTCGCTGTCGCCGGCTTCTGTGCGCAATGTCATGAGCGATCTGGAAGAACTCGGGCTCATCTATTCGCCGCATGTCAGCGCCGGGCGACTGCCGACCCAGGTCGGCCTGCGCTTCTTCGTCGATGCCTTCATGCAGGTCGGCGATCTCTCCGCCGAGGATCGGGCCAATATCGATCGGCAGGTGCGCGGCAGCAATCGCGATCAGCCGGTGGAATCGATGATGTCGGAGGCAAGCCGGGTACTGTCGGGCATTTCGCGCGGCGCCGGTCTCGTCATCACCTCCAAGAGCGATCCCGTTCTCAAGCATGTGGAATTCATCCGGCTGGAGCCGACCAAGGCGCTCGCCGTGCTCGTCGGCGAGCACGATCAGGTCGAAAACCGCATCATCGAGCTGCCGGCCGGCACGACCTCGTCGCAGCTGACGGAAGCCGCCAACTTCCTCAACGCCCATATGACCGGCCAGACGATGCCGGAGTTGAGGCGGCAATTGCAGAGCCTCAAGGAAAACGTACGCCAGGAGTTGGACAGCCTATCGCATCAGCTGGTCGAGCGCGGCATTGCCGTCTGGTCCGGCGGCGATGACGACGGCAAGCCGACGCAGCTCATCGTGCGCGGCCATTCCAATCTACTCGCTGAAATCGGTGGTGCGGAGGATCTGGATCGCCTGCGGCTGCTTTTTGACGATCTCGAGAAGAAGGACAGCCTCATCGAGATCCTCAATCTCGCCGAAAGCGGACCGGGCGTGCGCATCTTCATCGGCTCGGAAAACAAGCTCTTCTCGCTGTCGGGCTCTTCGCTGATCGTTGCGCCCTATCGCGATGATGATGACCGCATCGTCGGCGCCGTCGGTGTCATCGGCCCCACGAGGCTGAACTACGCCCGCATCGTGCCCATGGTCGATTATACGGCGCAGCTGATTTCGCGGCTGTCACGGCCTGGAATCTGAGGAGAGGATCTCGAGCAATTCCAGGAAAAGTGCGCAGCGGTTTTCCGTCCGGAATTGCGAGGCAACAAAGTGCTAGAGCGGTTCAGGGATTCCATGGAAAACTGAACCACTCTAGCGGTTGTCGTCAATCGGGAAGCAAGGTTCCCGATCCGCCCATTTCGGCTGGAAAATCCTTCTGCTTCGGCAGCCCGTCTCTCAGATGCAGCACCGTCGTCTCGTAGTTGACATGCATGCCGGGCTGAAAATCGAGGTCGGGAAGGACGGCCGCGTAGACATCGGTCACGCCCCACGGCGGATGCTCGGTCAAAAGATGGCCGCCGCAGACCGTGCACCACTTGCGCACGCTCTTCTCGGTTTTCTGATAACTGCCGATCTTGTCTGCGCCCTTGGTGACGTGAACGGCTTCCGGCGCCCAGAGCGAGAAGGCGTTGACAGGCCCTGCCGACCATTCCCGACAGGAGTCGCAATGACAGTAGCCCATTGCCATTGGCTCGCCATTGACTGCGATTTCCACCGCGCCACAGAAACACTTGCCTGAAAGGGATTTGCCATTAGACATTGATGTCACCTCACGCTGTGCTGACATATATTTCAGCATACTACTGGTAGGGAGGGCTGAACAGTCAATGTCGCAAGCGGCGGCAATGCGGAGGGAAAGATATTGCTGCCGTCGCAAAGCCGCGAATTGGCTGTTCTTCTCGACAAAGCCTTGATTTTTTCCGATCAAACCTCGATATCGGGCACATCCAAAGACCAAGCAATTCGGAGACCGTCATGACCGACGAAACAACAAAAACCGGACCTGACGCCACGGCGGCCGACACGTCAGCGGATTTCGCGCAGGATGCAGCGGAAACCGTTGATGCGGCCGAGCCGTCTCAGCCAGATCCGGTTGAGCTGCTGAAGGCCGAGAACGGCGAACTGCGCGATCGCTATCTTCGTCTCGCTGCCGAGATGGACAACCTCCGTCGCCGCACCGAGCGCGATGTGAAGGATGCAAAGTCCTATTCCGTGGCAAGCTTTGCCCGCGACATGCTCTCTGTGGCAGACAATCTGCGCCGCACGCTGGATGCCATTCCGGCCGACGCCCGTGATGGCGCCGATGCCGGCCTGAAGACACTGATCGAAGGTGTCGAGATGACCGAGCGTTCCATGCTCTCGGCCCTCGAGCGCCACGGCGTACGCCAGCTCGAGCCGGTCGGCCAGAAGTTCGACCCCAATTTCCACCAGGCCATGTTCGAAGTGCCGAACCCGGAAGTGCCGAACAACACAGTCGTCCAGGTGGTTCAGGCCGGCTTCGTCATCGGTGACCGCGTTCTGCGCCCGGCCATGGTCGGCGTTGCCAAGGGTGGCCCGAAGATCGTGGAAAATGCCGAGCAGGGCGCCAACAGCCCGCTGGATGAGAAAGACGCCTGATCTTTCAGAGCGATAACGAAAAAGAAAGAGCCGGATGATCTGAGATCATCCGGCTCTTATTTTTGCCTTAGTCCGATGCGACGCAGGTCGTCACGCGGCGTTGGATGCCTGCTCCTCGTTAAGGAATGCATAGATGGCGGAGGCGGAATCGGTGGCGCGGAGCTTCGCGACCAGATCCTGGTCTCGCAAAACGCGGGCGATGCGCGAGAGCGCCTTCAAGTGGTCTGCGCCGGCACCTTCGGGTGCGAGCAGCAGGAAGACGAGATCGACGGGCTGGTCGTCCAGCGCTTCGAAATCGACAGGCGCTTCAAGGCGCGCGAAAATACCGGCGATGGACTTGATGCTGGCGAGTTTGCCGTGCGGAATGGCGATGCCATTGCCGACGCCGGTGGAGCCCAGGCGCTCGCGCTGCAGCACGACGTCGAAGATTTCGCGCTCAGGCAATCCGGTGAGCTTGGAGGCTTTGGCGGCCAGCTCCTGAAGCAGTTGTTTTTTGGAATTTGCCTTCAAGGCGGGGATGATCGCATCTTGCTGTAGCAAATCTGCCAATGCCATTCTCTTTATCCTTCGTGTCGCCGAGAACCGATGACGGGCAAGCGGCGGCCAGCTGCTATAATGCGCAGCCGCCGCTTATCTTCTATTCTCAGCCTTTGATATTGGCTGCGTCGATCCAGCCAATGTTGCCGTCCTGACGGCGGTAGACGATATTCAAGTGTTCGTTGCCGGGGCTGCGGAAGAGCAGCAGCGGCTCGTCGGTCATGTCGAGTGCCATCACGGCAGTCGCCACCGACATGGTCTTCAATTGCTTCGTGCTTTCTGCGACGATCGCCGGCGCGAAATCGGAAGGAACCTCCTCATCATCGTCCGGAACGCCGTCCATGACCGTATAGGCGACTTCCGCCTGCCCGTTCACATGGTTGCCGGCCTGATGGTCCTTGAGTTTGCGCTTATAACGGCGCAGGCGCTTTTCGATGCGCTCGGACGCAGCGTCGAAAGCAAGCTGCGGGTCCATGGCTTCGCCGGCAGCATGCAATACCACGCCGCTATCGAGATGAAGCTTGCAATCGGCCGCGAAGCGCGAACTGGACTTCTGCACAGTTACCTGACCTGAATACCCCCCGTCGAAGTATTTGGTCACGGCCATACCGATCTGGTCTTCTATCCGCTGGCGGAAGGAGTCACCAATTTCCATATGTTTACCGGAGACACGCACACTCATGGAGTTTCCCTTCTTGTAGTGGTTATTGCGCGTATCAGTTTACGCCAAGCCTCAAGCTCATCCAAGCACTTCACGCAGTCAAAGGCAAATTGCGTATATTGACCGCCTTTTGGATGGTGGGGATAAGTTTCATGGTCGTGCTGTCCTGCAGCGATTGCGGCGGGCTTCTAGCCCTGCCACATCGGAAAGTCAACTGCGTCTTAACGGACTGTTAGGAGTTCGGCAGCCTGTGGTTGAGAGGCGCCGCCTGTCAGAAACCGGAAACTTTGGCCAGAGCCCGCTTCTCCCGGCGCCGTTGCACGGAAGAGGGGATGTTCATGGCTTCGCGATATTTTGCAACCGTGCGGCGAGCAAGCTCTATTCCGCTCTTCTTCAGCGTATCGACGATATCGTCGTCGGACAGAACCGCATCCGGGCTCTCATTCGTGATCAGCAGGCGGATCTTGTGACGCACGGCCTCCGCGGAATGACTGTCGCCGCCCTCGACGGCGCCGATCGATACCGTGAAGAAATATTTGAGCTCGAACAGCCCGCGCGGCGTCAGCATGTATTTGTTCGAGGTCACGCGGCTGACCGTCGATTCATGCATCTTGATGGCGTCCGCAACGGTTTTCAGGTTGAGCGGCCGCAAATGGTCGACGCCATGAAGCAGGAACGCGTCCTGTTGCCGCACGATTTCGCTTGCCACCTTCATGATCGTCTTGGCGCGCTGGTCCAGGCTGCGGGTCAGCCAATTGGCGTTCTGCAGGCATTCCGACAGGAAGGCATGGTCCTGACTGGTCTTGGAGACGGAGGCGAAATAGGACTGGCTCACCAATACCCGCGGCAGCGCATCGGGATTGAGTTCCACCAGCCAACTCCCGTCCGCAGAGGGGCGCACGACGATATCGGGCATGATCGCCTCCGATATGTCGGTTTCGAAGCCGCTGCCGGGCTTGGGGTTGAGCTGACGGATTTCCGCCATCATATCGAGCAGATCTTCCTCATCGACGCCGCAGACCCGCTTCAGCGTAGCAAAATCGCGCCGCGCGAGCAGTTCGAGATTGTCGATCAGCCGCTCCATGGCGGGATCGTAGCGATCCTTCTGCCGAAGCTGAATTGCCAGGCATTCGCTGAGGCAGCGGGCGAAGACGCCGGGAGGGTCGAGCTGCTGCAGGGTATCCAATACCCGTTCCACATCGGCAAGCGTCGTGCCGAGCCGTTCGGCCGTTTCGTTGAGCTCGGCGCGCAGATAGCCGGTGTCGTCGAGCTGGTCGACAAGATGCTGGGCAATCAGCCGGTCTCCCATTGCGGGAAGCGAAAAGGGGATCTGTTCGTTGAGGTGATCGCGCAGCGACACCTGGCCGGCGACGAAGTCGTCAAGATCGTAACCCTCACCGGCTTCGCCTCCCGGCATGGACTTCCATTGGCTGAGCAGCTCCGGCGCATCGGCGCGCTGCGGGCTGCCGTCGTCGGGAAAGACATCGCTGAAATTGGTGTCGAGCTCATCACTCAGCCGATTGGCATTGCCGGTATTGTCGCTCTCATACCAGTCGCTCGCGAGGTCGCCGGCATTGCGTTCGGAGCCATCTTCGCCATGGGTTTCCTCCATGACCTCAAACCGTTCGTCCTTCGGCTCGCGATCACTGGTACTGCCTAGATCCTCGTCATTTGACGCAAATTCCAGCAGCGGATTCTTCTCGACTTCCTGCGCGATGAATTGGTTGAGCTCGAAATGCGTCATCTGCAGCAACTGAATGGATTGCATCAGTTGCGGTGTCATCACCAGGCTTTGGCTTTGGCGCAGGAAAAGATTGGCCGATAGTGCCATGGCGGACGCAGGACTCCCCTTGAACTCCTCGGGAATTCGCGCCTCTTATCACTAAAATTCTCGCGAAATTCCAACTGGCCCAAAAATTGCTTTTTTATTGGATTTGGTCAAGCGGAACTGTGAAGCCGAAGTAAATTTCCGGTACGCGATAGCATCCACTAATATTGGCGGATAAGAAGATGGCATTTCAGCCTATCAGAGGCTGAAATTGTCACCGAGATACAGCTTGCGTACTTCCGGATTGCTGACGATATCATTCGCCCTGCCGTGCGTCAGCACCTCACCTGCATGGATGATATAGGCACGGTCGATCAGGCCGAGCGTTTCGCGAACATTGTGGTCCGTGATCAGCACGCCGATGCCGCGTGCGGTCAAGTGATGCACGAGGTTCTGGATATCCGCGACCGAAATCGGATCGACGCCGGCGAAAGGCTCGTCGAGCAGCATGAAGGTCGGGTCCGTCGCCAATGCGCGGGCGATTTCGAGGCGGCGCCGTTCACCGCCCGACAACGCAATTGCCGGCATGGTGCGCAGATTGCGAATGTGGAATTCCTCCAGCAATTCGTCGATCTTGCGCTCCCGCTTCGTCTTGTCCTTTTCATGGACTTCGAGCACGGCGCGTATGTTTTCCTCCACGGTCAGGCCGCGGAAGATCGAGGCTTCCTGGGGCAGGTAGCCGACGCCGAGCCGCGCGCGGCGGTACATCGGCATCGACGTGACGTTGTTGCCGTCAATCTCGATCGTGCCCTCATCGACCGGCACCAGCCCGGTGATCATGTAGAAACAGGTCGTTTTGCCGGCGCCGTTCGGCCCGAGCAGGCCAACAGCCTCGCCACGCCGTACCACCAGCGAAACGCCATTGACGACGCGACGCCGGCCATAGGTCTTGGTGAGGCCACGGGCGATCAGCGTGCCCTTATAGCGTGCCTTATCGGCTGCCGGTGCGCCGGATGCCGCAGAAGACGGCCCGGGCACACCGGGCAAAGTGGAGGTTGTCGATGTCGTCACGAGGGGACCGGTATCAGTTTTTCTTCTGTTGTTGCTGCACTTGCTGCGACTTCGGGTCGAGCTGGATCTGGACGCGGCCGCCACAGGAATCCAGCTGAGCTTCGCCCGTCGCCATATGCACGGTGAGCTGGCAGCCGGTGAAAACATTCGGCCCGTCGGTCAGAACCACTTTCTTGCCCTTGAGAATGGCGAGCTGGTTGGTCATGTCGAAGGATCCGTCCTCCGCCGTTGCCGTTTGCGTTCCGGAAACGAGGTAGACCTTGTCGGTGACCAGAATGTGGTCGATGTTGGCATCGCCAGACACCAGCGACTGGTTCTGTTCCTTGGCGGCCTTCGCGACCGGATTGTCGGCCTGCTTGGCGTCACCCGCCTGCTTCTTCTTGTAGAAAACCGTCATCTTGCCGGCCTGCATGGTCGTCGTGCCCTGCACAACCTTGACGTTGCCAGTGAAGACGGCCTGGCTTTCCTGGTCGTGGATCTCAAGTTTGTCGCTTTCGATCTGGATCGGCTGATCCTTGGAAAGGGCAAGACCCGGCATCGAGCTGGTCGTCGACTGTGCGCCAGCCTCGGCAGCGGCGAAAAAGGCCACGGCGCCAAAGGCACATAGAAGGCCTGCCTTGCGCAAGCCGGAGTTAAAAATTGAATTAGGCCAATACTTTATCATGAACCGCCCGGCTTCTGTTGGCTATCTGAATTATGGAGAGTGGCAGGTTCGATGTTCATCCGAACCTGCCCGTTGAATTCGATTACGCTCCCCTTATCCGTCATCTTGAGCGAACGCGCAACAACCGACATGCCGCCTCGGTTGATTGCAACCTGGTCCTGGCTGGAAAGGTCTCCCTTCTTCACGTCCAGGAAGGCGGTCTTGAATTCGGCACGCAGGCCATTGTCCATGATGATGGTGAAGGGTTCGGTCAGCTTCAGCGTATCGGCCTGGCGATCGAAATCCGCGCTCTGGGCCGTAACGTGGGCGATCACGTCAGTATTGACCGGCATGGAAGCCTTGATGGTCTTCAGCGTGATCATATTCGGGTTCTTGATATCCTGCAGCGCTTTCTCGGCTAGCAACGAATAGCTGATGCCGTCCTTATTGCGACCGGAGATGGCGGGGCGCTCCATGACCACCTTGCCATCCTCGATCTTGGCGCCCTCGATCTGGATATCGGCCGGCAGATAGGCGCGGATGACCGAGACGGCGATAAAGAGGAGCGAGACGACGATGGCGGCAAGCGGCAACAATACTCTGAGCCGCTTTACGCGGTTAGAGTGGAAAATCGCGTCTTTATATGCGTTCCGTTCCGGCACCGAACGCATTGCCTCGCCGGGGGGCTCGATCGTATTGAGCATGCAACTGGTCCGTCTTCTATGATCCGGAAAACCGCATTCACGCTATGCGAGGCTGTGCCAAAAAGCCTATCGGATCGTTTCGCATTATTGCATTGGCTTGCCAATATGGATTTTTCCCTGCTACGGGCGAATTTTAGCAGAAAAATATGCCATAGGCCGGTTTCATCAGGTCGGGCGATGTCCTATCTGATGAACGACAGAGGGACGTCCCGCCGCCGACATCGAAAACGGGAGACGCTTTTCTCTGAGGATTGTGCCCGTTTCAAGGTGTCATACATCCGGTTGGTAGCGCTTTCAATTTGTTGCGGGGAGAAATAAGGCGTGATGGACAGTTCTGCAATCGCGGATCGGCGACAATTGCGCCGCAAGCTCGGTTTCTGGCGCATTGTTGCCGTTTTGCTCCTGGTGGCATTGGGCTTTGCGCTTTATCGCTTCGTCTCTGCCGATCTGCCGGATGCGCGCGGTCCGCAGATCGCCCGCGTCAAGATTTCCGGGCTCATTCAGGACGATCCGGAGCTTCTGGAGCGGCTGAAGAAAATCCGCGACAATGACCAGGTCAAAGCGCTGATCGTGTCGATTTCCTCGACGGGCGGAACGACCTATGGCGGCGAGCGGATCTTCAAGGCGATCCGTGCGGTCGCCGCCAAAAAGCCGGTCGTATCAGACATTCGCACCGTCGCAGCCTCGGCCGGCTACATGATCGCGACGGCCGGCGACGATATCGTTGCCGGCGATACCTCCATCACCGGGTCGATCGGCGTCATCTTCCAGTACCCGCAGGTCAAGGACCTGCTCGACAAGGTCGGCGTTTCGCTCGACGAGATCAAGTCGGCACCGCTAAAGGCCGAGCCGTCGCCGTTCCATCCCGCCAGCGAAGACGCCAAGAACATGATCCGCAGCATGGTCATGGACAGCTACGCCTGGTTCGTGGATCTGGTCGCCGAGCGCCGCAAGTTACCGCGTGACCAAGTGCTGAAGCTGGCCGACGGCAGCATCTTCACCGGCCGCCAGGCGCTGCAGAACAAGCTGGTCGACACGCTCGGCGGCGAGGACGAAATCCTCGGCTATCTCGAAACGCGCAATGTCAAGAAGGACCTGCCGATCGTCGATTGGAAGCCGGAAGACAAAACTTCACCCTTCTTTTGGCCGGGTGCCGCTTCCTGGTTGCTAAATCGCCTTGGTTATGATGATTTTATCAAGGGAGAGAGCCTCCAGAAAATCATGACCGATAAGTTGTTTCTTGACGGCCTGCTTTCTGTTTGGCAGGGTGCAGCCAATTGATAAATCAATGATTTAAGGGGATAGCTGTGATTAAGTCGGAACTGGTGCAGATTGTTGCCGCCCGCAACCCGCATCTCTATCACCGCGACGTCGAAAATATCGTCAATGCTGTCTTGGATGAGATCACCGATGCGCTCGCAGCGGGAAACCGAGTTGAGCTTCGCGGCTTCGGTGCTTTTTCCGTCAAGAACCGGCCTTCACGCTCCGGCCGCAACCCGCGCACCGGCGATACCGTCTTCGTCGAGGAGAAATGGGTTCCCTTCTTCAAGACAGGCAAGGAATTGCGCGAGCGCCTGAATCCAGGCGCCGGCGATGAAGAAGACGACAATTGATCACCGGCCATTCGGCCGAATTTACCAGAATGCTTCGACAGAATTAGTTGTCGGACATGATTGTGCCGCGACGCAGTGGCACTTGAATTCAGCCGCCTCTTTTCTATTCTGCGGCTGAAGGCAGCCTGAGTGCGGTGCACGCGGGGCTGCGGATAAAGGAGCTGCGGCAATGGCCAAGAAGATCGTCAATCTGCTGATATTGCTGCCGCTCGGCATAATTCTCATCATATTCTGCGTCGCCAACAGGCAAGCCGTGACCTTGGCCCTCAATCCCTTCCGGCCGGAGGATCAGGTGCTGTCCTTGAATGCGCCCCTGTTCGTTTTGCTGTTTGTGGCGCTGATCCTTGGTATGATCGTTGGGGCCGCGGCCACCTGGTTCAATCAGGGAAAGCATCGCAAGCGCGCACGTAACCAGTCGCGGGAAGCGGTGCGCTGGCAGGCCGAAGCCGACAAGCATCGCACACGCGCCGAAGAGATCGCCGGGCAGTTGCCGTCAAAGTGAGGTGAGGTCGGCAAGCCGCATCTCTTTATAGTCACCCTCCGGCGATGCGCCATCGCCGATGATCTCGAAGCCGAGCATTCGGTAGAACGCCATGGCCCGGATGTTTTTGACCAGGCACTTCAGCCGATAATGGCGCCGTGGCCAATCCGGCAGTGCGGCAAGCAGTGCCTTGCCCGCGCCGCGGCCCTGGAAGGCCGGCAGGATATAGAGCATGTGAATGAAATCGTCCGGCTCCCAAATCGCGGCGAAGCCGGCGATCGTGCCATGCCCATCTTCGCAAACGAACAAACGCTCGCCGTTCGTGTGGGTGGCGAAATCTTCCAATGTAAAGCGATCGGGGTCGACCCAGCGGAATGTCTCGCGGCGAACTTGGAGATAAATCTCCGCGAGCTTGTGCATATCCTGTTCGTGTGCAGGCCGGATGGCCCATGTCTGAAATCGCGATGTCATGATCGACTATATGGGCGTCAAATATGCGCTCGGCAATCAGGCGCCGGACTGACCGTTGATCGCCGCGGTGAAATCGGCAAAAAACTGTTGCGCCAGCTTCTTGGCGCTGGAATCGACCAGCCGCGAGCCGAGCTGTGCGATCTTGCCGCCGACCTGCGCCTTGGCCTCATATTGCAGGATGGTCTCGTCGCCGTCTTCCTTGAGCACTACATCGGCGCCGCCCTTGGCGAAACCGGCAATTCCGCCCTTTCCTTCGCCTGATATCGTGTAGCTTTCCGGCGCGTTGATGTTGGAAAGCTTGACCTCGCCGTTGAAGGAGGCCGAAACCGGGCCGATCTTCAGCTTCACGGTTGCGGTCAATTCCGTCGGTGAGATCTTTTCGAGGCTTTGGCAGCCCGGAATACATTGTTTGAGGATCTCCGGATCGTTCAGCGCCGCCCATACGGCGTCCCTGGGTGCTGCGATCCGCTCCTCGCCGGTCATGTCCATGCGCAATCCTCCCAATGTGACATTTTGTGCATGGATCATCGCAGATCGGAAAGCGCTTTGCCAAGTGGCGGCCAGATGCTATTTGCACGCACATATCAATTTTGAGACAAGCATGGTGAAACATAGGGAAAGCCGGCCCGGCCAGAAAAGTACGGGCGGCCTTGGGGCAAAGCCCCGGCGTGATATGCCCGGCAAGCCGCCGGCAAAGCCTGCGCATGCTTCGAGGCCGGCCAAGCCTTCACGCGATCATAGCGAGCGAACAGCCGAGCCGCGCGTCGCTGCGCCTGCAGCCGCGGCGCCCGAGCGTCCGCTGATCGTCAGAAACGGTGAGCGGCCGCCTGAGCGCGTGCCGGTTATCCTCGAGTCGCTCGGTGCCGGAGATTTTCACCTCATCGACAGCGGCAATGGCCTGAAGCTTGAGCAATACGGACCGTATCGGATCGTCCGCCCGGAAGCGCAGGCGCTGTGGCCGCCGACGCTTGCCTCGCATGTGTGGGACAACGCCGAGGCGATCTTCACCGGCGACACGGACGAGGACGGCATGGGCCGCTGGCGCTTCCCCCGCGAGGCGCTGGGTGAGACCTGGCCGTTGCAGCTGCTTGGCGTCGATTTTCTCGGCCGCTTCACCGCGTTTCGCCATGTCGGCGTCTTTCCCGAGCAGATCGTCCATTGGGCCTGGATGAAGGAACAGGTCGAGACGGCAAAAAGGCCGCTCAAGGTCCTCAATCTCTTCGGTTACACCGGCGTCGCTTCGCTGGTGGCAGCCGCTGCCGGCGCGGAAGTGACGCATGTCGACGCCTCCAAGAAGGCGATCGGCTGGGCGCGCGAAAACCAGGCTTTGGGCCGCATGGAAAAACTGCCGATCCGCTGGATCTGCGAGGATGCGATGAAGTTCATCCTGCGCGAAGAGCGGCGCGGCAACAAATACGATATTATCCTCACCGATCCGCCGAAGTTCGGCCGCGGGCCGAATGGCGAAGTCTGGCATCTGTTCGAGCATCTGCCGCTGATGCTCGATATTTGCCGCGAGATCCTATCACCGAAAGCTCTGGGTCTCGTGCTGACGGCCTATTCGATCCGCGCCAGCTTCTATTCGATCCATGAGCTGATGCGCGAGACCATGCGCGGGGTCGGCGGTGTTGTCGAATCCGGCGAACTGGTCATCCGCGAGGCCGGTCTCGATGGCCGCACGCCGGGCAGGGCGCTCTCCACCTCTCTCTTCAGCCGCTGGGTGCCGAAATGAACCAGGATTTCCGTAACGACGGCCCGCGCAAGGTCGGACAGGTCAAGGAGGTCACCTCGCTTGCCAATCCGATCGTCAAGGATATCAAGGCGCTGACGGTCAAGAAGTCCCGCGAGGAAAGCGGTGCTTTCCTGGCCGAGGGCCTGAAGCTCGTCATCGACGCGCTCGAGCTCGGCTGGACGATCCGCACGCTGGTCTACGCCAAGGCCGCAAAGGGCAAGCCTCTCGTCGAGCAGGTCGCCGCCAAGACCGTTGCGGCCGGCGGGCTGGTGCTGGAGGTCAGCGAAAAGGTTATCGGCTCCATCACCCGCCGCGACAATCCGCAGATGGTGGTCGGCGTCTTCGAGCAGTGCTGGCAGCAGCTTCGCGATGTCAAGCCGAAGGCCGGCGAAACTTGGGTCGCGCTCGACCGTGTGCGCGATCCCGGCAATCTTGGCACGATCATCCGCACCGCCGATGCGGCCGGCGCTTCCGGCGTCATCCTCGTTGGTGAGACCACAGATCCGTTTTCGCTGGAAACCGTGCGCGCCACCATGGGCTCGGTCTTCGCCGTTCCCGTTGTCAAGGCGACGCCGGAAGAGTTTCTGGCCTGGAAGAAGAAAGCTGAGGTTTCCGTCGTCGCCACCCATCTGGCTGGCGCGGTCGACTATCGCACCATCGATTACAAGAAGAAGCCCGTCGTCATCTTGATGGGCAACGAGCAGTCCGGCCTGCCGGATGTCCTGGCGAAAGAGGCCGATGCGCTCGCCCGCATCCCGCAGGCCGGTCGCGCCGACAGCCTCAATCTGGCAGTCGCGACAGCAGTCATGCTGTTCGAAGCCCGCCGCCATATCCTGACCTTGAGCGAGACCCGATGACCGATAGTGAGACCCATGAGCAGCCGACTGCAAAGCCGGCCCTGTTTTCACGGCCCCTGCCGATCCTGATCTTCATCGTGGTTGCAGTCATCCTCGACCAGGCCATCAAGATCATGGTCGACAATTGGCTGCCGTTGCAGGAAATGGTGCCGGTCATTCCGATGCTGGCGCTCTATCGTACCTATAATCTCGGCGTGGCCTTTTCGATGCTCTCGGGCATGGATGGCTGGTTTATCGTCGGCATGCGCCTCGTCATCGTTGCCTTCGTGTTGTGGCTTTGGCGACGCACGCCCAATCATCGTTGGCTTGCGCATACGGGCTTTGCCCTGATCATCGCCGGCGCTCTCGGCAACCTGCTTGACCGCTTTCTCTACGGCCACGTGATCGATTACATCCTCTTTCATACGCAGACGTGGTCTTTTGCCGTCTTCAATCTTGCCGACAGCTTCATCACCATCGGGGCAGGCTGCGTCATTCTCGACGAGCTTCTCATGCCGAAAAAGGCAAAAGCGTAAAATTCTATCGAATCCCTGAAGGCATCGGGAAGACTGCCCATGATAGCCAGACTGCATGAGCACTCTGGCAGATCTGCAGGATAAGCTTGCTGCGGCGGCAGTTCGCGGCCAAACAGACCCGATCGAAGGACCGGCTGCGGACGAGTCGTCGCCTGCGACAACATCGCGGGAGGCGGCCCGCCAATCGCCGTTGCTCGCGCAGGCCCGGTGGCTGCAGGGGCATTGGCTGAATGGCGGCGGTCTCGTGGCCGGCGCGGGCTTTCTTGCGATCAGCTTTTCCGGAGGCCCGCTGTTGCTCTTGAGCTTATTTGGCCTTGTGGCCCTTGCGCTTGCCGCCGCCAGCATCGTCAAAGCCCGAGGTGCTGCCAACGAGCCCGAGATCGTCGCTGCCGATGTTAGCGAGAGCGAGCATGATCGCCTGTGGGAGCACAGGGAAAGCGCCAATCTCCTTGCCACCATCCATGATGCGCTCGGAGATATCACCGTTACACGCAGCATCGATCGGCGGATTCTGCGCGCCAACGCCACGTTCAGCAGATTGACCGGCAGGTCGCATCCGGAAGGCCTGACGCTGGAGGAGGCCGGCCTCGTATTCCGTGCCGTCACCGATGCGAAGCATCAGGATGCGGAAATCGCAACCCCCGAGGGGCGGCGCATTTTCGCCTGGCACGACGTCATGTTCCGCGATGCGGCGACCGGGCAATTATGCATACAGAGCATCGCACGCGACGTGACGGAGGAGCGCCAGGTTGCCCGTCTGCGCGAAGATGCCAGATTGAAGGCCGAGTATAACAGTGCCGCCAAATCCCGCCTGCTCGCCACCGTCAGCCATGAGATCCGCACGCCGCTGTCTGGCATTCTCGGCATGAACCATCTGCTTGCTCAGACCCCGCTGACCCTGGAGCAGGCAAATTACCTCACCGGCATTCGCCAGTCGGGTCACGCGCTGGTGCAGCTGGTCGAAGATCTCCTGGATTTTTCCACGATCGAAGTCGGTCGCTTCCAGTTGCATCCACGACAGGAGGCTTTGCGGCCGCTGCTGGAAGGCGTCATCGAGATGCTCGCACATCGAGCTCATGAAAAGGGCATCGAAATCGCTGCAAGCGTTGCCGCAGATGTTCCAGGGACTTTGGAATTCGATCCCGCCCGTCTGCGCCAGATCCTGTTCAATGTCATCGGCAACGCGGTGAAGTTCACACAGACCGGTGGCGTTCTTGTCGGCGTCGATCTCAATGGCCGGGATTTGACAATATCGGTGCGTGATAGCGGTCCCGGCATGACCGAGGAGGAGCAGGCCCGGATCTTCGGCGAGTTCGAGCAAGCCGGCACCACGTTGGAAAGGAGCGCCGGCACCGGTCTCGGCCTTGCCATCTCCGCCCGCATCCTGCGCGAATTCGGCGGCGGGCTCAGCGTTGCGAGCGAGCGCGGCAAGGGCAGCGAGTTCGTCATCTCCTTCCCGGTCGGCCTGATTGCCGGAGAGAACGGAAACGATCGGCGCAATACCATGCTCAGGGGCTCCCGTATCCTGCTGCTCGCCCCCGAAGGTGCGGCAAGTACGGCCATCATGCGGACCATACAGACGCTCGGCGGCCGCTGCCGGCTGATCGGCCCCGGCGATATGGACGATCTGCTGCCGTCCTTCCCGATGGGCGAGGGCGGTGTCTGGACGGACCTCATCGTCGATCACCGTATGGCGCCCTGGTACTTCAGCGAGGGAAATGCGCTTGCCGTGCCCCGGCTGCGCAAGATCTTCCTCGTTAATCCCGAGGAGCGCAACACCCATCCGCTCGACCTTTTCGATGCCTGGCTCATCCGTCCGCTGCGCGAGCAGTCGCTGATCGATGTGCTGAGAGGCCGCATGCGCGGCATGGAGAAACGCGATGCCTTGATCGAGGCCGTCTCCGAGATCGGCATAACGACGCCGGAGGCGGAGGAAGAACGTGCGCTCGATATCCTGCTGGGCGAGGATGACCCGGTCAATGCGATGCTGGTTCGGGCCATGCTGTCGAAGGCCGGCCACCGGGTCCGCCTCGTCGAGGATTTCGATGGCCTTCGAGCCCGCATCGAAAAGGCCGAAACGCGGCCGGAAGTGCTGGTGACGGATTTCAATATGCCAGGCGGCACGGGTGCGGCCGTGCTTGCGCAATTGCGGGCCCAAGAACGCAGGCAAGGTCTGCCGGCGCTCCCGATCGTCGTATTGACCGCAGACAGCCGCGATTCGATCCGCCGTCAGGCGCTGTTGGCCGGTGCCGATGCCGTCATCATAAAGCCGGTCGATCCTGAGAAGCTGAAGACAGTGCTGAAGGGCCTGTCGCGCTCGGTTTTCGAACACGCCTAAAGATCATTTTCGATCTTCGAGTGAAGAATAGGGAAGCCGGCTCATCAATGTTGGATAGAGGTAGGGAAAATAGCTCAACTTGTGGCATCTGCAGGCCGCTAAGTTGGGGACGGCACGCTTATTCGAAAATTGCAATGGGCACGGTTCTTGCATTTACCCAAGCTGCGTGTCACTTTCCTGTCGCACGAATTTGGTTTATGGCGCTATATCGGCCCGCAGGGGGAGAATCGCCATGTCCATCGAAATCTTGAATCGCGAAGCTCAGGGCGAAATGGTTCAGTCTTCAAAGGCAACGGTTGAGCCAGTTGCCAGCGATGTGCTCGGACGCATCGGAAATCTCGAAACGCGCCTTGCCCGTACAGTGCGCGAAATCGATGCCGCTCAGGCTGTACGCTACCGCGTTTTCGTCGAGGAGATGAACGCGCAACTGCCGGCTGACGCCATGCGTCGCCAGCGCGACGTCGACAGCTGGGACGCCATTTGCGACCATCTTCTGGTGCTGGATCGTTCGATCGAAGGTGATCCGGAAGATCAGATCGTCGGCACCTATCGTTTGCTGCGACAGGAAGTGGCCATGGCCAACGGCGGCTTCTATTCCTCTTCGGAATTCGACATCGACGCACTGCTTGCTCGTCACCCCGACAAGCGTTTCATGGAGCTTGGCCGTTCTTGCGTGCTGCCGGCTTACCGGAACAAGCGCACGGTGGAATTGCTGTGGCAAGGTAATTGGGCCTATGCTCTGAAGCACGGCATGGGCGCGATGATCGGTTGCGCCTCTTTCCCCGGCATCCTGCCGGAGCAGCATGCGCTAGCCTTGTCCTTCCTCTATCACAATGTTGTCGCCAAGGACGAATGGACAGTCGGTGCTTTGCCGTCCCTTGCCCGCAACATGGACCTGATGCCGGTTGAGGCCGTTAATCCGAAAAAGGCGCTGATGGCGATGCCGCCTTTGATCAAGGGCTATCTGCGCCTTGGTGCGATGGTCGGCTCGACGGCCGTTGTCGATCACGCCTTCAACACGACGGATGTGCTGATCGTCTTGCCGATCGCCAGCATCTCGGACCGCTACGTCAATTATTACGGCGCGGATGCCGGTCGCTTCGCCAGCTGATAATATTAAGGGATCGCAAAAATATCGATCGCGTCGGTGATGCCGCGCAGCGCAACATGATGCGATTGCGGCGTGAGGCCGCGTCTTGTCATCAGTTCGGCGGCGCGGGGATGATCGAGCACCGAGCTTGTGGCGAAGATCTCGCGTGATGTGGCGAGATGCTGAACGCGGGATGCGATATTGACCGTCTGCCCGAAATAATCCTGCCGTTCGTTGAGGCTCACGGCGATGCATGGCCCCTCATGGATGCCGATTTTCAGGAGAAGATCGTCATTGCCGCGCTCTTCATTGAGGTTGAGCATGGCGTCGCGCATCCGCATCGCCGCGGTGAGCGCCCGGTCGGGCGTCGGGAAGGTCGCCATGACCGCATCGCCGATGGTCTTGACGACCGCGCCCGCCTCTGCCGCCACGATCTCATGCAGAATACCGAAATGCGTCTTGACCAGATCGAAGGCAGCGAGATCGCCGACCCTTTCGTATAATTCCGTGGAACCGCGCAGGTCGGTAAACAGAAAAGTAAGGCTGGTGATCTTCAGCCGCTGATCGATGTCGATCGTATCCGTGCGATAGATGTCACGGAAGGTCTGGTTGGAAAGCAGGTGCTTGGCGGTCAAAAATGGCCGGCGCTGTCCAAGCAACGTGTGAAGAGCCTCGTTGGCTACGCAGATCGATGGCAGCACGCGAAGGTCCGTGTGGTTCTCCATCTGGATGCGCAAAGGCCCGGGCCGTAATTCTATGGCCTCGCTGTGGCGGTGCATGCGATCGAAAACGATTGAGAGGGTCTGCCTTTCCCTAGACGGCTCTCCCTTCACGTCAAGAAATTGCGCCGCATGCGTGACAGGCTCGAAGATGATGGTGAATTCCGCCGGCAATTGAAGCGATATGACCGCTTTCTCGCCGGGCGGCAGTTCCAGGGACTCCAGCACGAACTGATCGACTTTTTCTTCATACCCGTCATCAGGGAGGTCGATACCCGAGCCCCAATAGATCTGACGGAAATATTCAAGCGGCGGCAGGTCGTGCGGATTGTGCGCTTCTATGTGGCGCACGCGCGGACTGATGGTGAAGGTAACTTCCACCATCTCATCGAGTGTCGGCTCGTATCCGGCTGCGCAAAGCGTGCAATTATAGGTGTCGCTTTGTACGGTTTTCAGCGAGGTATTGGCATCCAACACTCCGCCGCAGCCGGGGCAAAGAACATTCCACGACATCTCGAACAGGCCGAGGCGCGATGCGTGCAGGAAGGCATTGACGGTCTGCTCTTCATCGAAGTCATGAGCGGCGGCGAAGGCCAGTGCATTCACGCGGTTAAGCTTGCGGTCGGGTGCCTCAAGGACGAGCCGCTCGATAGCATCGACGATATCCGCCTGCGCGGAATGGCGCAGGACTCCAAACAGGACCTGAGCTTCACTCATCCTTCCATTTTACACTGAATTGATACCGGAGCCCATCACCTTTGTTGGTTCTCCGGCGTAGTTTTATGAGAGGGCGCCTATGATCCCGCACCATACGCCGCGATGGCGGCCATATTGACGATGTCGGAATCCTTTGCACCCATCGACGTGATCTGTACGGGCTTATCTAGGCCGACGAGCAACGGCCCGATGACCGTCGAGCCACCGAGTTCCTGCAGCATCTTGGTGGAAATCGCGGCAGAGTGGAAAGCGGGCATGACAAGCACGTTTGCCGGTCCGGAAAGCCGCGAGAAGGGATAGAGGCTTTCCATGAGCTTACGGTCCAGCGCCACGTCCGCCGCCATTTCCCCGTCGAATTCAAAATTGACATAGCGCTTGTCGAGAATATCAACCGCTTCACGCACCCGCTCGGAGCGTTCGCCCGGGGGGTGGCCGAAGGTGGAATAAGCGAGCATGGCGACGCGAGGCTCATAGCCCATGCGACGGGCAAATCCGGCAGCTTCCTCGGCGATATCGGCCAATTCTTCGGAAGTCGGCATGTCGTGGACGGCGGTATCGGCAACGAAGACGGTTCGGCCGCGGGCAAGCACGATCGATATGCCGATGACCCGGTGTCCCGGCTTGGCGTCGATGCAGCGGCGCACATCGCCGAGTGCGGTCGAATAGTTGCGTGTCACGCCCGTCACCATGCCGTCTGCATCGCCCAGTGCGACCATGCAGGCGGCAAAGTGATTGCGGTCATTGTGGATCAGGCGGGTGACGTCACGATGCAGGTAGCCCTGGCGCTGCAGCCGGGCATAGAGATAATCGATATAGGCATCGCCGCGCTTCGAGATGCGGGCATTGACGATCTCGAGGCCTGGACGGTTGAGATCGATGCCGGCGCGTTCGGCGGTCGCCTGGATCAGATCCTCGCGGCCGAGAAGGACGGCGGTGCCGAGCCCCTGATTGGCGTAGGAGAGGGCGGCGCGCATGACCTGCTCTTCTTCCGCTTCGGCAAAGACGATGCGCTTCTGGTGCCGGCGGACACGCTCGTAGAGCTGCGCCAGTGTTGAAGCAATCGGATCGCGCCGGGCAGAGAGTTCGCGCGCATAGGCAGCCATGTCGGCTATTTCGCGGCGCGAGACGCCGCTCTCGATCGCGGCTTTTGCGACAGCCACCGGGATTGCCGAGATGAGCCTCGGGTCGAAGGGCACGGGAATGATATATTGTGCACCGAAGCGCGGCCGCGCGCCTTGATAGGCGGCAACGACATCATCGGGCACGTCTTCGCGCGCAAGGCTTGCCAGTGCGTTGACGGCTGCGATCTTCATCTCGTCATTGATGGTCGTGGCGCGCACGTCGAGCGCGCCGCGGAAGATATAGGGGAAGCCGAGGACATTGTTGACCTGGTTCGGATAGTCCGAGCGCCCCGTCGCCATGATGGCGTCATCGCGGATGCGAGCGACTTCCTCCGGCGTGATTTCCGGATCGGGGTTGGCCATGGCGAAGATAATTGGCCGGTCGGCCATGGAGCGGATCATCTCTTCGGAGAAGGCACCCTTCTGCGACAGGCCGAATACGACGTCGGCGCCCTTCATCGCTTCCGCCAGAGTGCGCTTGTCGGTCTTGACCGCATGTGCCGACTTCCACTGGTTCATGCCTTCGCTGCGGCCCTGATAGATCACGCCTTTCGTGTCGCAAAGGGTGACGTTCTCCGGATTGAAGCCCATCGACTTGATCAGCTCGATGCAGGCGATGGCGGCCGCACCCGCGCCGTTGCAGACGAGCTTGGTGGTCTTCAGGTCGCGCCCTGTCAGCTCGAGCGCATTGATGAGGCCAGCGGCGGCGATGATGGCGGTGCCGTGCTGGTCGTCATGGAATACGGGGATATCCATGAGCTCACGCAGCCGCTGCTCGATGATGAAGCAGTCCGGTGCCTTGATGTCTTCCAGATTGATGCCGCCGAAGGAGGGCCCGAGATAGCGCACGCAATTGATGAATTCGTCGACATTCTCGGTGTCGATCTCGAGATCGATCGAATCGACGTCGGCGAAGCGCTTGAAGAGGACCGATTTGCCTTCCATGACCGGTTTAGAGGCGAGCGCGCCGAGATTGCCGAGGCCCAGGATGGCCGTGCCGTTGGAAATGACGGCGACCATATTGCCACGCGAGGTATAGTCGTAGGCGGTGGCCGGATCGGCGGCGATCGCCTTCACAGGGACAGCGACCCCGGGCGAATAGGCAAGGGAGAGATCGCGCTGAGTCGCCATCGGCTTGGTCGGGTTGATCTCAAGCTTGCCGGGGCGGCCGTTCTTGTGGAAGTCCAGTGCTTCCTGATCGGTGATCCCCGTTCCCGGACGCGACTTGCTCTTGCTGTCAGCCATTGTTCCTCCAAACCTCCTGTGGGCGACCGGTCCCTCTTGTCCGATAGCTGTTGTCTTCTATAGCGGCGCGCGGATAGGGTGGCACCTCATTTTTTGGAAAAACTGCACCTCCGTGAACGAACGTATTAACGCCAGCATCGATGCTTTCTCGGCCGCCGAGCTTGCCTCGGAGGAAAGCCGTGCTTCGGCCACTCCGATGATGGAGCAATATATCGAGATCAAGGCGAACAATCCCGGTTCGCTGTTATTCTACCGCATGGGCGACTTCTACGAGCTCTTCTTCGAAGACGCTGTCGATGCGTCGCGTGCGCTTGGGATTACGCTGACGAAGCGCGGCCAGCACATGGGGCAAGATATCCCGATGTGCGGCGTGCCCGTTCATGCCGCCGATGATTATCTGCAGAAACTGATCGGTCTCGGCTTTCGCGTTGCTGTCTGCGAGCAGGTGGAAGATCCGGCCGAAGCCAAGAAGCGCGGCGGCAAATCGGTGGTACGCCGCGATGTCGTGCGGCTGGTGACGCCGGGCACCATCACCGAGGAAAAGCTGCTTTCTCCCTCGGAATCCAATTACCTCATGGCGCTCACCCGCATCCGCGGCGGCGCCGAACCGCAGCTGGCGCTTGCCTGGATCGATATTTCGACGGGCGTCTTTCGCCTCGCGGAGACGGAAGCCTCAAGGCTGCTGGCCGATATCCTGCGCATCGATCCGAGAGAACTCATCCTGCCGGATACGATGTTCCACGATCCGGAGTTGAGGCCGGTTTTCGATATCCTCGGCCGGACCGCCGTTCCGCAGCCGGCGGTGCTCTTCGACAGCGCCAGCGCCGAGGGACGGATCACCCGTTACTTCGGCGTGTCGACACTCGATGGTTTCGGCACGTTCAGCCGCGCCGAATTGGCTGCGGCCGCGGCTGCCATCGCCTATGTCGAAAAGACCCAGCTCGCCGAGCGGCCCCCGCTGGGGCTGCCGGAGCGCGAAAGCGGCGCCTCGACACTTTTCATCGATCCCGCCACCCGTGCCAATCTCGAGCTGGTGCGCACGCTCTCAGGCGATCGCAATGGTTCGCTGCTAAAGGCAATCGATCGTACCGTGACCGGTGGGGGTGCCCGCCTTCTCGCCGAGCGGCTGATGTCGCCGCTGACCGATCCTCAGCGCATCAATGAGCGTCTGGATTCGATCGGCTTTTTGACCGAGGAGCCGTCGCTCTGCAGCGATTTGCGTTCGGCATTGAAGCATGTGCCTGACATGCCGCGTGCATTGTCACGCCTCGCACTCGATCGCGGCGGCCCGCGCGATCTCTGGGCGATCCGACAGGGGCTGGCCGCTGCGGCCGACGTTGCCCGCATGCTCGGAACTGCACTTCTGCCGGAAGAGCTGCAGGCTGCATTGACCGGGCTCGTTGCCTTGCCCGCCGACCTTGAGGCGATGCTCGCCGCGACACTTGCCGACGAGCTGCCCCTGCTGAAGCGTGACGGCGGTTTCCTGCGGGAAGGGGCGAATGCCGAGCTCGACGAAGTGCGGGCATTGCGCGATCAGTCGCGCCGCGTCATCGCTGGCCTGCAGCTGCAATATGCCGAGGAGACCGGCATCAAGTCGCTGAAGATCAAGCACAATAATGTGCTCGGCTATTTTATCGAGGTCACGGCCGGCAATGCCGGTCCGATGACAGACACGAGTGAAGCTAAGGCGCGCTTCATCCACCGCCAGACCATGGCGAATGCCATGCGCTTCACCACAACAGAACTTGCCGATCTCGAAAGCCGCATCGCCAATGCTGCCGACAAGGCGCTGGCGATCGAGCTCGAGGCCTTCGACCGCATGGTCGCAGCCGTGGTGGCCGCTGCCGAGGCGATCAAGGCTGGCGCCCGCGCGCTATCGGTGATCGATGTTGCGGCCGGCCTTGCGCTTCTTGCCGAAGAGCAGGCTTATTGCCGGCCCGTGGTCGATGGCAGCCGAATGTTTGCCATCGAAGGCGGTCGCCATCCGGTGGTCGAACAGGCGCTGCGTCGCCAGGCCGGCGGTCCGTTCGTTGCCAACAATTGCGATCTTTCGCCGAAATCCGACGGCAAGGATGGCGCCATCTGGCTCCTGACCGGTCCGAACATGGGTGGTAAGTCCACCTTCCTGCGCCAGAATGCTTTGATCGCCATTCTCGCGCAAATGGGTTCCTTCGTGCCCGCCGCTTCGGCCCATATCGGCATCGTCGATCGCCTCTTCTCGCGCGTCGGCGCTTCCGACGATCTGGCCCGTGGCCGCTCGACCTTCATGGTCGAGATGGTCGAGACGGCGGCGATCCTCAACCAGGCGACAGAACGTTCCCTGGTCATCCTCGACGAGATCGGCCGCGGCACCGCGACCTTCGACGGACTTTCCATCGCCTGGGCCGCCGTCGAGCATCTGCATGAGGCCAACCGATGCCGCGGCCTCTTCGCCACGCATTTCCATGAGCTGACCGTGCTCTCGGAGAAGCTCGGCCGGCTTTCCAATGCCACCATGCGCGTCAAGGAATGGGATGGCGACGTCATCTTCCTGCATGAGGTCGGACCGGGAGCCGCCGATCGTTCCTACGGCATTCAGGTGGCGCGTCTCGCCGGCCTGCCGGCTTCCGTGGTGGCGCGCGCCCGCGACGTCCTGACGCGGCTTGAAGATGCCGATCGCAAGAATCCCGCAAGCCAGCTCATCGATGATCTGCCTCTCTTCCAAGTGGCCGTCCGCCGGGAAGAGGCCGGTGGCCGGCGCGAGCCGTCCAAGGTCGAGGAGCGGCTGAAAACACTGGATCTGGACGATCTGACGCCACGAGCCGCGCTGGATGTGCTCTATGAACTGAAGAAAATGCTTACCAAGACCAGTTGACCGCAGGCGATATTCCAAAGGCAATATGATGTATCTCGAAGTTCTTCTCGCCGAAGTCCGCACTCTGGGTGAGCGCTTCTCTCCGATCGCCGCGCGCGGCAAGATCTGCGGCGAGGGCGAAGCCCCGGATTGTGAATCCGATCGAGGCCTGCTCGATATTACGCTGTCCTGCAGCCGCATTTCCGACATTTGCTCGAAGATCGCCAAGGCAGGTTATTGGGAATGCGAGCGCGAAATGGTGACGCAGATCGGCGCCCAGTCGCGAAACATATTGTATAGCTTGAACGAGCTCAGGCGGGCGCTCGAGCCGGCAAGGCCCTAAAACCGCCGGTTTCTACGTCGATTGCCGTCACGCTTCGTCAACTTTGGCTCGATAGAAATCTTGAGAATCGCCGATTCGGGATGGTCGGCGCTGGCTGGTTTCGAGAGGTTCGGGCGTAGAATGCCTGTGTCAATCGCCGGGCAAAGAGGCTATAGCGCATGCAGACGAAAAGACAGGCGCGCCGGCAACGGGCCGCGGTCCGCGAAGAGAAAGCCGATCGGCAGAGCATGGAAACGCATCATATCGATTTTTCGACAATTCTCGATGTATCTGCGCTGAAGGCGGAGTGCGAGGCCCTTGCCAAACGCGGCCTGGATAAGAATGAAGAGCGCTCGGCGCTGCTGGCGCTGTTGAAAAAGGCAAGCCTGGATGGACGGGAGGAAGCACGGCGATTGCTGATCGCCGACGGCAGCGGGCTCAATTGCGCGCACCGGATTTCCTGGCTGCAGGACCAGATCATCACCATCCTTTACGATTTTACCGTCCGTCACGTCTATCCGAAACAGGCTGGCGCCTTTTCCGTCACCGCCGTCGGCGGTTATGGCCGCGATACGCTGGCGCCGGGCTCCGATATCGATCTTCTCTTCCTCTTCCAGCCGAAGCCGGAGAGCGAGACGCACAAGGCGGTCGAATTCATCCTCTATATGCTTTGGGACATGGGCTTCAAAGTCGGCCATGCCACGCGCACGGTCGAGGAATGCATCCGCGAGGCCAAGTCTGATATGACGGTGCGCACCGCCATTCTCGAAACCCGCTATATCTGCGGCAACATCGCGTTGGAGCGCGAGCTGCAGGCGCGCTTCGACAAGGAGATTGTCACCAATACCGGCCCGGAATTCATCGCCGCCAAGCTCGCCGAACGTGACGAGCGCCACCGCAAGGCCGGCGACACCCGCTATCTGGTCGAGCCGAACGTCAAGGAAGGCAAGGGTGGCCTGCGCGACCTGCACACGCTGTTCTGGATCTCGAAATATTATTATCACGTCCGCGATCCAGCCGAGCTGGTGAAGCTCGGCGTGCTCTCGAAACAGGAGTACCGCCTCTTCGAAAAGGCCGAGGATTTCCTCTGGGCCGTGCGCTGCCACATGCATTTCCTGACCGGCAAGGCGGAGGAGCGGCTTTCCTTCGATATCCAGCGCGATATCGCCGCAGCCCTCGACTATAAAGCCCGCCCGGGCCTTTCGGCCGTCGAGCGCTTCATGAAGCACTATTTCCTCGTCGCCAAGGATGTCGGCGATCTCACCCGCATCCTCTGTGCGGCATTGGAGGATCAGCAGGCGAAGGCCACTCCGGGGCTCACCGGCGTCATCAGCCGCTTTGCCAATCGCTCGCGCAAGATCCCCGGCACCGTCGAATTCGTTGAGGATCGCGGCCGCATCGCGCTTGCCAATCCCGATGTCTTCAAGCGCGATCCGGTCAGTCTCATCCGGCTGTTCTTCGTTGCCGATATCAATGGGCTGGAATTCCATCCGGACGCGTTGAAGCGCGTCACCCGCTCGCTGAACCTAATCGATAACGATCTGCGCGAGAACGAAGAGGCGAACCGGCTCTTCCTCTCCATCCTCACCTCGAAGCGCGATCCCGCGCTGATCCTGCGCCGCATGAACGAGGCCGGCGTGCTCGGCCGCTTCATTCCGGAATTCGGCAAGATCGTCTCGATGATGCAGTTCAACATGTATCACCACTACACGGTGGACGAGCATCTGATCCGCGCCGTCGAAGTGTTGTCGGAGATCGACAAGGGCAAGGCCGAGGATATTCATCCGCTCACCAACAAGCTGATGCCCAATATCGAGGATCGCGATGCGCTCTATGTCGCCGTTCTGTTGCACGATATTGCCAAGGGCCGTGAGGAGGATCACTCGGAAGCCGGTGCCGCAGTTGCACGCAAGCTTTGCCCGCGCTTCGGCCTTTCGCCGAAGCAGACGGAGCTGGTGGTCTGGCTGATCGCGGAACATCTGACCATGTCGATGGTCGCCCAGACGCGTGACTTGACCGACCGCAAGACCATCATCGATTTCGCCGACCGGGTGCAGTCGCTCGACCGGTTGAAGATGCTGCTGATCCTGACCGTCTGTGACATCCGTGCCGTCGGCCCCGGCGTCTGGAACGGCTGGAAGGGCCAGCTGCTGCGCACGCTCTATTATGAAACCGAGCTGCTGTTGTCAGGCGGGTTCTCCGAAGTGCCGCGCAAGGAACGGGCGGAGGCTGCGGCCGAGGCGCTGGAACAGGCCCTTTCGGATTGGAGCCAGAAGGAGCGCAAGGCCTACGTCAAGCTGCACTATCAGCCCTATCTGCTGTCCGTGCCGCTGGAAGATCAGATCCGCCACACGCAGTTCATGCGTGAATCCGACAAGGCGGGGAAGGTTCTCGCCACCATGGTGCGCACCGACAGCTTCCACGCCATCACCGAGATCACCGTGCTCTCGCCCGACCATCCGCGTCTGTTGACCGTGATCGCCGGCGCCTGTGCCGCGGCCGGGGCCAATATTGCCGATGCGCAGATCTTCACGACATCGGATGGCCGCGCGCTCGACACCATCCATGTCAGCCGCGAATTTCCCGACGACGCGGACGAACTGCGCCGTGCCGCTACCATCGGCAAGATGATCGAGGATGTGCTCGCCGGCCGCAAACGGCTGCCGGAGGTTATCGCGACGCGGACGAAGAACCGCCGCAAGAACAAGGCTTTCGTCATCCCGCCGTCGGTGATCATCACCAACGGCCTCTCCAACAAGTTCACGGTCATCGAAGTCGAATGCCTCGATCGCCCCGGCTTGCTATCGGAAATCACGGCCGTCCTTTCGGACCTGTCGCTCGATATCCAGTCTGCGCGCATCACCACCTTCGGCGAAAAGGTCATCGATACCTTCTATGTCGCCGACCTGGTGGGCCAGAAGATTTCCAACGAGAACAGGCGAGCCTATATCACGGCCCGCCTGAAAGCCGTGATGGCCGGCGAAGAGGATGAAATGCGCGAGCGCATGCCCTCCGGCATCATTGCTCCCGCCGCCACGCGCGGCGTCGCCGTCGAAAAGTCAGACACCGAGAAGAAAGCCGGTTCAGCCGCATGAGCCTAGTCAAGAAATTCATCACGGTCGGTGGCGCGACGCTTGGCAGCCGCATCTTCGGCTTCGCTCGCGAAACGCTGATGGCCGCAGCACTCGGCACGGGGCCGATGGCAGACGTCTTCTATGCGGCCTTCCGCTTTCCGAACCTCTTCCGCCGCCTGTTTGCCGAAGGCGCCTTCAACGCCGCCTTCGTGCCGCTCTTTGCCAAGGAAATCGAGGCGAATGGCATCGACGGCGCCAAGCGTTTTTCTGAAGAGGTGTTCGGCGTTCTCTTTTCGGTCCTGCTGCTGATCACCATCGTCATGGAACTGGCCATGCCGCTCCTGGTGCGTTGGATCATCGCTCCTGGTTTCGCCGACGATGCTGAGAAATTCGACCTGACGGTCCGGTTGGCGGCCGTGATGTTCCCCTATCTCATGTCGATGTCGCTGACGGCGATGATGAGCGGCATGCTGAATTCGCTGCATCATTTCTTCGCCGCGGCCGTGGCTCCGATCTTTCTCAACCTGGTGATGATTAGCGCACTGTTCTACGCGATCTACTTCGGCGCCGATCCGCTGACCACCGCCTGGTACCTGTCCTGGTCGGTGCTGGTGGCAGGCGTGCTGCAACTGGCAGTCGTTTATATCGGCGTGCGTCATGCCGGCATCAGTATCGGCCTGCGCTTTCCGCGCTTCACGCCCAATGTCAAGCGGCTCCTGCTTCTTGCGATCCCGGCAGCCATCACTGGCGGCGTAACCCAGATCAATCTGGTGATCGGCCAGGCGATTGCCTCTGGCAAGGAGGGCGCGATCGCCGCCTTGCAATATGCAGACCGCATCTACCAGTTGCCGCTCGGCGTCGTCGGCGTCGCGGTCGGAATCGTGCTTCTGCCCGAACTGGCGCGTTCGCTGAAGTCGGGCCATATCAAGGAGGCGGCCAATATCCAGAACCGCTCGATTGAATTCGTGCTGTTCCTGACCCTGCCGGCCGCTGTCGCTCTTTGGCTTCTATCCGACGATATCATCCGCGTGCTTTATGAGCGCGGCGCCTTTAACGCGAACAATACAACACTGGTCGGCTCCATCCTCGCCATCTTCGGCCTGGGCCTGCCGGCTTTCGTGCTGATCAAGGCCTTGCAGCCCGGCTTTTATGCCCGCGAAGATACGAAATCACCCATGCGCTATACGGCGGTCGCCGTCTTCGTCAATTCGGCGCTTTCCATCCTGCTTTTCCCGGTGCTGGCCGAGCGCGGCATTGCGCTCGCCGAGGCGGTTGCCGGATGGCTGAACGCCGTGCAGCTCTTCGTTACGCTCTATCGCCGCGGACATCTTGCCTGGGAATGGTCGCTAGCGCGCCGCACCGTCATGCTGCTCGTCTCCTCGGCCATCATGGGGGGCGTTATCGTATATTTGTCTGACCGCTGGGAGCCGCTTCTAGGGGGGAGCTCGTCGCTGCTCACCAAAACCAGCGTCCTGGGCCTGCTGATAGTGATTGCGATGGCGGTGTATTTCATTGTCGCCTTCCTGATCGGCGGCGTGGATTTGGGCATGGTACGCCGCAATTTGAAGCGCAAGCGGGCCGCGACTGCTCCAGATGCCGAGGTGGCGAACGGGGAATAACAAAGGCTCCTTTGCCCGATCGAACGGTGCGAGATTGGATCCGTTTTATAGGTTTTTTATTTCGAGCCGAGAATCGTAGTTAATGCTGCGTGCCAGGAAATAACACGGAGTCCCCATGTCGCAATCCCTCTTCCTCGTTACCCTCGTCATCGATGACTACGACCGCGCCAAAGCCTTCTACTGCGATGCCCTCGGCTTCGAGTGCTTGGCTGACGAGGTGCAGCCGGAGGGCAAGCGCTGGGTTGTCGTCCGGCCGAAAGGCACCGAGGGCGCCGCGCTGTTGCTCGCCCGGGCCGCCGGCGACAGCCAGCGCGCAGCGATCGGCAACCAGACCGGCGGCCGCGTCGGATTCTTCTTAAAGACCGATGATTTCGCCCGCGATCATGCTGCGATGAAGGCAAAGGGTGTGCGTTTTCTGGAGGAGCCTCGCCATGAAGTCTATGGCACCGTGGTAGTCTTTGCCGATCCCTACGGTAACACCTGGGACCTGATCCAGCATTCTTCCTGAGACTGCCCATATAACCTCTTGATCCCAACCTATCCGCCGTGCATAAGCCGCTCGAAACCAAGGGTCGAGCGCGAGCTCACCTAGAGCCGGATGATTTTCGGTCGCTTTGACCGAAAATCATCCGGCTCTAAAATCTAAAGAAATAGAGCATGATGTCGTCCGAAAACCGCATACACTTTTCGGCATCATGCTCTGGGCCCTCCACAAGCCTTTTGAGGACGACATGACCGAATTCAAGCCGCTCGTATTCTCCGGCGTTCAGCCCACCGGCAATCTCCACCTCGGCAACTATCTCGGCGCAATCCGCAAGTTCGTGGCGCTGCAGGCCAACAACGACTGCATCTACTGCGTGGTCGACATGCATGCGTTGACGGCGCAGCTCGTCCATGAGGACATGCCGAACCAGACGCGTTCGATCACCGCGGCCTTCCTCGCCGCAGGCATCGACCCGGAAAAGCACATCGTCTTCAATCAGTCTGCCGTGCCCGGCCATGCCGAGCTTGCCTGGATCTTCAACTGCGTCGCCCGTATCGGCTGGATGAACCGCATGACGCAGTTCAAGGACAAGGCCGGCAAGGATCGCGAACAGGCTTCGCTCGGGCTTTACGCCTATCCGAGCTTGATGGCTGCCGACATTCTGCTCTATCGCGCCACCCATGTTCCCGTCGGTGACGATCAGAAGCAGCATCTGGAGCTGACCCGCGACATCGCCATGAAGTTCAATCTGGACTACATGGAGCATATCCGCCGCACGGGTTACGGCATCGACATCACCGTCGGCGACGAGCCGGTGCATGCCTATTTCCCGATGGTCGATCCGCTGATCGATGGCCCGGCGCCGCGCGTCATGTCGCTACGCGATGGCACGAAGAAGATGTCGAAATCCGACGCATCGGACCTCTCGCGCATCAATCTACTCGACGACGAGGAAAACATCTCGAAGAAGATTCGCAAAGCCAAGACCGATCCGGATGGTTTGCCGAGCGAAACCGCCGGTCTTGCCGGCCGTCCCGAGGCTGACAATCTGGTGGGCATCTACGCGGCCCTTGCCGACAAGTCGAAGGCCGAGGTTCTTTCCGAATTCGGCGGCCAGCAATTCTCGGTCTTCAAGCCGGCGCTGGTCGATCTGGCCGTGCATGTGCTCTCGCCGATCACCATAGAAATGCGCCGCCTGATGGCCGATCCCGGCCATATCGACGCCGTTCTGCGTGATGGCAGCGCCCGTGCCCGCGCCCGCGCCGACGTGACCATGAAGCAGGTCCGCGATATCATCGGCTTTCTCTACTGATATCACCATGCAAGCCTTCCGCCTAAAATCGGGGGCTTGCAAAACGTCGCCTCCGGGTGTCAGAATCGCTGCATGGTTTCAAAACGTCTCTCACGGCTCGAAGGTCATCGCCGCAAGTTCATGGCGGTTATCGACGGCACACCAGAATGCCAGCGCGCTGTCCATTATGCCGGCCGGCGTGCCAAGAATTCCAATGGCGGCCTCGTCTTGCTCTATGTGATCCCCGAAGGCGATTTCCAGCAATGGCTAGGGGTCGAGGAGATCATGCGGGCGGAGGCGCGCGAGGAGGCCGAAGCCGCAACCGCAAAGGCGGCGCAGGCCGTGCGCGAGAATGTCGGGATCGACGCTGAAATCGTCATTCGCGAAGGATCGGCCGCCGAGCAGATCAATGCCGTGATTGAAGAGGATCGGGATATCGCGCTCCTCGTGCTTGCGGCGGGTTCTGCCAAGGAAGGCCCCGGTCCGCTGGTTTCGTCGATCGCCGGTCGCGCAGCCGCTTTTCCGATCCCGGTGACGGTGCTTCCGGATACGCTGAGCAACGAGGAAATCGACGCGTTGAGCTGATGGACAGAGGCCATTTCTTGAGAAACATTCTCTTGAATAGAACGGGCAAAAGGCCTATCTTCTTTTGAAATATTCTAAAGTCGGGACTGGGTTTTCGCCCGCCGCATGGAGATCAAGATGTTCATTCAGACCGAAGCGACGCCGAACCCCGCGACCCTCAAGTTCCTGCCGGGCAAAGTGGTGATGGAAAACGGTACGGCCGAGTTCCGCAGCGCCGAGGAAGCTGAAGCTTCGCCGCTCGCTGCGCGCCTTTTCGAAGTCCCGGGCGTAACCGGCGTCTATTTCGGCTACGACTTCATCTCCGTTTCCAAGGAGAGCCAGGAATGGCAGCATTTGAAGCCCGCCATCCTCGGTTCGATCATGGAGCACTTCATGTCTGGCAAGCCGGTCATGGGCTCTTCTTCGGTTTCCTCGGAAGTGCAGGATGCCGGCGGCGAATTCTTCGATGAGGGCGATGAATCGATCGTGCTCACCATCAAGGAACTGCTGGATACCCGTGTTCGTCCGGCTGTTGCCCAGGATGGCGGCGATATCACCTTCCGCGGTTTCCGCGACGGCAAGGTCTACCTCAACATGAAGGGTTCCTGCGCCGGTTGCCCGTCCTCCACGGCGACGCTGAAGCATGGCGTGCAGAACCTGCTGCGCCATTTCGTGCCCGAAGTTCAGGAAGTCGAAGCCGTTTAATACTAAGGCTTTTCGGAAAATTTGACATGATCGTACTGGCGCTCGACACGGCAGGTGTGGATTGCGCTGCCGCTGTGTATGATAGCGGCAGTGATTCTGTGATGGGGGAGGTCACGGAAACGATCGGACGGGGGCATGCCGAGCATCTGATGCACGTTGTTGACGAGGCGCTGGCAAAAGCCGGTGTGGCGCTTTCGGCCATTGAGCGTGTTGTCGTGACCGTCGGTCCCGGTTCTTTCACCGGCATTCGCATCGGCGTTGCAGCCGCGCGCGGTTTTGCACTTTCCCTTAATGCTCCAGCGGTTGGCGTCACGACCCTCGAGGTCATGGCCGCGACTGCCAGAGCGCAGAATCCGGGCAAGTCGGTTCTGGCTGCCATCGATGCCAAGCGCGAGGAGATTTATCTCCAGAGCTTCGCTGCCGATGGCAACCCGCTGGACGAGGCTCGAGCCGTGACGATCGATGAAGCGCGGGCAATCGCCGGCGCATTCGATGGCATCGTCACCGGAACGGCCGTCGCACGGTTGAGCGACGCGCCGCCTGCGGAGCGGCCAGACGCATTTCCGATAGCCATCGTCGCCCGGCTGGGCGCTGGCAAGCCTGCTGGCGAAAAGCCGAAGCCGCTTTATCTTCGCGGACCCGATGCCAGACCGCAGGCCGGATACGCAGTTGCCAGGCAATAGACATGCTCGAATCTTATCTCACCTTGAAAGCCGAATACGAAATTGTCCCGATGGAACTGAAGGACTGCGCCGAAGTAGCACTCCTGCACGGCGAACGCTTCCCGCGGGTTTGGGACGAGACTGAATTTCAGAGCCTCCTCGGACAGGAAACCACCTTCGGCTTCGTTGCCCGCCAGACCAATGCCATCCTCAAAAAGGCGCTTCCCGGCTTCGTGCTGGCCCGGCATGTGGCGGGCGAGGGCGAAATCCTGACGATCGCGGTTAACGCTAAGCTCGCACGCTCCGGCCTTGGCTGGCGCCTCATGCAGGCGGCTTTGCGAGAAACCCGCAATCGCGGCGGCGAAACGATGTTTCTCGAAGTCGATGGCAGCAATCAGCCGGCCCTCGGCCTCTACCGCAAGCTCGGTTTCGAAACGGTCGGTGAGCGAAAGGCCTATTATGCCGGCGAAAACGGCCAGAAGTCGACGGCGCTTGTCATGCGCCGCGTTCTTCGCTAGAGCACTTTGCAGCCAGGTAGCATCACCTGGCGTCGCACAAATGCGGCAAAACAAGTAAATAGAGCGGCAATTCGGCGCTCTATCTCTTGTCACAGTCAAACAGACCGAAGACAGCAATCGATGGATGATGCCGTAAAATCCCTGGAGGAGCTTTGCGCCGAGCGCGGCATGCGCATGACGGACCAGCGCCGGATTATTGCGCGCATCATCGAGAGTTCCGAAGATCATCCGGATGTTGAAGAGCTCTATCGGCGTTCTGTGCAGGTGGATGCGAAAATCTCGATTTCCACGGTCTATCGCACGGTAAAGCTTTTCGAGGATGCAGGCCTTCTTGCCCGCCACGATTTTCGCGACGGACGTTCCCGCTACGAAACAGTGCCGGAGGAGCATCACGATCACCTGATCGACCTGAAGAGCGGCCAGGTGATTGAATTCCACTCGCCGGAGATCGAGGCTCTGCAGGAGCGCATCGCCCGCGAACATGGCTTCAAACTCGTCGACCACCGGCTGGAGCTTTACGGCATCCCGCTGAAGAAGGACGAAGGTTGACGTGAAGGCTTTCATGCAGGAGCGAGCGATTTGACGACCTGGCTGCGCATCGGCTGTGCCGCCGTGGTCATCTGCGTTGTTAGCGCGGTGATGCTGCCGTTGCAGATCCTCTGCCTGCGCTTTGACTGGAAGCTCCGGCGCTATCTGCCGCGCTACTGGCATCGCGTCGTCTGCTATTGGCTTGGTGTGCGCATTCATGTGATCGGCAAGATGGAGACGAGCCGGCCCTTGATGCTTGCGGCCAATCACTCATCCTGGCTGGATATTCTCGTTCTATCGGCAGTCGCCGATGTTGCCTTTATCGCCAAATCGGAAGTTCGGGATTGGCCGATCTTTGGTCAATTCGCCCAGTGGCAGAAGAGCGTCTTCGTCGAGCGCGAGCAGAAGCGCAAGACGGGCGATCAGGTGAACGAGATCGCCGACCGCATGGCCGATGGCGAGATCATGGTGCTTTTCCCCGAAGGCACGACTTCGGATGGCAATCGCCTGCTCGAAGTCAAATCCTCGCTGTTCGGCGCCGCTGCCGCTGCCTTGCCGAAGGCGCCGGATGCAGTCGTGCATGTCCAGCCGGTTGCGGTCGCCTATACCCGTGTCCATGGAACACCGATGGGCCGCTATTATCGTCCGCTGACGGCATGGCCTGGTGATATCGAGCTTGTGCCGCACCTGAAGGGCATCATCCAGTGCGGTGCCATCGATGTCGACGTCTGTTTCGGCGAGGCGGTGGATTATCGCGCCGGCACCAATCGCAAGGAAGTCAGCGCCACTATCGCCAGGCGCATCCGCAATATGCTTGCCAGCCGCCTGCTCGGGCGCGAGATCGCCTGATTTCCAGGTGATTCCAACTTTTTCATTTTCTCCGAAAGCAAAAGCCACTACATAGCGGCGCATGACTAAGGATAGCCTGACCCTCGACGCCCCGGCGACCGACGCTCTTCAGCTCGGCCCCCGCGATGGCTCCAATAGCCGCAAGGTCTTCATCAAGACCTACGGCTGCCAGATGAACGTCTATGATTCCACGCGGATGAGTGATGCGCTCTCCCGCGACGGCTACGAGCCGACCGAGGACATGGAAGAGGCCGATCTCGTCCTTTTGAACACCTGCCATATCCGCGAGAAGGCGGCCGAAAAGGTCTATTCCGCACTCGGCCGTCTGCGCGAGATGAAGAAGCGCAAGGCCGCCGACGGCCGCGAGATGATGATCGGCGTTACCGGCTGCGTTGCCCAAGCTGAAGGCGAGGAAATCCTGCGGCGCGCACCGGCCGTCGATGTCGTCATCGGCCCGCAGACCTATCATCGCCTGCCGGATGCGCTTCGCCGCGCCAAGGAAGGCCAGCGCGTCGTCGATACGGAATATGCGATCGAGGACAAGTTCGAGCATCTGCCGATCGCAGAGAAGACGAAGATCCGCGCCCGCGGCGTCACCGCCTTTTTGACGGTGCAGGAAGGCTGTGACAAGTTCTGCACCTTCTGCGTCGTGCCCTATACCCGCGGCTCCGAAGTCTCGCGCCCGGTCGCCCAGATCGTCGAGGAAGCCGAGAAGCTTGTGGATGGCGGCGTGCGCGAGATCACGCTGCTCGGCCAGAACGTCAACGCATGGCACGGCGCCGGCCCGAAGGGCGAAGCCTGGAGCCTCGGCGATCTCCTTTATCGCCTAGCGGAAATTCCCGGCCTCGCCCGACTGCGCTATACGACCAGTCACCCCCGCGACATGGACGACCGCCTTATCGGTGCCCATCGCGACCTGCGCACGCTGATGCCTTATCTGCATCTGCCCGTTCAGGCCGGCTCGGATCGCATCCTGAAAGCTATGAATCGGCGGCATACGGCCGCGGAATACCTTGCCCTCATCGAGAAGATCCGTACTGCGCGCCCGGATATTGCCCTTTCGGGCGATTTCATCGTCGGCTTCCCGGGGGAGACAGACCGGGATTTTGAGGATACACTGAGGCTTATTGAGGAGGTGAATTATGCCCAGGCCTTCTCGTTCAAATATTCCACGCGGCCGGGCACGCCCGGTGCGGAGCTGAAGGATCAAGTGCCCGAAGAGGTCAAGACCGAGCGGCTGGAGCGATTGCAGGCATTGTTGCTGCGGCAGCAGCATGCGTTTGCCGAGGCTTGCGTGGGCAAAACAGTGGATATCCTCCTGGAAAAGCCAGGCCGGATGCCGGGCCAGTTGATTGGACGCTCTCCCTGGCTGCAATCTGTGAATGTTGATGCAAAAGCATCGCAAATCGGTGACATTATTAACGTACGAATCACCGGGACCAGCACCAACAGCCTTTTTGCTGAATTGCTCTAGGTTCCGGACGGACCAAAGGAGCCGCACCGCTTGAACGGACAGGAATTGGTTTCTTCTTCATCGCGCCAGCCCCGCATCGCGAGCGACGCCAATCACTTCACCCTGACGTTCGAGAATAATCGGTTCGCCAGTGAGCTTTTCGGGCAGTTCGACCAGAATTTGAAGCTGCTTGAGGAGCGCCTCGGTATCGATGCTCGCGCCCGCGGCAACTCCGTCGTCATCACCGGCGATGTGCTGGCCACCAATCAGGCGCGCCGCACGCTCGATTACCTCTATGACAAGCTGCAAAAAGGCGGCAATGTAGAGCGTTCCGACGTGGAAGGGGCAATCCGCATGGCGGTTGCCGCCGACGACCAATTGACGCTGCCGACCATGGAGAGAAAAGCCAAGTTGACGATGGCGCAGATCTCGACGCGCAAGAAGACGATCATCGCGCGCACGCCGACGCAGGATGCCTATATGCGGGCGCTGGAGCGCTCCGAACTCGTGCTCGGTGTCGGCCCGGCCGGTACGGGCAAGACTTACCTCGCTGTAGCACACGCCGCCCAGCTTCTGGAGCGGGGTGCCGTGGAAAAAATTATCCTGTCGCGCCCTGCCGTCGAAGCCGGCGAGCGTCTGGGCTTCCTGCCCGGCGACATGAAGGAAAAGGTCGATCCTTATCTTCGCCCGCTCTATGACGCGCTTTACGACATGATGCCCGGCGATAAGGTCGAACGCGCCATCACCGCAGGCGTCATCGAGATCGCGCCGCTTGCCTTCATGCGTGGCCGTACGCTCTCCAACGCCGCCGTCATCCTCGACGAGGCACAGAACACGACATCCATGCAGATGAAGATGTTCCTGACCCGCCTGGGCGAAAATTCACGGATGATCGTGACGGGCGATCCAAGCCAGATCGACTTGCCGCGCGGCGTCAAGTCCGGCCTGGTGGAGGCGCTCGAGCTGCTGAACGGCGTCGAGGGCATCACCATCGTCCGCTTCAAGGATACGGACGTTGTTCGTCATCCGCTGGTGGCACGTATCGTCCGGGCCTACGATTCCACCTATGCCGCCAAGGCAGAGGAAAGCGATCCGCAGATCTGATCTGCGGCACGAAAGCTCATGGCCGAACTCGATATACAGATCAGCGTGGAGGAGGGCGATTGGCCCTCCGAAGACATATTGCAGTCGCTTGCCGAGCGCGTGCTGGGCGAAGCTGCGAATTATCTCAGGAAACACGAGAAGCAGCCATTTCCAAAGACTGCGCCGGAATTGTCGCTGGTCTTTACCGACGATGCCTCGATTCGCGAGATCAATGCGGAGTGGCGCTCCCAGGACAAGGCGACGAACGTTCTTTCCTTTCCGGCTTTTCCGCTTGAACCCGGCGGCAAGCCCGGTCCGATGCTTGGCGATATCATCATCGCCAGGGAAACGGTGGAGCGTGAGGCGGTCGATCTCGAAAAGAGTTTTGACGACCATCTGACGCATTTGATGGTGCATGGTTTCTTGCATCTCTTCGGCTACGACCATATGAATAATAGCGAAGCCGAAAGAATGGAGGGGCTGGAGACTCGCATTTTGGCTAGTCTTGGCCTATCTGATCCCTATGCGGGACAAGACCCCATTTGATTTGAACCCTGTCTGACCAGGAACAATGAGCGACTTTACGACGAGATCGGCCCCCGAGGCCAAAGACGGAGCCGATGCCGCCTCCTCCGATGAGGTAGGCAGTAGTAGCAACGGCAAGCGATCCCACTCTTCATTCTGGGCACGTGCTGCGCGCATTCTGCGCCCGACACAGGACGCCGCCCGCTTGCGCGAGGACCTCGCCGACGCGCTGATGACCAACGCCGCCGGTGATGACGCCTTCTCCGCAGATGAGCGGGCGATGCTGCATAATATCCTGCGCTTCCGCGAGGTGCGCGTCGAGGATGTGATGGTGCCGCGTGCCGACATCGAGGCCGTGGATCAGAACATCACCATCGGCGAGCTGATGATTCTGTTCGAGGAGAGCGGCCGGTCCCGTATGCCCGTTTATGCCGACACGCTGGATGATCCGCGCGGCATGGTGCACATCCGCGACTTGCTGTCCTATGTCGCCAAGCAGGCCCGCAACAAGCGTCGCGGCGGCAGCACAAAGACGGCCGCGGCAACAACCGCTGCGCCGGCGACTGAAAAGCCGGCACGCTCGGCCAAGCCGAATTTCGATCTCTCGCGCGTCGATCTGCAGAAGACGCTGGCGGACGCCGGCATCATCCGTAAGATCCTCTTCGTTCCTCCTTCGATGCTAGCCTCCGACCTGCTACGTCGCATGCAGGTCAACCGCACGCAGATGGCCCTCGTCATCGACGAATATGGCGGCACGGATGGTTTGGCATCGCATGAAGACATCGTCGAAATGGTGGTTGGCGATATTGACGATGAGCATGATGATGAAGAGGTGATGTTCAAGCGCGTCTCCGAGGACGTCTTCGTGGCCGACGCCCGTGTCGAGCTCGAGGAGATCGCGGCCGCGATCGGTCCGGATTTCGACATCGCCGAACAGGTGGACGAGGTGGACACGCTTGGTGGCCTGATCTTCTCCGCGCTCGGACGCATTCCCGTGCGTGGCGAGGTGGTTCAGGCGCTTCCAGGCTTTGAGTTTCATATTCTCGATGCCGATCCGCGCCGTATCAAGCGGGTGCGTATCACGCGTAAGCGCCATGCAGTCCGCCGCCGACCGACCGTCAAGCTGGAAGGTGAGGCAGGTACGCCGGAGCGCGATTTGCCGGCACCGGAAGCGATCGCCGAGGAAACGCCGATCGAGCGCAACGCCGCCAGTCAATAAATGGCGCGGAAGCGGGACAAATCGCTGCATTTTTGAAAGACTGCGCCCAATTGATTCGCGATTGGACGGAGCTGGCGCATGGAGTGGCTTTCGGGCAGGGTGATCCTCGTCTGGGGTTTCAAACGTGCGTTGCTTACGATTCTAGCCGGAGCTGTCGGCGTGCTGGCATTGCCGCCCTTCGGCTTCTTCGCGGCGATGTTCGCCTCGTTCACACTGCTCGTCTGGCTGCTGGATGGCGTTGCCGCCGGGCCGGATAGCGGCCTGCTCGGGCGCCTGTGGCCCGCCTTCTTCACCGGCTGGCTTTTCGGCTTCGGTTATTTTGTCGCCGGTCTCTGGTGGCTCGGCCATGCGCTGCTGATCGATGCCGACGAGTTCGCCTGGGCCTTGCCGCTCGCGATCCTCGGTCTTCCCGCCTTCCTCGCTGTCTTCTACGGTGTCGCGACCATGCTGGCCCGCATCCTGTGGTCCGATGGCTTGGGACGCATCGCTGCGCTTGCCTTCAGCTTCGGCATCCTCGAATGGCTGCGCAGTTTCCTTTTTACCGGCTTTCCCTGGAATGCCATCGGCTATGGCGCCATGCCAATTCCGCTGATGATGCAGTCAGCGCATGTGATTGGGGTGCTCGGGGTCACCGTGCTTGCCGTTTTCGTCTTCGCGGCGCCGGCATTGCTCGGCACGCGCCAGGGCCGGGTGCCGGGGCTCGGCCTTGCCGTTCTCATAGCTGTCGCTCATTTCGGCTATGGTTATTATGCTCTGAGCCAGCCGGAAGCACCGCTGGCAGGTACCAAGACGGTGCCTGTCGTGCGCATAGTCCAGCCCTCCATAGACCAGGAGGCCAAGATGGACACCGCCTCCGATCGCGCCGCCATCTTCGATAAACACCTGGCGCTCTCGGTCCAGCCGCCTGCCAATGGTGGCAAGCGGCCTGACATCATCGTTTGGCCGGAAACGGCAGTGCCGTTCATCCTCACCGACAATCGCGATGCGCTCGCCCGTATCGCGGACCAGCTCGATGACGATCAGATCCTGATCACCGGCGCCGTCCGCGTCGAAGACATGGGGCCGGGCGTAGAGCCGCGCTACTACAATTCCATCTACGTCATCGATGGGCGAGGCCAGATCATCGGTGCATCCGACAAGACTCATCTGGTCCCCTTCGGCGAATACGTCCCCTTCGAACATATTCTCGGCTATCTCGGCATCGAAAATGTCATCGAACTGCCGGGAGGGTTTTCAGCGGCTACCAAACGGGAATTGTTGAGCATGCCGGATGGTCTGAAATTCTATCCGCTGATCTGCTACGAGATCATTTTTCCGAACGAGATGACGCCGGAGATCAGGCAGGCCAACGCCATCCTTAATGTCACGAATGACGGCTGGTTCGGCGATACGCCAGGCCCGTACCAGCATTTTCTGCAGGCAAGAGTGAGAGCGGTGGAACAGGGATTGCCGCTGATTCGGAGCGCCAATACTGGTATTTCAGCATTTGTTGATGCACACGGACGTCTGCTTTCCGGTATCGATTATAACCAGCAAGGCTTTATTGATGCTACTCTGGGTGGCGCAACCGTTTCGCGCATCGACGATAAGGCCAGAAAAACATACTTTTGGTTGATCATCGCTGCGGCCGGATTGATAGCTGCGATTTCGCGCATGGGTTTTATTTTTAGGGTGAATTGACCAAAAAACCCTAAAATTGCATAGTGCTAGACATCCGCCTTTTGAACGTAGACTGGAGGCCTTGGGGGCGTCGGCTGCAACGTGGCGTTATAGGGGTGGAGAAGGGTACCGGGTGGCAGGTCCTGAATTCAACCTATGTTAGGGTAAAATGATGATTGAGAATAAAAAGAAGCCGAACCCCATCGACATTCATGTCGGTAGCCGCATACGCCTCCGCCGCACGATGCTTGGCATGAGCCAGGAGAAGCTCGGCGAAAGCCTCGGAATTACGTTTCAGCAGATCCAGAAATACGAAAAAGGCACCAATCGCGTTGGCGCCAGCCGCCTCCAGAACATCTCCAGTATCCTCAATGTCCCGGTGTCCTTCTTTTTCGAGGATGCGCCGGGCGAACATTCGGCCGCAGCGGGTGGCATGGCCGAAGCATCCAGCTCCAATTACGTCGTCGACTTTCTGTCCTCGTCCGAAGGGTTGCAGCTTAACCGCGCCTTCGTGAAGATTTCCGATGGCAAGGTCCGCCGCAAGGTTGTCGAGCTGGTCAAGGCGCTCGCGGCCGAGGCCGACGCCGAGTAAGTGGTATTTCGAAAGCAAGCGAAGATCGAGAAAGTCGGGAGGCGGCCGTTTTGGCCGCCTTTTCCCTATTTAAGGCAAAATTTTATCACTTTGGCTGGGATATAAAGATATATTTATGTCCTTGTGCGACTTGTTTTTCGAGCCGGAGACGAATATCAAAAGCAGAGATTTGTTCTTTGAGGGGAATCCCGTATGCGCGCGAATTATCTGTTTACGAGTGAGTCTGTTGCCGAAGGTCACCCGGATAAAGTTTGTGACCGCATTTCCGATGAAATCGTCGATCTGGTTTACCGCGAGGCTACAAAGACCGGCGTGAACCCTTGGAGCGTGCGCATCGCATGTGAAACCCTTGCCACCACCAACCGGGTCGTCATCGCCGGTGAGGTTCGCCTTCCGCCGAGCCTGATGAAGAAGGACAAGGACGGCAACGACGTCATCAACCCTTCGAAGTTCAAGGCTGCCGCTCGCCGCGCCATCAAGGATATCGGCTACGAGCAGGACGGGTTCCATTGGAAGAAGGCCCGCATCGACGTGCTGCTGCACTCGCAGTCCGCCGATATCGCCCAGGGCGTCGACAATGCCGCCGACCAGCAGGGTGACGAAGGTGCGGGCGACCAGGGCATCATGTTCGGTTACGCCTGCAAGGAAACGCCCGACCTCATGCCGGCGCCGATCTACTATTCCCACAAGATCCTGCAGCTGCTCGCCGCCGCCCGCAAGAAGGGCGATGGTGAAGTTGCCAAGCTCGGCCCGGACGCCAAGAGCCAGGTGACGGTTCGCTATGTCGACGGCAAGCCCTCCGAAGTGACCTCGATCGTGCTGTCTACCCAGCATCTCGACGACAGCTGGGATTCGAAGAAGGTACGTGCCGTCGTCGAACCCTATATCCGCGAGGCGCTCGGCGACCTGAAGATTGCCTCCGATTGCAAGTGGTACATCAATCCCACGGGCAAGTTCGTCATCGGCGGCCCGGACGGCGATGCCGGCCTCACCGGCCGCAAGATCATCGTCGACACCTATGGCGGTGCAGCCCCGCATGGCGGCGGTGCCTTCTCGGGCAAGGACACGACCAAGGTTGACCGTTCCGCTGCCTATGCCGCCCGCTATCTGGCCAAGAACGTCGTTGCCGCCGGTCTTTCCGATCGCTGCACGATCCAGCTCTCATACGCCATCGGCGTTGCCCAACCGCTGTCGATCTATGTCGACCTGCACGGCACGGGCAAGGGTGTTACCGAAGATCAAGTCGAAGCGGCCATCCGCAAGAACATGGACCTCTCGCCAACGGGCATTCGCCGCCACCTCGATCTCAACAAGCCGATCTATGCCAAGACTTCGGCTTATGGTCACTTCGGCCGCAAGGCCGGCCGTGACGGTTCCTTCTCCTGGGAGCGTACGGACCTGGTGAAGGCCCTCAAGGAAGCCGTAAAGCTCCGGGAAGCCGCATGACCGATACTGAGCGCCGGTCGCGGGCGACGGAAGCATTCTTCGGCCGCCGCAAGGGTAAAGCCTTGCGCGGCCAGCAGGCCGAAAAGCTGGAAGCATTGCTGCCGCAGTTCATCCTCGATCTTTCCGCCCCGGCGCCGCAGCCGCTGAACGATCTCTTCCCGGTGCCGACCGAGCGTCTGCGCCTTGAGATCGGTTTCGGCGGTGGAGAACATCTGATTCACCGGGCGCTGGAGCAGCCGCAGACCGGCTTCATCGGCGTAGAACCTTTCGTCAATTCGATGCAGAAGCTGCTTGCTAGCGTCGACGACGGTGGCGCGCGCAATATCCGTGTCTATAATGATGACGCGACGCAGGTGCTGGATTGGCTGCCCGACGCCTGCCTGGACCAGATCGACCTGCTCTATCCCGATCCTTGGCCGAAGAAGAAGCACTGGAAGCGTCGTTTCGTTTCGCAGGTCAACCTTGCCCGCTTCCACCGCGTCCTGAAGCCCGGCGCGCGCTTCTGCTTCGCCTCCGATATCGACACCTACGTCAATTGGACGCTGCAGCATTGCCAGGCGCATGGCGGCTTCGAGTGGACCGCGCAGAATGCCACCGACTGGCTGACGCCCTATGAGGGCTGGCCGAGCACGCGCTACGAGGCAAAGGCCCGCCGCGAAGGGCGCTCATCGGCCTATCTGACCTTCAAGAAAGTCTGATTGCCCCAATGACGGGCGAGGATTTCAGATTGAGATATTCGTGCTATCCCGTTTGACGACCGCCGCTTGGGCGGTCTGGATCATGCGCGCGCGTCGCCGCGTGGGGCCGGTTCGATGCGGTCCTTGCGGACGGTGACGCTCACCGTCAGACGACGCTCATGGTCAGTGCAGGCTGACCGTCTTCAATTCGTCTTCGGCAGCACGATAGAAGGTGCTGGAGCGATTGTCCGTCAAAAGGATCGGGGTGCCGTCGGCGCCGAAAAGCGCCCAGAGATCGACATCCGGATCAATATCCGGCGCTTCCGGGAAGCAGCGGGATACTTCGGACCAATCCATTTTTCTGATGTAGGCGACCTCACCGGTGCCGATATTGGCAAGCTCGGATGGGGTCAGGCGGGCGGTGGCTTCTTTCAACAACATGCTCGTACCTCCAGTATGAGGGACCAACGGCTCCAGAGCATGATGACCAAAAGTGCGAGCGGCTTTCGGATGACGTCGTGCTCTAGTTCTTTGATTCTAGAGCCGATTCGGACTTCAGCTTGATTCGGCCTGAAATCAACCGGCTCTAGGCCGTTGTTCTACTGTGAGACCGAAATGTTAATTTTCTTTACCACGCGGGCAGGTTCCGGCCGGATGAGATCGACGGAGAGCAGACCGTTCTTCAATGTGGCGCCGAGCACCTGCATGCCGTCGGCAAGAACGAATACGCGCTGGAACTGTCGGGCTGCGATGCCCCGATAGAGATAGTCGCGCTCGTCTTGTTCCGTCTGGCGTCCGCGGATCAGCAGCTGGTTCTCTTCCGTGGTGACGTCAAGCTCGTCCTCGGAAAAGCCGGCGACCGCCAGCGTGATGCGGAGACGTTCCGGCTCGCCCGACAGGCGGTCCGCACGCATGCGTTCGATATTGTAGGGAGGGTAACCGTCGCTGACCTTGGAAATCCGCTCAAGCGTCTTTTCCATAGTATCAAAGCCCAGAAGCAGCGGGCTGGCAAAGGGAGTCGTCCGGCTCATCGTCTCAAAGTCCTTGGGTGTCAAGCGACCGTTCCGGACCTGATATTCAGCACCCGGCTGTCCCTAATATGGGAGTACGCGCCTTCGAGTGCAAGCCATGAGGTCTTCGCATTTGCGAGATCGAAATCCACGGTGAAAATCGTTTCGTGACATGACGAGCGAGCGCTTGACAAAGCCGGACCGGACCCGCGACAAAGCCTCTCGATCTGCACCGGAGGAAAGTTGAAGACATGACCGAACCTAGAAAAATCATCATCGATACCGACCCCGGTCAGGACGACGCTGCGGCGATCTTTCTCGCCTTCGGCAGCCGCGAGGAGATCGAGGTGCTCGGCATCACGACGGTTGCCGGCAACGTGCCGCTGCGGCTGACCAGCCGCAACGCCCGCATCGTCTGCGAGCTCTGCAATCGCCGCGACGTCAAGGTGTTTGCAGGCGCCGATGCGCCGCTCAAGCGCAAGTTGGTCACTGCCGAACATGTGCATGGCAAGACTGGACTCGACGGTCCCGAACTCTCCGAGCCGACGATGGAACTGCAGCCCGGCCACGCCGTCGATTTCATCATCGACACGCTGCGCAAGGAGCCGGAGGGCACCGTGACCCTCTGCACGCTCGGCCCGCTGACCAATATCGCAATGGCTTTCCAGAAGGCACCCGACATCGTCGGCCGCGTGCGCGAGCTCGTGATGATGGGCGGCGGCTTCTTCGAGGGCGGCAACATCACGCCGGCGGCGGAGTTCAACATCTATGTCGATCCCGAAGCGGCAGACGTGGTGTTCCGTTCCGGCGTTCCCATCGTCATGATGCCGCTCGACGTCACGCATAAGCTGCTGACACGCAGCGATCGTGTCGAGCGCATCGCCGCCGTCGGCACGCCGCCGGCCAAGGCCATGGTCGAAATGCTGCAGTTCTTCGAGCGTTTTGATATTGAGAAATATGGTTCGGACGGCGGTCCGCTGCATGACCCGACCGTCATCGCCTACCTTCTGAAGCCCGAGCTCTTCAAGGGCCGCGAATGCAACGTGGAAATAGAAGTGACATCGGAACTGACCGTCGGCATGACCGTGGTCGACTGGTGGCATGTCACCGATCGCAAGCGGAATGCCAAGGTCATGCGCGATGTCGATGCCGATGGCTTCTTCGCGCTGCTGACGGAACGGTTTGCCCGCATCTGATCAAGATTCACGCAAAAGGCCGCCGGAGCGATCCGGCGGCCTTCGTATTTTATCCGTCTAAGGTGGGCTCAGAATTCTTCCCAGTCGTCCTGGGCGAGTGCGTTGGCGCCCTGGGTCTGCGGAACTGCTTTGCGTGCCGGTGCGGCCGCAGGTGCTGGTGCCCGGCGAGGAGCGACCGGAGCCCGCATCTGTTGAGCGGTTGCCCGCAACGCGCTGGCATTATCCTGAACGGCGCGTGCAGTGCGGAAGCGCGCAACGAGCGCTCTGAGCGACTGGGCTTCTTCGGCAAGCGCGACGCTTGAGGCCGTGGTTTCCTCGACCATCGCGGCATTCTGCTGGGTTACCTGATCCATCTGGTTCATGGCCGAGTTGATTTCCTTCAGGCCGATGGCCTGCTCGCTGGCGGAGGCGGAGATCTGGCGGATCAGGCCGTTGATCTCCATGACCTGCTGGGCGATTTTGTGCAGGGCATCGCCCGTGCGGCCGACCAGATCGACGCCTTCCTTGACCTGTCCGGCAGAGGCATTGATCAAAGTCTTGATCTCCTTGGCGGCATTGGCCGAGCGTTGGGCCAGTTCACGCACTTCCTGCGCGACAACGGCGAAGCCCTTGCCTGCCTCGCCGGCACGGGCCGCTTCGACGCCGGCATTAAGCGCGAGAAGGTTGGTCTGGAAGGCGATTTCGTCGATGACGCCGATAATGCGCGACACCTCCTGCGACGATTGCTCGATGCCGTGCATGGAGGCGATGGCCTTTTGCACGATCTCGCCGGAATGCTCGGCATCCTCTGATGCGGCATTGACGCTGCTGGCTGCCGTACGGGCGTTCTCGGCGCTGGAATTGACCTGCGCGGTTAGCTCGTTGAGGGCGGCGGCAGTCTCTTCCAGGCTTGCCGCCTGTTGTTCGGTGCGGCGGGCGAGGTCCGAGGCGCTGTTGCTGATTTCGCCGGTGCCGCTGCCGATATTGCCGACGCTGACATTGACGGTATGAACCGTCTCTTCGAGACTTGCCAGCGCGGCATTGAAGTCCTGCTTGAGCTGGGCATATTCGCCGGGGAAGTCGTCCGTGATCCGCTGAGTGAGATTGCCCTTTGAGAGCTCAGCGAGGCTTTGGCCGAGAATGCTGACGATATGGCGCTGCAGGGCGACGCTCTCGTTGCGTTCGCTCTCAGAGCGACGGCGCTCACCTTCGGCAGCCAGGCGCTGATCGTTGGCTTCACCTTCGAGGCGCTTCGTGTCGGCAAGCGCAAAGCGGAAACCTTCCAGAGCCTTGGCGACCGAGCCAACTTCATCTGCACCCGCTTGGCCGACGACCGGTTCGGCATAATTGCCGGTGCTGAGGCGATTGACGCTAGCAACGAGACCCGCGAGCGGCTTCTGCACGAAACCGCGTACGGCCACGTAGAGGGCGAGCATGACGGCGGCCAGCACGAGGATTCCGGCAACGATCATCATATAGGTCTGATCGCGTACCGGAGCTGCAATGGCGCTATGCGGTACGTCGATGAGAACAACCCAGGTGGCGTTGAGCCCGGGAACGGCGAAGGGATAGACGACGCGGTCGAACGCTTCGCTGCCATTTTCGGAGAGGTTCTTAAGGACGCTTGGGGAAGAGGTTGTCAGCGCCGCCTTGATCACATCGGCACCGGAGCCGTTATAGTCTTTCATCAGCAGGCCGGCGCTTGGCGCAACCAGCCACTTGTTGTCCTGGGAAACGAGGAGGACGCGACCGTTGCCGAACGGCTGCATTTTCTGCAGTTTCGCGGAAAGCGAATTGAGGGAGATGTCGACGCCCGCAACGCCGATCAGCTTTCCGCCCGACAAGACCGGGTAAGCGATCGAACTCATGGTCGTCGGAACGTCGGTGCCCTGCGCGAGATAAGGCGGGGTGATCGCGCCTTTGCCGCTGTCGGCAGCAAGCTTCCACCAGGCAGCACTGTAATCATTATCGAAAGTCGAGAACTGGATGCCGCCATCCTTCGTCTTCGACCAATAGGGCGTGAAGGCGCCCTTGTCGTTGACGCCCTCGTCCTTGTTGTTGGCGAGCTCCGTCGTCTTGCCGTCGAAGGTGCCGAGCTGTTCGCAGAACCAGCTGCCGAAGGCAAAGGCATTCTGTTCGACATTCGCCTTGAGGATATTGATGATGCCCTTGCGATCGAAGGTATGGCCTTCGTGACCGCGTGCGAGGATACCAGCCATGGAGCGGGCGGCGCTAGCCAGTTCGCCGACATTGGCGGCGATCTCGTTGGAAATGGATTTGGCCTCGGTATTTGCCTGATCCATCGTCAGCGTCTCGACGCGATCGCGGGTCTGGGAAATCAGCAGAAAATTGGAAACCAGCAGAACGAGTGCGATCGCCAGCCCGGTGACCAAGATGAGCTTGGCCGCAAGCGACTTCATGCGAAAGATGAACATCATTTCCTCGAAAAAGCGATGCGTCGGATACACATTATCCGAATGCAGGGTCGGCGCAGGATGGCCCTGTCATGGAGCCGCCATGAAAATTCCTGCCGCGGCCGGAAGGCTATACACGCCAGGCCAGAGGAGAATGATAGCGAAGCGCAAAAATTTAATTAATTGCGCTTCGCAAGGGTCAAGAAATTTACCGTTAAAGTTCTTCGGCGACTTCGCTCGCAACCGGGATAGATGGCTGTGCGCCCGGCTTCAGGCAGGCGAGCGAACCGGCGACGGCGGCGCGGCGCAGACTGGTTTCAAAATCCAGACCCTGATCGAGGCTCGCGGCAAAATAGCCGCAGAAGGTATCGCCTGCACCGACCGTGTCGACCGGCTCGATCACGAGGCCCTTGGCGCGTGCGAGCTCGCCGTCGCGAATGGCGATGACGCCGTCGCCGCCAAGCGTGACGATCAGCGTCTGGCCGGTTTCGCCATGAAGGCGGACAAGGGCAGCCTCGCGCTCGGATGCCGACATGTTATCCTGCCCGGCCAGTCTCTCGAATTCCGTCTCGTTGGCGATGACGATATCGGCAAGCCGGCCAAGGCGGGCTGCCTCCGGGATAAGGGGGGCGAGATTGAGCACGGTGCGCACACCCTTTGCTTTCGCAGCGTTGAGCGCGGTTTCGACGGCGGCGACGGGTATTTCGAGCTGAAGCATCAGCGTATCGCCGGCATTCAGAGCAGCGACGGCGGAGGCCGCGTGTTCGGCGGTATTCGTACCATTGGCGCCCGGCACAACGGCGATCATGTTCTCACCGTCGCCGCCCACGAGGATGAGAGCCGTACCGGTCGGTTCGGACACACGCCGGACGGTAGAAAGATCGGTTTCCGCCGCATTGAGCAAGGCAAGCGCAGGCTCCGCGAAGGCATCATTGCCGACCGCCCCACTGAGGCGGACCGTCGCACCGGCACGGCGTGCAGCCAGTGCCTGGTTGGCACCCTTGCCGCCGGCGGCTGTGGAAAAGCCGTTGCCGGCAACCGTTTCGCCCGGCTTCGGCAAACGATCCGTGGTGGCGATGAGGTCCATGTTGATGGAGCCGAAAATAGTGATCATGCAATGTCCTGCCCTGGGTGTTGCGCCTGCATGATCCTGCCCAAAGGCTGCCTTTGTCTTTTCGGATCATGCATCGATTGGGCGCGACACTGCCGAAGCGATCAGTCTTCGTCAACTACCCTAAGCTTGAGTTGGCTTGTGCGGTTGTCGGCAGGCTTGGGCCGTTCTTCCGCGCGCGCCTTGGCGGGCTCTTTCACGGCCTCGAATTCCAGCGCCTCTATCCGCTCGCCGCGCCTCGCGAGCTTGTCGGCAGAAGTGACGATCATGTCGACATCCTTCTGCGCCATAGCGAAATGCCCTTGCAGCTTGCGCACCCGCTCGTCGAGGCGTGACAGGTCGTCCATCAGATGAGCCACTTCGCTCTGGATGACATGAGCCTGCTCGCGCATGCGCTGGTCCTTTAGGACAGCTTGGATGACCTGGATCGACAGCATCAGCAGCGAGGGCGAAACGATGACGATGCGCGCGCGCTGGGCTTTCTGCACGATTGCCTCGAAATTCTCGTGGATCTCGGCAAAGATCGACTCGGACGGCACGAAGAGAAAGGCCGTGTCCTGCGTCTCGCCGGGAAGCAGATATTTTTCCGAGATATCGCGGATATGCAGTTCCAGATCCCTCCGGAACTGCTGTGCGGCGATCTTGCCATGTTCGGGGCTGGTGGCGCTGCGAATGGCGTTCCAGGCTTCCAGTGGAAACTTGGCATCGATAACGAGCGGCGGCGATCCATTCGGCATGCGCACGGTGCAGTCCGGCCGCGAGCCGTTGGAAAGCGTTGTCTGAAATGCATAGGCACCCATGGGCAGCCCGTCGGCGATAATGGTTTCCATGCGCGCCTGTCCGAAGGCTCCGCGCGTCTGCTTATTGGAGAGAATGGCCTGCAAGCCGACCACATCCTTGGCGAGCGTCTGGATATTGGTCTGGGCGGCATCGATGACGGCAAGCCTTTCCTGCAGGCGGCGCAGGTTTTCATGCGTCGAGCGCGTCTGCTCTCCGATCGTCGCCGTCACTCGCTGTGACATGCCGTCGAGACGCTGGCCGATGGCCTGATTGAGCTCGGCCTGCCTGGAGCCGAAGACTTCTGCCATGGTGGCAAGCCGCCCCTGCATCTCCGCCTGTGACCGCAGCAGCGCCGCCATCGTATGCTCGGTATCGAGCTCATCGTCCTCGGCCCGTGCCCTGCCGCGGACGAAAAGGACGATGACTGCCATCGCAAGCAGGATAACGAGGCCGGTCAGAAGCTGGACCGTGGAAATGGCTTGGCCGAAGATGATGAAAGACATGAAACCTGGCGCACTGGTGAAGTTCTCATCGACACCATAGCAAAAATGATATGAATATCTAGATCAAAACGTGAACATAACTTCCAGACCAGTTACGCAGATCGAAATGGCGGCCGTTGAAAAAACACCGCCTCACCGCCATCTTGGCGATTCCATCGCACAACAAGATGCGTTATGGGAAACGTCATGACGATCAAGCCACTCATCATTTTGCCCGATCCGCTGCTCCGCCAGGCTTCCAAGCCCGTCGAGCAGATCGATACCGAAATTCAGCGCCTCGCCGACGACATGCTGGAAACCATGTATGACGCGCCGGGCATTGGCCTTGCAGCGATCCAGATCGGCGTCCCCCGCCGCATGCTCGTCATCGATGTCGCGCGCGAAGGCGAAGAGAAGAAGCCGCTGGTTTTCATCAATCCGGAAATCGTCGCGTCTTCGGACGATCGTTCGGTCTATGAGGAAGGCTGCCTCTCCATTCCGGATTATTACGCCGAGGTGGAGCGCCCGGCGCGCGTCACCGTCAAGCATCTGGACCGCAACGGCAAGGAGCAGCTCACCGAGGCGGATGGTCTGCTGGCGACCTGCGTGCAGCATGAGATCGACCACCTGAACGGCGTGCTCTTCATCGACTATATCTCGCGCTTGAAGCGCGAGATGGTGATCAAGAAGTTCACCAAGGCCGCGAAGTCCAAGGCTCTGTGATCCCCGGCTATTGAAAGATCGAGTTGCGATGCCTATGATATCATTGATATCAAATGGAGGCGCAAGTGAGCGATCTTTTGATTCGCGATATTTCCGAACCGATGAAGCAGGATATTGCAGAACGGGCAAAGCAGGCGGGGCGCAGCCTCTCAGAAGAAGCAAAAGAGCTTTTGCAAAAGGCGCTGATCGCGGAGAAAGCCGCGACGGAGAGCCCTCGATTGTCTGCCTGGGACTTTCTTCGGCCAATTCTCTACGATGGCGATGACGCGGCGGCAACGGAATATGCCCGTATCATGGATGAGATCGAAGCAGAGAGAAAGAAGGACTTCGGCCGCCCGGTGGAAGATTTTGAATGATCCTGCTCGACACAAATGTCATTTCGGAATTGCAAAAACCTGCACCCGATCAAAATGTTGGTGTTTGGATGAAGGCTCGATCCAGCACGGAATTCTATCTTTGCGATGTTGTCGTGATGGAGCAGTCCTACGGTGCGGAGCGCTTCTTACTCCGCACCGGATCGGATCGTTATGCGCAAATTTTCAATGCATTGCTTGCGTCGTTCCAAGGTAGGATACTTCGGTTCGATCAAAAGTCCGCTATTGAAACAGGACGCATTCGCGCACGTTCGGGACATCAGATTTCCATACAAGACGCCATGATCGCCGCTATCTGCCTTGCGAATGGCGCGACATTGGCGACGCGTAATACAAAAGACTTCGAGGGGCTTGATCTCAAGCTCGTAAACCCGTTTGAAGGCGGCTAGTGTTGGACCCGATGGCACGTGTCTCCGCCGGTGGGTCATTCGAAACCTGATATCTTAGCCGGATGGATCGCATGTCGCTCAACATCATCTTTATGGGAACGCCCGAATTCTCCGTGCCGACATTGCGGTCCCTGATCGATGCCGGTCACAAGATTCGTGCCGTTTATACGCAGCCGCCACGTCCCGGCGGCCGGCGAGGGCTCGACCTGCAGAAATCGCCGGTGCATCAGGCGGCCGAATTGCTGGGCCTGCCGGTTTTCACGCCCATCAACTTCAAGGATCCGGACGAGCGTCAGCGTTTTCGCGATCTGAATGCCGATGTCGCCGTCGTCGTCGCTTATGGCCTGCTGCTACCGGAAGCGATCCTGACCGGTACGCGCCTCGGCTGCTACAACGGTCACGCCTCACTGCTGCCGCGCTGGCGCGGCGCTGCACCGATCCAGCGAGCGATCATGGCCGGCGACAAAAAAACCGGCATGATGGTGATGAAGATGGACAAGGGGCTCGATACCGGTCCGGTCGCGCTGGCACGCGAAGTTGAGATCGGCGACACCATGACCGCGGGTGAACTGCATGACAAGCTGATGCTCGTGGGTGCAAAGGCCATGGCCGAGGTCATGAACAAGCTGGAGCACGATGAGCTGCCATTGACCGTGCAGCCATCCGAAGGCGTTCTTTATGCCGCAAAGATCGGCAAAGGCGAAACGCGCATCGATTTCGGCAGGCCGGCAGCCGATGTCCATAATCACATTCGCGGCCTGTCGCCTTTTCCCGGCGCCTGGTTCGAGGCCGACATTGCCGGCCGCCCCGAACGCATCAAGGTTTTGGGTTCGGAATTGACAGAGGGCAACGGAGCCTCCGGTCAGGTCCTGACGGATGATCTCGTCATCGCCTGCGCTTCTGGCGCCGTCAAATTGACGAAGCTGCAGAAGGCCGGCGGCAAGCCCTTGGCTGCTGCTGATTTCCTGCGTGGCACGCCGATCTCGCCGGGCACCGTGCTCGCCTCGGAGCAAGCCTGATGCCGCGTTACAAGATGATCGTCGAATATGACGGCATCCCCTATGTCGGCTGGCAGCGCCAGGAAAACGGTCCCTCTGTGCAGGGTGCGATCGAAGGCGCAATTCTGTCCTTGACCGGCGAAACGGTTTCGATCCGGGGCGCTGGGCGCACCGATTCCGGCGTCCATGCTATGGGGCAGGTTATGCATGCCGACCTTTCCAAGGAATGGAAGGTCTATACCCTGCGCAATGCCCTGAACGCCCACCTGAAGCTTGCCGGTAACCGTATCGCCATTCTCGATATCGTCGAGGTCGACCAAAGCTTCGATGCGCGCTTTTCAGCCATCCGCCGCCACTATCTCTATCGTATCATCGCGCGCCGTGCGCCGCTTGCGCTGGAAGCTGGACGCGCCTGGTGGGTGCCGAAGGATATGGACCACGAGGCCATGCATGCTGCGGCCCAGACCCTTGTGGGCCGGCACGATTTCACCACCTTCCGCTCGGCGCATTGCCAGGCAAACAGCCCGGTGCGCACGCTCGATCGGCTGGATGTGACGCGCAGCGGCGAGCTGATCGAGATCCGCGCCACGGCGCAAAGCTTCCTGCACAATCAGATCCGCTCCTTCGCCGGCACATTGAAGCTCGCGGGCGAGGGTAAATGGTCGCCGGACGATGTGCGTGCTGCGCTCGAAGCAAAAGATCGCAAGGCCTGCGGCCCTGTCGCCCCGCCGGATGGGCTCTATTTCATGCAAGTGGATTATCGTGACGGTGCCGGTTCGGCCGGCAGCGAAGGAGAGACTATCGATGACGGTGACGATCTATCATAATCCGGCTTGCGGCACATCGCGCAATACGCCGGCGATGATCCGCCAATCGGGTGAGGAACCCGTTGTCATCGAGTATCTGAAGACCCCGCCGAGCCGCGAACAACTGGTGGCGCTCCTTGCAGCCATCGGCCTGACCGTTCGCGATATTCTCAGGCAGAAAGGGACGCCCTATGACGAACTCGGCTTTAGCAACCCTGATCTCACTGAGGATCAACTGCTTGACCGGATGATCGAACACCCGATCCTGATCAACCGCACGATCGTCGTGACCGAGAAAGGCGTACGCCTCTGCCGCCCCTCCGAACTCGTGCTCGATATTCTGCCGAACCCCGATATCGGCCCCTTCATCAAGGAAGACGGCGAAGTCGTCATTCGTTAGACGTTGGCGTCAGATCGGCGGATAGACGCCGAGGAAGCGTTGCAGAAAATCCGTCAGCAGAATGGTAGGGATCAGCAGCACGAGTGTCAGCGCGCCGATGAAGAGCGGATGCGTGCCGCAGATCATTCGAAGCATCCGGGCCAGCGAAAATATGATCGCGATCATCAGGACGAGCCATAGCAGCGCCGCCAATCCACTGGAACCTGGAACGAAGGCGATCAGAGCGATGAGCAGTGCATTAAGATAGGATGTCGGCACGCCAAGCCAGTTCACCACCACAACGATCGGCGTGAACTTCTCGCCAAAACGGAAAAACAGCAGCAATACGCCGGCAAGAACCAGCGGAATCAGCCAATTCGCCGCCTCGACCAGCGCCAGCCTCAGGAAAAAGGCCAGGCCGGTCGCTGTTTCGGGCGGCATGGCACGCAGATAGGCCTGCTGCCACCACAGCCAGGAAATGCCAATCGATGGAAGGCTCCAGAAAATCGCCCAGAAGGAGCGCAGCATGCCGCGATCCGAAATGTCCAGATATTGGAATCCGCGTGCGTCCATCCGGATCAGCAGCCACAGGCCGGACAGGTAGTATTGGACTTCCTTAAAGCTCGGCATTCTCGAACCAGCGTTGGATGAAGGCCCGGTAGATCTCGGTCAGCGTTTCGAGATCTGAGAGCGCCACGCGTTCGTCGACCATATGCATGGTCTGGCCGACAAGCCCGAATTCCACGACGGGGCAGTAGTCCTTGATGAAGCGGGCATCGGACGTGCCGCCGGTGGTCGACAGCGCCGGCCTTTGACCGGTGATGTTTTCGATGGCGGACGAGAGCGAGGCGATGAGCGCATTGTTGCGCGTCAGGAAGACCTGGCTCGGGCGCTCCGACCAGACGATCTCGTATTTCGCCGGCGGACGCCCGGGCCGCAGCGTCTCATCGGCGGCGGCCGCATCCAGGCGTGCCAGGATTTCCGCCTTCAGCGTATCGGCGGTCCAGGTGTCGTTGAATCGGATGTTGAAGGCAGCAGTCGCCTTGGCGGGAATGACATTGGTTGCGGTATTGCCGACGTCGATCGTCGTCACTTCGAGGTTCGACGGCTGGAAATTGTCCGTGCCGGCATCGAAGGGTGGATCGAGCAGCGCTTCCGTTAGCTTGATGATGCTGCGCACGGGATTGTCGGCAAGGTGCGGATAGGCGGCGTGGCCTTGAATCCCGTGGACCGTGATGGTACCGGAGATCGAGCCGCGGCGACCGATCTTGATCATGTCGCCGAGTCGGTCAGGGTTGGTCGGTTCGCCGACGAGCGAGGCATCCCATGTCTCGCCGCGCTCGGCCGCCCATTGCAGCAGCTTCACCGTGCCGTTGATCGCGGGTCCTTCTTCGTCGCCGGTGATCAGGAAGGAGATCGAGCCGGCGGGTTTGCCATGCTTCTCGATGTGACGCGCAACCGCTGCCACGAAGCAGGCGATGCCGCCCTTCATGTCGACGGCGCCACGGCCGAAAAGCTCGCCATTGGCGATTTCGGCAGCAAAAGGCGGATGGCTCCAGGAAGCGGCATCGCCGACCGGCACGACATCCGTATGGCCGGCAAACATCAGATGCGGTCCGTCCGTGCCGAGCCGCGCATAGAGATTTTCGATATCGGGCGTTCCCGGCTCGCTCGCCGTCATGCGCTCGATCTTGAAGCCGAGTGGCTGCAGCATATCGGCAAGCGCGGTCAGCGCGCCGCCTTCGGCCGGGGTGACGGAGGCGCAGCGGATCAGAGTCTGCAGGTTCGTGATGGGATTGGTAACAGTCATCGGAGGCAATTTATCCGGCGGGAAATGGCAAAGCGATGGCAAAGGATCAGTGGCGACTCGAAAATCTTTGCCGCGATTCCAGCAATCGCACAGGCATGCTCACCCGGCAAGCATGAGGGAAGCGCGATATGGCAACCGCGCTTCCGAAAATTTCAAAATCAGTCGCGCAGCAGCTCGTTGATGCCGGTCTTCGAGCGGGTCTTCTCATCGACGCGCTTGACGATGACGGCGCAATAGAGGCTCGGAGCTGGCTGGCCGTTCGCCATGGTGTTGCCGCTCGGCAGCGCGCCGGCGACGACGACCGAGTAGGGCGGAACTTCGCCATAGGTGATCTCGCCGGTGGCGCGATCGACGATCTTGGTGGATTTGCCGATGAACACGCCCATGCCGAGCACGGAGCCTTCGCGGATGATGCAGCCTTCGACGACTTCGGAGCGGGCGCCGATGAAGCAATTGTCTTCGATAATGGTCGGGCCGGCCTGCATCGGCTCCAGCACGCCGCCGATGCCGACGCCACCGGAAAGATGCACATGCTTGCCGATCTGGGCGCAGGAGCCGACCGTCGCCCAGGTGTCGACCATGGTGCCTTCACCGACATAGGCGCCGAGATTGACGAAGGACGGCATCAGGATGGCATTGGGGGCGATATAGGCGGAATGACGCACGACGGCGTTCGGTACGGCGCGGAAACCCGCTTCGCGGAAGCGGTTTTCACCCCAGCCTTCAAACTTCGAGGGAACCTTGTCCCACCAGGTGGCGCCGCCGGAGCCGCCTTCGACGATCTTCATGTCGTTCAGGCGAAAGGAGAGCAGAACCGCTTTCTTAAGCCACTGGTTGACAGTCCAGCTCCCATCGGCCCCACGCTCGGCCACACGGACCTTGCCGCTATCGAGGAGATTGAGCGCCGTTTCGACGGCATCGCGGACTTCGCCGCGCGTCGACGTGTTCACATTGTCGCGATTGTCGAAGGCAGCCTCGATGGACTTTTCGAGGGAGGCGAGGTCGGTAGCGCTCATGGGAATTCCTTACAACGTCGGGGCCTATCGTGATTTCCGGAGAAAGGTCCGGATGCGGTCGATTGGTCCTATAGCATGGATGCCGAAAATGGAATGTCTTTTCCGCGCCGATTGAGCTTGGATTCAAGGCGTTGTAGGGGCATATGCAAGAGCTTGGCTATTTCCGTTCGCGGACGGAAACGGCCCGTCATGATCGATTTGAAAGGCATCAGTAGATGAGCAAGGGGAAGAACGGCAGGCTGAGGCGCAAGGACGGGGTTTGGGACCCGTTGAAGACGAGCTCGGCGGACAAGCAGCGAGCCGAGTCGGTGCCGCGCACGCCGCAGTCGATGTCGCCGTCCTACCGCCTTGCCTATGCGGACGAAGATTTCCTGTGCCGCGAGGAACTACGGCCGATCCGCCTGCAGTTGGAACTGCTGAAGACCGAAATGTCGCTTACCGAGCGCGGCATCAAATCGACCGTCGTCATGTTCGGTGGCGCGCGCATTCCCGCCCCCGGCACCAATGCCTGGGCTGCCCGCAACGACGTGCAGCGCGCCAATCTCGAGGCGGCATCGGTTTATTACGAAGAGGCACGCAAGTTCGCCCGGCTTTGCTCGCGCTATTCCGCCGGCTTCGGCTTCCATGAATATGTCGTCGTCACCGGCGGTGGCCCTGGCGTGATGGAAGCGGGCAATCGCGGTGCGGCCGAAGAGGGGGCTCCCTCTATCGGCCTCAATATCGTCCTGCCGCATGAGCAGGCGCCAAACGCCTATGTGACGCCGGAACTCAGCTTCAACTTCCATTATTTCGCAATCCGCAAGATGCACTTCATGGTGCGCGCCAAGGCGATCGCTGTGTTCCCCGGTGGCTTCGGCACGATGGACGAGCTGTTCGAATGCCTGACGCTCATCCAGACCGGCCGCATGGAGCGCCTGCCGCTTATTCTCTTCGGCGAAAAATTCTGGCGCAACATCATCAATTTCGAGGCGCTGGCGGAGTTCGGCACCATCGCGCCCGACGATGTGAACCTTATCAGCTTTGTCGATACCGCCGACGAAGCCTGGAAGATCGTCGCCGATTTCTACGAGCACGACAACGGTAACCACGACAACGGTCACTGAAAAATGGAAAGCCCGCCGTCGCTTAGGTGAGGGCGGGCTTTCATTCATCGGACTATCGCCGGGGCGATGGGCTTAGAGCAGCGGGCGGCCCGGCATGTCGTCGAGGTTGACGACACCATCGTGGTTGCGGTCCAGCCGGTCGAAGACTTTGTTCATGGCGTCTTCGGCCTCCTTCTTACTGATCTGGCCGCTTTGATCGGTATCGGCAAAGCGGAAGATCATCGCCTCATGCATGAAGCGGCCATGCGGTCTGTGATGGCGATGGCCTTCGCCGCCCGTGTCATTGTCGTTTTTAGCCTGGTCGGCCGGAGCCTGATTATCCTGGGCCTGATTATCCTGGGCCTGATTGCTTTGCGCCTGGCCGTTTGGAGCCTGATCGCCATCGGCCTTTGCGTGTTCGGCCTGCCACTGCTTCATCTGCTCCTGGCGATAGGCGCGATATTCGCCGGGAGTGATCTCACCGTCATGATCGACGTCGACCTTGTCGAAGATCTTGTCGACGCCGGCCTTCACTTCATCCTTGGTGAGCTTCGTATCGCCGGGATTGCCGAATTCCTTCAGCATGCGCACGTAAAGGACTTCAGGTGAAAAATGCGGTCTGTGCCACCGGCCTTCGTGATGATGGTGCCTGCCCCCACGGTCGCCACCATGCGAAGCGGCGAGCGCCACCTGTGCGGCACCGCCGAGAAGCAGGGTTGCGGAAAGTCCGGCCAGAAGAAGTTTTTTCCCGTTCATCGCTTTTCCTTTCGTGTCGAGGAATGGTCAAACGATAGGGTTGGCGGTCGAAAACGACCAATTAAACCTCTGTAAGGCGCATGAAACTTTCGTAACCAGGTCCTGATGGAGAGTTAAACCAGCGCCTTCAGGAAGGTAGTGAGGTCGTCGGTCACGTAGTCGATGTGGTCGTCTTCACCGGTGGTCCGTTCCCACCATTCGACGACCGTCGTCTCAAGATTTTGCGGCACGAGAAGCACCGTCTTCATGCCGAGCGCCTTCGGTACAGTAAGATTACGCGGCAGGTCCTCGAACATGGCCGCTCTCGTCGTATCGACGCGATGAAGGCTCATGAACTTGTCATAGGTGCTGCCGGCGGGTTTCGGCACGTAGTCGGCCGCGACGATATCGAAAATATCGTCGAAGCCATCGAGGATGCCGAGTGCGCCGGCCGTCGCCTGGGCGTGTTTGACGCTGCCGTTGGTGAAGATGAACTTGCGGCCCGGCAATGCCTTGATGGCGGCGGCGAGCTCCGGCTGCGGCGCCAGCGCCGAATAGTCGATTGCGTGCGCCTTCTCCAGGAAGTCGTTAGGGTCGATGCCGTGGTGGATCATCAATCCCTGCAGGGTCGTGCCGTGATCGAGATAATATTGCTTCTGCAGCTTGCGAGCGTCTTCGCGCTCCATCTGCAGCAGCGCCGAAACATAGGCCGTCATGTTTTTGTCGATCTGCGCGAAGAGATCGACATGATGCGGATAGAGCGTATTGTCGAGATCGAACACCCAATCGCGGATATCAGAGAAATCGGATGGTTCGGATAAAGTTTTTGTCTGGTTCATAGGGCCTTATCGCATGCCCTTTCCTGAAAGGGGAAGGAAAATATTCATGCTGCAGCATGCAGGTCACGATGGCGAGATTGCCGGATGATTCAATGCCGGCTATGATTTTACTATTGATTTCCCGGGTTTTACTCTATCTGCCGTGTGAGGGAGGGCTTAAGCTCTTCGGGTCGAGGAGCGGAAATCACCCGTCAGGGCTTTTCGGAGGGGATGCGATGAGTCAGGTGGAAAAGGCGCAGGAATTCGCGCGGCTGCACAAGAAGGGCGAGCCGCTGATCCTTTTCAATATCTGGGATGCTGGCTCTGCCAAGGCTGTCACCGAAGCCGGCGCCAAAGCGCTGGCAACGGGGAGTTGGTCGGTCGCCGCCGCCAATGGTTTCGGGGATGGCCAGGCAATTCCGCTATCGCTGCTGGCGGTAACCGCCAGGCTAATTTCCGTGACGAGCCCGTTGCCTCTGTCGGTCGATTTCGAGGGCGGTTATGCAGTCGAACCCGATGAAGTCGCCGCCAATGTCGAAAAGATCATGGACCACGGCGCCATCGGCATCAATTTCGAAGACCAGGTGATCGGCGGCCACGGCGTTCATCCTATCGAGGTGCAGGCGGCCCGCATCCGCGCCATCCGCGAAATGGCCGATCGCCGGGAAATGCCCTTGTTCATCAACGCCCGCACCGATCTTTTCCTGCAGGAAAGCGATACGGCACATCATCAGCTCCTGCTGGATGAAGCCTATCAGCGCGCCGATGCTTTTGCCGAGGCTGGTGCCAGCGGTTTCTTCGCGCCGGGCCTGGTGGAACCGGAGTTGATCGGCGCCCTCTGCGAACGCTCGCCCCTGCCTGTTAACATCATGGTGCGCCCGACGACGCCGGACAATGAAACCATGGCAAGGCTGGGTGTCAGCCGCATCAGCTATGGACCGGCCCCTTACCGTTCGGTCATGGGAATGCTGAAAAGCGAGGCCGAAGCGATCTATCGGCCGTCCTGACGCGCCTGTCGACGCTTCGCAATCGCATGTGCGGAGCGTCTTTGAGACATTGCAGGCCAAGCTGCCTTACGGAACGATCAGCGTGCCCGCGCCGTGCTCGGTGAAGATTTCGAGCAGCACGGAATGGGCTGTCTTGCCGTTGAGGATAACCACGCCCTGAACACCGGCCTTGATGGCGTCGATGCAGGTCTCGACCTTTGGGATCATGCCGCCGGAAATCGTGCCGTCGGCGATCAGGGCATGCGCCTGGGCGACGGACAATTCCTTGATGAGCTGGCCCTGCTTGTCGAGGACGCCCGGAACATCCGTGAGGAAAAGCAGGCGCGTGGCGCTCAGCGCTCCGGCGATCGCGCCGGCAAAGGTATCGGCGTTGATGTTGTAGGTCGCGCCGTCGCGGCCGGGGGCAACCGGGGCGATGACCGGGATCATCTCGGACTTGGCAAGCAGATCGAGCAGCGTGCGGTCGACTTCGACCACTTCGCCCACGAAACCGAGATCGAGCACGCGCTCGATGTTGGAATCTGGGTCCTTGATGGTCTTGCGCGCCTTTTCGGCGAAGACCATGTTGCCGTCCTTGCCGCAAAGGCCGATCGCCCATTCGCCGGTCTGGTTGATCAGCGCGACGATTTCCTTGTTGATCGAGCCGGCGAGCACCATTTCGACGATCTCGACCGTCTTCTGGTCAGTGACGCGCAACCCGCCTTCGAACTTCGATTCGATGCCCATCTTCGTCAGCATGGCGCCGATCTGCGGGCCACCGCCATGGACGACGATCGGGTTGACGCCGGACTGCTTCAGGAGAGCGATATCGGCCGCAAAGGCCTTGCCAAGTTCGACGTTGCCCATGGCATGACCACCATATTTCACGACGATGGTCTTGTTTTCGTAACGCTGCATATAGGGCAGCGCCTGTGCGAGCAGGTTGGCTTGGAGTTCGCTTTGGGCTTCGGACATGGTGCACCCTTCGGAATTGTTCGCGGGCCTTTTATCTCAAGTTTTTGACAGAGGGAATAATGATGTCGGCATAAGTTGATGCTGTGTCACAATAGCGCTGTCAAAATTGATCGCGTCGGTGAGCTTGCCTGGGCGTACTTTTGTCTTAATGTTGAGCCAGGCGTCTGGGTGGGGTGTTGGATGACGGCGAGCGAGGAGACGGAAGCGCTGATCGGCCGCGTCGCCATGCGTGATCAGAAAGCCTTTGCTGCGCTTTACAAGCGTACCAGCCCGAAACTTCTCGGTGTTTGCCTGCGTATCGTCGGCAACAAAACGGATGCGGAAGAGGTTTTGCAGGAGGTCTATATCAAGGTCTGGCAGCGAGCCGAACAATTTGCTGTTGCGGAAGGGCCTGCGATGCCCTGGCTGACGGCAATCGCGCGCAATCGAGCCATCGATTTCGTTCGTGCCCGCAAGCCGATAGCCGATGAAATAGATAGCGCCTACGATCTCGCCGACCTGGAACCCGGCCCCGAAGAGCAAGCAATCGTGAAGGGGGAGGGAAGGCGGATTGACAGGTGCATGGAAGAGTTGGAAGCTGATCGCGCGCGGGCAGTTCGCAGCGCCTATGTCGAGGGCTTGAGCTACCAGGAGCTCGCCGACCAACACGCTGTACCATTGAACACGATGCGCACCTGGCTGCGTCGAAGCCTGATCAGACTGAGAGAGTGCATGGACAGATGAGTACGCCCGATCAAAGCAAGGGAGGCCGCTCCCGCGATGAAGTCCTGGCCGGAGAATATGTGCTTGGCGTGCTCTCCCTGGAGGACCGGCAGAAGGTCGAGCGCCGGATGCGCAGCGACCGCCAGTTTGCCGCCATCGTCAGCCGCTGGGAGCAGAACCTCTCGGAATTCAACGAGGAATATGAAACGGTGACGCCCTCTTCTTCGGTCTATCCGAAGATCGAGAAGCGGATTTTCGGTGACGTGGCATTCGGTGCCCAGCTCTGGAATTCCCTTTTGATCTGGCGTTCGGTGGCCTTCGGTTCGCTGTTCTTGGCGGCCGGCGTTCTCGTCTTTGCGATCACGAATGAGGGCGTCCCGCGCGGGACATCGGGCAAGCAATTGACCGCATCCCTCTCCGGCCAGAACAGCCCGATCACGCTCCTCGCCAATTATGACGCTGCCAATGGGCGCTTGAAGGTGACGCCGGTCGCTGCCGGCAAACCGGAAGAAAAGTCGCTTGAGCTTTGGCTGATTCGCGGCAGCGATCCGGCCGAGGCGCTGGGCGTTCTGCCGCAGGGCGGCGATGGTGAAATCATCCTCCCGTCGGAACTTCACGCTAAATTGACGGAGGGCGCAATCATCGCCGTCAGCGTCGAGCCCTTTGGCGGTTCGCCGACCGGCAAACCGACGGGCGATGTCGTCGCTTCCGGTACTATCCATTTGCCCTGAGGAATTTCTGCTCGCGAAAAGCGATCGACGCTGAAACTGTTTGCCAGCGCGCTCCGTATCTTCTTCCGACCCCGCCCGATCGGGGCAATATAGAGGAAGAGGAGACGTTATGATCAAGACCGTATTTCGCATTGCTGCCGCAGCTGCAATGCTCTCCGCTGCAAGCAGTCTTGCCTATGCCAAGGACCCGATGGTCGGCGGCGCTGCGATGTATGCCAGCAAGAACATCATCCAGAATGCCGTGAACTCCAAGGACCACACGACCCTGGTCGCAGCCGTTAAGGCGGCTGGCCTCGTCGATACGCTTGAGGGCAAGGGCCCATTCACCGTCTTCGCGCCGACCAATGAAGCGTTCAAACAATTGCCGGCGGGCACGGTCGAAACATTGCTGAAGCCTGAGAACAAGGAGAAGTTGGTCAAGATCCTGACCTGCCATGTCGTGGCCGGTGACGACATGGCGGCCGCCATCGATAAATGGGCAAAGAGCAAAGGCGGTGAATACGATCTGAAGACCGTCGGTGGCTGCACGATCAAGGCTATGGCCAAGGGCAGCAAGCTGACGTTGACCGACGAAGCGGGCGGCACCGCTCACATCACCATCGCCGACGTCAAACAGTCGAACGGCGTAATCCATGTCGTCGACAAAGTGTTGTTGCCGAAGATGTAATCCCCATCGGCAACACGGTCGTCGTCTCCTGATACGAGGTCAGGGGGCGGCGGCTGCGTTAGATCGATGCCATCCTCAAACCTGGATGCCGACCGTCACGCCAATGGCCTCGCGCAACTCCTGAAGACCAACGCCCTTTTCCGATGACGTGGCAAGGATGCCGGGATAGGCGGCGGCGCGCTTACGAATTTTTTCAGCGGTATCGGCGAGCAGCTTCGGTATGCCCGCCTCTTTGATCTTGTCGGTCTTGGTCAGCACGATCTGATAGGAAACTGCCGCCTTGTCGAGAAGGTCCAGAACCTCCGCATCGTTCTTCTTGATACCATGCCGGCTGTCGATCAGTACATAGACGCGCTTCAGCGTCGTGCGTCCGCGCAGATAGTCGAATACCAGTTTCGTCCAGGCATCCACCTGATCCTTCGGTGCTTCGGCATAGCCGTAACCCGGCATGTCAACCAGAGCCATCGGTGGCAGGTCGCCGCTCTCGCCGGAAAAACCATCGGGAACGAAATAGTTGAGTTCCTGGGTGCGCCCCGGCGTATTCGAGGTACGCGCCAGCCCCTTATGCCCGACCAGGGCATTGATCAGCGACGACTTGCCGACATTGGAGCGGCCGGCAAAAGCGATTTCCGGCGGCCCTTCCGGCGGCAGAAATTTCATCGACGGCACGCCGCGAATGAAAATCCACGGACGCCCGAAAAGCGGCTTGTCGTCTTTTGTCGTCTGATCTGCCATTTGCTCAGTCTTTTGCTTGCGTTGATGGTCTGGCTTCGAGGTTTTGCTCAAGAAAGTCAAGTTTTGATCGGCATTTGGCTTCGTGCCGCCGAGCTTCGATGCCGCCTCAAAGAGTCGGTAATGGCTAACCGCAACACGTGACGGCATTTGCTGGGCCACAGCAAGCGGCCGCTTGAGCTTGCCCGACCAGCCACCGGTCACGCGGCTTGCAGCTAGCTGCGCGGGGAATGAGGTTGACATGCACCGCACCGTTACCGATAGCGGGAGTCGATGCACAGTAGAGCTGCATCGGCTGCACCCCGTCGCTTACTTCAAAGGTCAGCCTTGCGGAACCGTCGAGCTGCACGTGCTCGGAAACTTTGCCGATGATAGCGGCGAATTTGCCCGCTGGCATATGCGTGCGGTTGCCTTCGTCGATATCCCAAAGCTGCACGAAAATCTCCGCCCATGTTTCCGGATTGGCCCCGCAGTCCAGTGCCGAAAACTGCCCGGCTTTGACTTCTGTGACATGATAGCCCGGCCTCACCGGCCGTCCGTCATAGCGGAATATAAGGGGCAGATCGCGGGAAGCGGCCAAGGTCTCAAGCAGAAGGCCGATGCTGATATCCGAAGCTGGGGTCTTGTCGATCGTGTTCATTTGAGGTACTCCATATTTCAACGTTTCAAGGATTATTGAAATATGGATGAAGGTCAAGCCCTCGCTTCGTTCGGCGCTCTCTCTCAGGAGACCCGCCTGCAGATCGTCCGCATGCTCGTCGTTGCCGGTCCTGACGGCATGGCTGCGGGCGCGATTGCAGAAAAGCTCGACGTGTCGCCCTCGAATGTCTCGTTCCATCTGAAGGAACTGGATCGGGCCGGACTCGTGGGCCAGCAACGGGAATCCCGCTCTATCGTCTACACCGCCAACTACCATGTGCTCGGAGGTCTCGTCCGCTTCCTGATGGAGGACTGCTGCGCGGGGCACCCGGAGGTCTGCGCGCCGGCGACACAAGTCGCTGCCTGCTGCGTACCAGCTGCGAGAAACGTTCCTTGAATATGCTGATCTGGGGCCTGAAACCATGACATCTTTTCCGCTTTCGCGCCGTCTTTTCTCGGAGGCCTTGGGCACGGGTCTTCTGGTCACGACGGTGGTCGGTTCGGGCATCATGGCGGACAGGCTGACAACCGATACGGCGCTTGCGCTGCTCGCCAATACGCTGCCTACGGGTGCGATCCTCGTCGTGCTGATCACCGTCCTGGGGCCGATATCCGGCGCTCACTTCAACCCGGTCGTGTCGTTGGTCTTTGCGATACGCCGCGAGCTGACCTCGATGTCGGCTTTGGGCTATGTCGTCGCCCAGATCCTTGGCGGGATTTTCGGAACGATCCTTGCGCATGCCATGTTCGAACTGCCGTTGCTGCAGGCCTCGACGACCATTCGCAGCGGCGGCGCGCAATGGCTGGCCGAGGTGACGGCCACCTTCGGCCTTGTCTTCGTCATCCTCGCCGGGCTGCGGTTTCGCGCCGACGCCGTGGCATGGCTGGTCGGCCTCTACATCACGGCTGCGTACTGGTTCACCGCTTCCACCTCTTTCGCCAATCCGGCTGTCGCAATCGCCCGCTCGCTGACGAACACCTTCGCCGGCATCCGCCCTGTCGATCTGCCGGGTTTCATCGTCGCGGAAGTCCTCGGCGCATTGCTGGCGGTGTTGCTCGCGAGCTGGCTACTGATGGAAGCCCGCAATCCTCAAACTCTCGCTGAAACGGAACTTGCCCCATGACCATGGATGTCACGATCTACCACAATCCCGACTGCGGCACATCGCGCAATACGCTGGCGATGATCCGCAATGCCGGCATCGAGCCCATCGTCATCGAATATCTGAGCAATCCACCAAGTCGCGATGATCTCATCAAGATGATTGCCGATGCGGGTTTGACTGTCCGGCAGGCGATCCGCCAAAATGGCACGCCCTATGCCGAACTCCACCTCGACAATCCGGACCTGACCGATGCCCAGTTGCTCGAAGCCATGTTGAAGGATCCGATCCTGATCAACCGCCCGTTCGTCGTCACGCCCATAGGCACGCGCCTGGCCCGGCCTTCGGAAGTCGTCCTGGATATCTTGCCAGATACGCATAAAGGCCCGTTCGTAAAGGAAGATGGCGAGCAGGTTCTCGATGCTGACGGCAAGCGCCTTGTCTGAACGGGTGCCTCTTCTTGCCGTGCTTGCGCTCGGCATCACGCAGATTATCGGGTACGGCACTCTCTACTACAGTTTCAGCATCCTCGCGCCCGATATGGCTGCGCAGTTCGCGTGGTCGAGCGAATGGGTTTTCGGCGCGCTGTCAGCCGCGCTTCTGATCGGCGGCCTCACCGCACCATGGCTCGGCGTGCTGTTCGACAGGATCGGCGCCGCCCGAGTGATGACGATCGGCTCCCTCATAGCGGCTGTCGCCCTGGCCGCCTGTGCCTTTGCGCCCAACAAGGCAGCCTATGTCGCCGCACTTGTTGCGATCGAAGCTTCCGCCAACCTGGTCCAGTATGGCGCGGCCTTTGCGCTGCTCGTGCAAATCCGACCGCAGGTCGCCTCCCGCAGCATTACCTATCTGACGCTGATCGGCGGATTCGCCTCGACAATCTTCTGGCCGATGACCACGGCACTTCATGCGCATCTCACATGGCAGAACGTCTATTTGGCTTTCGCCGCGCTCAACCTTAGTATCTGCCTACCAATCCACGCCTGGTTGTCGCGTCAGGGAGTCTCGCGCGGTGCGAAGGCATCGACCGTAGCTCGGCGCGTAGAGGGTGTGTTGCCACCTGCTCGCCGTCGCCTTGGCTTTGCAATCATGGTTACGGGTTTTTCGCTGATGTCGCTGGTCAGTTCGGCCGTTCTGGTGCATCTGGTGCCACTGCTATCCGGCCTCGGTCTTAGTGCGACCGCCGCTCTCGTAGGGACGCTCTTCGGCCCATCGCAGGTCGGCAGCCGCCTCACCAATATGGTTTTCGGCAAGAACCTGCCAGCACTCCATCTGGCCGTGATCGCTTCGATGCTGATTCCGGCAGGTGTGCTGGTGCTTATGCTTTCGGCTCCCTCCTTGCCCGGCGCCATGGCCTTCGCGATGATCTTCGGCATGGGCAACGGCCTCCTCAGCATCGTCACCGGGACGTTGCCTCTGCATCTTTTCGGCAGTGACGGCTACGGGAAGCTTCAGGGGAAGATGATGGCGGCGCGGCTGATGCTTTCAGCTCTTGCCCCGTTCGCTCTGGCCTTCGCGATGGAGAATATCGGCATCACGCCGTCACTCGCCATCACGGCCGCTCTCGGCGGGCTTTCCATCGTTGCGCTATCTTCCATCGCAGCATTGCGATGAGCCATGATGGGCGGCGCATCGGTGCTGGAGGTCGCGTCGAACGCACCTGCCGCCGGAAAAAGAAAAGCCCCGCCGGAGCGAGGCTTTTGTCGTCATTTCGATGGCGCCGGTTTTCGTTTGAAGAGGCTCTTCAGATTGTCGAAGAGTTCCACCTTCACGCCGTGGCGCTTCATGATGATCGACTGCTGGATGACCGAGAGCGTGTTGTTCCAGGCCCAGTAGATCACAAGGCCGGCTGGGAAGCTTGCCAGCATGAACATGAAGACCAGCGGCATCCAGTTGAAGATCATCGCCTGGGTCGGATCGGGGGGCGTCGGGTTCATACGCATCTGGAAGAACATGGTGACGCCCATGATCAGCGGCCAGATGCCGAGATGCAGGAAGGTCGGAGCCGCAAAGGGCAGCAGGCCGAACAGGTTGACGATCGAGGTCGGATCCGGCGCGGAAAGATCCTGGATCCAGCCGAAGAACGGCGCGTGGCGCATCTCGATGGTGATGTAGATCACCTTGTAGAGCGAGAAGAAGATCGGGATCTGCAAGAGCACCGGCCAGCAGCCCGCGATCGGATTGATCTTCTCTTCCTTGTAGAGCTGCATGGTCGCCTGCTGCAGGGCCATGCGGTCGTCGCCAAACTTGGCCTTCAGTTCCTCCATCTTCGGCTGCACGCGCTTCATGTTCGCCATGGAGGCATATTGCCGGCTGGCGAGCGGGAAGAAGAGCGCCTTGACGACGATAGTGGTGCAGAGGATGGCGACGCCGAAATTGCCGAAGTAGCGGAAGAAGAAATCCATCAGCTTGAACATCGGCTTGGTGATGAAATAGAACCAGCCCCAGTCGATCAGGCGGTCGAAGCGCGGGATCGAATAGCTGGTCTCATAGCGGTCGATGACCGGAACTTCCTTGGCGCCGGCGAAGACGAGGTTCTTCAGGTCGATCGACTGGCCGGGGGCTACCGTGATCGCATCCTGCTTGTAATCTGCCTGATAACGCGGCGTGCCATCAGCGAAGTGCGAGAAGCGGGCGTCATAAGCGGTCGACTGCGGCGGCACGATGGTTGCGGCCCAATACTTGTCCGTCATGCCGAGCCAGCCGCCGGTCGCCTTGGCGGGCGTCGTGGCTTCCTTTTCGGTAGACGCATATTTGGTCTCGATCAGGCCGTCATCGCCGATAACGCCGATGAAACCTTCATGCAGGACGTAGGCGGAAGGCGTCTCGGGCTTGTTATAGCGGGTGACGCGGCCATAGCTCGACAGTGCAATCGGCGCCTGGCTGGCGTTGGCGATCTTGTCGGTGATCGTGAACATATAGCGATCGTCGACGGAGATCGTGCGGCTGAAGGTGATGCCCTTGTCATTGGTGTAGGAGAGCGTCACCGGCGTCTTGTCGGTCAGCTTGTCGCCGCTTGCGAGCTTCCAAAGCGTCGAAGGGCCGGGGACTGCACCGGTCGCGTCGCTGCCGACGTAGCCGAGTTCGGTGAAATAGCCATCCTTGGTGTCGGCCGGGCTGAACAACGTTATGATCGGGCTGCTCTTGTCGACAGTCTCGTGATAGGCCTTCAGACGGAGATCGTCGAGGCGGGCGCCTTCCAGGTTGATGGAGCCGGCAAGGGCCGGCGTATCGATGACAACGCGCGCGGATGCGGTCTTTTCGACCGACTGGTCACGGGTGAGGACCGCCGAGGTCGTCTGGCCGTTTGCCGGCAGCGAACCGTTGACCGCAGTGCCCGCAGGAGCTGGCTGCGTCGTCTGGGCCTGCTGCGCCTGCTGGTGCTGCTTGGCGGCCTGCTCGGCCTGACGCTGCGCTTCGAGGCGCGGGTTCATGTAGAAAAACTGCCAGCCGAGAACAATCAGCACGGACAGTGCAATTGCAATGAAGTAATTGCGGTTGTTTTCCATCATACTTTCCTGGAGCGGTCCTTTTCCGACCGCCGGTGTTTCGGCCTGGTTTCGATGCGGCTTACGAGTTCGCTCGCCAGTTTTTCGAAAGGCGCTGTCAGCACCTCGCGTCGCGCGACAACCACATAGTCGTGTCCGGGCTGCATTGCAAATCCGGCGTGAAGCCGCACGGCTTCTTTCAGCCTGCGCCGCATGCGGTTGCGCTCCACCGCGTTGCCATGTTTTTTGGTAACGGTAAAACCGACGCGGGGTTCGGCGTCGGCGGTCTTGCGGTCCAGCATTTCAATGAGGAAGAAGCTGCCTCTGCGCTTCTCGCCTTCACGGACTGCAAGAAACTGCGGCCGGCTTTTCAGCCGCCCGACAGTCTTTTTTGGTCGTTCATTCGTCAATTTGCCCGCCATCCTGGATTATCGGGCACTTCGGCCCTTAGGCCGAAAGACGCTTGCGGCCGCGATTACGGCGAGCGGAAAGAACCGCACGGCCGCCCTTGGTGGCCATGCGCGCACGGAAGCCGTGACGACGCTTGCGGACAAGCTTGGATGGTTGGTAGGTACGCTTCATTTATTTAAACACCGCGGAGTGCGGCCCTTCTTGAGCTTTGCTTTGAGCAACGAGCGCTGTTGATTATGGCGAACGGACTTAGCCCGCAAATGCAGGCACCATGACCGGACGTGCGCGGGCTTATACGGATCAAGGCCCCGGAAGTCAATTATAGGAGCGCAGATTCCTTGAAATCAGGCAAATTCGCACTGCTGAAGGCCTTGGAAGATCGGTTGCTGCATGTCGCTGCAGACCGAATAATTCGCCAGAAGAATTTAAGTGGGCCCTGAAATACATCATAAAATCAATCTGTGAATACGCCAAAAGTACTTCAAGCGAACGTTAATTAATTTAGTCGATATCTAGTCAAAGTCGGAAACCCATCGATTTTTGGGGGTGGGGCGGCGTCGGAGGGGTATTGTGAGAATTCGCGGCAAAATAAATCTGCTTGTATCTGTCATGGCCGGAGCGGCGCTTCTGATTGGCGTCACTGCCCTCTATGCATTGCATCAATATGACCAGAAATTACAGAGCTATGAGCAGACGGCGAGCCGTGCCTTCATGGGCGAGCGCCTGAATCGTTACGTGACCGCGGTGGTCATGGAAGCGCGCGGCATTTATGCCGCCGCCGCAGCCAAGGATGCCAAGCCCTTTGCCGATGGATTGATGGCCGATCTCGACGAAATCGACAAGGTGCTTGCAAGCTGGGCGCCGTTGGTGCCGGAGACACAAAAGGCAGAATTCACCAAGCTGCAGGCCCGTGCCCAGGAGTTTCGTGGCTTTCGTACGGAAACGGCAAGGCTCGGCGTGACCGATGGCCCGGATGCCGCCGGCAAGCAGGGCAACAATGAAGCCAACCGCGCCAATCGCAAGGCTTTCCAGGCAGAGATCGATGCGATCGTCCAAACCGACAAGGCGGAGCTTGCAAAGGCAGAGACCGAGATTGCAGCCTTTCACAGCAGCGTCCTGTGGGTCGTCCTCGGAATCATGATTGCCGGCATCGTAGCGGGTGTCGGCCTCGGCGCCTATATTGGAACAGTCCATTTGAGCCGCCCGATCCGTAAGGTGACCGATGCAATAAAGAATGTCGCCGATGGCCATTTCGATATCGAAGTGCCATTTGCCGGCCGCGAGGACGAAATCGGCGAGATGGCGGCGGCCGTCGATGTCTTCAAGGAAAACGGCAAGGCCGTGCGCCGCATGAACGCCGAAGAAGCTGCTTTGCGCGCAAAAAGCGATGAGCTTCAGTCGAGCATGTCTCTCGCAGTCTCTGCCGCGGCGGCCGGTGATTTCAGCCAGCGTATCGCTAAGGACTATGGCGACGTCAACCTCAATCGTTTCGCCGGCAATGTGAACGAGCTGCTTGTGAGCGTCGACACGGGTATCGGCGAAGTCCGCCGCGTCATCGCGAGCTTGGCTGAGGGAGACTTGACCCAGGCGATGAAGGGCAATTTCCAGGGCGCCTTCGCCGAGCTGCAGCAGAATGTCAATGCGACGTTCGAGACGCTCAAAACCACAATGCGCGAAGTGCGCGAGACCACAGGATCGATCAATTCCAATACCAACGAGCTCCGTCACGCCAGCGACGACCTTTCCAAGCGTACCGAACAGCAGGCGGCAGCTCTGGAAGAGACCTCGGCAGCGCTCGACGAGATCACCTCCGTCGTGCAGAACTCCACTGAGCGGGCGCGCGAAGCCAGCGTCATGGTGAGCGAGGCCAAGGACGATGCGGCTCGTTCCGGCACGGTCGTGCGCAACGCCATCGACGCCATGGGGCGCATCGAGCAGGCATCCGGCGAGATCAGCCAGATCATCGGTGTGATCGACGACATCGCCTTCCAGACCAATCTTCTGGCGTTGAATGCGGGCGTCGAGGCCGCGCGCGCCGGCGAGGCGGGCAAAGGTTTTGCCGTCGTTGCCCAGGAAGTGCGTGAGCTTGCTCAGCGCTCTGCGACTGCCGCCAAGGACATCAAGGCGCTGATCGGCAAATCGGGTAACGAGGTACAGGTCGGCGTCAAGCTGGTGCAGGCGACCGGCGAGGCACTGTCGTCCATTGAGGCCCGGGTGCTCAAGATCAACGATCACATTCATTCGATCGCAACGGCGGCGCGCGAGCAGGCAACGGGCCTGTCCGAGGTGAACAATGCCGTCAACCAGATGGATGAGGTTACGCAACGCAATGCCGCCATGGTCGAAGAGACTTCAGCCGCAACCCATCGGCTGGCGGCCGAGGCGGATGGGCTTGTTCAACTCGTCTCCCGCTTCAAGGTCGATGCAATCAATGCTTCCGCTCCCGTTGCGGCCCGCGCCGATACGCATCGTCCGGCCGCCTCGCCGGCGCGCCGCATGATCGACAGGGTCGCGACTGCCTTTGGCGGCGGCGGGGCGCTTGCTCCGGCCACCGCGGCGCAGGGCTGGGAAGAGTTCTGATCCGTCAGATATGAGGTCGGCTGCGGCGCCTAAGCGTCGCTGCCGGTTTTCGCCTTTTGCGGAAATCCCGAGCCGATTGGAAAAAACTCCACAATCGCCTATTATCTTGTATCGATCAGGTCGCATCGGATCGCTTTGCAGCGAGCGGGATAATTGAAATGGACAGTGGACAGGACAAGGATGCCGTAAAGAACGGCAAGGTCGAAAAAGGCCGCCTGTCACAGCTTTGCCGACCCACAGGCATTTTCGGCGGCCTTTCCGGCAAGCTCCTCATCCTCACCATTGTTTTCATCTCGTTGGCGGAAGTGCTGATTTTCGTGCCGTCGGTCGCCAATATGCGACTACGCTGGCTGCAGGACCGGCTGAACACCGCCGCCGCCGCCGCTATCGTGATCGACGGCCTGCAGCCGGCCGAACTGCCTCGCGCTCTGCAAAAGGAGACGCTGATGGCGACGGGCACGCGGGCCATCGTTCTGCGCAAGGACGGCACGTCACGGCTGCTGGCAACAGCCGAGATGCCGGCCGCCGTCGATGAGAAGTACGATCTGAGCGACGTGTCCCAACTCACCGCCATCAAGGATGCGCTCGATACGCTGCTGTTCGGTGGCAATCGCATCATCCGCGTTTTCGGTCCGGTCGGCGGCGATGCCAATACGGGTATTGAGGTGGTGCTGAAGGATACCCGGCTGCGCAATGCGATGCTTGCCTATTCGACCAGCGTCTTCTTCGTCTCCATCCTCATCTCGCTGTTCACTGCGACACTGATCTTCTTTGCGATCAATCGCATGATGATCCGTCCTATCCGCCGTCTGACGGATAGCATGCAGTCCTATTCCGACGATCCGGAGGATCCCGGCCGTATTCTCGTACCGGAGAAGGGCCGCGACGAGCTGGCCGTCGCCGGGCGACATCTCGCCGCGATGCAGTCGCAATTGCAGAAGACCTTGAAGCAGCAGAAGAACTTGGCAGCGCTTGGGCTGGCCGTGTCGAAGATCAACCACGACATGCGCAATATTCTCTCGGCCGCGCAGCTTATGTCGGACCGTTTGGTCGATGTCGACGATCCAATGGTCAAGCGCTTCGCGCCGAAGCTGCTGCGCACCATCGATCGCGCCGTCGGCTATACGACCGAGGTTCTTTCCTTTGGCCAGACCTCCGAATCGGCGCCGCGCCGGCGCAAGATTCGCATATTCGAGCTGATCGAAGAGGTTCGCGATATTCTGGCGATCGATCCGGATAGCGGCATCGAGTTCATCGAACAGCTCAGCCCGGATCTGGAGGTCGATGCCGATAGCGAGCAACTCTTCCGTGTCATCCACAATCTCTGCCGCAATGCCCATCAGGCGCTGATCGCTTTCGGCGAGGCGGAGACCGACAGTGTCAGGCGGATCACGGTTTCGGCGCATCGGATCGGCAGCGTCGTCAGCATCACCGTCGACGACACCGGTCCGGGCATGCCGCAAAAGGCGAGGGAGAATTTGTTTACGGCCTTCCGTGGTTCGGCCCGCTCCGGCGGCACCGGCCTTGGCCTGGCGATCGCCCGCGAACTCGTCCTCGCCCATGGCGGCACCATTGCGCTCGTCGAAAAACCGGCGCCCGGCACGCAGTTTCGCATCGAGATTCCCGACCGCCCGGTTTCCCTCGATGATTACCGCAGCAGAAGCTTGCAAGAAAACTGATTGTTTTCAGTTGCTTGAGATCGCTATGCACGAAAATTGCGATCTTTTTCAGAAATCCACTTGCATTCCCTCGAGGGACGCTTTAGAGAACCGCCCACGCCAACGGTTTCTTCCGTTTCGGCCACGCACCCGTAGCTCAGCTGGATAGAGCACCAGACTACGAATCTGGGGGTCAGGAGTTCGAATCTCTTCGGGTGCGCCATTTTTTCCATTTATATTTTTGACTGATGGCATGATGTTTGTGCCCCATGGACCTGCCGTCGGATAATCGCGGCAAGTATTGAGGGGCTTGACGTCGCTTTGCGTCGCTCAACCCTGCCGCTTCGTTTCCGGCCCATGATCCATCTTCAGCGGCAATTCCGGTAGAAACAACAGCACGATCAGTGCCAGCGCTACAATCGCCGTGCCCGTCGCAAAGGTCATGGCGATCGCGTGACGATAGAGCGCTATCGCGGCGGCATGCGCTTCGGGGGAGGCGGTGGCGAGCTGCTTCATGCCGGCTTCCGTCAATGACGAACCACGCATCCCGTCGAGGACGCCGCCGGCATTCTGAACGCGATAGGCAAGAATGGCCCCCGAGCCGGTGACGCCGATGAGGCCGCCGAGCGAGCGGAAGAAGGCGAGCGTCGCCGTTCCCACGCCGCGATGGGCAAAGGGCAGGGCATTCTGTACCGCGATCGTCATTGTGGGCATGACGAGGCCAAGGCCGAGACCGAGAGCAAATATCGTCGGCTCGATGATCCAGAAGTCCTGGCTGGTGGCGGCCGCCCAGGCGAGCACGGCGAAGGCAGCGGTCGCGACGCTGAGGCCGCAGAGCTGCGCCGGCTTGTAGCGCCCGACGCGATGCAGCAGGACGCGCCCGTTGACCATAGAGGAGATGACGACGCCGATCATCAGCGGGCCGGTAAGCAGGCCGGAATGCGAGGCGCTGACCCCCATGACCATCTGAAAGAACAACGGAAAGAAAAGGCTTGCGCCCAGCATGCCCATGAAGGTGAGGGCGAGCACGATGCAGGCGACGACGAAGAGCCGGTTGCGGAAGAGATCGGGCGGCAGCACTGGCTCGGGTTCACGCCGGATATGCAGAATGAAAAAGATGAAGAGAACCAATGCGAGGGCGGAAAGGCCGAAAATCTCGGGCGAGTTCCAGGCCCATTCATTGCCGCCGAGCGCCAGCACCAGCAGGAAGCTCGTCGTGCAGCCGGTCAGCAGCGCCGCGCCGAGATAGTCGATGTGGCGGCTGCGTGCCTGATGCGGCCGCTTAAGCGCCCGGCCGATCATGACGAGGGCGACGGCGCCGATCGGCAGGTTGACGTAGAAGATCCAGTGCCATGACAGTAGATCGGTAATGACGCCGCCGACGACCGGGCCGATGACGCTGCAAACCGCAAAGACGGCGGCGATCGAACCCTGATTGCGACCGCGTTTCGCCGGCGGCACCAGGTCGCCGATGATGATCTGCGCCAGCGGCAGCAATCCGCCTGCACCGATGCCCTGGATCGCCCGGAAGATGATCAGCTGCATCAGCGTCTGCGCCATGCCGCTCAGCACTGAGCCGAGAAGAAAGATGAGGATTGCCGCATAGATCATCGGCTTGCGGCCATATTGGTCGCTGAGCTTGCCGTAGAGCGGCATGGTGCTGGTTGAGGCGAGCACATAGGCGCTGACCACCCAGGAGAGGTGCGTCAGCCCGCCGAGATCGCTGACGATACGCGGCAGCGCCGTCGCGACGATGCTCTGGTCTATGGCGCCGAGGCCGAGAACGATCATCAGCCCGAGGATGACGGCGCGGATCTCGCGACGATCGGGCGGGGCATCTGCTGCCGGAGCGGATGGTGGGACAACATTCGGGCGAGCGGTATTCATCGTCCGATCTCCATGAGCGGTTCAATGGCGGCGCGAATGGCATCGCGCTGCTGCGGCGACAGCTTGGTGAGTTCGGAGGCGAGCCAGTCGGTTCGCCGTTGTTTCAGGCGGCGAATGAATTCCTGCCCTTTCTCGGTGGCAATCAGGCCATTGCGGCGCCGATCGTTCGGATCGGGGTCTGCGCGCGCAATAAGGCCGTCCCGCTCCATCGCCTTCACGTGCCCTGATATTGTCGGTCCGCGCAGCCTCTCCATCCGTGCCAGTTCGGCAACGCCGATGCCCGGTCGGCTAATGATGGTGACCAGCAGCAGGGCATGTAGCGGCGACAACTCGGCCTCGTCGCTCTCGCGTCGCAATTGTCGATAGAGACGATGAAGGGCAGGCCGTAGCGCTTCGGCAAGCGCGTAGGCATCTTCGCTGCCATGATGGTGGTCGGCTTCATTCATTGCGTCTCGCTCGGTAATAGATAGATAGGCTTCCTATCTATAGGCCTATCGCGCGGCATGTACTTGCGCAAGCAATAATATTGTGAAAGGTTTTCTATCATTGCGCGTTGTTCATCAGTATTACGACTCGACGGGAGGAGAAGAGCTGTGAAACGATTTCTGACAACCGTAACAGTGACCGTCTTGAGTGCGTTGCTTGCCGTCACCTCTTTCGATCCGGCGGCGGCCGCGCCAATTCAGCCGCTGATCCAGCCGGCCATCCAGCAGACGGGTGAACAGCCCGCCGGCCTGACGGAAGTTCAATATCGGCATCACAACAGGCACTATCGCGGGCGTCACCGTCCGCATTATCGTCCGGGTTATTGGCATGGCCATCGCGGCTATCGGTATCATCGTCCCGGCTATCGGCGTCATGATGGCTGGTGGTATCCGATGGCCGCCTTTACCGCCGGAGCAATCATCGGCGGGGCCGTATCACAGCCGCCGCGCGGCAGTGCGCATGTCCGCTGGTGTGCAAGCCGCTACAAGACCTATCGTGCGTCGGACAATACCTATCAGCCGACCAATGGTCCGCGTCGGCAGTGCGTTAGCCCGTAATACGAAATCCCTCTCCGTTTCGCGGAGGGGGATTTCTTTTCAGACCGTCGCGGGAAGGGTTGTCTTCAACCGGTCAATTGTTCGGAGACGTCCCACAACCGCCGCCAGATCGCCTGATCACGGGCATGAGCGGCAATCTTGGCCCGCACCGGCGGACCTTTGAGTTCATAGAAACCGTTCGGGCCATACATGGCGCCGCCTTCCGCTTCCGGCGCTGTCGCGGCAAAGAGCGTTGGCAGGGCGCCGGCCGCTGCCGATTGCGAGGCAAGCGGCTCCATCCACTTCATGGCGAGTTCGGATAGGCTTGGCCGGTTTCTGCCCATGCGGGGACCAGTGGTTTGCAGGCCCGTGACGGCATAGCCGGGATGGGCGGCAATGCTTTTAAGCTTCCAGCCTTCGGCGCGTGCGATGCGATCGAGTTCCAGGCTGAAGAGCAGCGTTGCCAGCTTCGATTGGCAATAGGCGGGCCAGGGCCGATAGCGTTTGCGCCACTGTAGGTCGTCGAAATTGATCCGGCCGCTGCGGTGCGCCAGGCTGCTAACCGTGACCACCCGTGGATTTTCGGCCGCAGAAACCTTCGGCAGCAGCCGCATCGTCCAGGCGAAATGGCCGATATAATTGGCGCCCATCTGCATCTCGAAACCATCTTCGGTCTCGTGCCTGTTCGGAATGGCCATGACACCGGCATTGTTGATGAGCAGGTCGATATGTGGCAGCCTATCGGCGATACGGGTTGCCGTGCGCGCGACGGAATCGAGGCTGGCAAGGTCGAGTGCCTCGAACGTCGCGTCTGCCCCGGGTGTCGTTGCACGAATCTTGGTGATCGCCTCCTTGGCCCTGGCCTCGTTCCGTGAGGCGATGACCACCTTTGCACCGGCGCTTGCGAGGGCCTTTGCCGCCTCATAGCCGATACCGCTATTGGCACCGGTAATGACTGCTATGCGGCCCGTCTGCGGCGGAATATCTTTCACTGTCCAGTCTGGCATTGCGGGGGGCTCCTCTTTGGCATTGCCCCTTGTATCTGGTAATTTCTATACTAAATGCAAGTTTGCAGTAAATGAAAATTTATAAGCGGAAAATACGCGACAATGCTTGCGTATCAGGGACTTTCAACGGTCGAATGGCGTGGTGCGCCTTTGAATCGCCATGCTGTTCGGCCCTCATCATGCTTTGTGGCCGAAGATTGGATTTGCGGAATGACGACAAAGACCTCATGTGCTGATTTTGTGCAGTTCTTCCGCTCCTGGGTCAGCGATCCGCTACGCGTTGCGGCCGTGGCGCCCTCCGGTGAGAGGCTGGCAAGGCTGATGACCCAGGAGATCGAGCCGTTCGATGGTCCAATCCTCGAACTCGGTCCGGGCACCGGCGTATTCACGCGGGCGCTGCTGGCGCGAGGCATTCCTGAAAGCGCGCTGACGCTCGTCGAATTCGGTGAGGAATTTGCCGTTCGCCTGCGTGGGCGTTTTCCGGCGGCGCGGGTGGTGCATATGGATGCGGCACAGCTCGGCCAATGCGGTCTTTTCGATGACGCGCCTTTCGGCGCCGTCATCAGCGGCCTGCCGCTGCTGTCCATGCCGCCTTCCAAGGTCGTGGCCATTGTCGGTGGCGCCTTTGAAACGATGAAGCCGGGGGGAGCTTTCTATCAGTTCACCTACGGCCCCCGCTGTCCGGTGCAAAAAGCTATTCTCGAAAGCCTTGGGCTTACGGCAAAGCGCATCGGCGGTACGGTGCGCAACATTCCACCGGCCGGCGTCTACAGGATATCACGGCAAAATCCTCTGGAGCTCTCGATTGCTGGCTCCAAATATCGTAGCACCGGAGAGAATGCCGGAATCAGCGCTTAGGCGCCCGAAGCCGGCAAGGCCGATTTGGGGCGGCCCAAAGTGAGTTCCGGGGGTTGCGGATGGCGAAAAAGCCGGATGTTGATAGCGCGGTGAAGGAAGGCCGGCGCGAGCGTAAGCGCCGTCAAACCCGCGAACGCATCGAAGCCGCCGCGCTGAAGCTTTTCCTCGAGCGCGGCTTTGATGCCACCACAATCGAAGACATCACTGAGGCGGCCGACGTTTCCAAGCGGAGTTTCTTCGATTACTTCCCAAGCAAGGAGGAGGTCGTTGCCGCTTGGCAGGATGGTTTTGCCCGCGAGCTGATCGACGCGGTCGCCGTCCAGCCCGAAGATGCTTCGATCATCGACGTTATCGAGGCGGCTGTTAACTCTGCTCTTCGTGCTGCGATCGCCGATCCGCAGAGCCTTGCTCTGGCTGCCTTGATTCACAATACGCCAACGCTTCAAGCCCGCGACCAGCTGAAATACGCCAAACTGGAGAAGAAGCTCACGGACGCGCTGTCTGCCCGTGGCAGCGGCAGCCAGGAGGAGCGTCTTCGTCTTGCAATGCTTGCGGCCGCGGTCGTCACGATGCTGCGCATCGGCAGCGAGCGCTGGATGCAATCTCCGCAGGATGTTTCCGTCGAGCAGTTCGCTCGCAACCTCTTCGATGAGCTTTGGGCCACGCTTGCCGATCTCGGCAAACAGGTGCAGCGGCCTACATGACGGCGCCAGACTAGACTAAGGTAAACCGCCCTCATCGGTCGCGACGCATCGCGTAATCGACGCATTGCATATGCCGCGATGCAGACCCATTTAGTATCGGGTCGCGACTGTATCTCTCCTCGCGAAACGCTCGATTTGCCCCTCGAATCTCGGCTCCCCTCGGATGCCGGAAACGTCAGCTACATTTCAGATCAGCAAAAGGGACTATAACCATGTCAGAATTCGACGCAGCCAAGTCCGGTCAGTTCAAGATCGGTGGTGACCTTCCCGTTCATCGTCTGGGTTTCGGCGCTATGCGCATTACCGGCGCCGGTATATGGGGTGAGCCGGAGGATCATGACGAAGCCGTCCGCACGCTGAGGCGTCTGCCGGAACTTGGCATCAATTTCATCGATACCGCCGATTCCTATGGTCCGGATGTTTCCGAACGTCTGATCAAAGAAGCACTCCATCCCTATGGCCACGGTCTCGTGGTCGCGACCAAGGGCGGTCTTACCCGCACCGGCCCGAATGTCTGGGTGCCTGTGGGGCGCCCCGAATATCTGATCCAGCAGGCGCACAAGAGCCTGCGCAACCTCGGCGTCCATCGCATCGATCTCTGGCAGCTGCATCGGATCGATCCCAAGGTGCCGGCGGCCGAGCAATTCGATGCCGTGAAGTCGCTGTTAAGTGACGGCATCATCCGTCATGCGGGCTTGAGCGAAGTCTCCGTTGCCGATATCGAAGCCGCTTCGAAGCATTTCAAGGTCGTAACGGTGCAGAACCGCTACAATCTGGTCGATCGCACCAGCGAAGACGTGCTCGACTATTGCGAAAAGCACGGTATCGGCTTCATCCCCTGGTTCCCGCTGGCCGCCGGTGATCTCGCCAGGGAAGGATCGCTGCTCGATACCATCGCGAAGAAGCACAATGCCGCTCCGAGCCAGATCGCGCTTGCATGGGTGTTGAAGCGCAGCCCTGTGATGCTGCCGATTCCTGGAACGGGTAAGGTCAGGCACCTCGAAGAAAACACCGCAGCGGTCGATATCGTTCTGTCCGACGAGGAGTTTGCTGCGCTCGATGCCGAAGGCAAGAAAGCGTTCAAGGCGGCCTGAACAGAAATTCGCTTGTCCGGCGGGCTGTAGCCAACCGGACAAGCGTCGGCGCGGGCGCTTTCCCATGCAGAAACGCCGATCACAATCATGTGAATCTGAGGATTAGGGTCGATAACGACTGCAAAATAGGCGCCGAAACGCTCAGAACGCCAGCAGCATGCGATATTTTCGGCGTCTGAGAAGAAAGCGATGCGCTCAGCGCATTGCTGCATTGCGAAAGCCGGTCTGTTCATCGCCATCCGCTCGTTATATCTACTCCCTCGAAGGCAGCGCACTCCTCCTCCCAGCGTTCCTTCAATGATTGGCAACACTCCTCCTCCTCCCAGTTGCCAATCCGGATCAAGGGCCCGATGCATCCTCCTCCCGCATCGGGCTCTTTTTTTATTTTCAGCCGGATCATCCGTTAGCGGTGTTGGACGATTGCGTTGCGCCTTTGCAATGCTGTCGCGAATTAGCATTGCGTCATGAGCCAAAGAACCGCTGGAGTCGCTTGCGCCGTGGACATGCATGCGTAGAGTGGCGCGACGTTACGGCGGTAAGGAAGGGTTGCATGATGCAGCGCATGGCGGGTTCGGGCCGGTGGGGAAATCTGTTTCTCCGAACTATGGCCGTCGTTGCGACATTGTCGCTCGCCGCATGTGGCCGTCCCATCGGGGTTATGCAGCCTATCAGTGAAAACGTGCCTGGCACATCCAAAGTCGATCTGCTCGTTGCCACGACCCGCCTACCGGACAAGGATCCGGCCATCCTGTTTTCGGGCGAGCGTGGTCCCGGACTCAAGGTGGATGCCGTCAGCGTCTCCATTCCGCCGGAGGCCAATCGCAAGGTTGGCCAGGTGCAGTGGCCGAGCCGCCTTCCAGGCAATCCGCTGAAGAATTTCGTCACGACGGCCGTCAAGCCTTTGGCAACGGAGGCGGACGGGCGCGCCTGGCTCCATGGGGAACTGCCGAAAAACAAGCGGGTGCTGATCTTCGTGCACGGTTTCAACAACCGCTATGAGGATGCCGTCTACCGCTTTGCGCAGATCGTTCACGATTCTCATGCCGACGTCGCACCGATCGTCTTTACCTGGCCATCGCGCGCCAGCATTTTCGACTATGCTTATGACAAGGAAAGCACCAACTATTCCCGCGACTCGCTTGAGGAATTGTTGCGCCGCGTCGCCGCCGATCCGGCTGTGGGCGATATCACTGTCATGGCGCATTCGATGGGCAGCTGGCTCGCAGTCGAATCGCTTCGGCAAATGGCGATCCGCCACGGCGGCGTCGCGCCGAAGATCAACAATGTCATCCTGGCTTCGCCGGATCTCGACGTCGATGTTTTCGGAAGACAGTTTGCGGCGCTCGGCAAGGATAAGCCGCATTTCACGCTCTTCGTCTCGCGGGATGATCGCGCTCTCTCGCTCTCACGTCGCATTTCCGGTAATATTGACCGGCTTGGTCAGATCGATCCGACAGCGGAGCCCTATCGCAGCGAACTGGAAAAGCAGGGGATCACCGTGCTCGATCTCACCAAGCTCAAGACCGGCGATGGCCTCAATCACGGTAAGTTCGCCGAGAGCCCGGAAGTGGTGAAACTGATCGGTGCGCGGCTGATTGCCGGCCAGACGATCACTGATTCCGATGTCGGCATCGGCGATGCCGTCGGCGCGGTCGCCATGGGAGCCGCCCAGACGGTCGGCAGTGTCGCGGGTGCCGCCGTCAGCGCCCCGATTGCCATTTTCGATCCTCGCACCCGCGCGAATTACGGCGAACAATGGCGCCGCGTCGGCGCATCGGCGAACAATACCGTCGGCTCGCTCGGCGATAGCGTCGAGGCGACGGGTAACAATGTCGGCGACGCTTTGAAGCAATAGCGCTTTCACGGCATGTCCCTCAGCGGAGGCGTTTCAGGCGCCGCCGCAAAACGCCATAGTCACGCCGCTCGATCTGATATATCAGGTAAATGTGGATGGCGCTGGCTCGGTTTACCCGCCAGAATGCCCGCGTTGGCGATGACATGACGCAACACGTCCGATGGGAGCCTGTGAAATGAGATGGAAGCGCACGATCCAGTTGCTGGATGTTCACTGCGAAGGTGAAATCGGCAAGGTTGCTATTGGCGGCGTCCCAAAGATCCCCGGCAACAGCATTGCCGAGCAGCTGCATTGGCTGAACACGGATCCGAAGGGCCAGGAGCTGCGCCGTTTCCTCGTGCTGGAGCCGCGCGGTGCGCCGATCGGCTCCGTCAATCTGCTGCTGCCGGCCAAGCATCCTGAGGCGGATGCCGGTTTCATCATCCTGCAGCCCGATCAGGCGCATGCGAGCTCTGGGTCGAACTCCATCTGCGTGACCACGGCACTGCTCGAATCCGGTATCGTCGAAATGAAGGAGCCGGAAACCGTCGTCACGCTCGATACAGCCGCTGGCCTCGTCCGCGCCACTGCGACCTGCCGTGACGGCCGCTGCGAAAAGGTGCGGCTGACCATGGTGCCGTCCTTTGTGCATGAGCTGGATGTCGGTCTCGACACGCCGCAATGGGGCAGGATCAAGCTCGATCTCTGCTATGGCGGCATCTTCTATGCACTCGTTGACGTTGCCCAGATCGGCTTGAAGATCGAAAAGGCAAATGCGGCCGCCCTTGTCCAGGCCGGCATGGTGATCAAAGAAGCGATCAACCGGGCGATGACCGTGGTTCATCCGGAAATTCCGGCCATCTCGGGCGTCGCCTATGTGATGTTCCGCGATATCGACGCCGATGGCGCCATCCGCACCTGCACGACCATGTGGCCGGGCCGCGCCGACCGCTCGCCGTGCGGCACAGGCAATTCCGCCAATCTGGCAACGCTGCATGCTCGCGGCATGGCCAAGGTCGGTGATGTCTTCAAATCCCGTTCGATCATTGGTTCGGAGTTCGAAGTGGGACTGCAGGCGGAGACCGAAGTCGCCGGCAAGCTAGCCATCATTCCGACGATCACCGGCCGCGGCTTCACCTTCGGCTTGAGCCAGGTGGCACTCGATCCATTCGACCCGATGGCGGAAGGTTTTGCCATGACGGATGTCTGGGGGCCGTCGGCTGGGGAGATTTGAGGGGCAGAGTATCGGCAGCTATTGCCTGCGTTTTCAGCTTAGCCCCTCTCCCCGCAGCCGGCGAGAGGGGTCTATCTCTCGATCTCGTCTGAGCAATTTTTGGAAGGAAGGCTGGGGCTTTTGGGTGCGGTCTGGTCTATCCCTTCGGATAAATCACACCCTTGCGCAGGATGATGTTTCCATAGAGCCGGGGCTCGCTGGTCTGGATCAGCGCATGCGCCTGCTGCACCCGCTCGTAGAATTCCGCCGGCAGCAACGGCACGACCTTGGTTTCGGGCACATGCCGGGCACAGCACTCGATCATCTCTGCATGAACGGGATCGACGGCATCGCGATCCTGCTTGACGGTCGCCCGGAATATCGCCTGCGGCACGAAATCGTCGATCGGCAGCACGCTCAGCACAGCATCGAGTACTGGGATAACGCCGTGCCCGTCGAGGCGGATAAGGCGACGGCCGTGCTCAAGGCCGGGATAATTGCCGTCCACGAGGGCGATCTCGTCGCCATGTCCCATAGCGCGCAGTGTCGCCAGAAGTTCCGGGCTCAACAGCGGGTCAATGCCCTTCAGCATGCTCAATCTCCTTGAAAAGAACGTTTTGGTCGATGAGGTAGCGCGCGAAGATCGGCAGGCTGGCGCCGCCGATGGCGCGTGCCTGCGGCCCCACGGCGCCCTCGACGATCTCGGGCATGACGACACCCTGAAGATCCAGTTCCGCCGCTGCTTTGATCGTTGCTCGCACTACGCGCTCCCGTACCCAGCCGGGAAAGCCGCCATCTATGACGGCGGCGCTGAAATCAAGAACGGATGCAGAGGCGACGATCGCCTGTGCGAGAGCCTTGGCCGTATCTTGGATCCAGATCTCCAGCGGTTCGCCGAAATCGATCCAGTTGTCGGCCGAGTACCAGAGGGGGCGAGGGTCGAAACCATAATCCCGCAATAGATTTTCCAGCACGAAGATCGAAGCGATCTCAAGAAGCTGGCGGTTCTCGCCGTTGCGGCCGCGCACGGGCAAGGGGCCGAGCGCCCCTGCTGTCCCCGTTCGGCCAACGAAGACGGACGAATTCAGGACGATGCCGCCGCCGAGGAACGAGCCGATGAAGAAATAGACGAAATCCGGATAATGCGGCCCGACGCCGAAGACCAGTTCGGCACCGCAGGCGCTGGTAGCGTCGTTCTGCAGGAAGACGGGGTAAGCCACGCGCGAGGCGATTTCGGCTCTTAGATCGAAGCCGCGCCAGGCATCCATCGCTCCTGGCGGCGCGCCCACCTGCTCGGCCCAGTTCCAGAGCTCGAAGGGGGCGGCAACGCCCATTCCTGCGATCTTGCGGCGCTGCTCTTCACTGAGTCGCCCTTCCAGTTCCTTGATGCCGGCCGCAATGAAGGCGATGATGTCCTGTGGCAGCGGATAGGGATAGATCTGATGAAGCTGCATCCGGATGCCGCCGACGAAATCCATCAGCACGAGGTCGGCGCTGCGTCGGCCGATCTTGACGCCAAAGGAGAGTACGGCGTCCGGATTGAGCCGCATTGGAATGGAAGGCTGACCGACGCGTCCGCGGACCGGGGCATCGCGCGATAGCAGCCCGTCCTTTTCCAGTTCCCGCATGATGACGGATACTGTTTGCGCCGAAAGGCCGCTCCGCCGCGCAATATCGGCCTTTGAAAGCGCTCCGTGGCGGCGCACGAGCGACAGCACTAGCCGTTCGTTATGGGCGCGCACGCCAAGCTGGTTCGCGCCCCCGGAGGGGTCGAGAATCGCTGGCGTTGTGGGTGTGTCCTCCGGGTCATGCACGAGAGACATGGGCCTGCTCCTTCCATCATGGCCATGCCCTATTTTGCTGCAGAATGCCACATCGAATTAATAATTCAATCCGATTTATTTATTGACAGCCGGAAATCTTTAAGCTCAGATATGGGGTAGGAGATGCGCATATGGCCGTGGAGGAGGTCCACTGGAAATAATCCGACAGGCATGGCGCGCCTTCAAGCCGGGTTGAGGCCCGGGGCTGCCGGACGGTCCGGCTTTTTAAACATCGGGAGGATTGAATGAAGAAATCTGTTATTTCCGCAGCAGTCGCCGCTCTGGCGATCGGCGTTGCGTTTGCCGCTCCGGCTAAGGCCGCCGGCGTATCCGCCTGCCTCATCACCAAGACCGATACCAACCCCTTCTTCGTCAAGATGAAGGAAGGCGCGACCGCCAAGGCCAAGGAACTCGGCGTGACGCTGAAGTCCTACGCCGGCAAGATCGATGGTGACAGCGAAAGCCAGGTTGCCGCGATCGAAAGCTGTATCGCCGATGGCGCCAAGGGTATCCTGATCACCGCATCCGACACCAAGGGCATCGTCCCTTCGGTCAAGAAGGCACGCGATGCCGGCCTGCTTGTGATCGCGCTCGACACGCCGCTCGAGCCGGCCAATGCGGCTGACGCCACTTTCGCCACGGACAATCTCCTTGCTGGCAAGCTCGTCGGACAGTGGGCCAAGGAAACGCTGGGCGACAAGGCCAAGGATGCGAAGATCGGCTTCCTCGATCTGACGCCGTCGCAGCCCTCCGTCGACGTTCTGCGCGACCAGGGCTTCATGATGGGCTTCGGCATCGACCCGAAGGATCCGAACAAGATCGGCGACGAAACCGATCCGCGTATCGTCGGCCATGACGTCACCAACGGCAACGAAGAGGGCGGTCGCAAGGCCATGGAAAACCTTCTGCAGAAGGACTCCAGCATCAACGTCATTCACACGATCAATGAGCCGGCTGCAACCGGCGCCTATCAGGCTCTGAAGGCCGTCGGCCTCGAAAAGCAGGTCCTGATCGTATCGATCGACGGCGGCTGCCCCGGCGTTAAGTCGGTCAAGGATGGCGTGATCGGCGCAACTGCTCAGCAGTATCCGCTGATGATGGCGGCTCTCGGCGTCGAGGCGATCAAGAAATTCGCCGATAGCGGCGAAAAGCCGAAGCCGACCGAAGGCAAGAGCTTCTTCGACACTGGCGTTTCTCTGGTGACTGACAAGCCGGTCTCCGGTCTCAAGTCCATCGACACCAAGGAAGGCCTGAACAAGTGCTGGGGCTAAGCCCCTCACAAGTGATATAGTCCCTTCGGGAGCCGCGTCATGCGCCTGCTGGCGCGGCTCTCTTGCAGGGAGCAGACAATCGAAACAGTCACGTCGGTCGGGTTCAGATCCTGGCTGGCCCCCAACAGCCGGCGGTTTCCGCGCATGTGCGCGGTGGCGGAGGAATAATTATGTCCGGAGCACAGGAATTCGAACGTGTTCTCGACGGCAGCGATAAGAATGTCGCTTCGTTTGAGCACAACGATGTCTCTCTTTTGAAGCGCGTGCAGCACTTCCTTCATTCGACGCCGGCGGCGGTGCCGCTCATCGTCTTGGTAATGGCCATCGTGATCTTCGGTATCGCGATCGGCGGGCGGTTCTTTTCCGCCTATACGCTGACGCTCATCCTGCAGCAGATCGCCATCGTCGGTATTCTCGGCGCGGCCCAGACACTGGTCATCCTGACCGCGGGCATCGATCTCTCGATCGGCGTCATCATGGTCATCTCCTCGGTCGTCATGGGAAATGTCGCCGTGACATACGGCCTGCCGACGCCGATTGCCATCGCGGCCGGCATGGTGGTGGGCGGCCTCTGCGGACTGCTCAACGGCTTCCTCGTCGCCAATATGAAGCTGCCGCCGTTCATCGTGACGCTCGGCACTTGGAATATCGTCATGGCGACGAACTTCATTTATTCCGCCAACGAAACCATCCGCGATACCGATGTCGATGAAAAGGCGCCGCTGCTGCATCTGTTCGCCGCCAGTTTCCGTGTCGGTGGCGCGGTGCTCACCCTAGGCGTTATCGCCATGGTGCTCCTCGTCATCGGTCTCTGGTACGTGCTTAACCATACGGCCGGGGGTAGGCATGTCTATGCCGTCGGCGACGATCCGGAAGCGGCGAAACTCGCCGGTATCCAGACCAAGAAGGTTCTTCTCGCGGTCTATGGCGTATCGGGGCTGATCGCCGCGCTTGCCGCCTGGGTCTCCATCGGCCGTAACGGCTCGGTCTCGCCGTCTTCTGCGGTGACCGATTTCAATCTTCAGGCGATCACCGCGACCGTGATCGGCGGCATCTCGCTCTTCGGTGGCCGTGGCTCGATCCTCGGCACGCTCTTCGGCGCCATGATCGTCGGCGTCGTCTCCATGGGCCTCAACATGCTCGGCGCCGACCCGCAATGGAAGGTGCTTCTGACCGGCGTGCTCATCATCGGCGCCGTCGCGATCGATCAATGGATCAGAAAGGTATCGGCATGACCACAACCGTCGAACCCATCCTCACTGCCCGCGGTCTCGTCAAGCGTTATGGCCGCGTGACCGCGCTCGACAACGCCGATTTCGATCTTTATCCCGGCGAGATCCTTGCCGTCATCGGCGACAACGGCGCCGGAAAATCCTCGCTGATCAAGGCGATCTCCGGTGCGGTCACGCCCGATGAAGGCGAGATCAAGCTGGAAGGCAAGGCCGTCCACTTCCGCTCGCCGATGGAAGCGCGGGAAGCCGGTATCGAAACGGTCTACCAGAACCTGGCACTGTCGCCGGCGCTCTCGATCGCCGACAACATGTTCCTCGGCCGCGAAGTGCGCAGGCCCGGCATTCTCGGATCCGTTTTCCGCATGCTCGACCGGCCGGCCATGGAAAAGCGCGCCCGCGATAAGCTCTCAGAACTCGGCCTGATGACGATCCAGAACATCAATCAGGCGGTGGAAACGCTCTCTGGCGGTCAGCGTCAGGGTGTTGCCGTTGCCCGTGCCGCCGCCTTCGGCTCCAAGGTCGTCATTATGGACGAGCCGACCGCCGCACTCGGCGTCAAGGAAAGTCGCAAGGTTCTGGAGCTTATCCTCGATGTGCGTGCCCGCGGCTTGCCGATCGTGCTGATCTCGCACAATATGCCGCACGTCTTCGAGGTTGCGGACCGTATCCATATCCATCGCCTTGGACGACGCCTGACCGTCATCAATCCCAAGGATTATTCGATGTCCGACGCCGTTGCCTTCATGACCGGCGCCAAGGCTCCGCCGGTCGAGAATGTCGCTGCATGAGTGTATCCCTTGACGATGTTGCCGGCGAGATTATTGCGCGCGCCGGCAACGTGAAACGCTTCCTGATTGCGATTGCCGGCCCGCCAGGCGCCGGCAAATCCACCCTGGCCGATAATGTCGCCAAGGCATTGAAGGCGAGAGGCGAAAGCGCCGAAGTCCTGCCGATGGACGGCTTCCACATGGATAACGCCGTTCTCATTGAAAAGGGGCTTTTGAGGCGGAAGGGCGTGCCTGAGAGCTTCGATGTGCGCGCCTTTCTCGATATCGTCAAAGCGGTGCGCGCAGCCGACCAGGAGGTTCTGGTTCCGGTCTTCGACCGTTCGAGAGAGATTGCCATCGCGTCTGCCCGCATCGTCTCGGCCGAGCACCGCTTCATCGTGATCGAGGGCAATTATCTGCTGTTCAGCCAGGGAAAATGGGCTGAGCTGGAAGGCATGTTCGATTATTCGATCATGCTCGCGCCGCCGATGGAGGTACTCGAGGAGCGCCTTTGGGCGCGCTGGAGAGGCTATGATCTCGATGAAGAAGCCGCCCGGGCCAAGGTCTATGGCAATGATCTGCCGAACGGCCGGCTGATCCTTGAGAACCGCCGCGGCGCAGACGTCACTATCGATATCGTACAGGATTGACCTCGCCCATCATTTAACCGCCGTCGCGGATTGTTTTGCCGGGGCGGATGGTGCTATCGAAGCGCGATAGCAGAAGTACGGTCCCGAAAAGGCTGAAGTAGCCTTCTGAAGAGATCGCGCTCACATTTCCAGAGGTCGCGCCCATGCAAAAGCTCACCATCCGCCGTCCTGACGACTGGCATCTGCATTTGCGTGACGGGGCCATGCTGGAAGGCGTGATAGCCGATACCTCCAGGCATTTCGCCCGGGCCATCATCATGCCCAATCTCGTGCCGCCCGTCGTAACGACGGCAGATGCGGCTGCCTATCGTGAGCGTATTCTGAAGGCATTGCCACCAGGCGATCGCTTCCAGCCATTAATGACGCTCTATCTCACCGAGCACACCAGCGCGGACGATGTCGAAGAGGGCAGGAAGAGCGGCCTCATTACCGCCGTCAAACTCTATCCGGCCGGTGCGACGACCAACTCCCATGGCGGCGTGCGCGATCTGAATAAGGCAATGCCCGTGCTGGAGCGCATGGCGAAGATCGGCTTGCCGCTCTGCGTTCATGGTGAGGTCACCACGCCGGAGGTGGATATTTTCGATCGCGAGGCCGTGTTCATCGAAACCGTGCTCGATCCCTTGCGCCAGCGCCTACCGGAACTGAAGGTCACGATGGAACATGTGACCACGTCGGATGGCGTCAACTACATCAAATCGGCAAAGGCCAACCTCGCCGGCTCGATCACTACGCATCACCTGATCATCAATCGCAATGCCATACTGGTCGGCGGCATTCGCCCGCATTATTACTGCTTGCCGGTCGCCAAGCGCGAAAGCCATCGTTTGGCCTTGCGTGCGGCTGCAACCAGCGGCGACGCCAGGTTCTTCCTGGGCACGGATTCGGCTCCGCATGTCGATCCGCTGAAGGAATGTGCTTGCGGTTGCGCGGGCATTTATACGTCGATCAATACTATGAGCTGCCTTGCCCATGTCTTCGAGCAGGAAGGTGCATTGGATAAGCTTGAAGCTTTTGCGTCGCTGAATGGCCCGGCCTGGTACGGCCTGCCCGTCAATAAGGATAGCATCACGCTTGTACGCCGGGCTGAGGCCGTGACTTTCCCGGCTAAGATCGAGACCGGCGCCGGCCCGGTCACTGTTTTCGATCCGATGTTCCCATTGCATTGGGATGTCGAGATTTAGTAGGATCATACATAAGTAAATTCAAATACAAAACTATATTGCGGCAACCAATTGGTGTTTGCCGCGATATGAAACGTATATTTTGTTGAAATATATTTTCTTTATTATTTGCCGTAACTAATTTGATACGCCTGAAGGCCTAGTGTGCCGGTGACACCTTGCGGTAGAAACCAAACCGTCGAAAGAGCATGATGCTGGTCGATTACAACTCGCTTCTTCTAGCCCTCGGTGTTTCCGCATCATGCCTTGCGGTCACGTTGGTCGGAAGCTGGTTTTCACGTCGGCCCGATACGTTTCTCCTGACGTGTTCCGCTGGCCTTGTGCCTATCGTCGGCGGAATCTTCACCTATGGCGCCTATGTTGACCATCCCAGGCCGATTTTCGCCATTTTGACGTTCGTCTTATTCTTCCTCGGCTTCGCGACGATTTGGGTGGCGGGTTATCAGTTTCGCACGGGTCGCCTTTCCAAGATCCGCTTTGCCCTTGGTTGCTTGTCTGGCATAACAGCATCGATCGGACCGATGCTTGTCGGTTATGACGGTCTGGCTTTCATCGCCGATAACCTAGTCATCTGCGTGCTGCTGCTTCTGACGGCGCGCGAATATTGGCTCAGCCGGCGCGAAGCGCCGACGCCGCTTTACGGCATTACCGCGCTCTACACACTGACGGCGATTTCCTTTGCCTTGTGCGCGGCCGTGCTGATCGTCGATGGCAGGCTCGTGCTCGGTCATGCGCCGGATAACTGGGCGGAGGATGTCAGTCTCGCCGTCTGTATCGCTGGAATGACCGGGATAGGGGCTCTATCGCTTGCTTTGCACCAGTGGCGCCAAGCTGCGTTGCATCGACGGGAGGCGATTACCGACTCCCTGACCGGGCTACTCAATCGCCGCGCGCTGTTCGATCTCTACGGCCGCCGGACCTTCGGTCCCTCGATGGCCGTCATCATCTTCGATATCGATCGCTTCAAAGCGATCAACGATCAGCACGGCCATGCCGCCGGCGATCTCGTGCTCAAGCTTTTCGGCCGGGAACTCGCCTTCGGTTTGCGGCCTTCCGACACGGTGGCGCGTCTGGGAGGCGAGGAATTTGCGCTTGTTCTAGACAACGTGCTACCAGGTCGCGCGGAGCAGGTTGCAGAGCGGGTGCGTGATGCCTTTGCCGCACGTGAGATCAGCATCGAAGGCAAATCTTTCGCCTGCACCGTCAGTGCCGGTATCGCGACCGGTACCGCCAAAGGGCTCGGTTTCGACGATGTGCTACGCGCCGCCGACAAGGCGCTTTATGCGGCAAAGCGAAATGGCCGCAACCGTGTGGAGGTCGCGGCCTATCTGCGGGCGGTCTAGCCGGCCGTTTTGGCTGGTGCCCCATCATTTCCAGGCTTTCAGAACATGGCCTTCACGAAGGCGCATGCGGCGAGCAGCGAGGCGACCGTGCGCACATGGTTCCATCGCATCCAGTCGCTGAGATAGGTCGACCAAAATTGTGTCGCCTCGGGTGAATGGCCGTCGACCTTATCGAGTGCATCGTTCAGGGGCACGTTGAACACCATGGTCGAAAGAAAGCTCGCGCCGATATAGAGCGCGGCGCCTGTCAGCATCATCACGCTCACGCTGCCCCGCCAATCGATGGTGGCCATAACGGCGATGAAGAGCGACAGCGCGGCCGTCAGCAGGAACAGCACGATGAAGGGCGAACGCACGATCGTAACGTTGATCGATTGCATGGCAGCAATCCCTTGATCGACCGGAAGGCGGGCAAGGGACTGCATAACGAACGTCGAGAAGGCGAAATAGACGCCGGCGAGAAGGCCGCTGCTGAGCGCGGCGATGATGAGAGCGATATTCGTGATCGGAAAGGTCATGACTGGACACTCCAGATGCCGGTTGCGGCGGTTTCACGTGCATAATTGGAAAAATCTTTAGGCTGCCTGCCGAGGATCTGGCTTATGCCGTGCATGACAGGTGAATTGCGGCCGTCAAGAACCTGCGTGAAAAGCTCACGCAGGAGGTCGGTGGTTTCCTGTGGCAGGCCATAAGCCGTCATCTCGGCGATGAAAACGTCGATCGGAACCGGTTCGTATTCGATGGGTCTGTTCGAAGCCGTCGCGATTTCGGAAACCGCCTGGCGGAAGGTTAAAGCGCGGGGTCCCGTCAGTTCGTACGTTTGGTTGCGGTGATGCGGATCGATAAGACATTCGACGGCCGCATCCGCGATGTCGTCTGCGTTGATGAAAGGCTCAGGGACATCGCCGGCCGGCAGAGCGAGCTTGCCCTGCAAAAGGCTGTCCACGAAGGCGCCCTCGCTGAAATTTTGGTTGAACCAGCTGGCGCGCAGCACAGTGTAGCCGATGCCGGTGGCCTTGAGGGTTTCCTCGCTACGAACGGCTCCCTCTTCACCGCGCCCGGAAAGCAGCACGATGTGTTCCACACCCGCCTCGATAGCGGTTTTTGTTAGAGCGCCGATGGTCTCCGCCGCCCAGTCAACTGAAAGGTCCGGCTGGAACGTGACGTAAGCGGTGGAAGCGCCGTCCAGTGCCTCCCGCCAGGTACTGCGATCCTGCCAATCGAAGCGTGGTGTCGTTGAGCGAGAGGCTGCGCGAGCCGTGATGCCGCGCTTCTTCAGCCGCTCGGCGATCCGACCGCCGGTTTTTCCTAATCCACCGATAATGGCAATTGTCGAGGTCTGCATTTCAAGCTCCTCCGTTCAAAATGTGATAAATTCTCTCATTTGCGAAATGTGATAAACTCTCTTATATTGCTTGTCAACAGTCACAAGGCAGGGAATGACATGGCGCAAGAATCGATTGCGAGACGCAGGCGCAGCAAGGATGAGGCGGGCACACCACGACGCATACCCAGTCAGCAGCGTGGTCGCGAGCGCGTCGACCTCATCCTTTCGGTGGCATCGGAGCTGATTGCGAAAAACGGTAGCGATGCGCTACGCATGGGCGAGATCGTCGAAAAGGCGGGCGTTTCCTTCGGTTCGCTGTACCAATATTTCCCCGACAAGACGGCGATCATCCGCGTACTGGCCGAGCGCTTTAACGAGCAGGGCCGGCAATGCGTCGAAGACGAGCTGTCGGCAATCAAAAGTCGCGATCAGCTCCAATCCGCTCTTGGCCGCATTGTCGATGGCTACTACGCCATGTTTCGGGAAGAGCCCGTCATGCGCGACATCTGGCATGCCACTCAGGCCGACAAGCTGCTGCAGCAGGTCGATGCTGAAGACATGGAATGGCATTCGCTGGCGTTTCTGACCGTCCTAAAACGCCTATGGCCGGAGCGCGACGATTCCGAACTTGCAAGAACGGCCCGATTGACCATGCAGCTTGTTGCGGCTGCGGTGCGCTACGCGATTTCGATCGAGCGGGAAGAGGGCGATAAGGTCATCGAGCTGTTCAAGACCATGCTCCCTGCCGATCTTGGAGTACTGCGCTGATTGCTTCCGGTCACCTTGCAGGGAGCCGCCGAGAGGATATCGGCAAAAGCTTTCATACGTCTGGAAACTCGGGCCGCTTGCTGCTATTGCCGCTGGAACATTAGCGCTCGCGAAGGAGGCCTCGCATGACCCAGATGATATTCACCGATCGCACTGTCATGGCTGAGCTGATGGCCAGGATGCTTTGGGAGATCAAGGCGGTCCACTTCAACGCCGACAAGCCCTATAAGTTCGCGTCCGGAATGGCGAGCCCGGTCTATATCGATTGCCGCAAGCTGATTTCCTATCCGCGCATCCGCTCGACGGTCATGGATTTCGCCGCAAGCCTCATCGTTCGCAATGTCGGCTTCGAACAGTTCGATTGCGTCGCCGGCGGCGAGACGGCGGGCATCCCCTTCGCCGCCTTCCTGGCCGAGCGCCTGAACCTGCCGATGATCTATGTGCGCAAGCAGCCGAAGGGCCACGGACGCAATGCCCAGATCGAAGGCGACATGAAGGAGGGCGCCCGCGTGCTCGTCATCGAGGATCTGACGACGGCCGGCGGCAGCATGTTCACCTTCATCGACGCGATCCGCGCGGCCGGCGGCATCGTCGATCACGGCATGGCGCTGTTCTACTACGGCATTTTCTCCGAGGCGGTGGAACGCTTTGCCAACCGGAAGGTGAACCTGCAGTACATCACGACCTGGCGCGAAGTGCTCGCAGTCGCCAAGCAACAGAAGCTGTTCGACGACAAGACGCTGGAGGAAGTCGAGGCGTTTCTCAATGCGCCGCTCGCCTGGTCCGGCCGGAACGGCGGTATTTCGGAGCTGCCCACAAACTGACGCTTTGCTTTTGCACTGAATCTATCTAATCGATTTATGTAATGGACACGATGGACGCGCTCTTTGGGAGGCCGGAATGATTTTGTGCTGTGGCGAGGCTTTGATCGACATGCTGCCGCGGGATACGACGCTGGGTGAAAAGGGCTTTGCCCCCTATGCCGGCGGCGCGATTTTCAATACCGCGATCGCGCTTGGCCGCCTTGGCATTCCCACGGGCTTCTTCACCGGCATTGCCGACGACATGATGGGCGAAATCCTGCGCGACACATTGGCGGCCGCCAAGGTGGATTTCAGCTATTGCGCCATCACGCCGCGTCCAAGCACGATTGCTTTCGTCAAGCTCGTCAATGGTCAGGCGACCTATGCCTTCTACGATGAAGGCACGGCTGGCCGTATGATTACCGAGGCGGATCTCCCGACGCTCAGTACTGATTGCGAAGCTCTGCATTTCGGCGCGATCAGCCTCATCCCCGATCCCTGCGGCGCGACCTACGAGGCGCTGATGAAGCGCGAGCATCAGAGCCGCGTCATCTCGCTCGATCCGAACATCCGCCCAGGCTTCATCAAGGACAAGGCGGCTCATATGGGCCGCATCAGCCGGATGGCTGCCATGTCCGACATTCTCAAATTCTCCGATGAGGATCTGGAATGGTTCGGCATTGCAGGCAATCACGACGAACTCGCCGCCCATTGGCTGAACCAAGGCGCGAAGCTCGTCGTCATCACCAAGGGTGCGGAAGGCGCAACCGGCTACACCAAGTCGCTGAAGGTCTCGGTACCGAGCGAGCGCGTCACCGTCGTCGATACTGTAGGGGCTGGCGATACCTTCGATGCGGGCATTCTTGCATCGTTGAAGATGAGCAATCTGCTGACCAAGGCGCAGGTAGCTTCGCTGAACGAGAAGGCGTTGCAAGATGCGCTGGCTCTGGGCGCCAAGGCTGCGGCGGTGACTGTGTCGCGTGCGGGTGCAAATCCGCCCTGGGCGCATGAGATCGGTCTTTAAGCAGATCGACTTTTAACGCTTCCAATAAAAAATCCCGCCTGACGTGCCAGGCGGGATTTTTTCATTTCCGATGAGGGTATTTTACTTCGCGCGGCTTGCCAGCGCAGCCACAAGCCCTTGCGTCGAGGAGTCGTGGCCGGCGGCGCTTTCCTTGCCTTCGATGACGGGCAGCAGACCCGTTGCCAGTTCCTTGCCGAGTTCGACACCCCATTGATCGAAGGAGTTGATGCGGAAGAGCACGCCCTCGACGAAGACGCGATGTTCGTAAAGCGCGATCAGGCGTCCCAGCGCAAAGGGCGTCAGCTTGTCATAGACGAAGGTGATCGACGGGCGGTTGCCGGTAAAGACGCGGTGCGGCGCGATGAATTCAGCCTTCTTGTCGTCCATGCCCTTGGAGGTGAGCTGAGCCTTGGCTTCCTCGAAGGTGCGGCCCTTCATCAGCGCTTCCGACTGCGCCAGGCAGTTGGCCATCAGCAGGTCGTGCTGGTGGCGCAGCTCCGGCTCGAAGCCGTTGGCGGCGATCATGAATTCGGCCGGGATGATGCTCGTACCCTGGTGGATGAGCTGATAGAAGGCGTGCTGGCCGTTGGTGCCTGGCTCGCCCCAGACGACCGGGCCGGAATTGCCTTCAACCGGCGTGCCGTCGATGGTGACACCCTTACCGTTCGACTCCATATCCAGCTGCTGCAGATAGGCCGGGAAGCGCGACAGGCGCTGGTCATAGGGCAGGATCGCGCGTGTCGGATAGCCGAGCACGTTGCGGTGATAGAAGCCGATGAGGCCGAGCAGCATCGGCAGGTTTTCCTTGAAGGGCGCCTGGCGGAAATGATTGTCCATCGCATGCGCGCCATCGAGGAACTTGCCGAAGTTTTCCGGGCCGATCGCGATCATCAGCGGCAGGCCGATGGCCGACCAGATCGAGTAGCGGCCGCCGACCCAATCCCAGAAGCCGAAGACGCGCTCGCTGTCGATGCCGAAGGCGGCAACCTTGTCGAGCGCCGTCGATACGGCGGCGAAGTGATGTTGCACGGCGGCTTCGCCGAGTGCATCGGCGATGAACTTGCGCGCAGTCTGGGCGTTCGTCATCGTTTCGATGGTCGTGAAGGTCTTGGAAGCGACGATGAAGAGCGTCGTTTCCGGCTTAACCAGCTTCAGGATATCGGCGATATGGGCGCCGTCGATGTTGGAGATGAAATGCGAGCGCGGGCCGTCGTGATAGGGGGCGAGTGCCAGCGTCGCCATGACCGGTCCGAGATCGGAGCCGCCGATGCCGATGTTGATGACATCGGTGATCGTCTTGCCCGTCGAGCCCTTCAGTGCGCCCGAGCGGATGCCGTCGGCAAACTTGCCCATGGCGGCCAGAACCGCATTGACGTCGAGCATGACATCCTTGCCTTCGACGAGCACCGGCTTGTTGGAGCGGTTGCGCAGCGCGGTGTGCAGGACGGCGCGGTTTTCGGTGAAGTTGATCGCGACGCCGGAGAACATTTCCTCGCGCTTGGCGGCAACGCCGCCCTCGGCTGCGAGCTTCTCGAGCAGAGCAAGAATGTCGTCGTTAACTGCCGTCTTGGAGTAATCCATCAGCAGGTCGTCGAACGAGGCGCTGAAGCGGGAAAAGCGTTTGGAATCGGCGGCGAAGGCGGCGCGAATATCCGTGGCCTTCGTTGCCGATGCGGTGCTCTTCAGTTGATCGACGAGGGCGTTCATGGGAGGCTCCTTGCGGTTCGCGCTGCTGGCCTTCAAGACCGGGCCAAGCGCTTTGAGTTTGGTCGCGAAAACTATTCCCTATGTAGGGCGTAAATCAAGTTCACCTATCGCCCAAAACGAAAAAAGCCGCTCGTGAAACAAGCACGAGCGGCTTCCTCCATGACACGGAATTATGTCAGCCGCGCAACTCCTTACGCAGGATCTTGCCGACATTCGATTTCGGCAGTTCGGTGCGGAATTCGATGAAGCGCGGGCGTTTGTAATTGGTCAGGTTTTCAGCGCAATGGGCCTTGACGTCAGCCTCCGTCAAAGCCGAGTCCTTCTTGACGATGAAGAGCTTCACCGCTTCGCCGGAATGCGGGTCGGGCACCCCGATTGCCGCGGCCTCGAGAACGCCCGGATGCATGACGGCGACTTCCTCGATCTCGTTCGGATAGACGTTGAAGCCCGAGACCAGGATCATGTCCTTCTTGCGGTCGACGATCTTGGTGTAGCCGCGCTCGTCCATGAAGCCCATGTCGCCGCTACGGAAGAAACCGTCCGGCGTCATCACGCGCGCCGTTTCGGCCGGCTGCTTCCAATAGCCAGCCATGACCTGCGGCCCGCGAATGCAGATTTCACCGACTTCGCCGAGCGGCAGGGAGTTGCCGTTCTCATCGCGAATATCGAAATCGGTGCCGGTGATCGGCAGACCGATCGTGCCGGTAAATTCCGGGCTGTCGAAACGATTGGCGCTTGCCACCGGAGACGTTTCGGAAAGACCGTAGCCCTCGGTGATCCAGGCCCCCGTCATCTTTTGCCACCGCTCGGCGACGGGCCGTTGCACCGCCATGCCGCCGGCGAGCGTTGCCGTATTGGACAGGTCGAGCTTGACGAAATCCGGATTGTTCATCAGCGCGTTGAAGAGGGTGTTCAGGCCGGGGAACATGTCGAACTTGTATTTGCCGAGCTCCTTGATGAAGGCGGGTATGTCGCGTGGATTGGCGATCAGCACATTATGGCCGCCGAGTGACATGCCCATGAGAGAATTCACCGTCAGCGCGAAGATATGATAGAGCGGCAGCGCGCAGACGAAGGTTAGCTGTTCCGGGCGCGGCTTGTTGATATAGGCGGATTGCAGCCAGAGCAGCAATTGCAGCTGATTGGCGAGCAGGTTGGCATGGGTGAGGATCGCGCCTTTGGCAACGCCGGTCGTGCCGCCGGTATATTGCAGGAAGGCGATGTCGCTGCCGGTGAGCTCCGACAGCTTCAAAGGCAGACGCGAGCCCTCGGCGATCACGCTTTTGAAGCGACGGTGGCCGGGAATGGACCAGGCTGGAACGAGCTTCTTCACCTTACGGACGATCAGATTGACGATGTGGCCCTTGACGCCCAGCATGTCGCCGAGCGCGGTTACGACGACATGGCGTACATCCGTATGGGCCAGAACCTGCTCCACCGTATGGGCGAAGTTTTCCAGAACGAAGATCGCTTTAGCGCCGCAGTCGCGTAATTGGTGCTCGAGTTCGCGCGGCGTGTAGAGCGGGTTGACGTTGACGACAACGAGCCCGGCGCGAAGAATGCCGTAAACCGCGATCGGATTTTGCAGCACGTTCGGCATCATGACGGCAACGCGATCACCCTTCTGCAGGCCGAGGCTCTGCAGCCAGGCGGCAATCTTGCGCGTCTGCAGGTCAAGATCCCGATAGATGATGGATTTGCCCATGCTGGTGAAAGCGGGTCTGTCGGCATAGCGCGCGCAGCTTTCCTCCAGCAGTTCGGCAAGCGACGCATGCTCCAGCGGCGGCAGCTCCGCCGGTACGATATCCGGGTAAGAAGCGAGCCATATTTTCTTGACCTGCGGTCTATCCGAAGGAGCGGAGACTGAATTCATGCGCATTTCCTCCTCTACGCACCATCACTACGCTCCGCCGTCATATGCGGCGGCTTTGCAGAGTGTCATTGGACGATCAAAAAGTCTCCCGCTTTTCGCATCGCCGCCTTCTTGCTCTCAATTAAATCACTGGAGCATAAAAGAAGCTACAATAACCTTGACGTAAACGTCAATATTTGTCGTGCGCTCACGTTTTTTTACAATCCTTAAAAAAGTACTGGAACTTTTATGACAACGGAGCGTTAATAGCGCCATGGGCTTAGACCCATCGGAGCATCGTGCTGCCTGAAACGCAGATCGGACGCTCCATAGTTTATGTGACGCGTATCCAAAAGGAGGTGCGCATATGCATAAAGAGAGTGCCGATTTCTCGGGTCGTGATCTTTATATCAAGGACATGTCGATGCTGGTCGCCTGCGACCGCGTCGAAGGGTCCAGAGTGTACGGCTCGGACGGCAAGCAGATTGGTCATATCGAGCGGCTGATGATGGAAAAAAGTGATGGACGCATCGCTTTCGTCATTCTGAGCTTCGGCGGTTTCTTCGGCATTGGCCAGGAGCACTACCGGCTGCCGTGGGAGAAGCTGCGCTACGATGCTCGCATTGACGGCTATCGCGTCAGCATGACCAAGAACGACATCGAAAAGGCGTGCCGCTTCGCTGCCAAGGACGATCACGATCATAAGAATCATGGCCACAAGAGTCACGATTATTTTGGCGTGCCGCCCTATTGGATGTGAACGCGCTGGCGGAACTGCCGGATGCCCCGCCGATGCGGGGCTGGCGCCTTGCTTGGGCTAGCTGAACCGCCCAAGCCTTTGCACTACCTCGATCTTGTAACCATCGGGGTCGGTGACGAAGAACAGCAATGCAAAAAGCTTCCCATCACGATTGAGTTCGATGATCTTGCCAGGGTTGAGCCCGAGCTTGGTCATGCGCGCATGCTCGTCCTTCAGTTCTGAAACCGAAACCGCGAGGTGGCCGTAGGCATCCCCTTGCGCATAAGGCTCGATGCGGCCCTGATTGACGGTCAATTCCAGTTCGAACCCGGTTTCGGCATTACTGAGATAAATTAGGGCGAAGGTTTCGAAGGCAATCCGGTCGGCGACCTTCAGGCCGAAAGCCTTGTCGTAGAACTCTATCGAGCGCGCCTCGTCCAGCACGCGGATCATCGAGTGAATCATCTTGGCCATCGGCATCTCCATAAATCGTCAGGGCATGTCGTTGTAGCCAATGCCATCGGCAGCCAGTGAAGGCAAGCATGAGTAAACTCGCCATATCTCCAGTCGAGTATAGATCCAGGGTTCCCGGATTGCGATCGGTCTGCTTAACTCCCCATCGCTCAAGTATAGGGCTCAAGGGGGAGAAACCATGTACTACGCCATTCTGGCCTATCACGAGGAAAGTATCGTCGAATCCTGGAGCAAGGAGGAGGATACCGCGCTCATGAAGGAGCTTTTGGAGATCAATGACCGCATGGTCGCGCAGAAATTATTAGGGCCGGCTGCGCGTCTCGGATCGACCGAAAACGCCGTCACTTTGCGGGGGCCAGGTGCGGGAATGGTGATCGATGGACCGTTCGCAGAAACCAAGGAACAACTGCTCGGCTTCTACGTCGTCGATTTTCCGACGATCGAGGGCGCGGTGGAGGCCGCGCGCGAATTGCGCCGCGCCAATCCGACAGCCGTCTACGAAATCAGGCCGGTCCTGCTTTACTTGCCTGGCGCATCCTTGCCGTCGGGCGAGGGCAACTGATGGGAAGCTGTGATCGGCGTAGACCTCAATGAGGTTGAAGGCCGATCTTGCTGGTGACCGACCGCTCGATCATCTCCATGCCGTCGTAAATCAGCACCGCCATCAGGCCGACGATCAGGCCACCCTGGAGGATGAAGGCGGTGTTATCGTTGATGAGACCGGCGATGATGACTTCGCCTAGCCCCTTGGCGGCGACGGTCGAGCCGATCGTGGCCGTGCCGATATTGATCACGGTTGCGATCTTCAGCCCTTCGATGATGAGCGGCAGGGCTAGCGGCAGCTCGACGCGGAATAGCCGCTGCCAGCCGTTCATGCCCATGCCATCGGCGGCATCGAGAACGGAGGCGGGCACCTGCTGCAGCCCGGCTACCGTGTTCTCGAAGATCGGCAGCAGCGCATAGAGAAACAGCGCGATGAATGTCGGCACCGCACCGAAGCCGGTGGTCGAGATCGCAAGTGCCAGCACGGCAACGGGCGGAAAGGTCTGGCCGGCATTGGCGATCGCCCGCGACAGCGGCAGGAAATCGGCGCCGATCGGCCGCGTGACGAAGATGCCGCCAAGAACGGCCAGGATGCCGCTTGCGGCGATCGAGATCAGGATGAGTTCGAGATGGCTGAGCGCCAAGCTCGGCAGGCTGTTCTGCGTATAGATCGGCGACGCCCCGAATTTGGTTAGCGGTGCCAGAACAGGTATCAGCCATTCCGGATGGAAGAGCATCACCAGCAGCAGCGCCAGAGCCAGGAGGCGGAAGAGATTGGCGGCGAGAAATCTCATGCTTTGCGGCCCAGCTCGATCAGGTGCTGGATCGAGATCGAGCCGACAGGCACCTTGCGCTCGTCCTCCACTGTCGCCTCATCTGCGCCCTGCCAGATCAATTCCGCCAGTGCGTCGCGCAGATTGAGGGTCTGGGGCAGGCGGTGCCCGAGGCCGGGTCGCGGCGGCTGCATGCTGTCCTTCAGCGGCAGCAGCGACATCAGCTTCAAGGCACGGTCGGAGGTGCCGGTCAGTTGCTGCACGAAGGGATCGGCCGGCTCTGTCAGGATCTTCTCGGGCTCGGAGCATTGTAGCAGCTTGCCTTCGCTCATGACGGCGATCTGGTCGCCGAGATGAAAGGCCTCGTCCATATCGTGGGTGACAAGGACGATGGTCGTGCCGAACTGCTTCTGGATGGCGAGCAGGTCGTTCTGCGCCTTGCCGCGGATCACCGGATCGAGTGCACCGAAGGGCTCGTCCATCAGCAGCAATTCCGGTTCCGCCGCAAGCGCGCGTGCGACGCCGACGCGCTGCTGCTGGCCACCGGAAAGCTGGCTTGGATATTTGCCTGCGAAGGTGCCGGGGTCGAGATGGAAGAGATTGAGGAGCTCTTCGACGCGGCTGTCGATGCGCGTCTTTTCCCAGCCGAGCAGTTCGGGGACGGTGGCGATATTCTGCGCGACGGTGCGATGTGGAAAAAGCCCGTGCCCCTGGATGGCATAGCCGATACGGCGGCGAAGCTCGGTCGCCGGCACATTCATGATGTCCTCGCCGGCAACGGAGATGTGACCTGCCGATATCGGCACCAGCCGGTTGATCATCCGCATCAGGGTCGATTTGCCGGAGCCGGAGGTGCCGACGATGACGGTAATCGTGCCCTTTTCCATGCTCATGCTGACACTATCGACCACGGTGGCGTTGCCATACCGCTTGGTGACGCCCTTGAGCTCGATCATGTTGGTCATGCACGTTGTCCCCGGATGCTGTCGATGACCGCATCGAGGATGACGGCCGATGAGAAGGCGAGAAAGACCGTCGGCACGGCGCCGAGCAGCACGAGGTCATTGGCCGTCTGGCCTATGCCCTGGAAGATGAAGAGGCCGAAGCCGCCACCGCCGATCAGTGCTGCCACGGTAACAAGGCCGATAGCCTGCACCAGCACGATGCGGATGCCCGTGAGGATGACAGGGAAGGCGAGCGGCAGGTCGATGCCAGTCAGGATCTGCCGGCGCGTCAGCCCCATGCCGGCGGCGGAATCGCGCACGGAAGGGTCGACGCCGGCAAGGCCGACGACGGTATTGGCGACGATCGGCAGCAGGGAATAGATGACGAGCGCTACCAGCGCCGGCGCCACGCCAATGCCTTTGACGCCGATCTCGGCGGCGAAAGGCACGTTGGCGGCGATATAGCCGAGCGGCAGCATGAGAATGCCGAACAGCGCCAGGCTCGGAATGGTCTGCACCAGGCTCAGCGCCCGCAGCACCACGGCGCGGATGCCAGGTTGCCAATAGCAGAAGATGCCGAGCGGCAGCGCCAGCACGATGGCGATGGCGACCGAGCCCAGAGACAGGAACACATGGTTGAGCGCCTCATGCCAGAATTTGTCGGCATTGTTGGCGTATTCCTTCATGATCGAGAGATTGTTGAGCAGGCCGGAGCGCAGGACGACGGCAAGCAGCGCCGCATAAACAGCCAGCGCCCCGACCCGTAGCCAGGGCGTCAGCCGCAGCTTGACCAGCGCATCCGAAATCATCAATCCCACCACCGCGAGCAGCACCCAGAAGCAGCCGCCGGGCGTAATACGCGCCACGGTGCTGCCCGCGGGCGTTGCGGCCGTCGAGACCAGTCCTAGGGTCACGATCAACATGGCGATCGCGAGTGTTGCCATCCCGAGGCGAATGACCTGGTTGCGCAGGAAAAGCGCGGAAAGCGCCGCCGCTGCGAGAAGGGCAATCAGCACCAGTGCTGCCGGCTGCGCGATAAGCTGCGTCAGCAGTTGCGGCTTGCCGGCGGCGATGCGGTTTGCCTTTACGATGATGAACGGCATCCAGGCCGTTGCCAGCGCGCCGCCGGCCACCAATACCACTCCGAGACGGTCCACTCTGCGGACCGCTAACGCATCTTCCATCAGGCAAGCTCCGTCAGCGCATGAGCCCAGAATTCAAGGCGGGTTCGGACAAGATCATGCCCAATTGAAACTCCGCGGTTCCACCTTATCAAAATGGAGCCGCCGGAACGGATGATTTTAGGTCTGCTGGACCTAAAATCTGAATCCGCTCCGGAACCAGAGGAGCAGAGCATGATGTCGTCCGAAAACCGTTGACACTTTTCGGCATCATGCTCGAGAGCAGCATCAATGCCTTATTTCAGGAAGCCATTGTCCTTGAGGTAGGATTCGGCAACGACCTTGGCTGGCTCGCCATCGACCTGAATGCGGCCGTTCAGCTTGCGCAGTACGTCAGCGGTCAGACCCTTGAAGATCGGAGCCAGAACCTCTTCGATCTTCGGATTGGCTTTCAGCACAGCCTCGCGGATGATCGGCGTCGGCGCATAGACCGGCTGCACGCTCTTGTCGTCTTCGAGCACGGTCAGTTCAGCGGCTTCGATCGCGCCGTCGGTGCCATAGACCATCGCCGTGTTGACGCCGTTGGTCTGGTCGGCCGCAGCCTTGATCGTCGCCGCAGTATCGCCGCCCGAAAGCACGACTTCCTGATCTGGCTTCAGCTTGAAGCTGTAGGTGGTCTCGAAGGCCGGCAATGCTGCCGGCGAGTTGACGAATTCGGAAGAGGCCGCAATTTTCACCGAGCCGCCGCCAGCAACCCACTTGCCGAAATCGGACATGGTCTTCAGCTTGGCCGGGCCGGCGACATCGTTTCGCACGGCGATCGCCCAGGTATTGTTGGCTGGCGAGGGCGTCAGCCAGACGATCTTGTTGGCGTCATAATCCAGTTTCTTGGCCAGATCGTAGCCCTGCTGCAGGTTCTTCCAGGCCGCATCGTCGGCCTTGTTGAAGAAGAAGCCCGCATTGCCGGTATATTCGGCATAGATGTCGATTTCGCCCGCGGTAATCGCCTTGCGCACGACCGGCGTCGTGCCGAGAGCGATGCGATCCTGCGCCTTGATGCCGTTGGCATTGAGCGCCGCGAGGATGATGTTGCCGAGAAGAGTGCCTTCGGTGTCGATCTTCGAGGAGACGACGACGTCGGCGGCGCTGGCGCCACTGGCAAGGAGAGCCGTCAGCGTGGCGGCAAGTGCAAGCTTCTTGAACATGATGTTTCCCTTTGTACCCCGTTAAATCGTTCTTCTGCTTGCCCGCGCCGCCTTGAAGGGCCGCAGTCCGGACAGGCAGGTTTCGAGCGGGCGGTCAGCCCACAGGCGAATTCGTGGCTGCTTCAGGCAGGTAGCGCTCATCGCGGAAAAGTCGATGTGCTTCGGATACCCGTTGCAGTCGCGCGATTATGACGAGCGTACTCGACATTCGCGCGAAATTGGATTTCTTTTTTCGGGGGCAAGTGCGTTTGTTTTTGTTCCCCTTACCCGTTTGGCGCTGTTCCGATCTCATTTTTGCGGCTGGATCGGTAAGGCGGCAAGGGAACGATAGCTGCCGCTTTTCGGCTTAGGGATATCTTTTTTCAAGAACACGGCATATCGTCGGGATATCGTTGATCTTCTTGCGGCCGAGCCAGGATGTGTGCTGCGGATAAGGGGATGGGATTTGTATCTCGGTGCTTTGTTCGTAGCCGATATGGTGTTCTCCATTGGCTCGGTGAGGGAAACTGCGCGGCGGCTGTCCTTTTCGGCGTCGACCGTCTCTGGTGCGCTGCGCCGGCTCGAGACCGAGCTTGCCATGAAGCTTGTGGAGCGCGCCTCTGGCGAGCTTGCGACTCTTCTGGCGAGTTCGAAGGTTCAGAAGGGGCTGCAGCCGATTCTCGCGGGCATGCGCCAACTCTCCACCTTAATGAAGGAGCCGCCAGCTCCCCCGGACTATGACCAATGGGCCGCACGCCTGCCGTTGAAGATCGCCACCATCGAACGCTTTCTCGAGGTCGCCGATCAGGGCAGCATCAATCGCGCTGCCCGTCGCCTGCGCCTTGGTCAGCCGCAGCTTTCCCTGCAGATCGCCAATCTGGAGGAATTGTTCGGCTGCCGCCTGTTTGCGCGGCAGGCGCAGGGTTCCGTGCTGACGGAAGCCGGCCAGGAAATTCATGCCATCCTCTCCGCTATTGCGCAGGCCTGGGACGAGATGAAGGCGGCGGCTGACGAACGCTTTCAGCGCACCGCCCGTGCCGTGCGCATCGGCTCGATCATTCCCACAGGCTCGGAAAGCTGGGTTGCCCGATCCCTGGCAAGCTTGGTGTCGCGCTGGAACATCGGCGGCAACCGCAACATGCTGTCGCTATTGCTGATGACCGCCGATGATCTGCGCGAGGCGCTTCGCTCCGGTCGCATCGATGTCGCTATCGTCGATTCCGTGTTTGGCCTCGACGCTTTCGAACATATGGAGCTTGTCGCGACGGACATGGTGGCGATCGCGCCGCCCGATAGCACCGAGCAGACATTCGCGGCGCTGCTGGAAAACCATCCGCTCTGCGTGCCGAGCCCGCGCACCGGCATCGGCAACGCCGCGACGGCCTTCGGCTACGACAGCCGCGACCGCCGCCGGTTTCGCGGTCGCGACATCACCTCGGCCGACTCGCTGCCCGTCATCGTCGATCTGGTTGCTAATCACGGCTACGTCTCGTTTCTCGGCCGTGTCAGCGCGTTGCCGATTGCCGACAAGGTCCGCATCGTCGATCCCGATGAGATCTTACCGCTATCCTATCATCTCGCCCATAATGGCCGTAAAGCCTCGGTCGAAGCCTGCCGGCTGATCCAACAGGCGGTTCGCGAATTGGTTGGAGATATGGGGACGATACGAAAGCGCACGTTATCTCGCGGGTAGCGGAACAAATGCATCATCTTCGCGTTAAGCTGCGTTAGGTTAGTCCGGGCGTACACAGCCGGGGGGGCTCGTTCGGCACCCAAGGAGAGACCATAGATGAAAATTCTTGCAACGGCGCTCGTCGCATTAGGCATTATTGTTCTACCCGCTACCTATGCCGAGGCGCGTGATCATCACCACCACCGCTAGCATCAACATCACCATCGCGACTATCGTCCGCATCATCATGGCTGGCATCGCCATGAAGGATGGCGGCATGGACATCGCCATCATCCCTGGCACGGCAAGCCGCATTTCTCGCATGCCTGATGGCTGTAGGCAGGTATGAAAACGGCGCCCTGGGGCGCCGTTTTTGCGACTGTCCCCATCCATTGCACCCTCCTCATTTCCTCTTGACGATACGGGTTGAAACCCATCGGCCCGACAAGCGCGCGATCGTGCTTGGACGAACCTATCGCGATGTCACGATCCCCCTGGTTTCCAAGGGATAGCGGAACTTTCGGAGGCGCTATTGCGTTTATTATATCGTCCGGAGGACGCCAGTAATCCGCGTAGCGTTTACGTCCGGCATTCAAGGAGGCTGGAAATGAAAATTCTGGCAACAGCGCTGATTGCGCTAGGCATGGTCGTGTTACCGGCAACCTATACCGAGGCGCGTCCCCATCACCATGGGCATCACCATCGGGTGTTCGTCCATCGGCATTATCATAACCACTACTATTACCGCCATCACTACTATCGCCCATATTACGGCTATTACGCGCCGTATTATGGCTATGACCGACCCTACTACGGCTATTATCAGCCCTATTATCCCTTAGGGGTATTCGGTGTTTTCGGCGGCTATGGCGGCTATCGCCATCATCACGGTTGGTATGGCGGGCGCGGATACCATCACGGCTGGTATGCCGGCGGCCATCGCGGATGGCACGGCGGCGGTGGCCACTGGCGCTATTACAGCCAGCCGCACTTCTCGCACAACTGACGGCCTGTCCGATGGCAGAACGGCGCCTTTCGGCGCCGTCTGAGGATGAGTTTGCGAGCTGTCCGGCAGCGTTGGTTCATGCCGGATTGAGCACGTGAACGGCGCGATCGGCCATCAGATGCTTCACCTTCTCGCCATAGGCGGCCATATGCGCGGCGGCGGCATGCGCCTTCAGCGCCGCCAGGCTTTCCCATTTCTCGACCACGACGAAGGTGTCAGGCCCAAAGGCCGGATCGGCCCCTTCGACATCCACGACAGCGGTATATTCGATGCAGCCGTCTTCGGCGTGGACGGCCGGAACATTGGCCTGGAAGGCTTCGAGCACTTCGGCGCGTTTGCCGGGCTTCGCGGTGAGGATGGCGAGTACGTGAATCATGGAGATATCCTTGGGAAGATGGCTATACGGATGAAGACGGACGCGAATGCGCGGCCGGCCCATCATTATCATGGAAAGACGCAAGCCGAACGCCGGGCTTCCGTTTTAATCGCGCATCGAGTTCCCGGCGCTCCGCCGAGTTTACATCCGGGTGATATATTTCGGATCGAGCGACCCGCTCAACAGATGGCCGAAGGCGATGAGGTTGCCCTGCAGACGGCCGCGCCGGTCGATATAGGGCGGCGGATTGACGGAGCCGGCGAGATTCGAGGCAATATTGCCGCCCATCAGTTTCAGCGCCCATTTCATGGAAACGGAGCGCTTCTTGACGAGATAGAGCGGATTGGCGACCTGGGAGTATCCTAGGCGCAGGCCCGATGTGCGCCCAGCCTTAACCCCGAGATGGACGCCGCGCAGGCGATTGAACTTGACGATCTTGCCGAAAGGACGCAGTCGCCGGCACAGATCCACATCTTCCTGCCAGGCGTAGAGCGGCAGATCCTCGTCGAAATAGATACCATTTGCGAGCATCACTTTTCGGCGGAAGATCATATTGCAGCCATAAGCATTATGCGTGGCCTCGATCACCGGCGTCGGAAAGGGAGTGGCATCGGCTGTGAGTGCGGCATCGGCCTCGTCCGCCGTCAGGCCTGGCCCAAGGATACCGTCACGGACGACTTCACCGGTTGCCACGACAATGTCTTCATCTGTCTCGAACAGGGCTTCCGTCTCGGCCAGATAGTTTGGCGCCGCGAAGAAATCATCATCGAAGAAGGCGACCACATCTATGCCGACAGCCGCATCGATGATCGCATTGCGCTGCGGGCAGCTTCCCTGCGGCGAGGAGAGGACCGTTACGGGGAAGGGCGCAGAGCTCAGGCGCGCCATGTCGATATCGTCATCCTTGGTTGGACAGAGGAAGAGGTGATCCGGCTTGCGCTTCTGCTTGTAAAGCCGATCGATCATTGCGGCCAAAATCGCTTTGCGGCCGCATGTCGCGACGCCAACGGCAATTTTCATGGTGCATCCCCCCGGATTGTTATCTCAAGGCGCACGAAACCATAAAAAACTGAATCATTGGTTGTGGCGACAGGGTGCCGGCCGTCCCGATATGTTACAACGACGCTATATCATGACAGCAGAGGAACACCGGCTTCTGCGGCAGCGGCAATGAAGGCGATACGCGCTTCCTCGGGTGCCCGTCGGCCGCATTGGACGTCCATGCAGATCAGCAATGCTGACAGAAAGGAGTCGCCTTCCTCCAAGGGCCAGTCATCGAGAAGTATCTTCCAGACTTCCTCAGCCGTACCGACGGATTTCGTTTCACCGGATCCGCAGCGAAAGATGCGGATGGGAGGGAAGTGTGGCACGATGTTCATGGTCGAAAACTCCGCCTTGGCGCAGCCGTTTTGGACCTTTTGCCATTGGAGATGCATTTAACTTTGTTAATCAGCTGGCACCGTTTTAGGCGTCCCGCGATCAATCTAGCCCTAAGCAGGAAAAAGCAGGCGTGGGCACAAGTTCGTGCTCATTCCAAACAGTCGGCGGCCTCATGCCGCGAGCGATCGCGATCCGCGTCTGGGCACACGGTTCCATATCACTGACAAACAGGAGAAATGGATGGTGCCGCTTACGTGACTCGAACACGTGACCCCATCATTACGAATGATGTGCTCTACCGACTGAGCTAAAGCGGCATTCTGCGGAGCATTCGGTTCGGCCCCGTGATTTGCATGGCGCTGATACAGTCTATGCGGTCAGATTTCAAGCGCTCAAATTGCCATTTGGCAAAAAAGCGAGATGCTTGTGAAGAAAAGCCCCGCTTTTCAGCGGCGGTCAAAGCGCCAACCTGGCGCGTGCCTGTCTGTATTCTTTCTCAAGCCGATCGACGAGAGCGGATACGGGCTGGATGGATTTGACGGCGCCGATGCCCTGGCCGGAACCCCAAATGTCCTTCCAGGCCTTGACGCCGGTCGTCGCGGCCTCGAAATCCATCTTGGAGGGATCGGCCTCGGGCAAATTGTCCGGATCGAGGCCGGCGGCGCGGATCGAGGGCTTCAGATAATTGCCGTGAACGCCGGTGAAATAGTTGGAATAGACGATATCGGCAGCGGTGCCCTCGACGATCGCCTGCTTGTAGGCGTCGGCCGCGCGTGCTTCCTCCGTCGCGATGAACGGCGAGCCGATATAGGCAAGATCAGCTCCAGCAGCCTGCGCCGCCAGGATCGCGCCGCCCGTGGCGATGGCACCGGCCAGCAGCAATGGCCCGTCGAACCATTCGCGGATTTCCTGCACCAGCGCGAAGGGAGAAAGCTGGCCGGCATGGCCGCCGGCGCCGGCAGCAACCGCAATCAGCCCGTCCGCACCCTTGCGGATCGCCGAATTGGCATGCCGGTTGTTGATGATGTCGTGCAGCACGATGCCGCCATAGGAGTGTACCGCGGCGTTCACCTCGGGCACGGCGCCGAGTGAGGATATGACGATCGGCACCTTGTATTTCACGCAGAGCATCAGATCGTGCTCGAGACGCTTGTTTGACGTATGGACGATCTGATTGACCGCAAATGGAGCTGCAGGACGATCCGGATTTGCGGCATTGTAGGCGGCAAGATCCTCCGTGATCATCGCAAGCCATTCGTCGAGCTGGCTTTCCGGGCGCGCGTTCAGCGCCGGAAACGAGCCGATGACACCGGCCTTGCATTGCGCCAGCGTCAAGGCGGGATGGGAGATGATGAAGAGAGGTGAAGCCACAACCGGCAGGCGCAGGTGCTCTGTCAAGATGGAGGGGAGGGCCATGAACATCATCCCTTTGACGTTTACGAAAACGTCAAAGGGATAGCAGATGTCTGTCGAGAGGGGAAGATGGTGGAGGAGGCGGGAAAGCCAGGGCCTAATGGGCAATAGTCCTTGATCGCCCCCCGTCCCATACCTCCGCTTACTGTCACCCCATTTGCGTCGTCTTTGCCGTTTATCCCCGCCCGAGTGCCCTTAACCCAAGGCGAAGGCTTGCGTATTGCAGAACGGGGCGTTACCGAATCTCGTTAACGATTGATGAAAATATGGCTGCCTTGCCAGCGGGCTATGCGAGTATGGTGCGAGTGAGCGTAAAGGATCGGATGTGAGCGGATTAGAAACGGCTATCAGAAGCGCGTTGGATCGGTCTGATCGCGCCAATCCGGAAATCCGGGCTCGCATCTATCAGTCGGCACGCCAGGCGCTGGAAGCCGGCCTTCGCAAGCAGGACATTACCGATGTCAATGTCGTAGCCGCTCAGCGCCAGCGGCTGGAGGCGACGATCCGCGAGATCGAGACTGAGGAGCGCGCCCGTCCCACGCAGGCTATACCGGTTTCCCCGGAGCTGGATGCTCCGCATGTTTCTCCATCCGCACCGCGCTCTGAAGCAAAGCCCGAAACAAGGCAGGCAGCCGCACGGCCGCAGGAGCCCATCATGAGCGTGCGCGGGGAAACGCGCGATCCGCCGATGTCGGCTGGCCCTGCCGTTCCGGTCGAGCCAATGCCGGCCGAGCGGGCAGGGCGCGAAAGTGATTTCGGCGATATGCGCGCCGGTCCCGCCGATCATCTCGGTGTGGACAATGATGTGCATCCGGCAGCCGGTATGCCACCTGCGGCGCGATCGATGAACTTCAAGCCGGAGCGCGCGGCCGTGCGCCGCAAGCCGCGCAAGTTTTTCTCGCGCCTGCTCGTCTTCTGCATTCTGCTCGCCTTCCTTGGCGTCGGTGCCTGGTGGATCAAGACTTCGGGTGTGCTCATGTCGGCCGCCCAGCGGGATACGAGCGTGCCCAATCCGCCGGCGCATGTCGATTCTCAGGATTTCAGCGGCAACAGCAACGATGACGATATGTCGGATCAGGATGACAATAGCGGTCCGGTCAATCCGGGGCTCGCCACCATCGATCCGCAGAACAGCTTTTCTGCGGAATGGCTGGAGATATTGAAGCCCACCGACGCGCCGAAGGTGACGACAGGCCCGCAGTCGAAGGCCGAGAACGTATCGGAGAACGAAGGGCCGGCCGTGAGGCTGACCTCGCTCAGCAGCGGCCCGGAAGGCAGCGGCTCGGTCGAGGTTCCGGTCAATGTGCTTCAGCAGATGGCGGGCAAAGCATCGACGGTCGCGCTAACATTGCAGTCTACCTCGGATGCACCGACACAGATCACTGTGGAATGTGATTTTGGTTCTCTCGGTCGTTGCGGCAGGCACCGTTTCACCGTCAGCCGGCAAAAGACGGACTCGCTGTTCCAGGTCAAGTTCGATCGCGCCATGGCGCCGACCAGTTCAGGGCGCCTGATCATCAATAGCGATGTCGATGGCAAGGCCCGCGGCGTCAATATCTACGCCATCCGCGTCCTCCCGGGGCAATAGGGCGTTTCCAAGTTTCCCTGAATCGCAAAAACGCTCTATGCTATTATCTCCCACCGCATTCTGGGCGGAAAACCGTTGCGCGCTTTTCTCGGAACTGCTTTAGCGACGCCCCGAACTCGTCAGGTGAGAATATCCGATCCCATGCCGAGAATCTTGTCGTCGATCTTGCCGATGGCTTCCTTGTCCTTGCCCTCATAATCGAGCGTCAGCAGGATGTGACGGATAAGGTTCAGGCGCGCGCGGCGCTTGTCGTTGGCGCGGATGACAGTCCAGGGTGCGTGGTCCGTATGCGTGTCCTTCAGCATGCGGTCGCGCTTTTCGCTATAATCCTTCCATTTCGGCAGCGCGGCAATATCCATAGAGGAGAGCTTCCAGACGGCGCGGGGATCGTGGCGTCGGTCGTGGAAACGCTTCAGCTGCATCTCCCGGCCGATATCGAGATAGAATTTGAAGAAATAGATGCCGTCCTGGACAATGAGCTTTTCCATCTGCGGCGCCTGCTTCAGAAACTGCTCATATTGTTTCGGCGTGCAGAAGCCCATGACCGGCTCGACGCCGGCGCGGTTATACCAGGAGCGGTCGAACAGCACGAATTCGCCCGCCGTCGGAAACTGGGCGACATAGCGCTGGAAATACCATTGGCCGGCCTCGCGGTCAGTCGGCTTCGTCAGTGCCACGACCCGCGCAAGGCGAGGGTTCATATGGGCCGACGTCGCGGCGATCGAGCCTCCCTTGCCCGCGGCATCGCGGCCTTCGAACAGCGCCATCACCCGCTTGCCGGTCGCCTGCAACCAGAACTGCACCTTGATGAGCTCGATCTGCAGCGCTTTCAGCTCATTGAGATATTCGTCTTCCTTCAGCTTCTTCTTGTAGGGATAGCCGCCAGAGGTCAGCGCCTCGTCTTCGATCCAGCTCGGGAGCACGGGGTCATCGACGTCGAATATGCGCTTGATGCCATGGATATCCAGCTCCACCGCCCGGCTTTCTGTCTTCTCCCCCATATGTCGGCTCCTCGGCTGTTTACATGGCATTAACCCTGCCGCCGGCAGCGGCAAAAAAGCTTGGCCAGAAAACTGGGACATTTATTCAATGGTTTCAAGCCCTTTGCCACCACCCTCTTTTGCCGGCTACATTTATTTTTGCCAGTTACTGGCTTCTGTGGATAGAGCCGAATACTTCTGTCATGAATCGCAGATAAGACGCGGAATCCAGCGTTCCATGATGGCAGGCGAAGGACGGCGCAGTTGGAAGACGAATGGTCATTTGTCAGGAAGTTGGCAGTCCGGCTGCGGCAGGAGAGTGCCGTGCTGGTTCTGGCGACGCTGATTGCCGCACTTGCCCTTTTCGAGGGTATCAACAACGGCGCCGTATTCTGGATCTGGGCGATAGTCATGATCGTCACGCTGCTTCGTCCGCCGCTCATCGAGCGGGTGGAGGTGCCGTCACAGGCCGAACCTGCGCCCGTCGACCCGCAAAGCCTGTTGCGCACCGCCTTTGCGGGACTGGCGGCACTCGACATGCCGATGCTGATCATCGACCGCGAGGCGTCGGTTCTGGTGCAGAACATGGCCGTCGAAAAAGCCTTCGGCGCCTTTCCGATCGGCGCACATATTTCCTCGAAGCTGCGTTCGCCGGGTCTGCTCGACATGGTGCGCGAGACCATAGCGACCAACATGCCGAACCAGATCGAGCATTCCGAGCGCCTGCCTTCGGAGCGGGTCTATGTCGTACGCATCGCACCGATTGATTTGCCTGAGATCGACAGGCAGGAAGATGCGCTCTTCCTGCTCTCTTTCCGCGACATATCGGAGCTGCGCCACATCGATCGCATGCGCTCCGATTTCGTCGCCAATGCCAGCCATGAATTGCGCACGCCTCTGGCATCGCTGCGCGGCTTCATCGAGACGATCCAGGGACCCGCCAAAGCCGATCCAAAAGCGCAGCAGCGCTTCCTCGGCATCATGCTCGATCAGACGACGCGCATGAGCAGGCTGGTGGACGATCTTCTGTCGCTGTCGCGCCTGGAGCTGAAGTCGCATATAGCGCCGGATCAGAAGGTAGATCTCGTGCCCCTGCTCGGCCATGTGCGTGACTCCCTATTGCCGCTGGCCGGTGATCTCGATGTGACCATCAATCTGCATTTGCCAGCGGGCAAGGTGGAGGTGTTGGGAGATCGAGACGAGCTGGTGCAGGTCTTTGAGAACCTGATCGAGAATGCCTGCAAATACGGCCAGGAAGGCAAGTCGGTCGAGGTTTCGCTGCTGAATGGTGCCGGCAACGCCGTTGAGGTTGTGGTCGCGGACAAGGGGCCGGGGATACCCGCGGAACATGTGCCGCGCCTGACCGAACGTTTCTATCGCGTTAACGTTGAGGACAGCCGGTCCAAGAAGGGGACTGGTCTCGGGCTTGCCATCGTCAAGCACATTCTGACCCGCCACCGCGCCCGACTGATCGTAAAGTCGGAAGTCGGAAAAGGAACCGACTTTACGGTCCGCTTCTGAAAACCTCCACCTATCCGTAGTTGGGTGGCGATTTATCCAAATCATATCAGGTATATAACCTGTCATAATTGTTTCACTCGCCTGACATAAAAGGGCGGTGTTTTCGCCAGTAAGAATGGACAGCTGAAAAAGTGGATGTGGCGTCCGCCTCAGCGCTCTTCAAAGCTCATCAGGGGGATTCGTTGTGAATGCTTTGAAAATATCCATTCTTGCGCTGGTTGCATCGGTTGCCCTTGCCGGCACTGCAGCCGCCCGCGATCAAATTCAGATCGCCGGCTCGTCGACAGTATTCCCATATGCCAAGATCGTAGCCGAAACCTTCGGTGAGACCTTTACCAATTTCAAGACCCCGGTGGTCGAATCCGGCGGTTCCGGAGCCGGCCTGAAGGAATTCTGCAAGGGTGTCGGAACGGATACGATCGACATCGCCAATTCGTCGCGTCCGATTAAGGACAGCGAAGTTGCAGCCTGCAAGGCCGCCGGTGTCGCCGATATCCAACAGATCAAGATCGGCTATGACGGCATTGTCTTTGCCTTCGACAAGAGCAATCCCGACATCAAGTTCGAACCGGTCGATCTCTACAAGGCGCTTGCTGCCGAAGTCGTCGTCGATGGCAAGCTCGTAGCCAACCCTTACAAGAAGTGGTCCGAGATCAATCCATCGCTGCCGGATTTTGAAATCGCCGCCTATATTCCGGGCGAGAAGCATGGCACCCGCGAAGTTTTCGAAGAGAAGGTGCTTGCGGCCGGCTGCAAGGCTTCCGGTGCAGCGGATGTGATCAAGGCTGCAGTCTCCGATGCCGCTCTGCAGGCCAAGAAGTGCATTGCCGTGCGCAAGGATGGCGCCGCTGTTGATATCGATGGCGACTATCCCGAGACTTTGGCCCGCATCAATGCCAACAAGCATGGCATCGGCGTGTTCGGCTTGTATTTCTTTCAGAACAATGCCGACAAGCTGAAGGTCGCCACCGTTAGCGGCATCGTGCCCTCGGGCCAGACGATCGCCGATGGCACCTATCCGGTATCGCGGCCGTTGTTCTTCTACGTCAAGAAGGCCCATCTGGGTGTTATCCCGGGGCTCAAGGAATATGTCGATTTCTTCACGAGCGATCAGATGATCGGACCGGACGGCCCGCTGGCGGAATATGGTCTCGTGCCGGCACCGGATGCTGAGCGCGACCAGATCCGCAAGGATTTCGCGGGTGGGAAGATCATGTGACTGCTGAAGGGTCGAGCACCGGCGCGGCTTTCCGCTACGCCGGCGTTCGCCGGGGAATGGGAATGAGTGTATCGCTGCTGCTACTCTGCCTGTCGGTCTTCGGCGCCTCTGCTTTCGTGCTGGGGCGTGTGAGGGCGGCTGCGCTGTCGGGCGGCAAGCCCTCGTCAATGCATTCCCGCCTCGGCTATCACGGTGCATATGCCGCCATATGGGCGGTACTCCCGCCCTTGGCGCTCGTTTGCGTCTGGCTGATCGCTAGCCCCATCGTTATCGATCGCCTGGTGACCAAATCCTTTCCCGAGGAGGTTCAGTCTCTGCCGCCGGCTGAGCTCAACCTTAGCTACGGCATGGTGCGCAGCATCGCTCGCGGCATGCGCATGCTCGATAGCCAGGAGCTTGCCGATGTCGACGGCGACAGGGCCGATCTTCAGTTGCTGCTGGCGCAGAAAGGCGTTCCGCTCGCCGTTCGCCCAACGGGCTACATGATCGACGCCGCCAACAAATATAATGGCATGCGCGAAGTGAGCCGCACGGTTATGTCGGCAGCGGCGATCGTCCTATCGCTGCTTTGCGCAGCCCATGGTATTCGCGCCATTGCACCGCGTTTCCGCGCCCGCAACCGCGTCGAGCGAGTCATCCTCGGAGCCCTGATCGTCGCTTCTTCGATTGCGGTGCTGACGACGGTCGGCATTGTCGTTTCCATGCTTTCGGAGGCGGCGCGTTTCTTCAGCATGGTGCCAGCCAGCGAATTCTTCTTCGGTACCGTCTGGGACCCGCGCTTCACCGGCGCCGGCGCACAGACCTCGGGCACCTTCGGCCTGATCCCGCTGCTGGCGGGCACGATCTATATCGGGCTCGTCGCCATGCTCTTTGCCGTGCCTATCGGCCTGTTCGCGGCGATCTACATGGCCGAATATGCCTCGGCTCGCGTTCGCTCCATCGCCAAGCCGATGCTGGAGGTCCTGGCCGGCATTCCAACGATCGTCTACGGTTTCTTCGCCCTTGTCACAGTCGGCCCCTTCCTGCGCGATATCTCCGCCGAGATCGACGGTCTGATGACCGGCAACTACAGAAGCTTCATCGAGGCACAGAGCGTCTTGACGGCCGGCTTTGTCATGGGCGTGATGCTCATTCCTTACGTTTCCTCGCTGTCGGACGACATCATCATGGCCGTGCCGCGTTCGCTGCGCGACGGCTCGCTCGGGCTTGGCGCCACGCGGTCCGAAACGGTCAAGCGCGTTCTGCTGCCAGCCGCCCTTCCGGGCATTGTCGGTGCACTGCTGATGACCGCGTCGCGGGCGATCGGTGAAACCATGATCGTGGTGCTGGCCGCCGGCGTTGCCGCACGCATGCAGCTCGATCCCTTCGAGCCGATGACGACAGTCACCGTGAAGATCGTCAACCAGCTGACGGGCGATCTGGAGTTCACCTCGCCGCAGACGCTTGTCGCCTTCGCTCTCGGTATCACGCTGTTCTGCCTGACGCTGTGCCTCAACGTCTATGCGCTCTACATCGTCCGTCGATACAGGGAGCAATACGAATGAGCGACGTCGTATCCTCCTCTCAGCTCAACATGCCGCGTGGCCTGACACCGGGTGCGTCGGTGCGCCGTGATATCGGCATCAGGCGACGCTACGCGGCCGAGCGCCGCTTCCGCGCGTATGGGATCACAGCCGTCATCTTCGGGCTTATCTTTCTTGCCGTCCTGATCTTCACAGTGGTCCGCACGGGCTATACCGCTTTCGTCCAGACTTCGATCACCTTGCCGATCGAATTCTCCGAGAAGGTGATCGACCCGACGGATAAGCGGGCCACCGATCCGAAGGTTCTGATATCAGCCAACTATCCGGTTCTTGTGCGCGACGCGCTGGTGAAGGTGCTCGGCATCGATCCGGCCAATCGCGTGCTTGTGCGCGAAGCGACGGCGATGGTGTCGGACGGTGCCAGGATCGCGCTGCGCGACAGGGTCGTTGCCAATCCCTCGATCATCGGGACGACACAGAAGGTCACCTTCTTGGCCAGCGCCAATATCGATTCCGCCAACAAGGGCCAGATCGATCTGACTGTCGACGAGAAGGACCGCAAGGTATCCGACCGCCAGGTCGCCTGGATGAAGCAACTCAGCGAAAGCGGTGCGCTTTACAAGGCCTTCAACAGCGGTCTCTTCCTGTCAGGCAATTCCAGCCGCCCGGAAGCCGCCGGTCTCGGTGTCGCGCTGATCGGCTCGTTCTACCTGATGCTGACCGTTCTCGTGCTTGCCTTGCCAGTCGGCGTTGCCGCCTCGATCTATCTGGAAGAGTTCGCACCCAAGAACCGGCTGACGGATCTGATCGAGGTCAACATCAACAATCTCGCCGCCGTCCCCTCGATCGTCTACGGCCTGCTGGGTCTCTCGGTCTTCATCAACATGATGGGGCTGCCGCGCTCGGCCTCGCTGGTCGGCGGTCTGGTGCTGAGCCTGATGACGCTGCCGATGATTATCATCGCCACGCGCTCGGCGCTACGTGCGGTGCCGCCGTCGATCCGCAGCGCGGCGCTCGGGCTTGGCGCCTCGCGCATGCAGATGGTCTTCCATCACGTTCTGCCGCTAGCTATGCCCGGCATTCTGACCGGCACGATCCTCGGGCTTGCGCATGCGCTCGGCGAGACCGCGCCGCTTCTTCTGATCGGCATGGTCGCCTTCGTCGCCAATTACCCGACATCGCCGCTCGATCCTTCGACGGCGCTGCCGGTGCAGATCTACATGTGGGCGAGCGAAGCCGAGCGTGCCTTTGTCGAAAGGACGTCCGGCGCCATCATCGTCCTTCTCTTCTTCCTCGTCGCGATGAACATCGGCGCCATCTTGCTGCGCCGCCGCTTCGAGCGGCGCTGGTAAGGGAGGGCGCACGAAATGAACATGATGACGGAAGCCGCAAGCGAAAGAGCCTTGGCCAAGAAGATGATCACGATCCCCTACAAGATGATCGGCCAGGACGTTTCGGTGTTCTACGGCGACAAGCGAGCGCTTTTCGATGTCAATCTGAAGATCCGCGCCAATACGGTCACGGCTCTGATCGGCCCTTCCGGCTGTGGCAAGTCCACCTTCCTGCGCTGCCTTAACCGCATGAACGATACGATTGAGACCTGCCGCGTCACCGGCAAGATCACGCTCGACGATCAGGATGTCTACGACGACAGCATCGATGTGGTTGAGTTGCGCGCCCGCGTCGGCATGGTGTTCCAGAAGCCCAATCCGTTTCCGAAGTCCATCTTTGAGAACGTCGCCTACGGTCCGCGTATCCATGGCCTGCATCGTTCCAAGGCCGATCTTGAGCATATCGTCGAAACCAGCCTTCAGAAGGCGGGTCTATGGGGCGAGGTGAAGGATCGGCTCCACGATGCCGGCACGAGCCTGTCTGGCGGCCAGCAGCAGCGCCTTTGCATCGCGCGCGCCGTCGCGGTCAGCCCGGAGGTCATCTTGATGGACGAGCCGTGTTCGGCGCTCGATCCGATCGCGACCGCGAAGGTCGAGGATCTCATCCACGAGCTGCGGGAGAATTTCACCATCGTCATCGTGACGCATTCCATGCAGCAGGCAGCACGCGTCTCGCAGCGTACCGCAATGTTCCATCTCGGCCACCTGGTCGAGGAGAACGACACCGATAAGATGTTCACCAATCCCGACGATTTCCGCACTCAGGATTACATCATGGGCCGTTTTGGTTGATGATGGCAGGCGCGCGGCTCCTTTCACATAGTTCACCTTGAGGATAGAAAAATGGTCTCCACTCACATTCTCTCTGCCTACGACGAAGACCTGAAGTTCCTGACCCGCCGCATTGCCGAAATGGGCGGCCTGGCCGAGCAGATGGTTAGCGACAGCGTACGCGCTCTCGTCAACAGCGATGCTGCTCTCGCGCAGAAGGTCATCTCCGACGATGTCGTTCTCGACCATGCCGAGCGTGAAGTCGGCGACAAGGCGATCGTTACCATTGCACGCCGCCAGCCGATGGCAGCGGACCTGCGCGAAATCATGGGCTCGATCCGCATCGCCTCCGATCTGGAGCGCGTTGGCGATCTCGGAAAGAACACCGCAAAGCGCGTCATCGCCGTGCAGGGAACTGGTGTTCCCCGCCGTCTCGCCCGCGGCATCGAGCATCTCTCCGAACTGGCGCTGAGCCAGCTCAAGGAAGTTCTCGATGTCTACGCGACCCGCTCGCCTGACAAGGCCGTGTCGATCCGCGAGCGCGACGAAGAGATCGACGCCATGTACACCTCGCTCTTCCGCGAGATGCTGACCTACATGATGGAAGATCCGCGCAACATCACCACCTGCACGCATCTTCTCTTCTGTGCCAAGAACATTGAGCGCATCGGCGATCATGCCACCAACATCGCCGAGACGATCTATTACATGGCGACAGGCGCGCAGCCGGAAGGCGAGCGCCCGAAGGACGATACCGCCAATACCGTCGGCGCAGTGACGGAATAATCTGGAAGCGAAGAAAGGAGACCATAGGCGCATGGTTCCGAGAGTTGCTGTTGTAGAAGACGAGGAAGCGCTTAGCGTTCTGCTGCGCTACAATCTCGAGGCCGAAGGCTTCGAGGTCGACACGATCCTCAGAGGCGATGAGGCCGAGCTGCGTCTCCAGGAGCGCATCCCCGATCTCCTGATCCTCGACTGGATGCTCCCTGGCGTGTCCGGTATCGAGCTCTGCCGCCGGCTGCGCATGCGGCCGGAGACGGAGCGCCTGCCGATCATCATGCTGACGGCCCGCGGCGAGGAAAGCGAGCGTGTGCGCGGACTTTCGACCGGCGCGGACGATTACGTCGTCAAGCCGTTCTCGACGCCGGAGCTGATGGCTCGCGTCAAGGCGATGCTGCGGCGTGCCCGCCCGGAGGTTCTCTCCACGGTGCTGCGTTGCGGCGATATCGAGTTAGACCGCGAAACCCATCGCGTCCACCGCAAGAGCCGCGAAGTGCGCCTGGGGCCGACGGAATTCCGCCTGCTGGAGTTTCTGATGTCCTCGCCGGGCCGTGTCTTCTCGCGTTCGCAGCTGCTCGACGGCGTTTGGGGTCATGATATCTATGTCGACGAACGCACTGTCGACGTCCATGTCGGTCGCCTGCGCAAGGCGCTCAATTTCTCCAACATGCAGGATGTCATCCGCACTGTTCGCGGGGCGGGCTATTCCATGGAAGCTTGAGCGGGTTGCCGCTCGGGTATCACCATTACAGCGCCACGCGTCTTTCAAGACGCGTTAAGGTCGCTGTAACATCTTAAAATGCTGCAAAATTTTCCCTTAAATCGATTCCGATTTAAGGAATTATGCAGGAGCGGCGGAAACAGAAAAACGGGCCTCGAGGGGCCCGTTTTTCTTTGTCTTGCTGCCACTTTCAGCCGTTGTTGCGCCGGCGCTCATGCACCGGCTGGTAGGCCATGCGCTGATGATAGGTGCAGTAGGGCGAAGAATCCGGGCTGTCGTTGCCGCAGAAGTGGAAGTCGTCCTTCAGCGGGTCGCCGACCGGCCACTTGCAGGTGCGTTCCGTCAGTTCCGTCAGGCCGAGGCGACGGGAGATCGGAACGACGACATTCGATGCCGGGCGATACTGGATTTCATTGACGGAATCGATCTCGATCTCTTCCTTCAGCATCGTTGCGCCCTGCTGGCGGGCGACCACCGTGCGGGTAGCGACGCGCGATCCGTAGGTTGCGGTGCGGGGTGCTGCTGCGCCGCGCTTTGGCGTGCGCGCCACAGTTGTGGTGCCGCCCGCCTTCGCTCGGCCGGGGAGGTTCAGGCGATGTACCTTGCCGATAACGGCATTACGGCTTACGCCACCGAGCTGCGCAGCGATCTGGCTGGCGCTCAAACCTTCGGACCATAGCTTTTTCAGCTTCTCGACGCGTTCGTCTGTCCAATTCATGCCCTGTCTCCGCTGTCGCGTTTCCGATGGCAGAATCCCTCACCATTGCCTCGCATGGGATCGAGGCGCGAAACGCTCTAAAATTGTGGTGACTAGTTCCGCCGCATGCAGTCTAGCAATTGGTTTTTAACCTAGTGTGAGGCTGACTCCGTGACAAGAGTCGCGGGAATCTTGAGGAATCGATTTCGAGGTTTTCCCCAACTTGCTGTCCGGGCGTGGCATTTCTGCCATAGGCGCCGCCCAACCCATCTCTTTTGCCGGCAAGCGCTTTCTCGCAACTGCTAAAACGCCAGTTTTGTTGACATCGCGGTGCAAAACATCAATAGTGCCCAGGCCGCCGCGAGGCGGCATTTTTGATTTTTTCGGACCCGTTTCATCAAAGGGAAGCGATCGGTCCTTAAAGTTGTGATCCAGGAGATATGGCCATGGCCGAGACCACGCCGCTTTATGACACCTATCTGCGCGCTCCTCTGCGGTTCGAGCGAGGCGAAGGCGTCTGGCTGGTCACTGAAAATGGCGAGCGCTACCTTGATTTCGCCGCCGGCGTGGCGGTCAACTCGCTCGGTCATGCCCATCCTCATCTTGTCGCCGAGCTGAAGGCACAGGCCGACAAGGTCTGGCACCTGTCCAACCTTTATGAGGTGCCCGGCCAGGAGAAGCTGTCGAAGCGGCTGACGGAAGTGACCTTTGCCGACAAGGTGTTCTTCACCAATTCGGGCGCCGAGGCGCTGGAATGCGCCATCAAGACGGCGCGGCGCTATCAATTCGCCAAGGGACATCCCGAGAAGTTCCACATCATCACCTTCGAGGGCGCCTTCCACGGCCGCACAATCGCGACGATCGCCGCCGGCGGTCAGGAAAAGTATATCGAAGGTTTCGGCCCGAAAGCGCCGGGCTTCGATCAGGTACCGTTCGGCGATCTCGATGCCGTGCGTGCTGCCATCACAGATGCGACGGCCGGAATCCTGATCGAGCCGGTCCAGGGCGAGGGCGGCATCCGTCCGGCCACCAACGAATTCCTGCGCGGGCTGCGTGAGATCTGCGATGAACACGGCCTGCTGCTGATCCTCGACGAAGTACAGTGTGGCGTCGGCCGTACTGGCAAGCTTTTCGCCTATGAATGGGCCGGCATCAAGCCTGATATCATGGCTGTCGCCAAGGGCATCGGTGGCGGTTTCCCGCTCGGCGCCTGCCTTGCGACGGCGGAGGCCGCCTCGGGCATGAAGGCGGGGACGCATGGCTCGACCTATGGCGGCAATCCGCTCGCCATGGCGGTCGGAAATGCGGTTCTCGATATCGTGCTTGCCGAAGGTTTCCTGCAGCATGTGCGCGATGTCGCGCTGGTCTTCCGCCAGGGGCTCGCCTCGCTCAAGGATCGCTTTCCTGACATCATCGAGGACGTTCGTGGCGAAGGCCTGATGCTCGGCATCAAGGCGGCCATTCCGCAGGCGGAGTTGCTGCAGGCGATCCGTGCCGAGCATCTGCTCGGCGTGCCGGCGGGCGACAACGTCATCCGTCTGCTGCCGCCGCTGGTCGTTACCGCCGAAGAAGCACGCGAAGGTCTTGCTCGCCTGGAGCGTGCCGCCGAGCGTGCGCGCGCTGCCCGCGTCAAAAAATCGGCTTGAGCTTACCGCCCGCATTTGGGGCGTTCGTGCCCCACGCGGGCGTTATTGTTTTTTCTGGAGCACAGGTAAGGACATGGCTTCTCCGAAACACTTTCTCGATCTCTCTGCCGTTCCGGCTGCCGATCTGCGCAATATCATCGATGACGCGATGGTGCGAAAGAGCGCGCAGAAGGCTGGCACTGCCGACAAGCCGCTGGCCGGCAAGATGCTGGCGATGATCTTCGAGAAGCCGTCCACCCGAACTCGTGTTTCCTTCGACGTCGGCATGCGCCAGCTCGGCGGCGAAACGCTGTTCCTCTCGGGTACCGAGATGCAGCTTGGTCGCGCCGAAACGATTGGCGATACCGCTAAGGTGCTGTCGCGCTATGTCGACGCGATCATGATCCGCACGACGGATCATTCGCGCCTGCTGGAGTTGGCGGAACATGCGACGGTTCCGGTCATCAATGCGCTGACCGACGATACGCATCCCTGCCAGATCATGGCCGACATCATGACCTTTGAAGAGCATCGCGGCCCGATCAAGGGCAAGACGCTTGCCTGGACGGGCGACGGCAACAACGTGCTGCATTCGCTGATCGAAGGCGCGGCACGCTTCGGCTATCGCATGAATATGGCGGTACCCCTTGGTTCCGAGCCGAAGGATCACTATCTGAACTGGGCCCGCAACGAGGGCGCCGAAATCATGCTCTCGCATGATGCAGACCGTGCGGTCGCCGGCGCCGATTGCGTGGTAACCGATACCTGGGTTTCCATGAATCAGGAGCACCGGGCACGCGGTCACAACGTCTTTCAGCCCTATCAGGTCAACAAGGCTTTGATGGCACAGGCCGGCAAAGACGCTTTGTTCATGCATTGCCTGCCCGCCCATCGCGGAGAGGAAGTGACGGACGAGGTGATCGACGGTCCGCAATCCGTTGTCTTCGATGAGGCGGAAAACCGCCTTCATGCGCAAAAGTCGATTCTTGCTTGGTGCCTGGGCGCGATCTGAAGATATCAAACCGCGTCTGAAGGGCGCGGGCCCTAGAGCCGGATGGTCCCAGGTCGAAGCGACCTAGGACCTGAATCCGGTCTAGAATCAAAGAATAGAGCATGACGGCGCCCGAAAACCGCTCTCACTTTTCGGCGTCATGCTGCAGGAGTAAAGCAATGGCAGAAAATGCCGCCTCGCTGGGTCAGTTCGATTTCGCCGGTGACGATCATGTCGTTCCCTTCCAGGTGGAAGGTCTGGATGTGCGCGGCCGTGCCGTGCAGCTTGGTCCGCTGCTGGACGCCATTCTCGCCCGGCACGACTATCCGGCGCCGGTCGCACGGCTGCTCGCCGAAGCTATCGTCCTGACCGTCCTGCTTGGCACGTCGCTGAAGTTCGAAGGCAAGTTCACCGTGCAGACCAAGGGCGACGGTCCCGTCGACCTTCTGGTCGCCGATTTCTCGACCCCGGAAAACGTCCGGGCCTATGCCCGTTTCGATGAAGAAGCGCTGGCAAAGGCAGTTGCCGAAGGCCGGACCGAGCCGGAGCAGCTGCTCGGCAAGGGCGTGCTCGCTTTCACCATCGATCAGGGCCGTTTCACGCAGCCTTATCAGGGCATTGTCGCACTTGACGGCGCGTCGCTCGAGGAGATTGCAGGCACCTATTTCCGTCAGTCTGAACAGATCCCGACGCGCGTGCGTCTGGGCGCTGCAGAACTTTTCGATCGTGATGAAAACGGCAAGCCGCGTCACCGCTGGCGGGCTGGTGGCCTGATCGCCCAGTTCTTGCCGGAAGCGCCTGAGCGCATGCGCCAGCCGGACCTGCATGGTGGCGATGGCGATACAGGCGTGCGTGATCATGTCGAGGATGACGCCTGGTCGGAAGCCCGCAGCCTGGTGGAAACCATCGACGCCGACGAATTGACGGATCCGCAAGTCGGCACCGAGCGGCTTCTCTATCGCCTCTTCCACGAGCGCGGCGTACGCGTCTATGAACCGAAGGCCGTCTATGACCGCTGTTCGTGCTCGCGCGACAAGCTGAAGGGCGTCTTGAAGGGCTTCACGGCCGAGGAGATCGAGGCCAGTCAGGAGAATGGCGAAATTGCCGTGACCTGCGAGTTCTGCTCGACGACCTATCGTTTCGAAGTGTCCGAGATAGAAGCGGCCTGAGTCAGCTTTAATTCAGCGTGCGCAGCAGGTTTGGCGTATCGAGAGAGAAGGCGGGGATCTTGACATGGAATTGCTCCCCGTCGTCCGTCTCCATCTGGTAATGGCCGAACATCATGCCTGACGGTGTATCCAGCGGGCAGCCCGAGGAATATTCATAGGTATCGCCGGGCTTCAGGTGCGGCTGCTCGCCGACCACGCCGGGTCCCGTCACCTCATCCACGATGCCGTTCATGTCGGTAATGTGCCAGTAGCGCGTCACCAGCTTCACGGCTTTCTTCGAATGGTTGGAGATGACGATGCGGTATCCCCAGACATAGCGATCGTCCTCCGGATCGGATTGCTCCTCCAGATAAAACGGTTCTACAACCACCTCGATGTCGCGTGTTAGGGCGCGATACATGCCTGACACCTTGCCATTGTCCCGAAACGCCGGACGCTCCTTCAAGCCGCATGGCTGTTTCAGCATTTTCAAGTTTGCGGCATATTATCCGCTTTCCACCACTCCCGCAAAGTGCAGGATATTTAGCGGTATCCTATAACCGATGCTTTCCGTCAAGGAACGGCGTGATGAAATCCTGCGTGAACGGCCAGGGCGGCTTTGATTCCAGCTATTACGGTTCATGTTAAAGGTTAACGAAATCGTCTCCAAGTATCGTAAGCCGCCGTCATTTGGCCTCATCTAATGGAGTAGACTTAGATCTATCTTCCGCATTCAGGAAACGCTTGCTGCGATTGCTTCTGGACTTTCATGACTGGTCGTCACACGTGATCGCCCGGCCTCAAAACCTCCGCGCCATATAACCCCTGTTCTTTTTATAAGTTCCCTCGGCAGGATTTGGATGAGATTCCCCTGCAGCAGGATTTCAGCTATCATCTGATTCTGGCATGGCCCGTGCCTCCGCCCTCCATTCGGGAAAGTATACTTCATGCGGGGCCGTCGATATCCAAACCGACTGTTTGAGCGCCTGGCATAAGGAGGGGTTGCGGTTATTGCTCGCAATAGGAGGTTTATATGAGGCTTTCTGCCCCTGTTTATCATTTGAAGCGTAAGGCTAGGCTCCTCTCTCGCCAGCAGAAAATCCCCTTGCACGCCGCGCTGGATCGCGTCGCGGCTCATGAAGGCTTTGCGGGCTGGAGCTTGCTCGCAAGCAAAGCGAGCTCAGCCGTGCCCATCGGTGAGCTGTATTCGCGTCTGAGCCCGGGCGATCTGGTGCTGATCGGCGCGCGGCGCGGTCACGGCAAGACCCTGATGAGCTTGCGGCTTGCCGTCGAGGCCATGAAGGCTGGCAATTGCAGCGTCTTCTTCACGCTGGAGGACACGGAAAAGGTCGTCGTCGACCGTTTTCCTGTCATTGGTGCCGATCATGCGGAATTTGCCGGTCTGTTCGAATTCGACAACTCGGATGCCATCAGCGCCGATCATATCGTCGAGAGGCTCGCTCGGGCGTCGCCTGGCACACTGGCCGTGGTCGATTTTCTGCAGTTGCTGGATCAGAAACGAGAAAATCCGGAATTGATGATCCAGGTTCAGATATTGAAGACCTTTGCGCGCGCCAGAGGGGTGATCGTCGTCTTCATCTCACAGATCGATCGTTGCTACGATCCGGCGCTGAAGCCCGTGCCCGATCTTTCGGACGTCCGTCTGCCAAACCCGCTGGATCTCAAATTGTTCGACAAGATGGTCTTCCTGAACAACGGCCTGGTCGAGTTCAAGGCCGCCAGCTGACGAGCTACCCCATCTCTCGCGAGATTGCCCGGTGAGGGCAGTCGAGCCGCCCGGAAGTCTCCGGGCGGCTCAATTGATATCAGGCGGAAACCTGCTCGAGAGCGCGAGCGAAATCCTCGACCAGATCGGCGCTGTCCTCGATGCCGGCGGAGAAGCGCACGGTGCCCGGCGAAATGCCGAGCTCGGCACGGGCTTCGTCGGTGAGGTTCTTGTGCGTCGTGGTGGCCGGATGCGTGATCAGGCTCTTCGAGTCGCCGAGATTGTTGGAAATCTTCACGATCTCCAGCGCGTTCTGCAGCTTGAAGGCTGCTTCCTTGCCGCCCTTCAGTTCGAAGGCGACGAGCGTCGAGCCACCGCTCATCTGCTTGGCGATGATATCGGCCTGCGGATGGTCCTTGCGGCCGGGATAGATCACGCGGGCGACCTTGTTCCCCTGCTCGGCGAGGAAATCGGCAACCTTGGAGGCGTTCGCCGTCTGCTGCGCAACGCGCAGCGGCAGCGTCTCGATGCCCTTCAGCAGCGTCCAGGCGGTAAAGGGAGACATGGCCGGGCCGGTATGGCGGAAATAGTCCTGCAGGTTCTCGTCGATCCACTGCTTGTCGGAGAGGATGACGCCGCCGAGAGAACGGCCTTGGCCGTCGATATGCTTGGTGGCGGAATAGACGACGATATGGGCGCCGAGTTCCAAAGGCTTCTGAAAAAGCGGCGTCGCGAAGACGTTGTCGACCACGACCTTTGCGCCGATCTGGTTGGCGAGCTTGGCGACGGCGGCAATGTCGACCACTTCCAGCGTCGGGTTGGTCGGGCTTTCGAGGAAGAAGAGCTTGGTGTTCGGGCGGATGGCCTTTTCCCAGTTCTCGGTAAAGCGGCCGTCGACCAGCGTGCATTCGATGCCGTATTTCGGGGCGAGCGTCTCGACCACCCAGCGGCAGGAGCCGAAGAGGGCGCGGGCAGCGACGATATGATCACCGGCCTTCAACTGGCAGAGGATGGCGGCGGAGACGGCGGCCATGCCGGATGCGGTCGCACGGGCGTCTTCTGCGCCTTCCAGCGCGCACATGCGCTTTTCGAACATGTCGTTGGTGGGGCTGCCATAGCGGGCGTAGATGAATCCATCCGTCTCGCCCTTGAAGCGGGCTTCCGCCGCTTCCGAGGTGTCATAGACGAAGCCCTGGGTCAGATAGATTGCTTCGGAGGTCTCGCCGAATTGCGAACGGAGCGTTCCGCCGTGAACGAGCTGGGTTGCGGGGCGCCAAGTCTTGCTCATGCCATCACCACTTTCAAAACAAAAAAACCGGTCGCAAAAGCAGACCGGTTCAACCCCGGTCTTTTTAGCCATTTGTTTAACGTGGCTGCAAGCCGACCGGCCAAATCACCACGGGATAAGTTGCAATACTGCCGTTGACGGCTTGCGTCAATTCCCCGAGTTTGGTTTTGTCTGCGACAAATTATGAGAGAAGCATGATGGCTCGCAATACTGGAATTTTGGCCGATCGCGCCATCGCAGCGCTGTTCGAAACGGGGCGGCTGACGAGCGAGAGAGAACTGGACGTCGATCAGATCCAGCCGGCAAGCCTTGACCTCAGGCTCGGTTCGCATGCCTTTCGCGTCCGCGCCAGCTTCATGCCCGGTCCCTCACATCTCGTCGCCGACAAGCTCGACCGGCTGAAACTGCATGTGGTCGATCTCTCCGAAGGCGCGGTGCTGGAAACCGGCTGCGTCTATATCGTGCCGCTGATGGAGCGCCTCGATCTGCCCGAGGATATGTCCGCCTCCGCCAATCCGAAGAGCTCGACCGGCCGTCTCGATATCTTCACCCGCGTCATCACCGACCGGGCGCAGGAGTTCGACAAGATCCCGGCTGGCTATTCCGGGCCGCTCTATCTCGAAATCAGCCCGCGCACCTTCCCGATCGTCGTTCGCCGCGGCTCGCGCCTGTCGCAGATCCGCTTCCGGGTCGGCCAGGCCGTGCTCACCGAGCCGGAACTGCTGGCGCTGCATGAAACCGAGACGCTGGTTGCCAGCAAGAAGCCTAATATTACCGGCGGCGGCATCGCGCTGTCGATCGATCTCGCTGGCGACAAGGAAGGGCTGATCGGCTATCGCGGCAAGCACCACACCGCCGTTGTCGATGTCGACAAGAAGGCCCAGCACGATATTTTCGATTTCTGGGAACCGCTCTACAGTCGCGGCCGCACCGAGCTGATCCTGGATCCCGATGAATTCTACATCCTTGTTTCGCGCGAGGCGGTGCATGTTCCACCGCATTTCGCCGCCGAGATGACGCCGTTCGATCCGCTGGTCGGCGAATTCCGCGTCCACTATGCCGGCTTCTTCGATCCCGGTTTCGGCCATGCCCCGGCCGGCGGCCGCGGCAGCCGCGCCGTGCTGGAAGTGCGCAGCCACGAAGTGCCTTTCATCCTCGAAGACGGCCAGATCGTCGGCCGCCTTATCTATGAACACATGCTGGAACAGCCGAGCAGCCTCTACGGCTCCGGCCTCGGCTCGAACTATCAGGCACAGGGCCTGAAGCTCTCCAAGCACTTCCGGCTGTGATCGACTATTTGGCGGCCTTGACAGAGGCCGCCAACTGTTGGACATCTCACGGTGTCAGGCGGGTGTAGCTCAATGGTAGAGCAGCAGCTTCCCAAGCTGAATACGAGGGTTCGATTCCCTTCACCCGCTCCATAATTTTCACGCCAGAAGCGGTCTCTTCGTTTTCAGCGTTTCCTTTAGCGCTTCCCCAAAGATCGCAATCGGCCCCGCCAGCCGCCCGGCTGGCGGGCGATGCACCAGCCAGTTGACGACTTTCGGGCTGAAATCCGGCGCGTCGACGATTTCGACCAAATCGCGCCAGCGGCTGTCCGCCAATGCGGCCGGCGTCAGGACGCCAATGCCGAGGCCGCGGGCGACCAGTGACATGCGCAGATCGGCGCTCATGGCCTCGACCCCGACATCGAAGGGCAGGCGCTCGGCTTCGAAGCGATGCTGAATGAAGGCGCGGAAGCCGCAGCCGCTCTGGTTCATGATCCACGGGAATCGGGAGAGATCTTCCAGCCTTGGTTGCTTGGGGATGCCGAGCGACGGTGCCGCGACGAGAATGACGGCATGGACTCCGAGCATCTCGCCGACGACATTATCCGGCGGCTGCAGCCCCTCTGCCAGGCAGACGGTCGCCGCATCGAGCTGACTGCGCGCGACCTGCTCGATCAGTTGCGGCGACCAGCCGGTAACGATGCGCAGCGTCAGTTGCGGAAACTGGCTGCGCAATTCGTCGAGCGGGGCGGATAAGGCCGCTTCGGAAAGATAGGGCATGATCCCCAGACGGAATTCGCCACCGATCGTGCCGCCGGGCGAAACGCCGGCCTTGAGATCGTCGAGCGACCGCAATACCCGCCGTCCATGCTCATAGGCCTCGCGTCCTGCAGCCGTCGGCCGCAAGGGCTTCGACTGCCGGTCGAGGAGGGCGATGCCGAGACTGTCTTCCAGGTTCTGGATGCGTCGGGTGATGCCGGGTTGGGTCAGATTGATGCGCGCGGAGGCGGCGACGATCGAACCCGTCTCCACCACGGCGACGAAGGCTTCCAAGTCAGGAATGTTCATGCTGAACTCGCATAATCATTATTATTTAATTTCAGTTGCCGCATTATGCGACAAGGCGATAAACATAGCTATCTTTATTATCAGAAATTATCGGAGAGATCATGTCGCAAGTCCCCGAATGTATGACGAGCGAGCCGGAGGGAGAGGTTTCCGCGGCACCCGCCGCTCCATCGACCTTGTTGTTCGCCATCGCCACCGGCGTCATCATCCTCAATCTCTTCGCGCCGCAGACGCTGGTCGGCATCATCGGCCCGTCGCTCGGGTTTTCCGAAAGCGGCGCGGGTCTCGTGGCCATGGCTTCGCTGCTCGGCTACGCCGCCGGCCTGTTCTTTCTGGTGCCGCTGGCGGATCTCATGGAAAACCGGCAGCTGGTGCTGCGCATGCTCCTTGCTGCTCTGGTCATGGCCGTTGCCGCTGCCTTCGCGCCGACGGGCTGGAGCCTGCTGATCTTCCTCTTCCTACTGGGAGCAGCTTGTTCCGCCATTCAGATACTCGTGCCGATCGCAGCGGCCATGGCGCCGCCTGAACATCGCGGCCGGGTGATCGGCAATGTCATGAGCGGCGTCATGGTCGGTATTCTCGTCTCGCGCCCGCTGGCGAGCCTGATTGCCGACCTCTGGGGCTGGAGAAGTTTCTATGCCCTAAGTGCCGCGACGCTCGCCCTGCTCGCCGCTCTGCTTGCCCTGCGTCTGCCGGAGCGGCGCCCTCTGGTCAGCGCGAGCTATGGGGCTTTGATCGGTTCGCTCTTTGGGCTCCTGCGGGAGGAACCGGTGCTGCGACTGCGTGCTTTCACGGCAGCCTTGATGATGGCAAGCTTCAGCCTGTTCTGGACTTCCGTTGCCCTGCGCCTGGCGCAGCCGCCATTTTCGCTCGGCCAATCCGGCATCGCGCTGTTTGCCCTTGTTGGCGCTGGTGGCGCTGCCGCGACTTCTGTCTTCGGCCGCATGGGCGACAGGGGTTGGACGCAGGTGGCGACATTGGCCTCGCATCTGATCGCGCTCGCCGCAATGGCGCTGGCCGCCTGGGTCGGCGGAATACGCTCGGGCGACTCTGTGGCGCTATTGGTCCTTCTGGGCGTCAGCGCCGTCTTGCTCGATGTCGGTGTCACCGGCGATCAGACCTTGGGTCGTCGCGCCGTCAATCTCCTGAAGCCGGAGGCTCGCGGGCGCATCAACGGCCTCTTTGTCGGCATCTTCTTTCTCGGCGGCGCCCTCGGATCGGCGCTTGCCGGCACGGCATGGGATTTCGGCGGCTGGGTTGCCGTTTGTGCAGGGGCCGCGGGCTTCGGCGTGATTGCGTTGATCACAGGCCTTGCCGCGCGCATCTAAACAGTGCAGTCAATGGAACGGTGCTTGTGAACGTACTGCCGCATCGCCATCTGTAGCCCATTCAGGCGGGCGTCAGACAAGCGTGTAAGAACGGGCGCTCCTTGTCAGGAGCGTCGAGATGCGTGGCATTGCATGGTTTTACAGGCTGAAAGCGCTCTTTCGAAGTGGTGCGCTGAAGATTGCCCGCAGCACGAAAATACCTCTCGGTACCAGAATCATCTGGAAGCGAGGCGATGTCCGCATCGGGGAAAGAGTCCATTTCCGTAAGGGTGTCATCATCGATGCGCAAGAAGGCAGCATCGAAATCGGCGACCATGTCTCCTTCAACGACTACAGCATTCTGCTTGGTCGCGGCGGCATTGTGATCGGCAATGATGTGCGCATCGCGGCGCACGCGATGATCGTCTCCTTCGATCATAATTTCGACGACATCTCGCAGCCGATCCGCCTGCAGGGGGTGACGAAGAAGCCGGTCGTCATTGAGGACGATGTCTGGATCGGGGCGGGCGCCAAGATCCTCGGTGGCTCCCATATCGCCAAGGGATGCGTTATCGGCGCCAACGCCGTCGTCAAGGGCAGGACCGAGCCTTACGGCATCTATGTCGGTACCCCGGCAAGGCTGTTGAAGCGGCGCGGAGAGGCGAGCGGCACCCGATCGGTAAAGATTGAACGGCTCGTTCTGCCGAAAAAGTAAAGGGCGCGACCGGCACCCATCCCGCAGCCGCTTCGGTCATCATTCAACGGTATGATATTCCCCCTGCGGCGTGTCTCTGCTACATCGGATTGGTGAATCAGAAATGTGCATCCACGACCGGAGGCCGGATCCAGACCATGCGTGTTTGCCTTTCGCCGATCATGTCTGCCGCCCGGTATCTGGCGTTGGCGGCCATGGTCGCCATATGCTGCACCCCGCCGGTTGCCGCTCAGGAGACGAAGTCGCAGAGCCTGCCGATCCTGTTCGATGCGCGTGAGCGCCTGCCGAAACCGGATCTATCTTCGCTAGTCAGACTGCGCTTCCTGACATCGATCGATTTTCCGCCTTTCAATTTCCTCGATCAGAACGACAAGCTCACCGGCTTCCATGTCGAGCTGGCGCGCAAGATCTGCGACGAGCTGGCAATAGCGGACAAATGCCAGATCCAGGCCTTGCCCTTCGGCGAATTGCAGGGTGCACTTGCCGCTTCGCAAGGCGATGCCATCATCGCCGGCGTTGCGGTTACGCCCGAGTTGCGCAAGACCTTCGCCTTTTCGCGGCCTTTCCTCATGTTGCCGGCCCGCTTCGTGCGCAATCTCAAGGCGCCGATCAGCGGCACGACGGCCGCTTCGCTCTCGGGACAGCCGGTCGGCGTCGTTAAGGGAACGGCGCACGCGGCGATGCTGGCGGCCTTCTTCCCGGCGATCAAACAGGTGCCCTTCGACGACAAGGAAGCATTGCTGACTGCCGTCAAGGACGGCAAGGTCGATGCGGCATTTGCCGATGGCCTGCAGCTTTCCTTCTGGGTCTCGTCGCCGGCGGCCGAAAAATGCTGCGCCCTTTTTGACGGTCCCTACCTGTCGCAGCAATTTCTCGGCGAAGGCATGACCATCATGCTGCGCCAGCAGGATGCCGATCTGACGGCGGCAATCAATCATGCGCTTGCCACCCTCTCACGCGACGGCAGGCTGCAGGAAATCTATCTGCGCTATTTCCCCTATGGGCTCTACTGATCAGAGCAGGCCCAGGAGAAGCGCATACCGGTTTTCCGTCCGGAATGCGTAATGCTTCAGGCCTTGCGATAGCGGGCGATCGCGCTGCGCTCGATGGCGGCGCAGGTCAGTTTGTCGAGCCCGAGACGGTCGCGAAGCAGGCTGAGGAGGCGCAATTCCTCGGCCTTGACTGACAGGTCGGCCGAAGCGACTTCGACGGCGAGCGCATAGGCCGTGTCATATAGACGGGCCGGAAGCGTATCACGCACGGTTTCGAGAACAATGTCCAATCCCTCATTGTTCGAAAGAAGCTTGGCGCAGTCGCGGGAGACGGAAATCAGCTTCTCGTCGTCGAACCCCTTGAATACCGGCAGGGCGTGAATGAGCTCCCCGATGCGGCTGAGCTCCCGGTCGTTCATCGTGCGGTCAACGGCCGAGGCGAGTACCATGACGTAGATCAGGGCCTCGTGAGCAGAAAGCGGCTTGTTCATGACAGGCGAAGTCCTTTGAATTTGGCAGACTGAGAAGTCGCGCGTCTCATGGCAAAAGTTACTGCATAATTCCTTAAATCGGAATCGATTTGAGGATGAAATTATGCAGCAAATTAAAAGCGCTACAGCGACCTTGGCGCGTCATCTATGACGCGCGGCGCTGTAATGGCGGAAGCAAGGCGTCAGATGGGGTTGAGCGGGTCTTCCTTGGCCGGAGGCGGTGCAAGCGTCGATTTCCCGCTCTTGCGCGGGTCGTCGCCGTAGATGCCGCGCTTCTTTTCCTTGGCTTCATCCACCAGAGCCGCGAGCGGGGAACCCGGCTCCGGATCGGCCCAACCGAAGCGGACCAGCCAGGCGCTGAGATCGATGCGGACATAGCGGCAGGTACCCTTGATGGTGCCTTTCCAATTGGCATCGGGCACGTCGCAATCGATGGAGCGTCCGCGCAGATACATGCGGAACGCGGCGCGTGCGGCCTGACCGCAGGGCCAATCCTTTCCGCTCGGGCCGGTACACATCCGGTCGACATCGGTCGGAACGATACCGGTGAGCTGCACGCTTCTGCCTGATATGGTCAATATACCAGCCTGATCGGAGAAGGGACGGACGAGTTCGATCGTCGTTTGCTCCTGCGGCTTGGATGCAGGATCCAGTGCAGCCTGTTCGGACTGAGGCTGAGGTTCGGACTGAGGCTTGGGCTGAACCTGTTGCTGTGGCGACACCGGCGACAAGGTTCGATGTTCGGCCGCCGCCGTCTCCCTGTCGATCTGGTCGGCCGGTATTCGGTTGTCCGGGGCAGGATCGGTCTTGGCTTCGCCGGAAGATGCTGTGTCCGATGAAGCAACAGCTGGCTTGTCCGGCTTGGTTTCATTTGCCGGCTGTGCAGGGGCGGAAGTATCCTTGTCCTTTGTCGTATCCGCTGCGGGCAGCGATGCTTGTGCTTCCTCTGGCTTCGTCGACACGTCGTTCGAGCGCGCGGTATCGGTTGGAACCTTACTGTCCTGCTGCGTCACCGGCTGCGCTGCCGCCGGCTTGTTTTCCTCGACCTTCGTCTCATCGCCGGTACTCGCCGCTGCTGCTGCCGCCATGGCAGCGGCAGACAGGGCTGGGCTGCTGTCGGTGCTGCTTGTCGAAGGGGACGCTGCGGCCAGGATCGTTGCCTTATCTTTCGTGGCTTCGGCAGGTTTGGGTGTCTCGATAGCCTTCGGTAGCGTGGTTTCGGCCTTGGCGGTATCGCTCTGCGTCGCCGCCGACTTGTTCTCCGCCGTCGTTTCGCCGCCACGGCCATGCAGATCGAAGCCATGTCCGGCGAACTGAACCGCGACGAGAGTCAACCAAGAGCCGACGACCGCGCCTGCCACACCTGCGAGCCAAATATCACGACGCATAACGAGAATACTTTCCTATTGGCTGGCCCATATGATCCGGGCAATCCATTCCACATCCGCAAGATCGAAGTTGCGGTTGGTATGTTCGGGATTGAGCGACAAAAGTTCAATCGACTTGGCGCTCTGCCGCAGCAAGACCTTGGCCATGACCTCACCCTTGTGGGTCTTCACGACAACGCGGTCGTTCTTTCTGATCTGGGCTCCCGGTTCGACGATCAGAATATCCCCGTCGCGATAAAGCGGCAACATGCTCTCGCCTTGCACCTCAAGCGCATAGACGCCGGCCCTTTGTGCCGCCGCAACCGGAAACTCCACCATGTCCCAGCCCTGGCCGGCGGGAAATCCGCCATCATCGAAGAAACCGCCGGCGCCCGCCTGGGCGAAGCCGATCAACGGGATGGACGTGCCGGACGGCAAGATTTTGTTCACGAGTGCTGCGGTCGGCGGCTCGGCTGGACGAATGAAGCTCAGGAATTGTTCCAGGCTCGCTCCGGTCGCATCGAGGATCTTGGAGATCGATTCCGTTGAAGGCCAGCGCAGACGTCCATCCTGACTCAGCCGCTTCGATTTGTTGAAGGAGGTGGCGTCGAGACCGGCGCGGCGGGCAAGGCCCGAAGGGGTCAAGGCATGCCGCTCGGCAAGCCGGTCGATCGCACCCCATATCTCTTCGTGTGACAGCATCGCCGCTCGGTATCCGCGCCGGCTCGCCCGACGCTCTGCTCTTTAGAAAAAGTTAACCGAGGCATTTTGGCGAGTAAAGACCGGTATAGGAATAGGGTCCTTTATCCCCGTGCTTTCGTCCGCGGCCTTTCGCGGGCTCAGGTCTTCTGCGGCTGCGGCTTCACGTCCGGCTGCTCGTTCTGGAATTCCTTCGCCATGCCCATGAAGCCCCGCATGAATTTCTGCATGATCCCGAGCGTGCGGTCGATCTCGGCATCATCGGGCAGGCTTGAGCCCTTGTTCGCGGCAACTGTCTTTTCGAGCTTTGTCACGCGGTCGGAAAGCCGGTCCAGCTCATCGTCATAGGCGCTGCGTTCGTCGGCAGCCATGCGGCAGACGAGATTGCCACCCTGATCCTGGCAGATGGACACCGCGCCGGTCTGCTTGTCGAGGCGGATGAAATGATCGCCGCTGCGCTCCAGCTGGAAGCGCGTAGCGTCAGGCTCGGCCGCAAACGCCGGCGTGGTGAGAAGAAAAGCAGCGGGCAGAAGCATGGCCGCAAGGCCGATTTTCAGTTCCTTCGTCATGTCATCCTCCGGATTTTCTGCGTTAAATCCCAAATCCATCACGGAAACCGTGGACATCGGCTGATGTTTTCGTGCAAAGCCCTATCAGGATAGCTTTACAGAGGGATGATGACCGCCATGCCAATGGTTTACAAGATCGTGCCGGACACGCTCTGGCAGCAAGCCAGACAAACCGGCGTTTTTCATGGCGCGGCGATCGATCTGACCGACGGCTACATTCATTTCTCCACCGCGAAACAGGCAAGGAAAACCGCGGAGCTCTATTTCGCAGGGCAGACCGGGCTGCTGCTCGTGGCTGTCGATGGCGATGCGCTGGGCGACAAGCTGGTTTTCGAACCCTCACGCGGCGGCGATCTCTTCCCGCATCTCTACGCGCCACTGCCGCTTTCGGCAGTCATTTGGGAAAAGCCATTGCCGATTGGCGACGATGGAGCTCACCTCTTTCCGGAGATGGCGGAATGATGGGCGCCTTTCGCGATCTCGGCCGGCGCGGCCTGTTTCTGTTTGATCCGGAAACCGCGCATGGCATGTCGATTGCGGCGCTGAAGTCCGGCCTGGTTCCGGCCTGCCGCATCAACGCCGATCCTCGCCTGCGTCAGACCGTGGCCGGGCTCGATTTTGCCAACCCCATCGGTATGGCCGCCGGCTATGACAAGAATGCCGAGGTGCCGGAGGCGTTGCTGAAGCTCGGCTTCGGCTTCACCGAGATCGGCACTGTCACGCCGAAGGCGCAGCCTGGCAATCCCCGTCCGCGCATCTTCCGTCTGGTCGAGGATGAAGGCGTCATCAACCGCCTCGGCTTCAACAATGAGGGTCATGAGGCAGCGTTTCAGCGCCTCAAAGCCATCCGAAGCAACGGCATCATCGGAGTCAACATCGGCGCCAACAAGGATAGCGCCGGCCGCATCGCCGATTATGTCGCCGGCATCCGCCGCTTCTACTCCGTGGCGCGCTATTTCACGGCCAATATCTCCTCGCCGAACACCCCGGGCCTACGTGATCTGCAGGCTCGCGAAAGCCTGTCGGCCCTATTGTCGGCCGTGCTTGCTGCCCGTGACGAGGAAGCGGCAAAGGCGGGCAAGCGCATTCCCGTCTTTCTCAAGATCGCTCCGGATCTGACCGAAGAGGGTATGGACGATATCGCTGCCGAGGCCTTGTCTCATGCGCTTGATGGCCTGATCGTCTCAAACACCACGCTGTCGCGCGATGGATTGAAGGATCAGCGGCAGGCCAAGGAGGCCGGCGGCCTTTCCGGCAAGCCGGTCTTCGAAAAATCGACCGCGGTGCTCGCCAAGATGCGCCGCCGCCTGGGTGCCGCGCTGCCGATCATCGGCGTCGGTGGCGTGTCATCGGCGGAGACTGCACTGGAGAAGATCAAGGCCGGCGCCGATCTCGTGCAGCTCTATTCCTGCATGGTCTATGAAGGGCCAGGGTTGCCGGGACAGGTCGTCACCGGTCTGTCGAAGCTGCTCGATCGCGAGCGCGCCGGCTCGATCCGCGACCTGCGCGATGCCAAGCTGGATTACTGGGCGAACCGGAACGTCTGATCCGCCCGCTTCTTCAGGCCCATGGCCAGGAAGATGCCGCGAAACAGCAGGAAGGCGTTCATGGCCATCCATAGGCCATGATTGCCGAGCGTCGGTACGAAGACGGCGAGAGCTATGAGATAGCCGCCGAACGATAGCAGCATCTTGTTGCGCATCTCGCGCGACCATGTGGCGCCGATGAAGACCCCGTCCATCAGGAAGGCGAGCGCCCCGGTCAGGCCGGTTATCGCCGCCCAGGGCAGATAGGTCTCCGCGGCGAGGCGCACCTCCTCGGAAGTCGTTAACAGCCGGATCAGTGCCGGCCCGCATGTAAAGAAGAAGAGGGCGGCGGCAAGCGCCAGCCCGAAGGACCAGAGCGCCGTCAGTTTCAAGCCGCGCTCGAAGGCCGGCCGATAATTGGCACCGATCGAGCGGCCGGTGATCTGCTCGGCCGCGTTCGCCAGCCCGTCGAGATAATAGCCTGACAGCAGAAAGAAGTTCATCAGCACTGCATTGGCGGCAAGCATGACGGCGCCGAAGCTGTTGCCGATGCGTGTCATCAGCGTGAAGGCGCCGATCAGCACGAAGGTCCGGATCAGGATATCGCGATTGAGCGCGAAGAGCTGCGTGAGCTTGACGCGCGAGAGCAGCTCCGCGCGCGCTGGCCGTTCCTCACCGGCAAAGCTGCGCAGCACGATGAAAAGCCCGAGCAACATGCCGCTCGCTTCGCCGATCAGCGTGCCCCAGGCAACACCCGCCACACCCCAGCCCAGATAGAGCCCGAGCAGGATGGCGAGCACGATGTTAACGCCATTGATGACGGTCTGCAGCAAAAGTCCGATACGGCCCTGGCCGCGGCCGAGCACGAAGCCGAGCAGCGCGTAATTGGCAAGCGCTGCCGGCCCCGACAGCATGCGGATAGAGAAATAGGTGCGCGTCGCATCGGCGATGCCGCCTTGCGGCCCCATGAGCTTAAGGCCGAGCCAAAGGAGAAGAGGCGACAAAAGCACGATCAGGGTGCCTGACGTAAGCGCCGATATCAGCGCTCGCCAGAAGACGGCCTGCTGTTCGTGCCGGTCATGGCGCCCATAGGCCTGAGCGGTGAGCCCTGTCGTCGAAGCGCGCAGGAAGTTGAAGCTTGAGAAAAGGAGATCGAACAATACGGCGCCGATCGCAAGTCCTGCCAGCGCGTCCGGCTGGCCGAGATGCCCGACGACGGCGGTATCCACAAGGCCGAGCAGCGGCGTGGTCATGAAGCCGAGCGTCATCGGAATCGCGATCGACAGCACGAGCCGATGCGTTACGTCGAATGGCAGAACCTTTCGGCTCCCTTGCTGGACATCCATGCTGCGCTATGCCTCCTCAGTTCGAGGACAGCACCATGGACCAATAAGGCCTGCCCCCGGAAGAGGGGTCATAGGCCAGAGCGACGCCAAGGCCGTCATATTTGCCGAGCATGTTGTGCAAATGCTTCGGCGAGTTGATCCAGGCTGTCACCGCAGCGTTCACGTCACGCTGGCCTTCGGCAATGTTTTCTGCCGCCGGCAGCTTGACGCCGCTTGCCTTGACGCGCTTGCCGAAATCATCGCCGATACCGATCAGATGCTCCATCTTGCCGGAAACCGCCATGCGCCGGGCCTGATAGATGGCGGCGGCACCTGCGGCCGTGTCGACCTTCAGCGGTGGCAGGCCGTTCTTGGCGCGCAGTGCATTCACGAGCGGCAGGGCGGAAGCGGTCTGATCGCTGGCGGGCGTGTTAGAAACATGGGTCGGCGGCGTGGCGCAGCTTGCGACCGATGCGGTGAGCGCAAGGGCGGTGAGGCGCAACGCATCGCGGCGCGTTAAGGTCAGTGTCTGGGAGGTCATGTCAGCTGCGGTAATTGAACAAACGAAGTATGATGAAAACGGGAATGACGATGGAGGCGCCGAGCAGCACATAATCGCCGAACTCGCCAAGCGCGGCAAAACCGCTGTGCCAGAGATCAAGCAGGAAGCGGCGGACGCCATAGAGGAAGTCGAGGGGCCGCCAGCCGAAGAACTTCATCACGAAGCCGACGACGAGCGACACGATGATGAGCTTTACCAGCGTTCTGCCGGGCGAGTCGCCAAGGAATCTGTTCACCTGATCGGACATGCAGACGTCTCCATGATGGCAGTCGGTGGTGCCTGAGATAGGGCCGGGCCCTGCGACTCGCAAGCACTTTTGCCAGGCGCGCACCTCAAACAGGCCTCTGCCTGAAATAGGACTTGAGTTTTTTTATGGCCGCGTTCAAAGGCGAGCGTCAAACAGGATGAAACACATGCTGCCGAGCCAGCTTTCCTCCGGCGATGTCATTGCCGACCGCCGCGCCGATTACGCCAAGATGCTTGCCGAAAGCGGCGAGCCGGCGAGTGCCGCCGAGCTGATGGAGCAGGCGCTGGAGCTGGTGCCGCGCTGGGCGGCGGGCTGGTTCACGCTTGCGACCTATCGCGAGAAGGCCGGCGATGCGCCAGGCGCGATCGCCGCGCTGAACGAAGTGCTGACGCTCGATCAGGGCGATGTCTTCGGTGCGCGCCTCAAGCTTGCCGTTCTCGGCGGTGCCGATTTGCCGGACCGGCCGCCGAGCCTCTATGTCGAGCGGCTGTTCGACGACTATGCCGACCGCTTCGAAACCTCGCTCGTCGAGAAGCTCGGCTATAGCGTGCCCGGCAAGCTTGCAGCGCTAATCGCCGAAACGGCTGGTATCCCGAAACATTTCCGCCTCGCGATCGATCTTGGCTGCGGCACCGGCCTGCTCGGGCCGGAAATCCGCGTCACCGTCGACCGGCTTGAAGGCTACGATCTGTCGAAGGGCATGCTCGCCAAGGCGGCAGAAAAGCATGTCTACGATCATCTCGGCCACGCCGACCTGTCGCTGGAGCCGGAGCTGTCAGGCGTGTTCGATGAAGGGTTCGCCGTTGGCCGCGCGGATCTGATCACCGCCGCCGACGTGCTGATGTATCTCGGCGATTTGCATGGCGTGACGGCGATCGTGCAGAAACTTGCGGCCGATGGCGCCGTCTTTGCCTTTTCGGTCGAGGACGCACAGCAGGCAGACGGTTATGTGCTGCGCGATTCCTTACGGTTTGCCCATTCCGAAGCCTATGTCAGTCGGATTTTGGCCGCGCACGACTTTACGGTGCTGAATATCACCCGCAGCATCATTCGCATGGATGGCGGAAAACCGGTCCATGGCATTCTGTTCATTACCCGGAAATCGGCCTGATGATTTCGAATCTTGCGAATTTGAAATAGGTCAGCATTACTTACGTATTTTCGCTTGATTGTCGCCTGGGATTTCAGCAAAAAGCCTTGAAACCCAGGGGAAATCACATGGCAAACGCAAAGAGCGCATTTGGTATCTGGAATACGTCCGCGACCCGGCATTCGTGGATCGAGGATGTTCAGGGCATCATTTCTGGCAGCCTGATTTCCTCGCTCGGGCTATTTTGCCTTTCAAGCGCCGGCCTTCTGACCGGTAGCACCGCCGGCATCGCTTTCCTGCTGCACTATGCGATCGGTGTGAATTTCGGCCTGGCCTTCTTTGTGGTCAACCTGCCGTTCTTCTATCTGTCTTTGAAGCAGCTCGGCCCGGTCTTCACGGTCAAGACCTTCATCGCCATCGCGCTGACCTCGCTTCTGACCAACCTGCAGCCGCTACTCTTCGATGTCGCGCATATCAATGCGCTCTGGTCGGCGGTGCTCGGCGGTATTCTGCTCGGCTTCGGCCTGCTCGCACTCTATCGTCATCGCGCCAGCCTTGGCGGCGTCGGCATTCTGGGGATTTATTTGCAGGAGCGTTTCGGCATCAGGGCAGGGCTAGTGCAGCTTGCGATCGACCTATGCGTGCTCGCCGTCGCTTTTGCTGTGACCACGCCGCCGGTGGTCATCTGCTCGGTGATCGGCGCAATCGCGCTCAATCTCTTCGTCGCGATCAATCATCGCTCGGATCGCTATATAGCGCTGTAAAGCTAAAGCTCACTGCTTGCGGGTGTCGTCGGATTCGACGATCGCGGCTTCGTGATACCAGCTGTCGAATGCGGCCGTCGCAATGGATGGGCCAATATCCGGGGTGAGGTTCACCTTCGGACGCTGGCTGAGCGCCGTCGGGCGAGCCGTAACGGGAAACTGATAGATCTTTGCGGTTTCGTGTCGAGTACCGATTGCCATTCGTGTCTCTCCCTTTTTGGTGTTCAAGCGGGCGCGCTTCAAGAGACAGCTCATATATAGCAAAGCAAAAGACGAATATCACCATTTCGCTTAAAAAAAATGCTAAATGATGAAATTATAGGCAACTAGAAGGTGGTACGGCGAATGCCGTTTCTTTGATCTGCCGATTTTCCGATCTATTCTACGGTCAGGAGGCCTGCGACATCTTGGCAACTGGGTCAGAACGGTTCTGGCGATTCGAAAAGAATTCCGATGGTTGACGCTCGGAAATCTCATCCGAATACGGCTGAATCAAAAAATTTCGCCTGACGAGCCAGGTGCTGATGCGATCTGGCACAGCACATGCATCTCTCTTAGCAGCCGTTCGTAGTGAGGAATTTTCCGGCGGGCGCGCCGGGCAAAGTTTTTCCTACTTCGCCTGATTAACTGTTATGAGGTGCGTAATGACGAAATATAAGCTCGAGTACATCTGGCTCGACGGGTACACCCCGGTACCGAACCTGCGCGGTAAAACGCAGATCAAGGAATTCGACGCATTTCCGACGCTTGAGCAGCTTCCGCTTTGGGGCTTCGATGGTTCGTCGACGATGCAGGCTGAGGGCCGCAGCTCTGACTGCGTGCTGAAGCCCGTCGCTATCTATCCGGACCCGGCCCGTACCAACGGCGCTCTCGTCATGTGCGAAGTCATGATGCCCGACGGCGTCACCCCGCATGAATCCAACAGCCGCGCGACCATCCTCGACGACGAGGACGCATGGTTCGGCTTCGAGCAGGAATACTTCTTCTACAAGGACGGCCGTCCGCTCGGCTTCCCGGAATCCGGCTACCCGGCTCCGCAGGGCCCGTACTACACCGGCGTCGGCTACAAGAACGTCGGCGATGTCGCTCGCGAGATCGTTGAAGAGCACCTCGACCTCTGCCTCGAAGCAGGCATCAACCACGAAGGCATCAACGCCGAAGTGGCCAAGGGTCAGTGGGAATTCCAGATTTTCGGCAAGGGCTCCAAGAAGGCCGCTGACCAGATCTGGATGGCACGCTACCTGCTGCTGCGCCTGTGCGAAAAGTACGGCATCGACATCGAGTTCCACTGCAAGCCGCTCGGCGACACCGACTGGAACGGCTCGGGCATGCACTGCAACTTCTCGACCAAGTTCATGCGCGAAGTCGGCGGCAAGGCCTATTTCGAAGCGCTCATGGCTCAGTTCGACAAGAACCTCGAAGCCCACATCGCTGTTTACGGCCCGGACAACCACATGCGCCTCACCGGCAAGCATGAAACGGCTCCCTGGAACAAGTTCAGCTACGGCGTTGCCGACCGCGGCGCTTCGATCCGCGTTCCGCACTCGTTCATCAAGAACGACTACAAGGGCTACCTCGAAGATCGTCGCCCGAACTCGCAAGGCGACCCCTACCAGATCGCTTCCCAGGTCCTGAAGACCATCTCGGAAGTACCGACGGCTGGCTTCGGCTCGGTTGCTGCCTAAGACTTCTCAGCTTCGGTTCGCCGGACGCGAGAGAGCAAATGAAAAACGCGGGGCTTCGGCCCCGCGTTTTTCGTTTTTGGAATCCAGATATTGATGGGGGTCTCTGTTGACCCTGGAGTTCGTCATCCTCGGGCTTGACCCGAGGATCCACGCCCAAGCTGCGGAACATGTAATGTGATACGCAAGGACGCAGCCTGAATGAATGCGCGCGCCGGTACTCGTTAACAGCATTCCTGCCGCGCTGACTTGCCTGTGCCTGGATCCTCGGGTCAAGCCCGAGGATGACGGAGCTCAAGGGAAAGCTCAGGGGGGCACGCGGCGGCATATCACATGCCTGGCAATAGCGTACTCAGGCAGCCTTGCTTGCCGCATCTACCGGATGCTGCGAGCGGAAGCCGACGGCGAGGCGGTTCCAGATGTTGATCGTGCCGATCGCCACCGTGATCTTGACGATCTCTTCTTCGCTGAAATGCTGCTTCAGCGGCTCGAAATCGGCGTCCGGAATGCCGGTCTGGGCGATCTTGGTGACGGAATCCACCCAGCGGAGCAGGGCACGCTCGCGGTCGTCATAGACGGGTGATTCCCACCAGACGCACATCAGGTTGATCCACTGTTCGCTCAAGCCATCGTGGCGGGCTTCCTTCACATGCATGTCGACGCAATAGGCGCAGCCGTTGATCTGCGAGGCGCGGAGCTTGATCAGGTGAATGAAGCGGCGTTCGAGGCCGCTGCTCTGCACGAAGTTTTCCAGCGCGACGACAGCCTTGTAGGAATCGGGAGAGGCTTTGGCGAAGTTGAAACGCGGATGCATGGGTCTTCTCCTTGGGTTTTAAATTGAGGTTCAGTTTCTGGTCTTGCGTTCATGCAGCTCGAGAAAGGCGCAGCCTCTCGCGGCGATCCCGCCATCCGTGTCCGTCTGCCTGAGATCGGTCAGCACGTCGGCGATCGTTGTCTTTGCCAATTCAGCCCGATAGACACGCTCGGCCGCCAGCATGGCGGCATTGATGCCGCATGGCTTGGCGAAGTAACGCCCTTCAAGCGGGTTTGGACCGCGCTGGCGGATTTCCGCACAGCGGAAGGCGGGTGCTGGGCCTTCGGCCGCCAGCACGATATCGAGCAGGCTGATCGCCTCCGGCTTGCGCGCCAGCCGATAGCCACCCTTCGGCCCCGGCACGGTATCGAGAATGCCGGCGCCCGAAAGCGCCTGCAGATGCTTCAGAAGATAGCTGACCGAAACGCCGTGAAATTCGGCAAGCGCTGCCGCCGAGAGTACGCCGCCATCGGATAATCCCGCCAGCATGGCAACGCAATGAATGGATTGTTCGACGCCGTCTCCGAGCTTCATTTCCGTGCCTTTCTAATCATGGATAATTTTTATCCGTGATTATGATGGGAGTCAAGTGGGGATGCGACAGAGTTGTTGTTGGGCGAGGAAGCGCGAAATGCGTGTTTTATGAATGCTGCCCACAAGAAGGCACCGTCATGCTCGGGCTTGACCCGAGGATGAGGGGGCGTGCGGAAGCTAATGAGCCTAAGCGGCCTTAGTGAAAGAATGTACGGCCCATCCTTGCTCTTCTCCAGCCTCCCCGGCTTCTCATCCGCCGCATATTCATTACATTGAACCCCGTGGACCAGATCGACGCGCAGTACCCCCTTGCCTTACCCGCCCCCTTCACCCGCTGGTTTGCGGAAAAGGGCTGGCAGCCGCGCGCGCATCAGCTGGAGCTGCTGGCCCGCGCCGAAGCGGGTGAAAGCACGCTGCTGATTGCGCCCACCGGCGCCGGCAAGACCCTTGCCGGCTTCCTGCCGTCGCTGACGGATCTCACCCGGCGCGGGAAAATCGCGCCCGGCTCGGCCTTTACCGGCATCCACACGCTCTATATTTCGCCGCTGAAGGCGCTTGCGGTCGATATCGAGCGCAACCTGATGAAGCCCGTTTCTGAAATGGGTCTGCCTGTTACGGTTGAGAACCGCACGGGCGATACGCCAAGCGGCAAGCGGCAGCGGCAGAAGCTCAATCCGCCCGATATCCTGCTGACGACGCCGGAGCAGGTGGCGCTGCTGCTTGCCAATCGCGAGGCCGAGCGCTTCTTCAAGGATTTGAAATACATCGTCTTCGACGAACTGCATTCGCTCGTCACCTCCAAGCGCGGCCATATGCTGTCGCTCGGCCTTGCCCGCATCCGCAAGCTGGCGCCGCGTGTGCAGACCATCGGCCTTTCGGCGACCGTCGCCGATCCCATGGACCTGCAGAAATGGCTGGTAGCGCAGCGACCGGGGGAAGAGCGCCACGCCGGCCTCGTCATCGTCGAAGGCGGCGCCAAGCCCGATATTTCGATCCTGTCGACGGAAGAGCGCATCCCCTGGTCCGGCCACTCCGCCAAATATGCGATCCCCGATATCTACCGCGAGCTGAAGGCACATCGCACGACGCTGCTCTTCGTCAACACGCGATCGCAGGCCGAAATGCTATTTCAGGAGCTATGGTCGGCCAATGACGACAATCTGCCGATCGCCCTGCACCACGGCTCGCTCGATGTCGGCCAGCGCCGCAAGGTGGAGGCAGCCATGGCAGAGAACCGGCTGCGCGCCGTCGTCGCCACCTCCACACTGGATCTCGGCATAGATTGGGGCGATGTCGATCTCGTCATCCATGTCGGCGCGCCCAAGGGCGCGAGCCGCCTTGCTCAGCGCATCGGCCGCGCCAACCACCGCATGGATGAACCCTCGAAGGCAATCCTCGTGCCGGCCAACCGCTTCGAAGTCATGGAATGCCAGGGAGCGCTTGATGCCAATTATACCGGCGCACAGGATACGCCGCCCATCGGCGCCGGAGCGCTCGACGTTCTCGCCCAGCACGTGCTCGGCATGGCCTGCGCCGAACCCTTCGATATGCTCGAGCTTTACGACGAGGTGCAGAGTGCGGCGCCCTATGCCGAGCTTTCCTGGGAGACTTTCGAGCGCATCGTCGATTTCGTCGCCACCGGCGGCTATGCGCTCCGAACCTACGAGCGCTATGCCCGCATCCGCAAGACGGCGGATGGGCGCTGGCGCGTATCCAATCCGCAGGTCGCGCAGCAATATCGCCTGAATCTCGGCACGATCGTCGAAGAGGCGATGCTGAATATCCGGTTGGTAAAGCGTAATGCGCTGGGCTCGCTTGGAAGAGGCGGCGCGCCGCTCGGCAAGGTCGAGGAATATTTCGTCGAGCAGCTCTCGCCCGGCGATACTTTCCTGTTTTCCGGCAAGGTTCTGCGCTTCGAAGGCATCCGCGAGAGCGAATGCCTGGCCTCGCAGGCCTTCTCGCTGGATCCGAAAATCCCCTCCTATGCCGGCGGCAAGTTTCCGCTCTCGACCTATCTCGCCGATCAAGTGCGGGCGATGATTGCCGATCCCGACCGGCGGCACCGCCTGCCGGATCAGGTGCGCGACTGGCTGGAAATTCAGAACGAAAAGTCGCTGCTGCCGAAGCGCGACGAGTTTCTGATCGAGACCTTCCCGCGCGGCAGCCGCGCCTACATGGTTGCCTATCCTTTCGAGGGAAGGCTGGCGCACCAGACGCTCGGCATGCTGCTGACCCGAAGGCTGGAGCGCGCCGGCGCCAAGCCCATGGGCTTCGTCGCGACCGATTATTCTCTCGGCATATGGGGCCTGGAGGATATGGGGCTGATGATCGCCAACGGCCGTCTCAGCCTCTCCGATCTCTTCGACGAGGATATGCTCGGCGACGATCTCGAAGCCTGGCTCGACGAATCCTTTCTTTTGAAGCGCACCTTCCGCAATTGCGCCGTGATTGCCGGCTTGATCGAGCGCCGGCATCCGGGCAAGGAAAAGACCGGCCGGCAAGTGACCGTCTCGGCCGATCTAATCTATGATGTGCTGCGCAGCCATGAGCCTGATCATATCTTGCTGCAGGCGACGAGACAGGATGCCGCGACCGGACTTTTGGATATTGGCCGACTTGCGGATATGCTGAAGCGAATCAAGGGCCATATCACCCATCGCGCGCTGGACCATATTTCTCCGCTCGCCGTGCCGGTGATGCTGGAGATCGGCAAGGTGCCGGTACCGGGCGAGGCCCACGATTCCCTGCTTGCGGAAGCGGCTGACGACCTGATCCGCGAAGCGATGGAATAGGGATGCTGCAAAGCAGACGACGAAGGTAGATTGTTACGGTGATGAACCGCCTGGCGCTAGCGCGAGATATGAACGGTCAGGGTAACGGCGCAACCAGTGCGGCGGGCGTCGAGGCCATCATTCATGGTGTCGCTGCCGTCTGCGATCCGCTCGGCGCGCTCTATCTGCCGGATGCAGGCATTCTCGTCGTCTCCGATCTGCATCTGGAAAAGGGCGCGGCCTTTGCCCGCCGCGGTATGATGCTGCCGCCCTACGATACGCTGGCGACCCTGACAGTCCTCTCCGCCGTCATCTCGCGCTATGATCCGAAACTCGTGGTGTCGCTGGGCGACAATTTCCATGATCGGGTCGGTTCACAGCATCTGCCGGAAGCGTTTCGCAGCCTGATCGTCAACATGGCCCGCGGCCGCGAATGGATCTGGATCAACGGCAATCATGATCCGGATGGCACCGTCGATCTCCCCGGCCGTTCGGTCGACGAGATGCATTATGGCGGGCTCACCTTCCGTCATGAACCAAGGGCCGGGTTGCAGGCTGGCGAGATAGCCGGCCACCTGCATCCCTCGGCCACCGTTCGGCGTCGGGAGAAATCAGTGCGCCGCCCCTGCTTTGCCACGGATGGCGCCCGCCTGCTGATGCCGGCTTTCGGGGTGATGACCGGCGGCCTGGATCTTCGCCACAAGGCGATGGCAGGTCTCTTTGAGCGGGAGAGCCTGATTGCGCACCTGCTGGGCCGCGACCGCATCTACTCAGTGCGGTTCGGCAATCTCTCGGCCTAGGCAGCGTTCGCCGGTTCATAACGCAGGATGACAGCTCCGGTCCTGAGAGGCGTGGAGTCGATAAGCTTCATCGGGCGTTGCTCGGCCGCCGGTTTAAAATGCGGATTGCCGGCACCGAGGACGACCGGAACAAGGCAAATCCTGAGCTCATCCACTAGTCCCGCCTTGAGCAATGTATCGGTCACTTCAGCGCTGCCGAAGACGAACATGGTCTTGCCGGGTTCTTGCTTCAGCTTCTTCACCTCAGCGACAATATCGCCGACGACGCGGGTATTGTTCCAGTCAGCCTTGTCGAGCGTTCGCGAGGCGGCAATCTTGGCGATGCCGTTCATGTAGGCGGCGATGTCGGGCGCTTCCGTCGCGGTCGGCCAATAGGCGGCCATGCCTTCATAGGTCTTGCGGCCGAAGATCAGCAAATCGCCTTCCTTGCCGAGTTCGACCGCATAGTGTTCCAGCTCGTCGCCCCAGGCCAGCATATGAAAATCAAGATCCCACGGCTTGGTTCCCTCGAAATAGCCGTCGAGCGTCATGAGATTCCAGATAGCGAGCTTCCTCATCACTTCCTCCGTTTGAATAACTATATCAGGATCAAAACTGGTTGCTAAAAGCAATTGGTTGCAAGCTAGCTAGACCGATGGCAAAATGCAAGTGGTTTTTTGGAGATCATTATGGACGCATTGCATCGTTCCGGCTGCCCGATCAATCTGACGTTGGAAATTCTCGGCGACCGCTGGAGCCTGATCGTCATCAGGGACATCATGTTCGGTAACCGCCGGCATTTTCGCGAGCTGCTGCAGAATTCGCAGGAGGGGATTGCTTCCAACATCCTCGCCGATCGGCTGAAGCGGCTGGTGGAGCGCGGCTTGTTGACCCGCGAGGATGATCCGACCCATAAGCAGAAAGCTATTTACAGTCTGACAGAGATGGCGATCGATCTCGTGCCGCTCTTTGCCCATATGGGCGCCTGGGGCCGTAAGCATCTTCCAGTGTCGGAAGAGCTGTCGATCCGAGCCGAGCTGCTGGAAAATGGCGGCCAGGAGCTCTGGGATGATTTCATGGACGAGCTGCGTGGCAAGCATCTCGGCAAGGTGCTGCCCCCGGGCACGCCTTCGGTACTCGAGCGATTGACTGAAGCCTATTCCGAGGTCGCCAATCGCCGGAAAAGCGGCTGATCAGTTTTTCCGGAAGATGAAGCTTGCGCCCCAGCCGGTGACGAGGGCGAGCAGCACGGAAAAAATGCCATAGGTGATCGGCCGCTGGTGCGCTGCATCCGTGATCGTCTGCTCTATCCCCGTCTTGATGACTCGCAGCGGCAGCGCTTTCTCGCTCAGGAACTTGCCGCTCTTGAAGAGATAGGCGCGCACCATATGCACACCGTTCGGCACATCGGCGGGAACCCTGAGCGTTGCCTTGAAGAGCGAGGAGCTGACGAAGCGAACGCCGGCGGGATCGCTTTCATAGAGCCCGCCAGACTTCTGCAGGCGTCGGAAGGCATTGCGGAATTCCGGAACATCGCCGACGTTGCCGACGAAGCCAACCGGCGTCAGCGGAAGATGGTCGACGCCAATGCCGCGGTCGCTGAGTTCGAGCGGCGTAGTGATATTGTCGACTGCGCGCGTGCTCGAGAGCGAATAGGCTTCCGGGACACGCTCGAACGTCATCGAGCGGGTGTTGACCCATATGCCGAAGACGCGCTCTTTCCTGCGGACCGTTGCATTCTCGCGTGGGCCCTCCAGCACGACGACGATATCATACTGACCGATGGCAAGAAGCAGCTGATCGGTGTTCGAAAGGGCGCCGAAGATCGTCAGATCGGCGCCCGTGAAGTCCGAGGTAATGGCAATCTCGCTCGTCGACGTGCCGATCTCCATCGTCTCGCGCGCCGTGGTCGAGGTCGTCGGCTGATCGAGCAGTACCTGCGCCTGCGTGGTGAGCGGAGCGAGCAGCATGACGACAGCAAGGAGCAGTCCGGATCCTCTCATCGGCTCACTCCTTCCATGACGACGGAGTAAACATCTGCTGGTGTCACCACGAGCGTAACGACGAGGCGAAGGCCGACGGCCAGGACGAGAAGGCCGAGGAGTGCGCGCAATTGCTCGCCACGCAGCTTCTGGCCGACACGAACGCCGTATTGCGCGCCGATGACGCCGGCCACCATCAAGAGGAAGGCCAGGATGATATCGACGGAATAGTTGGTGGCTGCCTGGACGATTGTCGTGAAGGCCGTCACGAAAATGACCTGGAACAGCGAGGTGCCGACAACGACATTGGTGGGCACGCGCAGCAGATAGATCATGGCGGGCACGAGGATGAAGCCGCCGCCGATACCCATCGGCGTCAGCATGCCGACGAAAAAACCAAGACCGATGACCGGAATGGCGCTGAGATAGAGCTTGGATTTCTTGAACCGCAGTTTCAACGGCAGCCGTTGCACCCAGTTGTGATGGCGCGGCTTGCCGGTTGCCGGTGGCAGCTTGCCGGCTGCGCGGCGCATGGCTCGCATGCTCTCCCACAGCATCAGCGATCCAACCGTGCCGAGGAGAATCACGTAGATCAGAGAAATGATCAGGTCGATCTGGCCGAGCCGGCGTAACAGCACGAATAGCCAGAGGCCGAAGGTCGCCCCCGCCAAGCCGCCGGCAAGCAGGATCGAGCCCAGCTTCAGGTCGAGCGAGCCGCGGCGAAAATGGCTGAGCGCGCCCGAGACGGAGGAGGCAACGACCTGATTGGAACCGGTGGCGACGGCGACAACAGGCGGGATGTTGTAAAAAATCAGAAGAGGCGTGATGAGAAAACCGCCGCCGACGCCGAACATGCCAGAGAGAAACCCTACGGCTGCTCCCATGCCGAGAATGATGAAAATATTCACCGACAATTCTGCGATCGGCAGATAGATCGTCACGCCTTGTTCCCATTTGCAGGCTTTTCGGCGCGGTGACCGAAGCCCGTTTCCCCTTAAACGGCGGATTCTAATCTGAAATCATTGCCAGAGCCTTAGGAAAGGCCGCGCTGTCACAGTTTTCGAATTGCCGGATTTCACCCTAACCCGGCTTTTTTCACTTTTCTGTGACGCTGTATGGCGGAATGGTGGACACCGGCAGGGATGCGGCAACCTGAGCTTCCTAAACAAAATGCCGGCGTGCTGACGCCGGCATCTCGGTTGATTGCTTTCATGCGAGAACATGGCCCTATTTGTTGCGGGCAAGCAGTTCCTTGACGACCTGGTCGGTGACCCGACCATCGGCCGGCAGGCCGACGGATTTCTGGAAGCTTTTCAGGGCGGCGACCGTCTTGTCGCCCATGGTGCCATCTGGTGCACCCGCATCGAAGCCATTCTTGTTGAGGATGGCCTGAATGTTGCGGATCGCCTTCTTCATATCGATCGAGGCTGTGTTCACACCCTTGCCGGTAGTCCATTCGTCGGGGATATCAGTGCCGTTGGCCTTCGGATCGGCCGGCTGCACTTTCCAGAGGTCGACCTTAGCGCGCGCGCTTTCGAGATCGGCCGGCTTCATGGCGTTGGCGACTTCATCGCGCTTCTGGGCGGCGTCCTTGTCGCCGCTCTTTGCAGCGATAGCGAACCACTTGTAGGATTCCTGCAGGTCCTGTTTCACGCCGTTGCCGCGTGCGTAGAGGATTGCGAGGTTGAACTGGCTGTCGGAGACGCCGAGATCGGCGGCGCGGATAAACCAGTTCGCCGCGCTATCATAATCCTGCGGGCCGGCGGTACCGGAAGCGTAGAGAACCGCGAGATTGTGCATAGCGCTGGCATTGCCCTGATTGGCAGCCTGCTCATAATATTGCTTGGCCTTGATGAGGTCGCGATCGATGCCGTTGCCCTTCTCATACATGCTGGCGAGGCGGTACTGTGCCGGGGCATAGCCCTTGTCGGCCGAAAGCTGATACCATTTCGCGGCCTGCTTCATATCAGCCGCAACGCCGCGGCCATCCGTATAGCGTGCACCGATTTCGAAGAGCGCGACCGGATCGGCCGATTTAGCGGCTGCGACGAGCGACGGCGGCTGAATGCCGTCGGGTACCGTGATTTCCGGCGCTGCCGGCGTGGCGGCGGGAGCGGCGGCGGCTGTGTTCTCAGTCTGAACGAAGGCGGTGGCCTGCTGTGCAGGTGCGCTGCCGGCAGGGGCCAACTCTTCGCTTGCCGTCTGGTTGCCGTCGAGCGGGGTCGCGGTGATCAGGTGATCATTTGTTGGGGCGGCGGCGGGATCGGAGGCTGTGGATGCAGGCTGGACTTCCGCCGTCTGTGTCGTGGAAACCGAGGGAGCGGCGACCTGGTTTGCGGCAGGCTGCTGATTGCCGGCGACCGGGCTTGCATTGGCAGCCACCGTATTGGTCGTCGCGCTATTGGCAGGTGCAACCATTGTCGACACCTGCGCTGGCGCCTTCTGGCCGCGTGTCAACGTATTCGCCAGCGGATACGCCATGATGGCGAGCACAACGGCGCCGATCGCGAGCAGGATCGGCCGGCGGAAGCGTGAGAAAACACCACCTTGTTTCGCGTCCTTCTTGGAGGCAGGCGCCGAGCGCTGCGTCTGGTCGACTTCCAAGGCAGCGGCCTGCGCGGCGCGGCGAGCGGCTGCGATGTAATCAGCCCTTTCGTTTTCGGTCGGCTGACGCGCGTTTCCGCTGCGCGAGGTGTTCTGACTGGCGCGCACGCGCTCCAGGATCTTCTTGATGTCAGGCGCGCCGGAACCCGGCTCCAGCAGTTCGTTGGCCTCTTCGCCGGGCATTACGTCGGCGGGATCGATCGACGGCGCCTGTTCGATGACGGGACGGTCCGGCGGAAAGATCGGCTCGGCCTTTTCCGGCGTAAAGAAACGCTTGCCGAGGCTCGCAAACAGGCTGGACTTGCCGCTCTTCTTCACTGCCGCCTTGATTTCCGCCTTCGTACTGGCGTCGATCGCCTGTGCGACGGCGACTTCGCCGGAAACCGAGGATTCGGCGGGCGCAACGGTGCGGATGATCGGACCAGCCTTCTGCTGCGCGGTCATGGGCGGCTTCAGGCCCGGAGCATCCGCTTCGGCAAAGACGTCGCTTTCGAATGTCGCGGCCGGCATGGCGGGCGCGGGCCTGCGCTGTTCCATATGATCGAGACGATCGGCGATCTGCAGCAGCGTATCGTGCAGAGCCTCGAATGTGCGATGCGTCCGTTCATCGCTGGCACGGCTGAGATCTTCGAGATGGCGAAGATCTTCGGCGAGTGCCGTCAATGCCGCCATGTCGGCTGCTTGCGAACCGTTGACCAATCCGCCTTCGCGCGAATAGGCCTCGACGACGGTTTCCGCCGCATGGCGGGCCGCTTCGATGATGTATTCATCGTTGGTCGCCATGTAGTCTTCGATCGCGCTCATCCGGCGGTCGAAATCCGGGGGCAGATGATCGGCAACTGTCCGCGGCTCGTTCGTCAGCAATGTCGAGAGATGGGCGATCTGCTCTTCGAGACTGCGCAGCGCTTGCGTATCCGTCGGCGGGGCGGCAGTGCTCGCTTCCAGCCGGGCTGCGATGTCGGAGAGGCGACCCTCGAGGCGACGCGCCATGCTGTCGTCGAGGCTTGCGGCCGGCGCGGACGGATGGAAATCGATCTCGTCGATGCGGCGGGCAAGATAATCCAGGCGGTCGGCCAGTGCGTTACCGACGGACCCGTGTTCCAGCGCATCGATCTTGTGGGAGATATCGGCAAGATAGGTGACGAGTTCGGGCTGCGGCGCGGCCTTCTGCGAACGCTCCATCAGATGCGAAAGCTGATCCAGCCGTTCCTCAAGGCGGGCGACGGCCTTGGCGCTGCCGAGCTCGTCGATGCGCATGGCGAGCGCTTCGAGCCGGCCGGAAAGATCGTCAGCCGGTTGGCGGCGGCCTGCATCGCGGCTCATCAGGTCGATCTGGTCGGCAAGGCCGCTGAGGCGTCCTTCCAGCCGCTGCATGGCTTGGTCCTGCGGCTGCATCATCGAGCCGAGGCTCTCCATCGCGGTCGCGATCGTCAGCAACTTGTTTTCCAGGGCATGCACGGCCGGGCTGTCGTTCATGCCGCCAAGATGCTGTTTGATGTCATCGAGGCGATAGGCAAGCGAGACGAGCTCGTCCTGCAGGCCCGACGTGTCGATCGCCTTCACCTGTCGCTCGACGTGATGCAGGGATTCTTCGCGAGCAAGCCCGTCCATCAGCGAGCGCAGCTCGTCGAATTCAGCTTTCAGCCCGGCGGTTTCCGGCTGACCGGCGAGCTGGTTGATGCTGTCGGCAAGCCTGGCCATATCCTGGCGGACATCGGCGACGAAATGCTTGTCCTCAGCGTTTTCGCGGATATCGCGGATTTCGGCGCGCAGAGCGGTGACTTCGCGGCTCACGCTGTCGGCGATATCGCGTTTCAGATCTTGGCGAAGGTTGACGAGCGCCTGGGCGATATCGACCGGAGCTTCGGCGGCAGCGGCCCGCATCGGCTGGCGCTGCGGATAGTTGTCGACCGGACGCCGTGCCGGCTGCGGTTCGGCATGCGCAATTTCCTCGCGCCGCGGCTGCAGACGTTCGCGATTTGCTTCCAGCGCGCGCTGGCGCTGACGGATTTCGGCAAGCGGATCGGGGCGAAGGTCGCTCTCATGGCGTTCGTTGCGCAGCGGGCGCTCGTAAGCGCGGCCGGCATATTGTTCGCGTTCGGGGCGGGGCGGTATCCGCTCGGGTGCGGCTCGTTCGGGAACAGGAGCATAGCCAGCAGCGACGCGCTGGCGTGTATCGCGCGCGGCGGCGGTTCCCATCAGCCCTTCGATGCGTGCCTCCAGCCCCTCGATCGTGCGGCTCAGAGCATCCAGCGATGTCCAGTCGCCGGTTCCGGTATGATTTGATCGCGATCCGCTCATATCTTTTGCTCGCCTCGAACTGTGGACCACCGGGCCGTCATGCTGACGAAAGAAGACGTTGCTGCATCGCCTTGCTGTCTGCATCCCGCCGTTCGGAAAGGGATAAATCTATTGGCTTTCCTCAAACAGAGCGGCAAAGACAGCGCGATTTCCAAGCATAAGTTGAAGAAACGCGAAGCACTGCTGCTCAACTCGTACAATTTACGAAACGTGGTAAACAACTCGTTAAGTTTGTCTGATGTCTTAACCTATTATTTCGGTTCTGCTGTCACGCAGCCCGATATTCTTGCGCTGAGGCAGTGCCCGCTTGCGTAGGGAGAGGGCGTATCGGCGATATGCGGAATGCTCTCCCTCATCGGTTTCACCAAAATTTCACTGTGAGACATGAATTTGACGTTTACGCAAACGTCAATAATTTGTAAGAGTATGACAGTGGCCGGAAAGTCAAGGTCCGGCGGCGAAGTGGAGGAATTCGAGAAATGCCAGTCTACAAGGCCCCGGTGAACGACACGCTTTTCGTCCTGAACGATGTGCTTGGGCTGGAGCGCTACAACAATCTTCCGGGTTATGCCGATGCAACGCCCGACATGATCGAGGCGATCGTCGGCGAAGCGGCCAAGCTGTCGGAAGAGGTGCTTTTCCCGCTCAACTATTCCGGTGATCAGGAAGGTTGCGTGCGCCATGACGATGCCACCGTCTCGACGCCGAAGGGCTTCAAGGAAGCCTATCGCGCCTATCGCGAAGGTGGCTGGCTGGGTCTTGCCGTGCCGGAAGAATTCGGCGGGCAGGGGCTTCCCTATGTGCTGCACTGCGCCGTCGGCGAATATACCTCCGCAGCCAACATGTCGCTGATGATGTATCCCGGCCTCACGCAGGGCGCGATTGCCGCCATCCTCGTGCATGGCACCGACGCACAGAAGCAGACCTATCTGCCGAAGATGGTCGAAGGTACGTGGTCCGGCACCATGAACCTCACCGAGCCGCATTGCGGCACCGATCTCGGTCTCTTGCGCACCAAAGCGGTGCCGCAAGCCGATGGCAGCTACAAGATATCAGGCCAGAAGATTTTCATTTCGGCTGGCGAACACGACATGACGGATAATATCGTCCATCTCGTCCTCGCCCGCATCGAAGGTGCGCCTGAGGGAACCAAGGGCATCTCGCTCTTCATCGTGCCGAAGTTTCTCGTCAAGGAAGACGGCTCGCTCGGCACGCGCAACCCGGTTACCTGCGGTGCGATCGAACACAAGATGGGCATTCACGGCAACGCCACCTGCGTCATGAATTACGACGAGGCCACGGGCTTCCTCATCGGCGCCGAGAACAAGGGCCTCAACGCCATGTTCGTCATGATGAACGAGGCGCGCCTCGGCGTCGGCCTGCAGGGCCTCTCCATCGCCGAGATCGCCTATCAGAATGCTGCCAATTATGCCCGTGAGCGCATCCAGGGCCGCTCGCTCTCCGGCCCGAAGGCGCCGGACAAGAAGGCGGACCCGATCATCGTCCATCCGGATATCCGTCGCTCGCTGATGACCATCCGCGCCTTCAACGAGGCCGGCCGGGCCTTCCTGCTCTGGACGGCGTTGAAATCCGATATCGCCCATCGTTCCCCGGATGAGAAGGACCGTCAGGCAGCCGACGATATCCTTGGCCTCGCGACGCCGATCCTGAAGGGCGTCCTGACCGACAAGGGCTTCGAGCATGCCGTCATGGCGCAGCAGGTCTTCGGCGGCCACGGATATATCGAGGAGCATGGCATGAGCCAGTATGTCCGCGATGCCCGCATTACCATGATCTATGAGGGAGCCAACGGTATTCAGGCGCTCGATCTCGTCGGCCGCAAGCTGGCGCTGAACGGCGGCCGCGCCGTCATGGCACTCTTCAAGGAAATCGGCGATTTCTGCGAAGAGAACCGCAACGACGAGCAGATGGCCTTCTTCACCAAGCATCTGAAGAAGGGCTTGAACGATGTGCAGGCCGCGACCATGTGGTTCATGCAGAACGCCATGGCCAAGCCCGACAATGCCGGTGCCGGCTCGACCGATTACATGCACCTCTTTGGCCTCGTCGTCCTCGGCTATATGTGGGCGAAGATGGCCAAGGCGGCGCAGGCAGGCCTTGCGGCTGGCGACAGCGCGCGCGAGGATTATCTGAAGAACAAGCTTGTCACGGCGCGGTTCTATATGGAGCGCATCATGCCGGAAACGGCGCTGCGCAAGGCCCGCATCGAAACCGGCGCCGACACGATGATGGAACTGGCGGCGGAAGCCTTTTGATCAAGGCGGCGCCAGCCGCTGCAGGGAGATGAGACATGACCGAGGTTTTCATTTACGACCACGTGCGCACGCCGCGCGGGCGCGGCAAGAAGGATGGGGCGTTGCACGAAGTGCCGTCCGTGCGCCTCGCCGCCAAGACGCTGGAGGCGATCCGCGACCGCAACGGCCTCGATACCGAAACGGTTGACGACATCATTATGGGCTGCGTCGATCCTGTCATGGAAGCCGGCGCCGTCATCCCGAGGGGCGCGGCCTTCGAAGCCGGCTATTCCACGAAGGCGCCCGGCATGCAGATCTCCCGTTTCTGCGCCTCCGGTCTCGATGCCGTGAATTTCGGCGCGGCCAAGATCGCACAAGGGGCTGATGACATCGTCATCGCCGGTGGTGTGGAAAGCATGTCGCGCGTCGGCTTGGGCATGTCCGGTGGCGCCTGGTTCATGGACCCCTCGGTCAACTTCCCGGCCTATTTCATGCCGCAGGGCGTCTCGGCCGATCTCATCGCCACCAAATATGGTTTTTCGCGCGATGACGTCGATGCCTATGCCGTCGAGAGCCAGAAGCGTGCCGCCCACGCCTGGGAGAAGGGCTATTTCAAGAATTCGGTCATTCCGGTGAAGGATATCAACGGCCTGACCATTCTCGACCGTGATGAGCATATGCGTCCCGGCACCGATATGCAGGCGCTGGCGTCGCTCAATCCGTCCTTCCAAATGCCCGGCGAGATGGGCGGCTTCGAAGCCGTCGGCATCCAGGCGCATCCGGAAGTCGAACGCATCAACTACGTCCACCATGCCGGCAACTCTTCCGGCATCGTCGATGGCGCCGCTGCCGTGCTGCTCGGCTCCAAGGCGGGCGGTGAAAGCATGGGGCTGAAGCCGCGTGGCCGCATCAAGGCCTTCGCCAATATCGGCTCCGACCCGGCGCTGATGCTGACAGGCCCGGTCGACGTTACCGAGAAACTCCTGAAGCGCACCGGCATGACGCTTGCCGACATCGACCTCTTCGAACTGAACGAAGCTTTCGCCGCCGTGGTACTGCGCTACATGCAGGCCTTCGATATCGAGCACGACAAGATCAACGTCAATGGCGGCGCCATCGCCATGGGCCACCCGCTCGGCGCGACCGGCGCTATGATCCTCGGCACCGTGCTCGATGAGCTGGAACGCCGCGACCTCAACACGGCGCTGGTCACGCTCTGCATCGGTGCCGGTATGGGCACGGCTACGATCGTCGAACGCGTCTGAGGAGGGGAAACCAATGGCTTACACGAATTTCACCGTCGAAACCGACGCAGACGGCATTGCGCTTGTCACCTGGGACATGCCCGGCAAGTCCATGAACGTCTTCACCGCCGAGATCCTGGAAGAGCTGAACGCCATCATCGACGCCACGGTTGCCGATGCAGCCGTCAAGGGCGTGGTTTTCACCTCGGGCAAATCCTCCTTCTCTGGCGGCGCCGACCTTTCGATGATCAAGTCGATGTTCTCCTTCTATCAGGAGGAAAAGGCCAAGGACCCGGCCGCTGCCACGCAGAAGCTCTTCGATCTCGTCGGTCGCATGACGGGCCTGTTCCGCAAGCTCGAAACCTGCGGCAAGCCGTGGGTTTCGGCCATCAACGGGACCTGCATGGGCGGCGCTTTCGAGCTGTCGCTCGCCTGCCATGGCCGTGTCGCCTCCAGCGCCAAGAGCGTCAAGATTGCGCTGCCCGAAGTCAAGGTCGGCATCTTCCCCGGCGCCGGCGGCACGCAGCGCGTGTCGCGCCTGACGGATGCGCAATCCGCCCTGCAGATGATGACGACGGGCCAGTCGCTGACGGCGGCGCGCGCCAAGGCGATGAATCTCGTGCATCAGGTGGTCGAGCCGGATCAGCTGATCCCGGCCGCGAAGCAGATGATCAAGGATGGCTTGAAGCCCATCGCCCCCTGGGACGAAAAGGGCTTCAAGGCACCGGGCGGCGGCATCTGGACGCCGGCCGCAGCCCAGCTCTGGCCGGCAGCTCCCGCCATCCTGCGCCGCGAGACATCGGGCAATTATCCGGCAGCGCTCGCCATCCTCAAATGCGTCTATGAAGGCCTGCAGGTGCCTTTCGATACCGGCCTGAAGATCGAGCAGCGCTATTTCACCCATGTGCTGCAGACCACCGAAGCCTATTCGATGATCCGCTCGCTGTTCATCTCCATGCAGGAACTCGGCAAAGGCGCCCGCCGTCCGGCCGGCCAGCCGAAGACGGAGCTGAAGAAGGTCGGCGTCGTCGGTGCCGGCTTCATGGGCGCGTCCATCGCCTATGTCACCGCAGCAGCCGGCATTCCCGTCACGCTCATCGACCGCGATATCGACGCCGCGACCAAGGGCAAGGGCGTTGGCGAGGGGCTGGTCAAGGATTCAATCGGTAAGGGAAGGCTGACGCAGGACGAGGGAGCGGCCCTTCTGTCCCGCATCACGCCGTCGGCCGATTATTCGGATCTCAAGGATGTGGATCTCGTCATCGAAGCCGTGTTCGAGGATCGCGAAGTCAAGAAGGCCGTCATCGAGGCTGTCGAAGCCGTGCTGCCCGCCGGCGCCGTCTTTGCCTCCAACACCTCGACGTTGCCGATCACAGGCCTTGCGAGGAATTCCAAGCGCCCGGTCGATTTCATCGGCGTCCACTTCTTCTCGCCGGTCGAGAAGATGATGCTGACCGAAGTCATCCTCGGCAAGGAAACGGGCGATCATGCGCTCGCCGTCGCGCTCGATTACGTCGCCGCCATCAAGAAGACGCCGATCGTCGTCAACGACACGCGCGGCTTCTTCGTCAATCGCTGCGTCTTCCGCTATATCCACGAAGCTTATGACATGCTGATCGAGGGGGTGCCCGCGGCGATGATCGAGAATGCCGCCAAGATGGCCGGCATGCCCGTCGGACCTCTGGCGCTGAACGACGAAGTCGCGATCGACCTCTCCTACAAGATCCTGAAGGCGACGGTTGCCGATCTGGGCGAGAAAGCCGTCGACCCGCGTCACATGCAGCTGATCAGCGGTCTCGTCGAAGGCGAGGGTCGTTTGGGCCGGAAGAACTCCAAGGGTTTCTACGATTATCCGCCGAAGCCGGCGAAGAAATCGCTATGGCCGGGCCTCAAGGATCTCTATCCGCAGAAGAAGGCCGATGAGATCGATGTCAACGTGCTGAAGCAGCGCTTCCTCGTCACGATCGCGCTGGAAGCTGCCCGCACCATCGAAGAGGGCATCGTCACCGATCCGCGCGAAGCCGATGTCGGCTCCATCCTCGGCTTCGGCTTCGCCCCCTATACCGGCGGCGCACTGTCCTACATCGACGGCATGGGCGTGAAGACCTTCGTGGAGCTTTGCAAAAGGCTCGCTGCTACCTACGGCCCGCATTTCCAGCCAACGGCGCTGCTGAAGGATATGGCCGGCAAGGGCGAGACCTTCTACGGACGCTTCAATCCCTATGGCGCGAAGAAGGCGGCCTGAACCGGAGAGCTATTGCTCGCGACAAATCATGGGCCGCCCCTGTCAGGAGTGGCCCTTTCTGTTTGCCATTTGCGTGCAGCTGATTGGCTGCACTCAGACGATGTCGTGAACCGCTGGAAAATCGAACTAAGAGGTCAGCTCATCTAGATTGATGCTTGAACGCGCGCTAACCGCTCATGGTTGTGGATATCGGAATTGTCGTTGTGCAGGGAGGCTGTATTGCCAGGCTCCGTGGCTGGTAGGCTTCACCGTCGCAATAATGATAGGTCGATAGATGTCGCTGAGAGCAGTCTGGATGTTTTTGATTGCGCGGCGGGGCCATGGCGTCCCTGCTGCGCTAATATGGCTAGCCTACGGGGCCTTCTTGTCATCCCCCCTCCTAGCCCAGGACGCCACAGTCGTGCCGCCCAAGCCCACTGAGCTGAATGCAGGCGCACGCGTGCAAGCTATAACCGATGGTCTGGTACGGGCATTCGATATCGGCCCGGATTTGAATCCGAAAACCCTCTTCAAGATACTGCCTGGTGACTGGGCCAATATATCGCCGGATTTCTATCCTGGGGATGTTCCCGCCGAAGGTCCGAAGATGCTGTGCGCGGGTGTAAGAACGCATTTCGACCAACCTCGCTCGGGCAATCCGATCTTTGACGGCTGGATCGGCCGGGAAGGCTCAAGTCGGTTTGAGCTGCGCTTGGCCGGTGGTGGCAATTTCTATTGGATATCCAACGTTCAAGATGAGATGCAACGGCTAGGCCTCGATAAATCCACGGACGCAGCGATGGCACTCCAGCGCGGATTGCTGATGCAAAGGAGCGTTCAAGAGGGAGGCATCTTACCGCTCAGTGATGATGTCATCGGCATTACAAATACGGCAGAGCCATCCAGGATGAGTTTTTGGGTGCGATGCTCTAGCGACTCGGAAGATAGCGCGAGAAACGTGCGGAATATTCAGCTCGTGAATACGATGAAGAAAAGAATGGCAGAACAGGCGGCGTTTTTATCCTATGGCGCGGATGGGTCAGTGCCCTTCATACAAAAAATGCAAGGCGCTTGGACAATAGTCGACGAACTCTCCCGGTCCGACATCAGGAGCAAGAAGGTATCGGATCTCTGCCATATTCGCCGTATCGAAATGAGAGCGGAGCATCAGCCTCTGCCGATCCTAACGGCACGTGTTGCGGATACCTCTTCAGAAAATCGCCCGGTGCCGGCGGCGGAGGACGAGTTTGAACTGCGGTTGGCGGGCGATCGCGAGCTCTTGCGCGTACCACTTCACGATCCAATGCTGGACGTGAAGCAGCATCCGGAGCGCTTCCATGTTCCGCCAGCCGATGGGACAAGTGTCATCGCTGAGCGGCAGCGAAAGGAGGCTATTGCGTGGTATCGTCGGGCGGCTTTGTCGTCAGCGTTGCCGGTTAATCTTGTTCCCGTTGACGAGGATACTTTGGTGGAAAGCGCGACCAGCGCGTGGGGCAAGACGCGTGAGCCGTACGGCACTGGTATCGAAGTCTTCAAGCGTTATTGGCTGCGTTGTCCGACTTGACCTCGCTCAAGCCGCTTTCTCTTGCCCCGCCCTCAGGGCAACGACGCCCCAGCCGATGAGTAGAAGGGTCGCCGCCGCATAGATATCGGCGGCTTCGGCAAAGCCGAGCGCTTTCGACAGGAAGCCGGCGAGGATGGCGGGGACGCTGAAGGCGAGGTAGCTCTGGATGTAGAAGGCCGAAAGCAACCCGGCGCGTTCGTCGGGCTTTGCCAGTGGCATGATGCTTCTGACCGTGCCGAGGAAAGCTGCCCCGAAGCCCGAGCCGGCAATCAGAGTTCCCAGAGCGAGGATCGACACTTCAGCCGCATGCATGCCGGCGATGATGGTCAGTATGCCGAAGCTCATGGTTGGTATGCCGAACTTCATGATCGTGACGGCGGATTTCTTGCGTAGCAGGAAGACGGCTGCCGCGCCGCTGATCGTCAAGGCTGCGACCACGGAGCCGCCGACCAGCGGCGCCGTGCTGCCGGTGGTCGCAGTGACCAGCGAGGGTACCAGCGACAGATAGAAGCCGGCGAGCGCCCAAACTGCGATATTGATCGGCGTCAGCGCCAGCAGGGTCCGCTGGGCCTGCTGGGGAACGGCGACTTCCGGCTTCAGCGATGCGAGCACGCCGGCCCGTCGGCTCGTAGTCTCCGGCATCAGCCATAGCAGCGCGGCTTGCAGCGCCAGCAGGGCAAGCGTGACGATATAGACGAGTACGGTTGGGGCCGGTGCAAACTGGATCAGCAGGCTCGTACCGATCGCACCCATCGCCATGCCCACAAGCGGGGCAAGGCTGTTGGTGATCGACCCCTTGATCGGATCGAGATCGACGAGAGCGGCACCGACGGAACTGACGGCAGTTCCCGTCGCGAAGCCCTGCACGATGCGCGCGGCAATCAACCAATCCGGACCCTTGGCCATTAAAAACAGGGCTATCGCCACCATATTGAGGAGGATCGAAGCGAAGATCACGGGCCGACGGCCGAGATGATCGGAGATCGAACCGACGATAAGGAGCGCGGCGAGAAGGGAGAAGGCATAGACGGCGAAGATCACCGTGAGCAGCACCGGCGAGAAGGCAAAGGCCTGCTGATAGAGGCGGTAAAGAGGCGTCGGTACGGACGAGGCAGCCAAAAACAGGGCGCTGGTTGCGGCATAATAGAATGGCGCCAGGCGTCTGGCCGGTGAAATCGGGGCGCTAGCGGTGGAATCGAGTTCGGTCATCGACTATATCCTACCTAAAGCTAAAAGATTGCGTTACGCGCATATAGAGTGCCTAATGCATAAAAGCAAATAATTTGCGTTAGTGAATGTCCAGGATCATTCACGATCCGCAAAACGGGAAAAATTGGCAAGGGCTTATGGGCTATAGAGAAAATCCCCGCCCCGGCGGGCGCAGCGCCAGAGTGCAAGCGGCCGTGCATCAATCCGTCCGCGACATGCTGGCGATGATGGACCGCGCCGATGTGACGATTCCGCTGATCGCACAGCGCGCCAATGTCACGCCGTCGACGATCTACCGCCGCTGGGGCGACCTTCAAAAGCTTCTGGCGGATGTCGCCGCCTCACGCCTGCAGCCTGAAGGCGAGCCCGCTAGAATTGGCAGCGCCCGGGAGGACCTGGAGGCCTGGGTGGAGCAATATGCCGATGAAATGGCTTCGGGAGTAGGGCGCCAACTGCTGCGCGATGTTCTCGCGGTGCCCGATAGCGCAAATGCGGAAAAATGCTGCACCTATACACGCTGCCAACTAAGCGTATTTATTGCGCGGGCGGAGGCGGCTGGTGAACCCTTTCCGACCCTGGTAGAACTAATGGATCACGTCATCTCGCCGATCATCTATCGTATCCTCTTCGACCAGGCGCCCGATCCCGATTATGTTCGAAAACTCGTCGCGAAGGCGATGCGGGAGAGTGTGGTCGGCGCTTGAATCGCGGCCGCCAATAGCGAACGACTCACCCCGATATCCCTGATCTATATTCAGCAGCCTCTGCTTGGTTGCTCGCAACTGACGAACAAGTTGCCAAAAGCATACAGCTTGAAGTTGCTGATATGGCAAAATTATCATGGGATATGTGTGTTTGGGCAAGGACCCAGGTCAATTTGCTGTTGAAAAATAAGGGAAAAGATGTTGCTAATTATCAACAGTGAATTCAACGGCAACGCGAAGGGGACTGCTCAATGCTAAATGAATTCAAGGCATTTATCGCCCGCGGCAATGTCATGGATCTCGCAGTCGGCGTGATCATCGGCGGCGCTTTCGGCGGCATCGTGAAATCGCTGGTTGACGATATCATCATGCCGATCGTCGGCGCGATTTTCGGTGGCTTCGATTTCTCGAACTACTTCATCGGTCTCGCCTCGGGGGTTAATGCACCGACGCTTGCTGCGGCCCGCGCCCAAGGTGCCGTTCTCGCCTACGGTAGCTTCATCACCGTCCTCATCAACTTCCTGATCCTTGCCTGGATCATCTTCCTGATGGTCAAGGGCGTGAACGCGCTGCGCTCGCAAGTCGAGCGCAAGGATGACAAGGTCGCTGAAGCGGCACCGCCGCCGGCCGATGTCCAGCTGCTGACGGAAATCCGCGATCTTCTCTCCAAGCGCTGATACGCTTCGCTCGATTCATTTTGTAAGCCCCGGTCCATGCGAGGACTGGGGCTTTATTCATCACCAAAATCGATCATTCGCTAAGGCAAAGTCATGGGATTTGTCCGCCGCTCTGCTTTATGAAGGCAGAAACCGGAGACTTTGCATGTCGATACTGAATAGCCTCAGCCCACGCGCGCTCGCAGCACCCGAAAGCGGGATTGTCGAAGTAGTCAATTATGCCCGCGGCCGCGAAGGCCTGCTGCCGCTTTGGGTCGGCGAGGGGGACCTGCCGACGCCGGATTTTATCAATCGCGCCGCCATGGCCTCGCTCAACGCCGGAGAGACCTTCTACACTTGGCAGCGCGGCATTCCGGAACTGCGCCAGGCGCTCGCCGATTATTATGGCCGGCATTTCGGCACCTCTCTGCCGATGGAGAATTTCTATGTCGTCGGTTCCGGCATGCAGGCGATCCAGCTATCCGTGCAGGCGATCACCGCTCCCGATGACGAGATGGTTTATCTCTCGCCTGCCTGGCCGAATATCGCCGCAGCATTGGAGATCGCGGGTGCCCGTTCCGTCGCCGTACCCTTACAATTTGAGCATGGTAAATGGTCGCTCGATCTTAACCGGCTGGAAGCGGCGATTACGCCGAAGACCAAGGGCCTCTTCATCAATACCCCGTCCAACCCTACAGGCTGGACGGCAACCCATCAGGACCTCCGCGATATTCTCGCCTTGGCGCGCAAGCATGATCTCTGGATCATGGCCGACGAAATCTATGCGCTTTATTATTATGCCGGCGGACGCGCGCCGAGCGTCCTCGATGTCAAGGAAGCCGACGACAAGATCCTTTTCGTCAATTCCTTCTCGAAGAACTGGTCGATGACCGGTTGGCGCGTCGGCTGGATCGTCGCGCCGGCTGAGCTCGGACAGGTGATCGAAAACCTCGTGCAATATTCGACTTCCGGCGTTGCGCAGTTTATGCAGAGAGGCGCGGTTGCAGCGCTGAACGACGGCGACGATTTCGTCCGCTCCAATATCGAAAAGGCCACTCGCGCGCGCGATATCCTCTGCGACGCGTTGATCGCCACCAATCGTGTGCAGACGCTGAAGCCGGATGGCGCGCTCTATTCCTTCCTCAGGATCGATGGCGTCACCGACAGCCGCAAGGCCGCCATCGACATCGTCGACAAGACGGGCGTCGGCCTGGCACCCGGAACGGCCTTCGGAAAGGGCGGAGAACTGTTCATGCGTGCTTGCTTCCTGCGCGATCCGGTGCAGGTGGCGGATGCTGCGGAGCGGTTGAGTGGGTATATTTTGAGTTTATGAGAGGGCTTCGCTTCGACCTGCTCCACGGTCGAAAGCATCCTCTCGATCGCCTCATCTCTGATACCCCCTCTGTCCCGACAGGGACAAAGGGGGTATGCACTCTCCGATATATGCGAGCCTGCCGTCACGCACCTGATCGATAAAATCCAATCAAATCGCGAAATCCCCCTCTAACCATCTCCGCAATCTTTCCCGCCCCACCGTCCGCTTTTAATCAATTTCGCAGGGGAAGCGGCCTCATATGTTGCTGATAAGACTTGGCGGGGACGCGAAGAATGACTGTCTTGGTGACGGGCGGAGCCGGCTATATCGGCAGCCACATGGTCTGGAGATTGCTTGACGCGGGCGAAGACGTCGTGGTCATCGATCGCCTCTCCACGGGCTTTCGCTGGGCGGTGCCGCCTGCGGCCCGCTTCTATCTCGGCGATATCGCCGATGAAGCGCTGCTGCATCAGATTTTCGCTGAAAACCATATAGAGGCCATCATTCATTTTGCCGGCTCAGCCGTTGTCCCGGCGTCGATTGAGGACCCTCTTGCCTATTACGAAAACAACACCGGCAAGACCCGCATCCTCATGAGCGCCGCCATCAGGGCCGGCATCCGCCATTTCGTCTTCTCGTCCACCGCCGCTGTGTATGGCCAGCAGTCGGCGGACAGGCCGGTCGGCGAACATGCGCCGTTGCGGCCCGAATCCCCCTATGGTCAATCCAAGCTGATGTCCGAGCTGATGCTGCGCGATGCCGCTGTCGCTTATGATTTCCGCTATGTGGCGCTGCGTTATTTCAACGTGGCCGGCGCCGATCCCGAGGGAAGGGCTGGTCAGTCGACTGACGGCGCCACCCATCTTATCAAGGTCGCTTGCGAGGGGGCTCTTGGCCGCCGCCCTCAGGTCGATATCTACGGCACCGACTACGCGACCCATGATGGCACCGGCGTTCGCGATTACATTCATGTCAGCGATCTCGTCGACGCGCATCTGATGGCGTTGCGGCATCTGCGCGATGGCGGCCGCTCACTGGTTGCCAATTGCGGCTACGGTCAGGGCTATTCGGTTCTGGATGTGCTCAACATGGTCACGCGTGTCCACGGCCGCGCCTTCCCTATCCACATCGCTCCACGTCGCGCCGGCGATATGGCCAGTATCGTCGCCGATGCGACACTTGCTCGCCGCGAATTGGGATGGATGCCGAAATACAATAATCTGGAAATGATTGTGCGCTCCTCGCTGGATTGGGAGCTTCGCCTTGCCGAACGTGCGGGCTTCGATGCCGCCGGCGTCAACAGGGTCTACGCCGCTCCAAGCATGCGGTAACGCGAGCGCGATCTCAGCTTTCCCGTCTCCAAGGCCCCAGAAAGGCCGGCGCATTTTTGCGCACGGCTTCCGCCAAAAAATCGATGACAGTGCGCACGCGGGGTGACTGGCGCAGGTCGCGATGGCAGGTGATCCAGTAGTGGCGCCTGAGATCCACCTCATGCGGCAGGACCACCTGCAGATCGGGATGCTTGCCGGCGATGAAAAACGGCAGCACGCAGAGCCCCTGACCGTTTTTCGTCGCTGTCAGCTGCGCAAAGATGCTCGAGCTTTGGAATTGCGGCTTGATACGGGGATGAACGTCATCGAGATAGTCCAATCCCGGCGCGAAGATCATATCCTCGATATAGCCGATGAAGGCGAAATCCGGCAGGTCGTCGCGGCTTTCGATCGGCGGATGGCGGGCGAGATAATCGCGCGATCCGTAGACCTGTAGATGGTAGTCCGTCAGCTTCTCAGTGAAGTAGGGGCCGGCCTTCGGCGGGTCGAGCACCACGACGATATCGGCCTCCTTGCGTGAGAGCGACATGATCTGCTGGATGGTGATCAGCTCCAACGAAATATTCGGGTGTTTCGCGGTGAATTCCGGCAGCACGCCGGTGAAGAAGAAGTTTGAAAAACCTTCCGGCGCGCTGATGCGCACGACACCCCGTTGTGCTGCCGATCCCGCGGAAAGATCGGCGCGTAAACGTTCCGTCTCCTGCTCCATATGCTCGGCCGTATCGACGAAGCGCTGGCCCATGCTGGTCAGCATGTAGCCGCGCGGATTGCGCTCGAAAAGTTTGACCTTCAGGGCGAATTCCAGCCGGTCGATACGGCGCGAAACCGTTGCATGGCTGCTGCGCAATTGCCGTGCGGCTGTCGAAAGCTGCCCGGTTCGTGCAACGGCGAGGAAGAACTGCAGATCGTCCCAGGTAAAGTGCGGCGTGCGCTTCATGCATCCTCCTCTGTTCAAAAATGAACAGACCTTGTTTGGAATTAATTGCAATCGCGACTTGCGTCAACGCGCAAATTCCTTGATCTTGGCGGTTGGGAAAAGCCGTTTTGAGGAAAGCGGCTGGCCAATTTTGAACAGATTCGTTTTTGCCAAATCTCTGGGAGGAGAGGATATGCGAAAGAGTCTTATTGCGTCCCTTGCATTTCTGCTTGCAGCCAGCTCCGCGGCTTTTGCCGCCGGTCCGTCCGATGGTGTCGTCAAGATCGGCATCCTGAACGACCAATCCGGCGTCTATGCGGATTTCGGTGGGAAGTCGTCGGTAGCGGCCGCCAAGATGGCCGCCGAGGATTTCGGCGGCAAGGTTCTCGGTGTGCCGATCGAGATCGTCGATGCCGACCACCAGAACAAGCCCGATATCGCCTCCAACATCGCCCGCCAGTGGTACGACCAGGACAAGGTCGACGCCATCATGGAGCTGACGACCTCTTCGGTCGCGCTCGCCGTGCAGGCGGTCGGCAAGGAAAAGAAGAAGATCGATATCGTCACCGGCGCTGCTACGACGGATCTCACCGGCAAGCAATGCTCGCCCTATGGCTTCCATTGGGCCTATGACACACATGCCCTGGCCGTCGGCACCGGCGGCGCGCTCGTCAAGCAGGGCGGCGACACATGGTTCTTCCTGACGGCGGACTATGCCTTCGGCTACTCGCTCGAGCAGCAGACCAGCGATTTCGTCAAGGCAAGTGGCGGTAAGGTGCTTGGCTCTGTCCGCCACCCGCTGTCGACCAATGATTTCTCGTCCTTCCTGCTGCAGGCCCAGTCGTCTGGTGCCAAGGTGATCGGTCTTGCCAATGCCGGCCTCGACACGTCCAACGCCATCAAGCAGGCCTCCGAATTCGGCATCACCCAGGGCGGCCAGCATCTGGCGGCACTGCTCTTCACGCTCGCTGAAGTCCACGGCCTCGGCCTGCAGGCGGCGCAGGGCCTGACGTTGACGGAAGGCTATTACTGGAACCTCGACGACAAGAGCCGCGAATTTGGCAAACGCTTCTTTGCCCGCACCGGCAAGATGCCGAACATGATCCATGCCGGCACCTATTCCGCTGTGATGCAGTATCTGAAGGCGGTGCAGAAAGCGGGCACCGATGACACCGAGGCCGTTGCCAAGCAGCTGCATGAAATGCCGGTTGATGATTTCTTCGGCCGCGGCGGTACGGTCGGTGCCAATGGCCGCATGATCCACGACATGTATCTGCTTCAGGTGAAGAAGCCCGCTGATAGCAAGGAGCCGTGGGATTACTTCAACGTGCTGGCGACGATCCCCGGCAAGGACGCCTATATCGACCCAGCCAAGAGCGGCTGCGACCTCGTCAAGCAATAGGGCTTGGAACAGCCCATGGTGATGTCCGCGACACATGCGCATGAAGAGCCCCGGGTGGTGTTATCCGCCCGGGGACTGCGCCGCGATTTCGGCGGCTTCACCGCCGTCAAGAATGTCGATCTCGACGTACATCACGCCCAGGTCCACGCTCTGATCGGCCCCAACGGCGCCGGCAAGACGACGGTGTTCAATCTGCTCACCAAATTCCTGCAGCCGACGCATGGCACGATCACGCTGCTCGGCACCGATATCACCAAGACAAGGCCCGACAAGGTCGCGCGCATGGGGCTCGTGCGCTCCTTCCAGATTTCCGCTGTCTTCCCGCATCTGACGGTGCTGGACAATGTGCGGGTCGCCTTGCAGCGGCCGAACAATCTCGCCCACCAGTTCTGGCGGCCGCTATCGGCCCTCGACAGCCTCAATGCCCGCGCCGAACAGCTCATCGCCTCCGTCGGCCTTTCGAAAGAGCGCGATGCCATCGCTGCCGATCTTTCCTACGGCCGCAAGCGCGTGCTGGAGATCGCAACGACGCTTGCGCTCGATCCGAAGGTGCTGCTGCTCGACGAACCGATGGCCGGCATGGGACTGGAGGACGTGAACACCGTTTCCGCCATCATCCGAGATGTGGCGCGCGACAGGGCTGTGCTCATGGTGGAGCACAATCTCTCGGTCGTTGCCGATATCTGCCATCATGTCACGGTGCTGCAGCGCGGCGAAATCCTGGCCCAGGGCGATTATGCGACGGTCAGCCGGGACCCGCGCGTCCGCGAAGCTTATATGGGTACGGAGGAGGCTTGACGATGGCGCCGCTTCTGGAAGTTCAGGGCCTCAATGCCTGGTATGGCGAAAGCCATATCCTGCACGGCGTCGATATGCGCGTGGGCGAGGGCGAAACCGTCACCATCCTCGGCCGCAACGGCGTTGGCAAGACAACGACATTGCGCACCATCGTCGGCATCGTTCGCGCCCGCAAGGGCAGGATTACCTTTGCCGGCAAGGACATGATGCAGGTGCCGCTGCACAAGACCGCCCATCAGGGTATCGGCTTCGTGCCGGAAGAGCGCGGCATATTTTCCACGCTCAGCGTCTATGAAAACCTGATGCTGCCACCGGTGGTGGCCGCTGGCGGCATGACGCTCGACGAGATCTTCGAGTTGTTTCCAAACCTGCATGAGCGGCGCAATAGCGTCGGCACAAGGCTTTCCGGCGGCGAGCAGCAGATGCTTGCTATGGCCCGCATCCTGCGCACCGGCGTCCGCATGCTGCTGCTCGACGAACCGACCGAGGGCCTTGCGCCGGTCATCGTCCAGCGCATCGGCGAAGTCCTGCAGAAGCTCAAAGGTCGTGGCATGACCATCTTGCTCGTCGAGCAGAATTTCCGCTTCGCCAGCCGCATCGCCGATCGCCTCTATGTGATGGATCACGGCCAGATGGTCTCGGAATTCCCGGTCGGCGAACTCTCCGAGCGCATGGATATGCTGCACAAGGTTCTGGGGGTCTGAGCATGACGACGATATTCGGCATCCCCGCCCAGGCTCTTCTCGGTCAATTGCTGATCGGGCTGATCAATGGCTCCTTCTATGCATTGCTGAGCCTTGGCCTCGCGATCATCTTCGGCATGCTGCGAGTGATCAATTTCGCCCACGGCGCGCTCTATATGCTCGGCGCCTTCACCGCCTATCTGCTGCTCGCCTATACAGGCATCGGCTATTGGCCGGCCCTCGTTTTGGCACCGCTGATCGTCGGCCTGTTCGGTGCGCTGGTCGAGCGGTTCTGCCTGCGTCGGCTCTACAGGGTCGATCCGCTCTATGGCTTGCTCTTCACCTTCGGCATGGCGCTGACCATCGAGGGGACCTTCCGCTATCTCTACGGCTCCTCGGGCCAGCCCTATGCCGTCCCGACGGAACTGGCGGGCGCGCGCAATATCGGCTTCATGTTCCTGCCCGTCTATCGCGGCTGGGTGGTTATCGCCTCGCTGATCGTCTGCATCGGCACTTGGCTGCTGATCGAAAAGACCAAGCTTGGCGCCTATCTGCGCGCGGCGACCGAGAATTCCACGCTCGTTCAGGTTTTCGGCGTCAACGTGCCAGTGCTTCTGACGCTGACCTATGGTTTTGGCGTCGCGCTTGCCGCCTTTGCCGGGGTGTTGGCCGCACCGATCTATCAGGTCTCGCCGCTGATGGGCTCGAACATGATCATCATCGTCTTCGCCGTCGTGGTCGTCGGCGGCATGGGCTCGATCATGGGGGCGATCGTGACAGGCTATATGCTCGGGATCGCCGAAGGCCTGACCAAGGTCTTCTATCCGGAAGCTTCCAACATCGTCATCTTTGTCATCATGGCAATCGTACTGCTTCTGAGGCCTGCGGGTCTCTTCGGTCGGGAGGCGTGATATGGCTGGATTAATCAGCTCGGGCTCCAAGGAGCGTCCGAAGCTTTCCGTGCAGAAGCTGTTGCTGATCCTCGGCCTCGTCGGCCTGATCTGGGCGCCGTTCTTCATCTACCCGATCTTCGTTATGAAGGTGCTCTGCTTCGCGCTGTTCGCTTGCGCCTTCAATCTGCTGCTCGGTTATGCCGGTCTGCTCTCCTTCGGCCATGCGACCTTCTTCGGCGGTGCGGCCTATTTCACCGCCCATGCGGTGAAGGAGTGGGGTCTGCCGCCCGAGCTTGGCATCCTGATGGGCGTCGCCGGCGCGTCGATGCTAGGCCTCGTCATGGGCTTCGTCGCCATCCGCAGGCAGGGCATCTATTTCGCCATGATCACGCTGGCGCTCTCCTACATGTTCTATTTCTTCTGCCTGCAGGCGGCTTTCACCCATGGCGAGGATGGCATTCAGTCGGTGCCGCGCGGCTACCTCCTCGGCGTCCTCGATCTCAATAACTCCTTCAACATGTATTATTTCGTTCTCGCGATCTTCCTGATCGGCGTGCTGATCATCTGGCGTTTCATCAATTCGCCCTTCGGCATGATCCTGAAATCGATCCGCGAGAACGAGCAACGGGCGATCTCGCTTGGCTATTCCGTCGCGCACTACAAGCTCGGTGCGTTCGTCATGTCGGCCGCCCTGGCTGGGCTTGCGGGTGCGGTCAAGGCACTGGTCTTCCAGTTCGCGACGCTAACGGATGTCGCCTGGCAGATGTCCGGCGAGGTCATCCTCATGACGCTCCTTGGCGGCATCGGCACGCTGATCGGCCCGATTTTCGGAGCAGGATTCGTGGCGACGCTGGAAAACTATCTGGCGACTTCGGAATTCCCCGTCACCATCATCACCGGCATCGTCTTCATGGTTTGCGTCCTGCTCTTCCGCCGCGGGGTCGTCGGCGAATTCTATGCTTCTCGGCTGGGACGGAAGCTGGGGTTTGAACACCGGCGATAATGATCAAACCTATGCGTTCTTGTTGTGCACCCCTCACCCTAGCCCTCTCCCCGAGGGTAGAGGGGGAACTGTCTTTGACGATCATCGGATATGGGGCCGAGGCAAATGCCGAAATAGTTCCCCTCTTCCTTGGGGGAGAGGGTTAGGGTGAGGGGGCATACCAATGGATCGCTTCGACTACATCATCATCGGTGCCGGCAGTGCCGGATGCGTGCTGGCCAACCGGCTTTCGGCAGATCGCAACAACCGCGTGCTGCTCCTGGAAGCCGGCGGCAATGACAATTACCATTGGATCCACATTCCGGTCGGCTATCTCTATTGCATCAACAATCCTCGCACGGACTGGTGCTTCACCACGTCGCCGGAAGCGGGGCTGAATGGTCGGTCGCTGAACTATCCGCGCGGCAAGGTGCTGGGTGGCTGCTCCTCCATCAACGGGATGATCTATATGCGCGGCCAGGCCCGCGACTATGATCTCTGGCGCCAGCTCGGCTGCGCCGGATGGGGCTGGGAGGACGTGCTGCCCTACTTCATCAAGTCTGAGGATCATTATCGCGGCAAGGATGAGATGCACGGCGCCGGCGGCGAATGGCGGGTCGAGAAGGCGCGCGTGCGCTGGGCCGTGCTCGACGCCTTCCAGGCCGCCGCCAAGGAGGCCGGTATCCCCGAGACGGCGGATTTCAATCGCGGCAACAACGAAGGTTCCGGCTATTTCGACGTCAACCAGCGCTCCGGCATCCGCTGGAACACCACGAAAGCCTTCCTGCGCCCGGCGATGAAGCGCGGCAATCTCACCGTCTATACCAAGGCGCAGGTCCGCCGCCTGATCGTCGAGGGCGATGCCGTGACCGGCGTCGAGTTCCAGCATGATGGCGTGGCGAAGCGCGCCTATGCGAACAAGGAAACGGTGCTATCAGCCGGCTCCATCGGCTCACCGCACATTCTGGAACTGTCAGGCATCGGCCGTGGCGAAGTGCTCGGCAAGGCCGGTATCGACGTCATCCGCGAGGTCCGGTCTGTCGGCGAGAACCTGCAGGATCATCTGCAGCTGCGCCTTGCCTACAAGGTGACTGGCGTCCCTACGTTGAACGAGAAGGCGACCAAGCTGATCGGCAAGGCTGCGATCGGGCTCGAATATCTGGTGCGCCGTTCAGGCCCTATGGCGATGGCGCCGAGCCAGCTCGGCATCTTCACCCGCTCCGGGCCGGACAAGGAAACGCCGGATTTGCAATATCATGTGCAACCGGTCTCGCTCGATAAATTCGGAGATCCCGTCCATCCCTTTCCGGCGATCACCGCCAGTGTCTGCAACCTCCGGCCCGAAAGCCGCGGCTCCGTGCATGTGCGCAGCCCCGATTTCGCCCTGCAGCCGGCCATCAGCCCGAATTATCTTTCGGCGGCACGTGACCGGGAGATCGCCGTACGCTCCATTCGCCTGACGCGGCGCATCGTGGCGCAACCTTCCTTCGCCCGGTTCAGACCGGAGGAGTTCAAGCCCGGGCCGACCTACGAGACGGATGTCGATCTGGAACGCGCCGCCGGCGATATCGGCACGACGATTTTCCATCCGGTCGGCACGTGCCGCATGGGCGGCGATGCGCAAAGCGTGGTTGATCCGCACCTGCGGCTCAGGGCATTGGCAAGGCTGCGTATCGCCGATGCTTCCGTCATGCCATCAATCACCTCGGGCAACACCAATTCGCCAACCATCATGATAGCCGAAAAAGCAGCCGAGATGATCCTTGCCGACAACAAATGAATCTCCGAGGATTGATTGGGGGCAAGGACAGGAGATTTGCATGGACAGCACGGATGAAGTCATCATCGAGCGGCGCGGATCGGCCGGCATCATCAGGCTCAACCGGCCGAAGGCGCTGAATAGCCTGACATTGCCAATGGTGCGGGTCATCGCTTCGGCATTGGAGGATTTCGCCGCCGATCCCGCAGTGGCGAGCGTCCTCGTCATGGGCGAGGGAGAGCGCGGCTTCTGCGCGGGCGGCGATATCCGCCTGCTGCACCAGAGCGGCAAGGAAGGTTCCGATGGCGCGGAAACCTTCTGGCGCGAAGAATTTCGGCTCAATCATGCCATCTCGCGCTACGCTAAGTCTTATGTGGTGCTGATGGATGGCATCACCATGGGCGGCGGCGTCGGCCTTTCCGCGCATGGCAGCCATCGCGTCGTCACCGAGCGCACGCGTCTCGCCATGCCCGAAACCGGCATCGGCTATTTCCCGGATGTCGGCGCCACCTGGCTGCTGCCGCGTGCCCCTGGGGGAGCCGGTACCTGGATGGGGCTGACAGGCCTGACCATCGGCGCCGCCGATGTCATGCATGCCGGCTTGGCCGATCATTCTGTCGCATCCTCCGCATTGCCGGCTCTCATAGACGCGATCGCGGCGCTGCCCGCTGCCGCCACTGCAGAAGACGTGCATGCGCTGATCCGGACGATGGCGGTGGACGCCGGCGAAAGCCGGCTCGCGGCAAACCGAGAGGTGATCGATCGGGCGTTTTCGGCAGACACGGTGGAGGAAATTCTGAAGGCCTTGGTGGCCGAGCCCGGAGAGTTTGCCGCAGAAGCCGCAAGCGTGATCGCCAGTCGCTCGCCGACCAGCCTGAAGTTGACCTTGCGGCTGCTCAGGGCAGGGCGAAGGAGCGCCGATTTGGCCGAATGCCTCAATCGTGAACTCGGCGCCTGCATGGGCATATTGTATAATCACGATTTCTACGAAGGCGTGCGCGCAGCCGTCATCGACAAGGACCGCAATCCGAAATGGTCTCCGGCGAGCCTTGCCGAAGTGACCGTTGCCGATATCGATCGCTTCTTCGTGCCAGCGCAGCCGCCGCTTTTCACAAGATAACCGATCATGGGAGGAAAACATCATGACACGGATCGCCTTCATCGGCCTCGGCAATATGGGAGGCCCTATGGCCGCCAATCTCGTCAAGGCCGGCCACGCCGTCACAGGATTCGACCTCTCACATGATGTGCTGAAGGCAGCCGAAGCATCGGGGGTAAAGCCTGCCAGCGTGCTCACCGAAGCCCTGGCCGATGCGGAGGTCGTCGTTACCATGCTGCCGAAGGGCCAGCACGTCCTGACCGTCTGGACCGACGTACTGCGCTCCGTGCCTAAGGGGACCCTGTTGATCGACAGCTCTACCATCGATGTCGATAGCGCCCGCAAAGCGCATGCCATGGCAGGCGATGCCGGCTGCCTTTCGCTCGATGCGCCCGTTTCCGGCGGCACTGGAGGTGCGGCAGCGGGAACGCTGACCTTCATGGCCGGTGGCTCGGCGGACAGTTTTGCTGCCGCCAAGCCGCTGCTCGAGGTGATGGGCAAGAAGATCGTCCATTGCGGCGATGCCGGTGCCGGCCAGGCCGCGAAGATCTGCAACAACATGATCCTCGGTATCTCGATGATCGGCGTCTGCGAAGCCTTCGTGCTCGGCGAAAAGCTCGGCCTCTCGCACCAGGCCCTCTTCGATGTCGCTTCGACCTCCTCCGGTCAATGCTGGTCGATCAATACCTATTGCCCTGTGCCCGGACCCGTGCCGACATCGCCGGCCAACAACGACTACAAACCCGGCTTCGCGGCAGCCTTGATGCTAAAGGATCTACGGCTATCTCAAGAGGCGGCCTTGTCGAGCGGCGCATCCACGCCTCTGGGTGCGGAAGCGGCACAGCTCTATGCGCTCTTCGAAAAGCTCGGCAATGGCGGCCGCGATTTTTCGGCGATCATCGAGATGTTTCGCGAGGCGAAGTAAGGATAACTCGCGACAATCGAGTGAGTTGAAAGCTTGTATTGCCCCTCAACCCAGTGACCGAGTCTCAACTCACCGCCACATGCCCCGCATCCGCGCTCCCACATCGACGCGCACCTCTCGCGCCCGGATCGCGGCGGCACTTTCAGCCCGTGCCTGCGGCCAGCCGCAAACCTCGAAGAACTGCAGCAAGGTTGCGGGAATGAAGCGGGTGCGCGAGGCAAAGACATGCTTGTCCCCCTGCGCATGCTGGCCGTGCACGAAAAAGCGCTGCGGAATGACGAGATCGAGATTGTCCTTCGCCCGCGTCATGGCGACATAGAGCAGCCGCCGTTCTTCCTCGATCTCGGCCGATGATCCGACCGCGAGATCGGCGGGGATGCAGCCGTCGACGGCGTTGAGGATGAAGACCTTCGTCCATTCCTGACCCTTGGCGGAGTGGATGGTCGACAGGATCAGATAGTCTTCGTCCAGCAGCGGCACGCCGGCTTGATCGCTGGTGGCGTCAGGCGGATCGAGCGTCAGCTCCGTGAGGAAGCGCTCGCGCGAGCCGTAGCCCGCGGCAATCTGTTCGAGCTGGACGAGATCCGCCTGGCGCGTCGCAGCGTCCTCATGCGCGCGTTCCAGATGCGGTTCGTACCATTGGCGGACGAGGCCGATTTCCGCCGGCCATCCGGCGTTGCCGCTTTTGATCTCCCGCATCGTCTCGACAAAGGCGGTCCAGTCGTCTCCTGTGCGCGGTGGCGGCGGCAGTTCGGTGAGCGCCGCAATCGGGCTTGCCTCTTCGCCGATCTGGTCGAGCACGCGCTGTGCCGTGGAAGGACCGACACCGGGCAAGAGCTGCATCAGGCGGAAGCCCGCTACGCGATCGCGCGGGTTTTGGGCAAAGCGCAGTGCCGCCAGCATGTCCTTGACATGAGCACTATCGAGGAATTTCAGCCCACCGAATTTGACGAAAGGAATGTTGCGCCGGGTGAGTTCCACTTCCAGCGGGCCGCTATGGCTCGAGGTGCGAAAGAGCACCGCCTGCTGCTTGAGCCGTGTGCCGCCCTCGCGATTTTCCAGTATCTGGTCGGCGATGTAGCGGGCCTGATCGGACTCGTCACGCACCGTCACCAGCCGTGGCCGCTCTGCGCTTTGCCGCTCGGTGCGCAGGTTTTTGGTGAAGCGCTCCGAGGCAAGATCGATTACGGCATTGGCGGCGGCCAGGATCGGCTGCGTCGAGCGATAATTGCGGTCGAGCGTCACGATATCGGCCGAGGGCGTGAAGGCCTTGGGGAAATCGAGAATGTTGCGCACGGTCGCCGCGCGGAAGGAATAGATCGACTGCGCATCGTCGCCGACGACAGTCAATCCCCGGCCATCGGGCTTAAGAGCTAGCAGAACGGAGGACTGCAGCCGGTTGGTGTCCTGATATTCATCGACAAGCACATGGTCGAAGCGGCTGCCGATATCCTCGGCAATTAGCGGCTCCTGCAGCATATGCGCCCAGTAGAGCAGGAGGTCGTCGTAATCGAGCACGTTCTGCACCTGCTTCGCTTCGACATAAGAGGCGAAAAGATCGCGCAGCTGCTGCTCCCACATGGCGCACCATGGGAAGAAGTCGCGCAGCACGCCGTCGAGCGGCGCTTCTGCATTGACGGAGCGCGAATAGATCGCAAGGCATGTCGCCTTGGTCGGGAAACGGTTCTCCGTTTTGGAAAAGCCGAGATCATGGCGCGCAAGGTTCATCAGATCGGCGCTGTCTTCCCGGTCGTGGATCGTGAAGGCAGGATCGATACCAATCTGCTCGGCATAGTCCCTGAGCAAACGCGCGCCGATGCCGTGAAAGGTGCCGGTCCAGGCGAGCGCATCGGCGGTAATGCCGGCATTCGCACCCAGCACCTCGCGGCAGATCCGCTCGACGCGGCGGCCCATTTCGGCGGCGGCGCGGCGTGAAAAGGTCATCAGCAAGATGCGGCGCGGATCGGCGCCCTTGACGATCAGATGCGCCACACGATGCGCAAGCGTATTCGTCTTACCGGAGCCGGCTCCGGCGATGACGAGCAGCGGCCCGGCAATATGACCGTCGCCTGCCGTAGTGCCATGTTCCACCGCCAGCCGTTGCTCCGGGTTCAGCTTTTCCAGATAGGCGGCGGTCATCAACTCTCCTGAATACCTCCGGCGGCGGGCGCGGAGCGCGATATGCGGCGAATCGCAAGCGCGAAAATATAGGGGCGTTCTATGGATGTTCCGAATCGCCAAAGCCTGTCAAGATGACCAGGGCCTGCACGCGGATGTGACCTCCAGCGCAAGAATCTTATCGGGATTTGCACTCGCCCGGCTCGAAAAGGATATTCTTCGTGCTTATGTATCATTTCGGCGCAGCATTTTGAGTTTTTGGGGCTTCGTAATGCGTGGAATGAAGGTTTCAAAACATGAACGAAACGATTGCCACCGGGCTGCGTCTGCCTAGCGGCCTCGTGGCTTTGCCGGATGGCCGCTTGGCGGTCGTGGAAATGGATGCCAGTCGCCGCTGTCTGAAACTTTTCGACACAAGCGGCGTAACGCAGGAATTGTGCCGGATCGGCGGTTGGCCGATGGGTATTGCGGTCGATGGTGACGGATGTTTTTGGGTAGCCAATGGCCCGGAGAATTCCCTTGTCAGATTGTCGGCGCAAGGCCGCGTCCTGCAGGTCATCGAAGGCAGTGCCGATGGTCCATTTCTGCATCCGAATGCGCTCGCTTTCGGACCTGACGGCCTGCTTTACATGACTGATTCCGGCATCCCTCTTGCCAATCTTCTCGAAGGCGGCCACATCCATCCCGATTTCTTCAAGGCGGCTTATAATGGCTGCGTTTATCAGATCGATCCAGCCGAAGGCCGGGTCATCCGGGTCCTTGCAGCCGGCCTGCTCTTTGCGAGCGGCATTGCCTTCGATGCCGACGGATTGCTCTACTATAGCGAAACGCTGACCGGAAAAATCTATCGGCAGGTCGTGGGCGGCAGGCAGGAAATGTTTGTCCAGTCGATGACATCGCCTGCCGTCAATGCGCTGCGCGGGCCGGCTGGCCTCGCCTTTGATCGCAGTGGCATGCTTTATTGCGCCATGTACGGACTGGGAGAAATTTCCATGGTGGATGTCGAGGGGAAGATGGCCGGCCATATCCGCACGGATGGCGCGAGACCGACCAGCATCGCCTTTACCGTCGACGGCAAACATCTGCTCGTCAGCGAGCAGGAAAACGGTGCTGTGGAAAAGATCACGGCCCCGCGTCCGGGCTTGCCCTTGCATATGCCGGCGATTTCATAAACGGCCGGAAGACATGTCCGGAAGCCGGGCATGTCTTCCTTTCGTCTGTTACGCAGCAGGGATCTGCTTGTTGTCCTTGCCGGACTTGCCGTCCGCCGCCGCATCATTGGCGACCGGCTTGGCATGGCGGCGACGCCAGTCACCGAGGAAGAGCAGAATCGGCGCGGCGATAAAGACCGACGAGGCGCCGGCGACGAGGATGCCGAACACCATGGGGATTGCGAAGCTGGAGACGGCGCTGCCGCCCCAGATCGCCATCGGCACCAGCGCCAGGAAGGCGGTGGCGTTGGTATAGAGGCTTCGCGCCAGGGTTTCGTTGATCGACTTGTCGATGATATCGCGCAGAGGCATCGACTTGTAGAGGCGCATGTTTTCACGCATGCGGTCATAGACCACGACCTTGTCGTTCACCGAGTATCCCACGAGTGTCAGGATCGCGGCGATGGCCGTCAGGTTGAAATCGAGGCCGGTGATCGCGAAGAAGCCGATCGCCTTGGTCACGTCGAGCACCAGCGTGACGATGGCGCCGACCGCGAAAGGCCATTCGAATCGCACCCAGATATAGACGAGCATCGCCAAGCTGGCGATCACGACCGACAGAATACCCGCCCAGGCAAGCTCGCCCGAGACCTTCGGACCGATGACATCGGTGCCTTCGATGGTCGCGCTTGGGTCGATCTTGACGATTTCCGCCTTGAGCTTGGTCACTGCCGCCGTCTGCGCCTCTTCGCCGCCGTCCTGGCGCTGGGCGCGGACGAGAAGGCTGTTATTATCGCCGAAGGACTGCAGTGCGATTTCGCCGAGGCCGAGCGTGTTCAAGCCCTCGCGGAACGTAGACAGATCGGCTGCGTCCTTGGTCTTGACCGACATCTGGATGCCGCCGCGGAAATCGACGCCGTAGTTGAGGCCCGGATGGATAAACAGCACCACCGAGGCGATCGACAGGATCGCCGAGACTGTGACGCCGAAGAAGCGGGCCTTCATGAACTGGATGTGCTTGTCATAGGGGCTGAAGGGGATCAGCGGCCTGATGTTGATCACCTTCAGCTTGCGGCGGCGGGTGATGGCGATCATCACGACGCGCACGAAGGCGACGGAGGTGAACATCGAGATGATGAGGCCGAGACCCATGGTCACGGCAAAACCGCGAACCGGACCGGAGCCGAAGTAGAACAGGATGGCGGCCGCGATCAGGGCTGTCATGTTGCCGTCGATAATCGTCGAATAGGCCTTCTTGAAACCATTATCGATGGCAGCGAACGCGCCGCGGCCCTTGCGGGTTTCTTCGCGAATGCGCTCGTTGATCAGAACGTTGGCATCAACCGCAAGGCCGATACCGAGAACGATACCGGCGATACCGGGCAGCGTCAGCGTGGCGCCGACAAGCGTCAGGGCCGAGAAGGTCAGGACGGTATGGATGAGCAGCGCGACATTGGCGAGAATGCCCCAGGCGCCGTAGAGTACGAAGATGAAGGCGGCAACCAGGACGAAGCCGATCAGGCCGCTATAGATGCCCTTCTGGATCGCATCGCTGCCGAGGTCGGCGCCGACGGTGCGTTCTTCGATGACGGTGAGCTTTGCGGGCAGGGCGCCGGCGCGCAGCAGGGCTGCAAGTGTGGTGGCGCTGTCCGCGGTGAAGTTGCCGGAGATTTGGCCCGATCCGCCGGTAATCGGCTCGCGGATATTCGGTGCGCTCAGAACCTTGTTGTCGAGGACAATGGCAAAGGGCTTGCCGACATTTTCGCGGGTGATTTCGGCAAAGCGGTTGGCGCCGGCGCTGTCGAAGCGGAAGGTAACGAGCGGCTCATGCGTATTTGGATCGAAGCTGACGCGTGCGTCCGTCAGACGATCGCCGGACAGCTCGATGCGGTCGAGAACCGGATAGCTGGTGCCCCGGTCATCCTTCATGATGGTGACGCCAGGCCCCGGATTGTTCGGATCGACATTGTCGGCCAGCAGGTGGAAGGACATCTTCGCGGTCGAACCGAGAAGCTCGCGCAGGTGGGACGGATCCTGGGCGCCCGGAAGCTGAACGAGAACGCGGTTCGGGCCGACGCGCTGAATGGTCGGCTCGGCGACGCCCACCTGGTCAACGCGCTTACGGATGACTTCAAGGCTCTGCTGAACGGCAGAATCGACGTTGGCGGAAATGCCGGCCTGCGAGAAGGACATCGCGATCGTCGCGCCGTTCGGCGTGATATTGAGATCGGACTGACCGGCCGAGAGGCCTGATGTGATCGTATTGGCAAGCGTGCGCAGTTGCGTCACTGCATCGCTGCTCTGTGAGGGATCCGTGAGCGTCACGACGATCTGGTCGCCATTGCGGACGATCGAGCGGGTCTGGATGTTCTTGTCGCGCAGCACGCGGCGCGCGTCCTGCTGCAGCGATTGCAGCCGGCCGTTCGTCAGGTCCTTCTCGTCGACTTCGAGAACAAGATAGGAACCACCGCGAAGGTCGAGGCCGAGCGAAACCTGACTATGAGGCAGCCAGGACGGGACCTTGCTCAGAACCGACGGCGGCAGCGCGTTCGGCAGAGCGATGAGAAAGCCAATGACGATGACCACTGTATAGAGTGCCACGAGCCATGGTGAGGTACGCATGGGTATTATCCTTGAAAATAGGCCTATGCCGACGGCCTGGCCGCAGGCGGACTTGAGGTCTTGTCGGAAATGCGGCGCGTAGGCGCCAAACGCTTAGAGGAGCGTGCCCGGAGGCGCGCGAGCGAGATAGGCGCGAAACGCAAGGGATTCGAGCCGTGCGGCATCGTTCGGTCGGCTCACCTGCCAAGAGGTTGCCGGATATCCGAGGGTAGGGAGGGAGCCAAGCGTTGCAGGCCCTATGTCGTGCCATGTGGCCTTCGGTGCCACCAGCCGGTCGGCAATGACAATCCCGCGGACCGGATCGCGCAGGGAAAGGTAGAGGGGCTGACTGTCCTTGCCAGAGGAAAGGGCTTCGGTATCGGCGCGCGTGGCAAGATTGATGCCGCCGCCGAGCGCCAGTCCGATATAGGCGAAAAACGCGACGAACAGCGAGGCGATCACGCGCGCTCCGGCGCGGTGCGTCCTGTCGTCTCTATCTTCGCTGTCGGCGGCGCCGAATTCGAGCGGGCTCAACGGTCCAAAATGCCTTCATTCCTTTGCCGGAGCGAACTTCGGCGGTTCGGTCATGATAACAGGACGCCTAGCGTCTTCCTAGTAACCGCCTGTCATGATGCAGTTGCACGAGCCGGTCAACACTCCCGGCTCGATTTCTTAATTTTCCGTTTCAGCCGTGGCTGACGGTTTGGGCGCCAGGCAGGATGCCGGCAAGCGGTAAGCATAGAGCGTCTTGCCCTTCATCTCGCCGTAGGGCGGTGACCAGCTCTTCAGAAGTTCGGCCTGGCCTTCCGGACACTCGATCGGATCGTTGTCGACGAACAATACCGGACCGGTCACGCTGGCCGGCAGCGAAAAATCCTGCTCATAATAATTGTGGGGGAAGCCGCCGAAAGGGCGGGCATAGATGCGGAACGGCTTACCCTTCAGGGTATAATAGAGATCGGCAAGGATATCGCGATCCTGCGCAACGATTTCAGTCATCTTCGCCTGAGCGGCGATATCGGCGATTTCCTCACTGATAACGCTGCGGCCGACATAGCGCTTCATGACGAGATCGCCGTTCGGCAGCTTGATGTCATAGGCAAAGATTGTCGCCACTGGGATCACGACGGCGACGACGGCACCTATGACCAGCGAAGTGCTCAGCCCTTTTTTCGTCAGCCGATAGAGCAGCCATACGGCAAGAATGGTGCCTGCGGCATAGGCTGAAACGGCCCAGTTGGCATAGGCCTTGGCGAGGAGGGCCTGCAGCGTGATCAGCGCCACGACAGGCACCGATAGCCAGAACAGCAATTTTTCCCTGTCATCGCTCTGTCCGCGGATCAGTCGCCATGTCGCCCACAAAAGCGCGTAAAAGACGACCGGGCCGACCACGCCGAACTGGGCGCCGAAGAAGTTGAGCCCGTTGAGTATGTGCTTCAGCAGAGTATTGCCGCCGCCGCTCTTGCTCCATTGAGCGATGTTTTCCGTGTGCTTTATGGTCGCCGCATCATGGGTAAGGTTCCACCAGAGATTGGGGGAAACGACGATGGCGCCGACGATGGCGGCAATGGCAACGTCCCGCCAGGCGATACGCGCGGAACGCATCGTCAGCATGGCGATGCCGACGCCGGGCAGAAGGAAGAGCACCGAATATTTCGTCAGGAAGGCGCAACCGAGGCTGGCGCCGAGGATGACGGCTTCCAATACCGAGGAACGCCTTGTCAGGCCGATAAAGGCCCAGATGGCGATCGTCACGAACAGGATCTGGATCGTATCGGTCGATACCAGAACGGCTGAGAGCGAAGCGGCCGGAAGCGTGATGAAGATGACGCCGACCCATGGGGCGATCTCGCGTCCGGTCTCGTCATTGATCAGCCGTCGTGTGGTGCACATCAGCATCAGGGCGGTGGCGAGATGGAAGAGTGGCGCCGATATGCGAATCCAGAAGGTCGAATCCGAGCCGGAGATCGTATTGAAGAAGCGGATGACCCAGGCAATCATCGGCGGCTTGGAATAATAGCCAAAATCCAGATTCTGGCCCCAGAACCAATATTGCGCCTCATCGACGAAGAGGTCCGTCTTATTGAGGAGCAACATGAGCACGCGCCAGAGCGTCACTCCGAAGATGATCGCGAGGGCGAGCCCCAGTGAAAGTTTCTGGGCGTTTGTTCGGGAATGGGTCGTGTCGAGCATTAACGGATGGATCTCAGTGCGTAGTTTTGAGGCTTAATACGGAACTATTGAGCCCAAAGCTAGCTCTCGGCCATCTGGAAAGACCGCCAGAGAGCCGCGGTCAAGGCCGGAGAACCGCCATCCATCCGGTTTTGGGGCCTAAATATCGGATCGGCGGCCCTAGAGGACGCGGGTAGCGGCTTTATCGCGCGCCTCTTCAAGGCGATACAGAAGCATGAAGGCCGTCAGCGTCAGGCTGGCCATCAGCGAGGCGGTCAAACCAAGAACAATCATTGCTCTCTCCGTAACGACATCGAAACTGTCTATCCCCTGGGTAGTAAGGGGTGAAGCTTGCTCGTGACTTGCGATCGATGTTCTTCCCCCGGCGATAGATTACATCGGAAGGTAATTGCTAATTTAGTATAGATAACTACGAAACAGGCCGCTTCCGTCATTAACCTTCGGGCAAGGAATTAACCATAAACATTGAGTCTGAACGTCGGAATGGGAAAATTGTGACTCGTTCTCACCAGGCATGAAGCCGCCCCGTCGTACCGGGTTCGATCCGGTATCCATGTCATCAAACAGGTCCGCAACAGACTTTGATGAACGAGCGAGCTTCGGTGCCTCGATCAGTCGATCGACGGCAGCGGCTGCCTTTTCTCGCCTCCTCATTGCGCCTGACACGGATCATCAGCGGTTTCGCCGGCGCTTGAGTGCGCGGCAGTTCGGCAGGGACGACTTTGGCGCAGGATTCGCCGTCAGATCAGGCAGGTAGGGCGCAGGCTGGCAGCCTTCGCGATCGCTTGCGCTTTGCTGGTCTCGATGCCGGGCAATGCGACACGCTGCGCCGTCACCGGCCGATGCTCGAAGCGCATATGAAAGCCGGCCTGCGCGATCTTTTCCACCGCTTCCAGGCCTATCCGGACGCCGCGCGCAATTTTGCGAGCGAAAGCCAGCTCGAACGGCTCCAGGATTTGCAATCCTCCCATTGGGACGTGCTGACCGATGCACGGTTCGACAGCCTCTATGCCGAGCGCGTCAAGGTACTTTCCGATAGCGAAAGCAAGATGGGGCTCGACCCGCGCTGGCATGTCGCAGGCCATGGCGTGGTGCTGGAGCATCTTCTTGCCGGCCTTCTCGAAGATATGGGCAGCCGCGCCATTCTGCCGGGAGCCAAGCGCCGCGCCCGTGAACTGAGCGAGCTCGTAACATCGGTCGTGCGCCTGGTGATGGTCGATGTCGAGATTGCTGTATCATTGCGGTTCAATGAGTTGCGGGTCAGCCACCAGCGGGCGCTGGTCGAACAGCGGGCTGCCGATCGCGCCGAGGCAGCAACCTATATTGCCGATCTCGCCAACGGCCTTGCTGCTCGCGATCTGACGACCCGGCTGCCCATGGATTGTCCCGAAGCTTATACCGAAGTTGCGGAAGCCTTGAATGCAGCGCTCACTGACATTCAGCAGCAGTTTTCGGCCCTGTCCGGTGGTGTGCAGGCGGCCGAAGCGACGAGCGACGCCATTTCCCGCTCCGCGAAATCGTTGGCTGAAAAATCGTCCGAACAGTCGCGAGGACTTGCGGCCTCAGCAAAGCAGCTTGCAGAGCTGGCCAATCAGGTGCGCGGCAATGCGGCCAATACCCGCTCGGCCGAGCGCGTCACGGCATCGACCCGAGTGGCGGCGGAAGACAGCGGAAGGATCGTCGGTCAGGCGATCTCCGCTATGGCCGATATCGAAACGTCAGCCGAGAAGATCGGCCAGATCATCGGCGTCATCGATGAGATTGCCTTCCAGACCAATCTTCTTGCGCTGAATGCCGGCATCGAGGCCGCCCGCGCCGGCGACAGCGGCCGCGGCTTTGCCGTGGTCGCACAGGAAGTTCGCGCGCTTGCCCAACGTTCTGCTGATGCCGCACGCGAGATCAAGGTGCTGGTGACAGGAACAAAGGCGCAAGTGGATGCTGGCGTCCAAATGGTCGGCCGCACCCAGGATGCGATCGGCAGCATTGTGCGCCAGGTGACGGATATTAACGAAGCCATTTCCGGAATTGCGGCTGCGAGCGACGAACAGGTCGCCGGCCTGCAGGCGTTGACATCGGATATCGGCGATCACAGCGAGCGCGCGGCCGCCGCCGGCAGCGAGGCCAGCCGCTCCGACGAAGGTGCCGATCACCTGCATACCGTCGTCGTCGAGCTCGGGCGAACCATCCGCGAGTTCCGCATCGAGCGCGAGCGGCGGCATGCCGTCCCTGCCGTGCCGGTCAGAGCCGCGCAGCAGCGGCAGCTCCCCGCCCGCGAGGAATTCGGCGGTGCGCAGGACGAAGAGGAGATGGCCGATTTTGGCTTCCCGCTTCGCAGGGCCGCAGCGGGAGGCGATCGCAATGCCTATTGATCTTTCAGTTTCATGCACATGCGGGCCGACGAGCCTGGTTTCAGACAACGGGGAATGACGCGATGCCGAGCAGGAAAGGCGAAAAGACAATCAGTCTGGCCGCGGTGCTGGACCTCAACGAGGCTTCCACCCTTCGCGGTACGCTGATGGGGTTGCGCGGCAGCAATGTCGCAATCGATGCGTCCGGCGTCGAAAGGATCGGGACCTTGTGCGTGCAGGTCATCATGGCCGCCGCCAAGACCTGGGATGAGGACAAGCTCTCCTTCACCTTCTCCAAGGTGTCGGATGCGTTTCAAAAAACGATGCAGGTAATCGGGGTGGATATCTCTCATCTGCTTGCCAAGGAGATCCGGCAATGAAGAAAAAAGTTCTGACCGTGGATGATTCACGGACCATTCGAAATATGCTTCTCGTAACCCTCAACAATGCGGGTTTCGAGACCATTCAGGCCGAAGACGGCGTCGAAGGCCTGGAAATTCTGGAAGAAGCCAATCCCGACGTTATCGTCACGGATATCAACATGCCGCGCCTCGATGGCTTTGGCTTCATCGAAGGCGTTCGCCGCAACGATAGATACCGCGCCGTGCCTATCCTTGTGCTGACGACGGAGAGCGATGCGGAAAAGAAGAACCGTGCCCGCCAGGCCGGTGCGACCGGCTGGATCGTCAAGCCGTTCGATCCCGCCAAGCTTATCGATGCCATCGAGCGCGTAACCGCCTAGACAGGATCCATCCCTCATGGACATGAACGAAATCAAAGAGATTTTCTTCCAGGAGTGCGAAGAGCAGCTCGCCGAACTGGAATCCGGTCTCCTGAAATTGAATGATGGCGACCGTGACCCGGAAACCGTCAATGCCGTATTCCGCGCCGTTCATTCCATCAAGGGTGGGGCGGGGGCCTTCGGTCTGGACGATCTGGTCGCATTCGCTCATGTCTTCGAGACGACGCTCGATTGCGTTCGATCCAACAAGCTGGAGCCAACCCAGGATGTCCTGAAGGTCATGCTCAAGGCAGCCGACGTGCTGGCGGATCTCACCAACGCCGCCCGTGATGGCGGCAGTGTCGATCCGGCGCGCAGCCGCGGCCTGGTCAAGGAACTGGAAGCGCTGGCAAATGGCGATATTCCCGCGCCGTCGGCAGCGGTGATTGCCGATATTGCTCCGAAGCCCGTCGCGGCCGCGCCTGCGCCAACGGACGAAAGCGGTTTCCAGCCGATCCCCTTCAGCTTCGACGATGATTTCGGCAGCGACGAGCCGGCCGTCGATGCCCGGCCGGAATATGAAGTCAATTTCAAGCCGCGATCCGATCTCTACGCCAAGGGCAACGATGCAACCCTGCTGCTGCGCGACCTCTCGCGGCTCGGCGAGATGAACATCTTCTGCGATATGGATGCATTGCCGGGCCTTCCCGACATCGATCCCGAAGGCGCCTATTTCAAATGGGCAATCTCGATCAAGACGGACAAGGGCGAAGATGCCATTCGCACCGTCTTTGAATTTGCCGAATGGGATTGCGACCTCGATGTGCAGGCGGCCGCAGGCGGCGGGTCTTCGGCCAGCGAAGAATTGCCGATGGTACCGGTGCCCTTCGATCTTTCGGTCCTTGACGATGACGGCGCCGCCCCGGCTGCCGAAACCGAAAAGGAAATACCGGCGCCGAAAAACGATGCCGCTGTCGCCGTTGCGGCTGCAGAAACCGCGAGCAACGTTACCCAACTCGCCGCGGCTGCTGCACGCGTCGAGAAGAAGGAAGCTGCGCTTGCGGCAGCTGCGGCTTCGAACGCCGCCGCAGCACAGAATAACGCGGCTGCCGCAGCCGCAGGCCAGACCATCCGTGTCGATCTCGATCGTGTCGATCGCCTGATCAACCTCGTGGGCGAGCTCGTCATCAATCAGGCGATGCTTTCCCAGAGCGTCATAGAGAATGACAATAACGGCGTGTCCTCGATCAATATGGGTCTCGAGGAGCTGCAGCAGCTCACCCGCGAGATCCAGGACAGCGTCATGGCGATCCGCGCGCAGCCGGTGAAGCCGGTCTTCCAGCGCATGTCGCGAATCGTGCGCGAAATCGCCGACATGACCGGCAAGTCGATCCGGCTGATCACCGAGGGCGAGAACACCGAGGTCGACAAGACCGTCATCGACAAGCTTGCCGAACCGCTGACGCACATGATCCGCAACGCCGTCGACCATGGCGTCGAAACGCCGGAAAAGCGCGCGGCACTCGGCAAGAATCCGGAAGGCACCGTTCGCCTGACCGCGAAGCATCGTTCCGGCCGCATCCTGATCGAACTCGCCGACGACGGCGCCGGCATCAACCGCGAGAAGGTCCGGCAGAAGGCCATCGACAACGACTTGATCGCGGCGGATGCAAATCTCTCGGACGAGGAAGTCGATAACCTGATCTTCCTGCCGGGCTTCTCGACCGCCGACAAGATTTCGGACATTTCAGGCCGCGGCGTCGGCATGGACGTGGTCAAGCGCTCGATCCAGGCGCTCGGCGGCCGTATCAACATCAGCTCCAAGCCGGGGCAGGGCTCTGTCTTCACCATGAGTCTGCCGCTGACGCTGGCCGTTCTCGACGGCATGGTGGTGACGGTTGCTGGCCAGACCCTGGTCGTGCCTTTGACAGCGATCGTCGAGACGTTGCAGCCTGAGGCTGCCGCGATCCACTCCTTCGGAGCCAACCATCGCCTGATCTCGATCCGCAACAGCTTCTGCCCGCTGGTGGATGTCGGCCGCATCCTGAATTTCCGCGCGACACAGGCCAATCCGGTCGATGGCGTCGCGCTGCTGGTGGAATCGGAAGGCGGCGGTCAGCGCGCCCTCATGGTCGATGCCATCCAGGGCCAGCGCCAAGTCGTCATCAAGAGCCTCGAGGCCAACTATACGCATGTCCCTGGCATTGCGGCAGCGACCATCCTCGGCGATGGCCGTGTCGCGCTGATCCTTGACGTCGATGCGGTGGTCGGCGCTTCGCGCGGTCAGGCGCTGAAGCCTGAAATGTCTTATGCAGCCGCGGGATGAATTGATGTCTTATGCCGTCAAGAACCTGAACCAGGGTAATCGCGAGCTGATCGCCTTTCGCATCGGCGATCAGGAGTTCTGCGTCGATATCATGTCGGTTCGCGAAATCCGCGGCTGGACGCCGGCAACGGCCATGCCGCACGCGCCCGGCTATATGCTCGGCGTCATCAACCTGCGCGGCGCGGTCCTGCCGATCATCGATCTTTCCTGCCGGCTCGGCATGAAGCGCGCAGAGCCGACGGCGCGGCATGTCATCATTGTCGCCCAGGTCAAGCGCAAGGTGGTGGGTCTTCTCGTCGATGCGGTGTCGGACATTCTGACGATCACCGACGACAGCATCCAGCCTACGCCGGAAGTCTCCTCCGATCACGAGCGGCAGTTTGCCCGCGGCATCGTCGCGATCGACCGCCGCATGATCTGCCTGATCGAACTGGAAGCCCTGTTCCCTGAAAGCGAAAGCGAGGCTGCATGAGCGTGATGGGAGCCATGGATTTCAAGGCGTCTCCCGATGAGGTGCTGGCGAGCGGTGAATATCCGCTGACACGGCGCGACCTCATGGAAATCGCCGCCATGATCTATGCGGATGCGGGCATTTCTCTCAATGAGAGCAAGGCGTCGCTCGTCTATTCCAGGTTGTCGAAGCATATCCGCGCACTGGGTTTGTCCGGTTTCCGCGACTATTGCCAACTGGTGTCTTCGCCGGCGGGAAGTGCTGCGCGTCGCGAGATGCTGTCGCATCTGACAACCAATTTCACCCGCTTCTTCCGCGAAAACCATCATTTCGATCATCTGCGCGACGAAGTTCTACCTGGCCTGTTGGCGCGCGCCAAGGCAGGGGGCCGAGTGCGCATTTGGTCGGCCGCCTGTTCCGATGGGCAGGAGCCTTATTCGATCGCGCTGACCGTGCTCGCCTTGATGCCGAATGTCGCGGACTTCGATTTCAAGATCCTGGCGACGGATATCGATCCCAAGATCCTCGGGCTTGCCCGCGCCGGCGCCTATGACGAGTCTTCGCTCGAAACGGTTTCTCCGGCCATGCGCAAGCAGTGGTTCCAGGAAGTTAATGTCCAGGGCCGCCGCAAATTCCAGATCGACGATCGCGTCAAGCGGCTGATCACCTTCAACGAGCTGAACCTGCTCGGGCAATGGCCCTTCAAGGGCCTGTTCGACGTCATCTTCTGCCGCAATGTCGTCATCTACTTCGACGAGCCGACGCAAACGAAGATCTGGACGCGCTTTGCCGGCCAGCTGCAGGATGCGGGCCATCTCTATATCGGCCACTCCGAGCGGGTCGCTGGCGAGGCCAAGCACGTCTTCGACAATATCGGCATCACCACCTATCGTTATCTCGGCAAGAACGCTGGGAGGAAACCATGAACGGAGCTGCTCGTGTTCTTGTGGTCGACGATTCCCCGACCATGCGCGGCCTGATTACGGCCGTATTGCGCGCAGATCCGGACGTCGATGTCGTCGGCCAGGCCGGCGATGCGCTGGAGGCGCGCGCTGCTATCAAGGCGCTCAATCCGGATGTCGTCACCCTCGATATCGAGATGCCGAACATGAACGGCCTCGAATTCCTGGAAAAGATCATGACGCTCAGGCCGATGCCCGTCATCATGGTTTCCACGATGACGCATCGCGGCGCCAATGCGACCCTTGCCGCGCTCGAAATCGGTGCGTTCGATTGTGTCGGAAAGCCGTCGCCTGGCGAGCCGCATCCCTTCGGCGATCTGGCGGATAAGGTCAAGGCTGCTGCCCGCTCTCAACGGCAATATGTGAAGCCCGCCGCCCAGCGCGTGCCGCCGCCGGCTGTCGCCGACTTCCGTGTCGGGCGCAAGATCGTCGCTATCGGCTCCTCCACCGGCGGCGTCGAGGCGCTGATCAACGTCTTACAAAAGTTCCCGGCCAATTGCCCGCCGACCGTCATTACGCAGCATATGCCGCCGACCTTTACGCGCAGCTTCGCGGAGCGGTTGAATCGTCTCTGCGCGCCGGTCGTCCAGGAAGCGACCGACGGTGCACGGCTGGAAATCGGCAAGATCTATCTGGCGCCGGGCGGCGAAAGGCACCTCAGGGTCGCCAATGCATCCGCACCCCATTGCCGTCTGGTGGACGGCGGGCCGGTGAATGGCCATCGCCCTTCCGTCGACGTGCTCTTTGATTCGGTTGCCGAACTGGCGGGCCGCAATGCCGTCGGCGTGATTTTGACCGGTATGGGGCGCGACGGCGCCGCCGGTCTCCTCAAGATGCGCCATGCCGGCGCGCGCACCATCGGCCAGAACGAGAAGACCTGCGTGGTCTATGGCATGCCGAGGGTCGCCCACGAGCTTGGTGCAGTCGAACAGCAGTTTCCGCTGAACGCCATTGGCGAGGAAATTTTGAAAGCCACAGCCGCCCGAAAGGAAGGGAGCGAATAATGTCTCTAGCGGAGAAAATCAAAGTTCTGATCGTTGACGATCAGGTCACCAGCCGCCTCCTGCTCAGCGATGCGCTGACGCAGCTCGGCTTCAAGCAGATCACGGCTGCCGGCGACGGCGAGCAGGGGATGAAGATCATGCAGCAGCAGCCGCATCATCTCGTGATCTCCGATTTCAACATGCCGAAGATGGATGGCCTCGGCCTCCTGCAGGCCGTGCGCACCAACCCGGCGACCAAGAAGGCCGCCTTCATCATTCTGACGGCGCAGGGCGACCGCGCGCTGGTTCAGAAGGCGGCGCAGCTCGGGGCCAACAACGTACTGGCCAAGCCCTTCACCATCGAAAAGATGAAGGCAGCCATCGAGGCTGTGTTCGGAGCATTGAAATGATCGTCGAGGGTGCGGCCCGTCGCGTGCATATCATTCAGGGTGAGTACAAGGTCGTCAACGATCCCGAAGTGGTGCTGACGACCATCCTCGGCTCCTGCGTGGCGGCCTGCCTGCGCGATCCCATCGCCGGCGTCGGCGGCATGAACCATTTCCTCCTTCCGGGAATGGCGAACTCGCCGATGAGCGGTGGCGATGCGACGCGCTACGGCGTGCACCTGATGGAACTTCTGATCAACGGTCTGCTGAAGAAGGGCGCAAGGCGCGACCGGCTGGAGGCGAAAGTCTTCGGCGGCGCCAAGACGATCGCGACCTTCTCCAATGTCGGCGAGCAGAACGCGATCTTTGCAATGCAGTTTCTAAAAGACGAGGGTATTCCGGTCGTCAGTTCCAGCACGGGCGGCGAGCATGGGCGCAAGATCGAGTATTGGCCGATCTCCGGAAGGGCCAGGCAATATCCGCTGACTGGTGCGGAAACGCAGAAGACCGTGGCGCTGGAACAGCGTCCCGTCGTTGCTCCCAAGCCGGTCGACAACACGATCGAATTTTTCTGATCAACGAGGCAAGCGCATGACCCCTTTCCAGCGCGTTGAGATGGCTGCCATCGAGGAGACGCTTCCGGCTATCCTTCTGCGCATCGTTTCCGAATTGCATGACATCGCCTATCTGATCGAACGTGTCGAACCTCAGCTGCTCGATATCAGCGATACCAACATACTGGCCTCGCCTGAGGCCATGAAGGTCGTCCAGGGCATTGATCTCGCGGTGCAGAAGACACGCGGCATCGCCGAATTCATCGATACCATTGCCGGGACCATGCCCGATGCCTGGACGGTGGATCTGGCAACGGCGCTAAGCCTCGTGAAGCTCACGGAAATGCAAAGGGCGCTTAGCGGCGGCAGTTTTCACGCGCATTCCCCCTCCGCGGCTCAACCTGCGGCAAAGGCTGCCGGCGATTTCGACTTCTTCTGATTGCGCCACCGGCGATAGATACTGTTTTTCTTATGTAATCCTCCGATTCTTTCCGGCTTTTTCCTAGGCTTTTCTTGCCGGACGAAACGTTCGCACAAGTTTCGATTTCTATTTTCGCAGCAGGTTACAAAGCCATCAGGTCTTTGACGAATCGTGCGAGAACAGAATGAATCTGTTAAATCAATTAGTTCCCCTGTTTCGGAATCTGCAGAATCTCGGGAGAACGCGGCTGATGATCCTGGGAGGCGTGGGCGCCGCCTCCATGCTGTTGATCCTTTTTGCGGCCCTTTACGTCAACAAGCCCGCCCAGGAGACGCTATATGTCGGCCTGGATGCCACGGATCTCAATCAGATCAGCATCGCGCTTGCTGAAGCCAAGATCAATTTCCAGGTCGGTACGGATGGTTCCAGCCTGACCGTTCCGGCAGGCATGACCGGCAAGGCCCGCGCACTTCTCGCCGAGCGCGGCCTGCCCACCAGTGGCAAGGCCGGCTATGAGCTCTTCGACAATGTCGGGTCACTCGGTCTGACTTCTTTCATGCAGGAGGTGACCCGCGTACGTGCTCTTGAAGGTGAAATCAGCCGCACCATCACCTCGATCGCGGGTATCAGCGCTGCCCGCGTGCACATCGTCATGCAGGATGTCGGCAATTTCCGGAAAGCGGATCAGAAGCCGACGGCATCCGTCATGATCCGTGCGAGCGCGGAGGCTGCCCGCAAGTCGGCTTCGGCCATCCGCCATCTCGTCGCCTCCGCCGTTCCCGGCCTGGAAGTCGACGACGTCACTATCCTCGATTCCACTGGCCAGCTCCTCGCATCGGGCGATGATCCCGGCAACGGTGCGCTGAGCCGTAATCTCAGCATCGTGCAGAACGTCCAGAGCGAAGTCGAATCCAACATCGACAAGGCCCTGGCGCCCTTCCTCGGCATGGACAATTTCCGCTCCAGCGTGACGGCGCAGTTGAATACCGACAGCCAGCAGGTGCAGGAAACCACCTTCGATCCCGACTCGAAGGTCGAGCGCTCCGTTCGCACCGTGAAGGAAGCGCAGAAGTCGCAGCAAAGCCAGCCGGACACGGCAGCCACCGTGGAGCAGAATATCCCGCAGGCGGCACCGAAATCCGGCGGCAACTCGCCGACGTCGAACGACCAGTCCGACAAGCGCGAGGAGCAGACCAACTACGAAATCAATAGCAAGACGACGGCCACGACCCGCAACAGCTACAAGATCGAGAAGCTTTCCGTCGCCGTGGTGGTGAACAAGGGGCGCATCGCGCAAATGGTCGGCGAAGGTGCCGACCAGGCGAAGGTCGATGCTTATATCGCGGAGATGCAGAAGATCGTGGCAACGGCAGCGGGCGTCGATCCGGCTCGCGGCGACGTCGTCACCGTCAACGCCATGAACTTCCTCGACAGTCAGCTGCTTGAAGATACCTCCTCCGGCTTCAGCATAACCGATATGCTAAGCCGCAACATGGCTGGTATTATCAACTCGCTGGCCTTCGTCGCCGTCGCTGTCCTGATCGTCTGGATGGGCTTCCGTCCGCTGATCCGCTCGCTCGGTGGTGCAAATGGCGGTGCAGCGCTGCCGGAAGCGGCCGGCCTCGAGCTGCCGGACTTCGCGCCGGCGGTAGGCGGCCCTGGCGCGGCGCTGATGGACGGTTTCGGGTCGGACTTCGGCTTCGACAGCACCGACGACCTGCTAACGACGGGCGACGATGCCGGCACCTTCAACCGCCGCGTCAAGGAAGGGCCGGAGCGCCGCTTGTCTCGCATGGTGGAAATCAGCGAAGAGCGCGCTGCAAAGATCCTCAGAAAATGGGCCGTCGACCAGGCCGCCTGACGGAAGGACCGGGAAATCTCCCGGTCCTTTTTTTATTCGGGCAGGTGGCATTTGACCCCACCGCACTGTCGATATGAACCTGTGATCAATTAGTCGCTATAAGCCGAATTGACGTGTTCGTAAGATGGAATTCAAAGGACATGCGGTTGTTGGGTATGAAGAATCGACTTACAAATACTATGCTTATTACGTAATACATGAATAAATGGAACGATTCGGCCCGCATCTCGGCGTTTCGTATGTCTAAGTTCGTAACTTTCGAAGCGGGAAGATTAGTCCATGGTTCGCGGTTCGTGTTTGCGGCGATATATGCCGGCACGATTGCGGATGTCGAATTCAAAGATGAGCCATGCTCATCTTCCCGAATCCGCCGGGATGTGTTCGTGCCGCGGTAGAGAAAGATCCGGCTTCGATGTTTTGTCGAGATTCGTCGCCGGTTCTCTGAGGTGAAGGGATTGGGTTCTGACGGAACAATGCTCTCGTTGACGGCCGATCGTCCAACAGCGGCAGGAAATGCAAGTATGGACATGCAGATATCGCAGGTAAGCAAAGGCGATAGGGATGCGCGATCGAGCGTGCCCGCCAAAGCCATCTCGCGCGAGCAGCTCGTCCTGCAACTGAGTGCCGTGTCCGGCCCAGCCTATCTGCAAGCCGGTCTTCATGCTTTGGCGAGCTATGCCGGTGCCTCCCATTATCTTCTTGTCCGATCCGATCTCATCCAGGAAAGCGGTCTCGACTTCGTGATTGCCTCCGATTGGCCCTTCGATCTCGTTCGGCGCCTGGCGACGGAACTGACGAGCGGTTATGGCCGTATCGGCGAGCTGGAAAAATGCATGGCGCTATTTCAGCCGAGCCTGGCGGCCCTGCCCGATGAAGTTTCGCTGCCCGATGGTATAGGCCGTCAGTATCACGCCTTGACGTTCAACGTTGGCCGAACGCGCTTCTCCTTGCTGCTGCTGGCGAATGAAGCTGCAATACTTTCGCCCGAGCGGCTGAGGGACGTCGGCCTCCTGGCCGGCTATCTCGCCAGCTCGACGCGTTGCTTCGAAGGTAAGCTGGAGCGTGATTTCGAGCTGACCGAGCGCGAATTGGAATGCCTGTTCTGGATCGCCGAAGGCAAGACAAGCGACGAGATCGCCATGATTCTCGGGATCTCGCGCAATACCATCAATAATTACATCACCAGTGTCATGCGCAAGACCGCGACCAAGACCCGCTCGGAAGCGATCGCTTTCGCCGTGCGCAACAATCTCGTTTAAGGGCCGACCGGATGCGCTATCAGCCAGACAGGACAATGGGTATGCCGAGCGAATCGCGGCTTACCCGTTCCGGGCGGATCTCCGGCCGCTCCGACCTGTTCCCAAAGCTCGTGTCGATGCAGAAGCTGATCGATGCGCAGCATTTCGCCGTTTATCGGCTGCACGGCTCGGGCCTGCCGCACAAACAGCGCCTCGTATGCGAGCTCGATAATTGGGGCTCGGCCAACTCGATCGTCGGCAAATCCTTCTTGGAGGCCTATGGCGAAGCGCTGATCGAGCATATCGACAAATCGCTGCTGCCGCTGATGTGGAACGGGCGCGATAGCGACAGCACGGCCGAGACACCGGATTTTGCCGCCTTCACGCAGCGACTGAAGCCGCATCTCCTGCCCTTTGCCGGCGTTGCCTTTCCCGTGCGGCTCGGTGCCGTCGGCAATGGCTATATCGTCTTCACGGCCAAGTTCATGGACCTTTCGAGCGATATGATCGTCGAGCTGCATGGCCGCAGCTGCCAGCTCATGATGGAGCTCTTGTCACTGGATGAACGCCGGTCACAAGCTGCCGAAGCGCTGAGCGAGCGCGAAATCGCCTGTCTGCAGCTTGCCGGCGATGGGCGTATCAGCGAGGAGATTGCCGAGAAACTGGGATTGTCGGTGCATACGGTCAATGCCTATCTCGGATCGGCGACGATCAAGCTCGATAGCGTCAACCGCATCCAGGCAATCGCAAAGGCGATCCGCTTCGGCTACATAAGCTGACGCGGCACCGGAACGGACCATCCTCGCAAGTCTTGCAATGCTGGATTTTTCAGACTGCGTGTGCCGCTTCGCCGCGGACGAGATAACGTGCGTCTCTCAGGCTGCGTGCAAGCAGGGCCGTATTTTCATCCGGGTCGGACGAGGCCTTGTCGAACGCGATGTGGTTGATTTCGATACCCGCATGATGCTCCGTCAGCACGAGCTTGGCATAGACCGTGATGCCCCGCGGCTTGATCTCCAGATCGATCGTCACTTCCGCCGGTCCGCCCCACTCGAGCTTGTAGTCGCCGCCGAGCCCGAAGTTGACCGTGCCGGGAAGAAAATAAAGCTCAGCCGCCGAGGCGACGAGATCACCGAGATTGCCATATCGTTCGAAGCGCAGCAGCGAGATCAGATCGGCGGCATCGAGAAGGCGCAATTCGCTTGCGACCGGGCTGATGGCTTCGGCTAGTATTTGTTCGCGTTGGGCAGAGTAGGGGCATTTTTTCATTTGGTTATCGTACCCGTTTTTTAGTCTGCGCCGCATAGACCCGATGGATGAGTTCTGCGACAGCTTTGTAAAATGCTGATGGTATGACGCTATCAACCGAGACTTGCGCAAACATGGAGCGTGCGAGCGGCGGATCTTCGAAAACGGGAATATTGTTGGCCTCGGCTATCTCCCTGATTTTCAACGCGATCAGATCTTGGCCCTTCGCGACGACGACGGGAGCGTCGTTTTCCTCACGCACATAACGCAGCGCGACGGCAAAGTGAGTCGGGTTGGCGATGACGAGCGTTGCGCGCGGCACCTGCTTCATCATGCGGCGGCGGGCGCGGTCGCGCGCGATCGAGCGCTGGCGCGATTTGACGATCGGGTCACCTTGCGACTGCTTGTGTTCGTCCTTGACCTCCTGTTTCGTCATCTTCAATTGGTCGAACCAGTGATGTCGGCTCCACAACAGGTCGGCGATGCCGACGACGACCGTCGCCAGCAGCACGATGATCAGGATGCGCTGGACGACCGTCGAGAGGCGCACGAAGATTGTCTGCGGGTCGGACACCATCGAATCGATCGCATGGAAATACTGGCTGCGCAGCACGAAAAACATGACGATACTGACAAGCACGATTTTGGCGAGGGATTTGCCGAATTCTACCAGGCCGGTGGCGCTGAAGATGCGCGTGAACCCTTTCGCAGGCGATATGCGCGAAAACTGTGGCCTGATTCGTTCGAGAACGGGGGTCGGCAGGTTCTGAAAGATCGAAGCGCCGATGCCGAAGACGAAAAAGAGCAAAACCGCCGGTAGCACCAGGTTGCCGACTTCCCAGCCTATGCGGGTAAAGAGCGAGATGGCGTCCGGGCCTGTCTCCAGCTGCCATTGGTCCGGCTTTTCGAAGAGGTCGCGGAGCACCTCGCCCATGCGGCCCATGCGCTCGGGCAGAAAGAAAGTGACGTAGATGACGGTCGCGAGCATGGAAGCAAAGAGCGTCGCTTCCCTGGAGTGAGGGACATTGCCCTTCTCGATCGTGTCGCGGAGTTTTTTCTCCGTCGGTTTTTCTGTTTTACTGTCCTTGTCTTCGTCAGCCAAAGCAGCCGCCCTTTGCGAAACGGAAAGAGGCCGCGCGTGATGCGCGGCCCTCAGATCATCAGTTTACGATGTTTTGGCTGAGTCGCGCCGCGCTTATGCGGCTTCTTCCACAGGCGTATTTTCCTTGGCCTTGAGCTCGATCTGGCCGGAATTGGCGAGACGGATGGCTTCCTGGGCGATGGCGCGGCGTGCAATCGCGATTTCGCGCGGGTTGATGCCGGTATTGCCCATCTGCAGGTCGGATTCGATCATGCGGCGCTGACGCGGGCTGATCGAGGACAGCACGATCTCGCGGATTTCGTTGCCGGATCCCCGCAACGCCATCGTTAGGATGTCGGCGGCGATGTCGTTGAGCAGCAGGACGCGGCTCGGCTGCGGCATGCGCGTGAGATCGTCGAAGAGGAAGATCTTCGGACGAACCTTGTCGACCGATTCCTTGTTGATCGATTCCAGCGAGCTCAGCAGGGTATCGACCACAGGCTTGTCGAGTTCGTTCATCAGGTCGGCGACCTTCGTGGAGCCGGAGGCGTTGCGTTCGGCGTCGATCTCCGCCATCAGCCCGAGCACGCGGTTCTCGATGATCTGGGCAGCCTTCGGGCTGACATCTTTGATGTTGACCGTGCGGTTCATGATGTCGGCGCGCTGTGCTTCGGGAAGCTGCAGCAGGATCTTGGCACCGAAGGCCGAAGGCATCATCGAGAGCACATAGGCGATCGTCTGAGGATGTTCGCGCAGGAAGAACTTGGCAACGAAGACCGGATCGGCCTCGCCCAGGCGATCCCAGATGGAGGTTTCGTAAGCTTGGAAGGCGGTACGGCGGCCGAGCAGGCTGTCGACCTCGTCGGGCGTCAGGCCCTCTTCGAGAATGCTCTCGATGGCCTTGGCATTGTCCATCAGGCCCGCGCCTTCGGTGAAGAGGTCTTCGAATTCCGCCACAAGCTGTGCCAGCTCGTCCGGTGGAATAACCCGCAGTGATTGCGCCGAGGCGATGATCATCTGCAACTCGGCCTGCGTGAAGTATTTCAGCAGCCGTCCAGCCACTTGCTTGCCCATGGCGAGAAGGACGGCTGCTGCCTTTTCAGTCTGAGATAACGGTTTCTCGGCGATCGCGCCGCTGAAATCGTCAAAGTCCATCATGGTCTTCGTCTCCGTCCCGCAAGGGGGAGTGGGCTCATCCTGAGCCGGGTTCAGCTTTTCTTGGCGTTATAAATTTCAGTGAGCTTGATGCCGAATCTGGTGTCGTCATGTTCCAGAACGGTAATCTCGCCCCGGCCGATTTTGCGGCCGTTCACGGTAATTTCGACCGGCTCGCCGATCTTCTTGTCGAGCGCGATGATTGCGCCCTCGCTCAAGTTCATCAAGCCGGATACCGGCATGCGGCTGCTGCCGAGCACGATCTGGACGTCGATCGGGATGTCCATGATCAAGTCCATATTGGCCGTCAGCGCGCTGCCGGGGGCGGCTGGTGCGGCTGCCGCGGAAGCGATGCCGAACTCGTCGTCATCGAAGGCCGGAGCGGAGCTGTCGTCGCCGAAGTCGCCGAAGGTGGAAAGGTCCGTGCCCGTTTCGGCGCCGAATGCGTCGGTCTCGAAGTTGGGCAGGCCGCCTTCATTATCTTTTTTCAGAACGCCGCGCAGACCATCGATGGCCTCGTCCAAGGCGGCATCGCTGTTAGAAATCTCCAGCGATTCCTCGCTGCTTTGCTGTGTCGTCTTCGTAGCCATGAAATCACTATTCCAGTTGAAACTTGCCTCAAGCTGCCGTGTGCGGGATCACGCGCCAGCCGATCAATTCATCAAGTGTCTGATAAGCTCGTCGTCGGAATTGACGTTATCCTTGACGCGCACCGTATAATTTTCGCCGGAGCGGCCGAATTCGCAGATGTAGAGGTCTTTGCTGTTGGCGCTGACTTCGACGCGGACATCGCCAGTGTCCATGAAGGGAATGACATCGCCGACCGCAAGCTTGGAAATGGTGTCGAGCGTCAGCGATTCGAGCCGAACTCGTGCCTCGAGGGTCACCTGGGAGCGGCGCACCTGCTCGCTGAGCTGTTCCGACCATGCCTGGGAAGCTGCTGTCGGGTTCTTGGCGCGAGGCGTGCTGACGACGGTGCGCAGCAGGTCGCGTTGCGGTGCGATGATAACGATCTGGGAAATCGACTTGCCGAGCGAGATCGTCATTGTGATCGCAGCGGCAAAATCGCTACCATTGTCACCGATGGCGGCCGGGCGGTCCTCGATATTGTAGGGCGGGTCGAGGTAGGGCTCGAAGCCGCCGGCTGCATTCACCGCCGAGCGAAGCACTTTGGCGATCTTTTCGAACACCATGACGGAAAGATCAAGCTCGATCACCGAAAGCGGGCGCACGAGCGGCGCTTCCATATCTTCGGCGCGCGCGCCCAGCATATGCTCCATCAGCGTCATGATGAAGCCGGCGCCGCAGCCGATGATGAAATTGGGGGCCCAGTTGCGCAGCGAGCCGTTGACCAGTGCGTGATTGCCGCCAAGCCCGGCAATCAGCTCGTTTATCGAGCCGGATTGACAGCCGGCATAGGCGATGTTGATCTCCAGGCCCGTCTCGGTCTTGATGATGTCGGGCAGGAATTCTGCATAGACCTGGGCGAGGGCAGTGCCGAGTTTCGCAAGCGTTGCCTGATCGCCGAGGTTGCCGGTGAGTTTGGCAAAAAGGGTGCGTTCCATGGTCTGTGCCCTATGCGCGGATTGCTGGCTCATGATTGTCAGGCTGCCTTGCTCTCACCGCCGGGGTTCATCATTTCCTGCTCGACGGCATCGATCGACGGGCGTTCGTAGGAAGAGATGGTCTTGCGGCCGTATTCGAGAGCGACCTGCGGCACCGATCCGTTCATATAGGCGAGCAGCGTCTGCTTCACGATGACGTAGAGGCGATGCTGCTTGTTGCGCACGACCTTTATCTGGGAAACCAGCGGCGCGCAGACGGAATAGGACAGGATGATGCCGAGGAAGGTGCCGACCAGCGCAGAACCGATGAGATGGCCGAGCACCTCGGGGGATTCGTTGATGTGGCTCATCGCCTTGATCACGCCGAGAACCGCCGCGACGATACCGATCGCCGGGAAGGAATCGCCCATGATCGTGATCGAATGATAGGGCTTCATCTTGTCGTGCTGCATCGTCTCAAGCTCTTCGTCCATCAGCGCCTCGATCTCGTGCGAGCGGGCATTGCCGATGATGATGAGGCGGACATAGTCGCAGATGAAAGCCGTCAGATCCTTGTTCTTCAACACCGTCGGAGCAGCCTTGAAGATCGCCGATTCATCGGGATTGTCGATATGGGCTTCGATCTCGTTGCGCGACTTGGTGCGCAGATCGCGCATCAGTGCATAAAGTACGCCGAGCGTGTCGAGATAGTCGCGCTCCTTGGGAACCGCATGGCGGAAGGCCTCTCCGAGCGCTTTGCCGGAATCCTTCACCACTTTCATCGGATTGGCCATGATGAAGCCGCCGAGACCGGCGCCTGCGATAATGACGAATTCGAAGGGCTGGAACAGCGCGCCTACATCTCCGCCCATAGCCATGAAGCTGCCTATGATGCAGCCGCAGGTCACTACAAATCCGATAATAATATTCATCGTCGGTCCACACCTGAACGTTGCTTCATGTGATGAACTAGGGGAGCTGCCTTGCGTGAGGCTGTTCGATGGGCGTGTGCATGTCCTTTTTGCCTTGTCAGCTTCGCACAAGCCAAGCCCCTCAGGATGGCGGGTAAGGGCATCCATGCCCCGCTAACGAAATGTAGGAGCGCCTGCGGCGTTTCCTTTCCCGTTATTCTCCAATGTCCGGAGGGCGTTGAAAATGCAGTCTGGTATTTATGTCGCGCTGTCATCCCAGATGGCGCTCGAGCGGCGTTTGACGACGATCGCCGACAATTTGGCCAACGTGAACACGACGGGCTTCCGGGGTACCGAAGTCAAGTTCGATCAGGTTCTCAGCAATACGCAAAACAAGCTTAACGCCAAGGTCGCCTTCGTTTCTCAGGGCAACGACTATCTCTCCACCGACAATGGCGAACTCCAGAATACCGGCAATCTCTTCGATTTCGCCGTCAAGGGCGACGCCTATTTCGGCCTGAATACGCCGGCCGGCCTGGTGGTGACGCGCGACGGCCGCTTCACCATGACCGAAAGCGGCGCGCTGGTTTCCACGCGTGGCTTCCCGGTTCTCGATCCGGGCGGCGCGCCGATACAGCTCGATCCCGCCGGCGGTCCGCCGAGCGTTTCGTCAAACGGCACGATCACGCAGAACGGCCGGCGAATGGGGCAGATCGGCCTCTACAGCTCCGATATCAGCAAGGGCTTCCTGCGTTACGAAAACAGCGGCATCCTGCCGACCGATACGCCGCAGCCGGTGATCGACCGCTCGAATATCGGTATCGCACAGGGCTATCTCGAAAACTCCAATGTTAACGGCATGCGGGAAATGACCAACCTCATCGAGGTCAGCCGCGCCTTCGACAATATCAGCACGCTCACCAGCAGCAGCGAAGGCACGCTCACCGACGCAATCAAAACCCTCGGCGGCAGCCAGTAAAGAAGGCTTGTCATGGTCGAGGATCGGTTGCCGGAGGGCGCGGTGTCGCCGAAGCTTTCGCATATGGCCGTTTTGGCGGGCCAATATGCGTTGGCGGAGAATGCCGTGGCGCATGGCGGTCATGTGCGCACCATCGCCGCTGGGCATTATACGGTTGCCGGACTTTCCAGGCAGGTGCGCCTCGGCGACTTCGTCGCGCACCGGTCGCCGACGGGCGTCCATCTCGGTGAAGTTGTGCGCGTCGAGCCCGAACTCACCTATGTCTGTCCGATCGAGCCGGGCGAGCCTATCGGAATCCAGGACACCGTCATCCGCAAGGGCGCTTTCCGTATCGCGCCCGATAACAGCTGGTGCGGCCGCACGATCAATTCGCTCGGCGAGCCGATCGACGGACTTGGTCCCCTGGCATCGGGTCTGGAACCGCGCTCGATCTCCAACACGGCCCCGCCATCGATGATGCGCAAGCGCGTGGAAACCGGCTTCAGGACCGGTGTCCGCGCCATTGATATTTTTTCGCCGCTCTGCCTTGGCCAGCGCCTCGGCATCTTCGCCGGCTCCGGCGTCGGCAAATCGACGCTGCTGTCGATGTTGGCGAGGGCTGACGCTTTCGACAAGGTCGTGATTGCGCTTGTGGGCGAACGCGGCCGCGAAGTGCGCGAATTCATCGAGGATACGCTGGGTTCGCATATGCAGAAATCGGTCGCCGTCGTGGCGACCAGCGACGAGAGCCCGATGTTGCGTAAGATGGCGCCGCTTTCGGCCATCACCATCGCCGAACATTTCCGCGACAGGGGCGATAACGTTCTCCTGATTGTCGACAGCATCACCCGCTTTGCCCACGCCATCCGCGAAGTAGCGACCGCATCCGGCGAGCCGCCGATCGCACGCGGATATCCGGCATCCGTCTTCACCGAGCTGCCACGACTCCTCGAGCGGGCCGGTCCCGGACCGGAAGGGACCGGCACCATCACCGCCATCATCTCGATCCTGGTCGATGGCGACAATCACAACGACCCCATCGCCGATTCCACCCGTGGCATTCTCGATGGTCACATCGTGCTGCAGCGCAGCCTCGCCGAAGAGGGGCGCTATCCGCCCATCGATCCGCTGGCATCCGTATCGCGTCTGGCGCGCAAGGCCTGGACCTCGGATCAGGAAAAGCTGGTTTCGCGCTTGAAGGCGTTGGTGCATCGCTACGAGGAAACGCGTGATTTGCGCCTGATCGGCGGCTATCGCCAGGGCGCCGACGCCGATCTCGATATCGCGGTGCGCCAGGTGCCGATTATCTATGACGTCTTAAAGCAGACGCCCGGCGAAGAGCCGTCGGCCGATGCTTTTACCGATCTCGCGACGGCCCTCAGGAATGCTTCGGGCGGCGTCCCCGCCCGGGCGAAGTGATGACCGTGCGCAGCACTACTTCGTCTTTTCCTGTCCGCAAGCCTGTCGAACACTGCCGAATGTCATGCTGAAAAAGAGGCCGCAAGTGAGAGAATCCGACGCAGACGAACCGGTCGCCCCGCCGAAATCGGCAAGAAAGCGAACCGTTGCGGACAAGGCTCTGGCCTTTACGGGACTGGCGCTGGCAGGGGCCTCTGCCTTCTTCCCTTGGTATGTCTTTCTGAACCCGGATAAATTCGGCATCCAGGTGGCCGAAGGCGATCGCACCCGCGATCTGCCGAATTGGCCTGGCCGCCCCGTTGTCAGCGTTTCGCCGCTTGCCATGGCCAACAAGAATCCCTCGCAACCGAAGGATCTCATTCCCGATCCACTGACGACGGCAACGGTCAGCAATACCGGCCGCGAGGATGACAAGGGGCCGCCGGCCGACCAGCCGTTCCCCGGCAAGTCTGCCTTCCAGCTTCTGCATGTCGCCAATGGCCGCGCTCTGATCGAGGACGACACCGGCATGTATGTCGTGCGCGTCGGATCGCTTCTGCCGGATAACAGCCGGCTGGCTTCGATCGAGCAACGAGAAGGAAAATGGGTCATCGTCACCTCGACGGGCGATGTCTACGGCAGCAATTGAAGCAAACACGGAATCGCCTGGATTTCAGGCACTTCGAAGACTTTACGGGAACGCATTTCCCGCAAGTCCCACGCAAGATTATCCCGCTAGATTCACAGTGTAAGAACGGAGAGAAGCCCATGCAACCCATTCAGCTCTTTGACCTGGCCTCGCGACAAGCGGAGTGGCTCCAGGTGCGTCAGCAGGTTGTTGCCGGCAATATCGCCAATGCCAATACCCCGAAGTTTCGCGCCAAGGATGTCACGCCGTTCCAGGCAGTTCTGGACAACCAGAACGTCAACATGGTCCGGACCAATCCGGCGCATCTTTCGGGCAACGAATTCAGCACGAGCGGCAACGTCAACGTCGAAGAGGCGTCGCTCAACCAGGAAATTGGCGTCCAGGAGTCGGGTAATACCGTCGGCCTGGAGGACGAGCTCGCCAAGGCCGGTGACATCAAGCGCCAGTACAGCTTGAACACCGCCCTCGTCGGCTCCTTTCATCGCATGATGTTGATGGCCGTAAAACAATAGATGAAGTGAAGATGTCATGGACCCCTTATCAGCCGCATTGAAAATTGCAGGCTCCGGCCTGGAGGCTCAATCGACTCGTCTGCGTATCGTCTCCGAAAATATCGCCAATGCCCGCTCGACGGGCGACACGCCGGGTGCCGATCCCTATCGGCGCAAGACCGTGACGTTCGGTGCCGAGATGGATCGCGCCAATGGCCTGACCACGGTCGGCGTCAAGAAACTCGGCGAGGACACGGGCAAGTTCGTCGAAGAATACGATCCCAGTAACCCTGCCGCCGACCAGAAGGGCTACGTCAAGATGCCCAACGTCAACATTCTGGTCGAGATGGCCGACATGCGAGAGGCCAATCGTTCCTACGAGGCCAATCTGCAGACGGTCAGACAGGCCCGTGATCTCATCTCCTCCACCATTGATTTGCTGAAGAACCAATGATCGACTCGGTTAAGAATGTAGCCTCCCTCTCTGCGACCCGCGGCCTCGGCGGCATCGCCACCGATCTGACCTCCGCCGCTTCCAGCGCGCTGAACGCGTCGCCTGCCGTTGCTGCAGGCGTAGATGCCGGAATGAGCTTTGCGTCCGTCATGTCGAATGTCGCGAAGGATTCCATCAATTCGCTGAAGGACGCTGAAAAAGCCTCTTTCGCCGGCATCAAGGGCACGATGAGCACCCGCGAAGTGGTCGACAAGGTCATGCAGGCCGATCAGACCCTGCAGACCGCGATCGCGCTGCGCGACAAGGTGGTCTCGGCATTTCTCGATATTACGAAGATGCAGATCTAGTGCGGGGTTTTCCGCTCTAATTGTTTGATTTGGCGTGAGTTGTTCGCAGGCCGCTTCGCGGTTTCGGAGATCCCGCCCTGGCTCGAAGGACGAAAGCATGAGAGCGCTCGCTATTGCCGCGACGGGCATGGACGCCCAGCAGACCAATCTCGAAGTGATCGCGAACAATATCGCGAACATCAATACGACGGGTTACAAGCGCTCGCGCGCCGAGTTTTCCGACCTTCTCTATCAAACGGAACGTGCTAAGGGCATTGCCAACAGGCCGAACCAGGCGGTGGTGCCGGAAGGCGCCAATATCGGTCTCGGCGTGCAGACCGTGGCCGTGCGTAACATCCAGGTTCAGGGCCAGCTTTCGCAGACGCAGAACGATCTCGATATCGCCCTTGTCGGTCGCGGCTGGTTCCAGATCCAGATGCCCGATCGCACGATCGCCTACACCCGCGCCGGCTCCTTCAACAGAAGCGATACCGGCCAGATCGTCACGCCCGATGGCAACGTATTGGCGCCGGGTATCACCGTTCCGAACAATGCCACCAGCCTCACCGTCAGCCAGTCCGGCCAGGTGTCTGCAATCATCGGCACGGCGACGACGCCGACGGTGCTCGGCCAGCTGCAGATTGCCAATTTCGTCAACGAAGCCGGTCTGCAGCCGATGGGCAGCAATCTGTTCACGCAGACGCCGGCTTCCGGCGATCCGGTGGTCTCCGATCCCAACCAGAACGGCTTCGGCTATATGAAGCAATTCTATCTCGAATCGTCGAACGTCGATCCGGTCAAGGAAATCACCGATCTGATCACCGCGCAGCGCGCCTATGAGATGAATTCGAAGGTCATCACCACGGCCGACGAAATGGCGCAGATCGTCAGCAAGAACCTGAAGTAGCGAGAGGGACGGGCCGAACATGAGGTTTCGCCGGATGAAAAGCTTGGCAATGGCATGGTTCGCCGCAGCGAGCCTCTCCGTCGTAGTCGCGTCGGCTGTGCCCGCCGGCGCGCAGAGCACCGATGGAGGAAGTCTTGGAACCGCCGTGGTGCCGACCGAGACGATCTATCCGGGCGATATCATCACCAGCGGTCAGCTCGAAGAGGTTGATGTCACCAACCCCAATCTGAGCGGCGACTATGCCAAGCGGCTCCGCGATGTGACCGGCCTGGTATCGAAGCGCACGCTGCTTCCAGGCCGTACCATTTCCATCTCCGCGCTGCGCCAGCCTTATGCGGTAACACGCGGCTCCAATGTCCGTCTGGTGATGAGCATGGGCAGCATGACCATTACCGCGGCGGGCACGCCGCTGGATGATGGCGCTGTCGGCGACAATATCCGTGCCCGCAACATGGATTCCGGCATCATCGTCAACGGCACGGTCCTTCAAAACGGCACGATACGCGTGGTCGCGAAATGAAACGGCTTCGTCAATTACTTGCAGTCCTGTTCGCATTGCCGAGCCTGATCGCTGCCGATCCGGCTTTCGCGATACAATCGCGCATCAAGGATATCGCGTCGCTGCAATCCGGCCGCGACAACCAGCTGATCGGCTATGGTCTGATTGTCGGTCTCCAGGGAACGGGCGATGGCCTGCGCTCTTCGCCTTTCACCGAGCAGTCCATGCGCGCGATGCTGCAGAACCTCGGCATTTCGACGCAAGGCGGACAGTCCGCCGCCAAGAACACGGCAGCCGTCATGGTGACGGCGAACCTGCCCCCCTTTGCAAGCCCGGGCAGCCGCATCGACGTGACGGTCAGCTCGCTCGGCGATGCGACGTCGCTGCGCGGCGGCACGCTGATCATGACCTCGCTGAGTGGCGCCGATGGACAGATCTATGCCGTGGCGCAGGGCTCCGTCATTGTATCCGGCTTCCAGGCGCAGGGGGCTGCCGCCTCCGTGACCGAGGGTGTTACGACGGCTGGCCGTGTCCCGGGCGGTGCCATCATCGAGCGTGAACTGCCGTCTCGCTTCAAGGATTCCGTCAATCTGGTCCTGCAGCTGCGCAATCCGGACTTCTCCACGTCGATCCGCATTTCCGACACGGTCAACACCTGGGCGACCTCGCGTTTTGGCGCGCCGATCGCAGAGGCCAAGGATTCGCAGGAGGTGACGATCGCCAAGCCGAAGATGGCCGACCTGGCGCGGCTGATGGCCGATATCGAAAATCTCAGTATTCAGACCGATACGCCGGCCAAGGTCGTCATCAATGAGCGCACCGGAACGATCGTCATCGGCGCCGACGTCCGCGTATCGCCGGTCGCCGTCAGCTACGGAACGCTGACCGTGCAGGTCAGCGAGAACCCGCAGGTGATCCAGCCAGAACCCTTCTCCGATGGCCAGACGGCGATCCAGGACCAGACCGATATCACTGCCACCAAGAGCGGCGGCCGTGTGGCGGTGCTGGAAGGGCCTGACCTGAAGACGCTTGTCGCAGGCCTCAACAATATCGGCGTCAAGCCGGACGGCATCATCGCCATCCTGCAAGGCATCAAGTCGGCCGGCGCCCTGCAAGCGGAGCTCGTGCTGCAATGATCTCGAACGCCATTGCCAGAAATATGTTGATCGGCTGTAGTCTCGTAACTGGAGCCCTGCTCTTGTCCTTCGGTGCGACTCTGGCGCAGGAAGCGCCGAAGCTGGTTGTCGCCGATCCCACTTCCAGCCAGGATGAGATCCGTCAGTTCTGCACCAATATCGCCGATCCGGCCCGAGACCAGCGCTACCTGCTGCAAAAGCAGGAGCTGGAAAAACTCCAGGCCGATGTCGATCAGCGCATCGCCACCATGGACAAGCGCAAGGCAGAATATGAGGACTGGCTGAAAAAGCGCGATGACTTCCTCAAGACGGCCGATCTAGGACTGGTCGATATCTACAAGAACATGAAGCCGGACGCGGCGGCCGCCAGCCTCAACGATGTGAGGACGGTCGTCGCAGCCGCTATCATCATGAAGCTCTCGGCGCGCCAATCGAGCCTCATTCTCGCGGAAATGGATGCGAAGAAGGCGGCGGTCATCACCAATATTATCGCCAGCGCATCCGACCCGAATACATCGAAGTCGAAGGACCCCTCATGAACACGCGTCTTACGGCTGCCTGCGCAATCGTCGTTTTTCTCGCCGGTTGCCAGTCGCAGGCTCTCAGGGAAATCGGCAGGGCGCCTGCCATGAGTCCGATCGGCAGCGGTTTGCAATATGCGCAGACGCCGCAGATGTCGCAATATCCGAAGCGGCCTCATCAGGTCGCGCAGGGCTATTCGCTCTGGAACGACTCGCAGGCGGCTCTCTTCAAGGACTCGCGCGCGCTCAATGTCGGCGACATCCTGACCGTCACGATCCAGATCAATGACAAGGCGAACTGGGACAACGAGACCAATCGTAATCGCACCAACAAGAGCGATATGGGCTGGAATGTCACTGCCAAGATATTTGGATGGCAGCCAAGCACGAATGCAGACGCGAAATCGGGCTCCGACACCAGCACCGACAGCAAGGGCAAGATGCAGCGCTCCGAGCAGATCAACCTTCTGGTCGCTGCCGTCGTGACGGGTATTCTCGAAAATGGCAACCTGATGATCAGCGGCTCGCAGGAAGTGCGCATGAACCAGGAAATCCGCATTCTCAATGTGGCCGGCATCGTCCGGCCGCAGGATGTCACGTCGGATAATACCATTTCCTACGACAAGATCGCCGAGGCCCGTATTTCCTACGGCGGCCGTGGCCGTCTGACGGAAATACAGCAGCCGCCGAGGGGGCAGCAGGCGGTAGATCTGCTCTCGCCGCTCTGATTTGACAGTGAACGGATAGGGATATGGCAGCAGTCGCAGACGAATCGGCAAAGGGCAAGGGATCGCCACTGATCATGATGATTGCCGGGTTGCTGGTGTTGACCGCGCTCGGCGGCGGTGGAGGCTGGGTACTCGGAACCATGGTGGCGCCAAGGATCAAACAGGCTACCGCTGCGGTCCAGGCGACGGCAAAAGCCGGCGGCGACAGCAAGCAGGCTGCCGCCGCCGCCCAGGCAAATGGCATCATCGCGCTGGACCCGATCACCACCAATCTCGCTTATCCCTCGCAGAGCTGGATCAGGCTGGAGCTTGCGCTCGTCTTCAAGGGGCCGCCGGATGCCCAGCTTGCCCAGGCGATCCATCAGGACATCCTCGCCTATATCCGCACGGTTTCCCTGCAGCAGATCGAAGGCGCCCGCGGCCTGCAATATCTTCGGGATGACATTCAGGAGCGTGTTGACCTGCGCTCGGAAGGACGAGTATCGAAAGTTATGTTCAGAACTTTCGTGATCGAATGAGTCGACCAGTACTTGCTCTATTTATATTCGTCATTGCTGCCTTGTCGCCCGAACTGGCGGCGGCGCAGCAGTTGTCGCAACAGCTTCCCACTGATCTTCTGAACGCGCCGGTCAACGGCTCGGTTGCCGCCTGGATCATCCGTACCTTCGGGCTCCTGACGATCCTGTCGATCGCGCCGGGTATCCTGATCATGGTGACAAGCTTTCCGCGCTTCATCATCGCCTTTTCGATCCTGCGCACGGGCATGGGCCTCTCAACGACGCCGTCGAACATGATCCTTTTGAGCCTTGCGCTCTTCATGACCTTCTACGTCATGTCGCCGACCTTCGATCAGGCTTGGAAGGATGGCGTGCAGCCGCTGCTTGCCAACCAGGTTTCGGAAGCCGATGCGGTGCAGCGCATTGCCGAGCCTTTCCGCACCTTCATGTCGAACAATACGCGCGACAAGGACCTGAAGCTTTTCGTCGATCTGGCGAAGGAACGCGGCCAGTCGACGGTGGTCGATAACAAGATCGATTACCGCGTCCTGATCCCGGCCTTCATGATCTCCGAAATCCGCCGCGGCTTCGAAATCGGCTTCCTGGTGGTACTGCCGTTTCTCGTAATCGACCTGATCGTGTCGACCATCGTCATGGCGATGGGCATGATGATGCTGCCGCCGACCTCGATCTCCCTGCCGTTCAAGATTCTCTTTTTCGTGCTGATTGACGGGTGGAACCTTTTGGTCGGGAGTCTGGTCCGCTCTTTCCACTGAAAAGACAGGAGCGAAGCGATCGCCGAACGTGTGTGGCTCCGACGATCGCTGGACTTTATTCGGCAGCGATCGCCGCCGAGCTCTGATCTTCTTCCATAAACGCTTGTGTGCGCATGGGCAACGCCGGGACGTCCATATGATCGGGTGCGAGACCCTGCTTGGCCCGGCCCACCATCATCTCGAAGGCCGCCTCCAGATGGCGTGTGAAGCGCTCGGCGTCGAAGAGCGGTTTGATGTAGCGGTTGGCAGCCAGTGTTTCTTTGAATTGCGCAATGCGTTCGGGCTGGCTGGCGAGCTGCACCGCCATATCTTCGTAGGCTTGAAGGTCCTCGGCGACCAGCTCCGGCACGCCGATCGCATTCAGCAGGCTTTCGCTGACGCGTGAGGCAAAGTTGGTGCCCTTCATGGTGAGGACCGGCAGACCGCCCCATAGCTGCTCGGAGGTGGTCGTATGGCCGTTGACGGGGAAAGTATCAAGGCCGAGATCGGCAAGCTGCTGGCGATCAATATGATCCTCGTAGCGAATGCGCGTGGTAAAGACGACCCGCTTGCGGCTGATGCCACGCGATTCCAGACGTGCCCAGAGATTGGCTTCTGCGCGGGGGCCGTTGCAGAGCAGCCAAAGCACGCTGTTCTTGCTGCGCTTGAGGATATTGCACCATACATCGACCATTTGCGAGGTGATCTTGCGATTGCCGTTGAAGGAGGCGAAGACGAAGGCGTCTTCGGGAAGCTTGTGCTGCGCGCGGGTCGTCGGCCGTGGCTTTGGGCGGTTGAGCGGATCGTTCGGCTGGTAGCATTCGGGCAGGCGGCAGAACTTCTCATGGAAATGCGGCTTCGAATGATCCGGAAGCACATAATGATCGCCGATGATGTAGTCGAGGTCGATGTTGACGACGGAGCCGGGAAAACCGAGCCAGGAAACATGGATCGGAGCTGCCATATGGTTGAGGATAATCGCGCGGCTTGCTTTGGTGTGTCCCTTGAGATCGACGAGAATGTCGATATTCCGGGTTCGGATCTCCTTTGCCGCGTCCTGGTCGGACAGACCGCGAACGTCGACCATCGTCCCCCACTTCTGATGGTCGAACTCCTGTTCCTTCTGTGAAGCGAGATCGGAATGGTCGAAAAGGGTGACCTCGAACCGATCCCTGTCGTGCAGTTCCAGGGTTCGCTGCATCAGCTTCATTGTCGCGTGGCCAGGCCAGAAATCGGACGAGAGATAACCGACGCGGATCTTATTGCTCCACGCGTGCGGCAACTTGCGACGAGCCTCGGCAAGGCCGGCGGGCAGGGGTTTTGTGTCGTGGACCGCATATTTGTTAATTGCTTCATCGCCACACCAATGCAGGTGGAAGAAGGGGTTATCCGGGATCACGTAGGCGAGATTGCCTTCTGCCAGTGCCGCTGTGATCGACGGCATGTACCTGTCGACAACCGCGAGATCGGATATTTCTCGGGCGAAGATCAGATGAAGTATGCGAGCGATGCTGCTGTCGGGATGTTTTTTGAATAGGGTCGCAACCAAGTGTCGGTTGCTTTCGTCGTAGAGATCGTCGGTGAGGAGTTTCGATGCCATGAGCCGATGCTCGACCTTCGGTCCCTCGACCAGTACCGTCTTGAAGCCGCTCAGGAGTTCTTTCTGCTCTCGGCTGAGGAAAATGCGGGCGAGAATGAAGGCAATATCCGGGTCCTTAAACGCCATTGGAAGGATCAGGCTTCCTACGGCAAGAGCTTGCTCGTCATTGCCGCAATCGTTGTGCAGCAACAGGGCTTCCCGAAGATAGTCGTCGCGCTGCGGCTTTTGCCGGCCCGCCAGCTCATAGGCGCTCGCCGCATCCGATTTGAACCCAAGTTTGAGCAGTGTTTTTGCCAGCAACGCATAGGTCTTGGGCGATCCGTCGACATTAAGCAATTCGTTCAGCGTTTCGAGCGCGCGTGTATATTGCCCCTTCTGATAAAAGCTGGATGCAGTCGCAAAGGCGTTTTTCGTATTCAAGAGCGAGAACTCCGAGCAATATGTCGACCGACTCTCGCCTGAGGGCGAGGGGCTGGCTTCATGGATTCGCCGGATCATTGCGCACGTAGCTTGCCTGAAACCGAAGCAACTCCAAAAAGGCCTTTACGCATTGTTAGCTACGTTCCGGAGAGCCGCTTACCCGCGGATCGAATTTAAGAAATTGGCAAGCAATGGATGCGACTTTCCTTGCGACATGACGGGTTTGGTCCTCTAGGAAAACGGATCGAGGGGCATGAAGCTGCTCCGTCATCGCCGGTATCTCCAGTCCGGTATGTCCTCCTTTAGTATCCAGTTTCCAGGGGACACTTCTATGACCAGCATTATTACCAACAATTCCGCAATGGCCGCTCTCCAGACGCTGCGCGGCATCAGCAGCAACCTGCAGCAGACGCAGAGCGCCGTTTCCTCGGGTCTGCGTATCTCCAAGGCTTCCGATAACGCCGCTTACTGGTCGATCGCCACCAGCATGAAGTCCGACAACAGCGCCATCGGCGCGGTTTCCGACGCCCTCGGCCTCGGCGCCGCAAAGGTTGACACCGCTTCGACGGCCGTCAGCAGCGCCATCGACATCGTCGGCCAGATCAAGAGCAAGCTTGCGACCGCCATGGAAGGTTCGGTTGACAAGAAGGCTGTTCAGGAAGAAATCGGCCAGCTGCAGCAGCAGCTGCAGAGCGTAGCCCAGTCGGCTTCGTTCAACGGCGAAAACTGGGTCATGGCTTCGAGCGGTGGCTCCGCTTCGGTCGTCTCGTCCTTCATCCGCGGTACCAACGGCACCGTTTCGGTCAGCACGACCTCCTACGCCTTCGACGCCGGCGCAACCGGCAACGTTCTGTTCGGCTCGAGCGGCGGCACGATCGACACGACTTCGGGCATCCTGGGTACGTCGGATGCGTCGGTTGGCGCTTCGGTCTTCAGCCTCGATATCTCCAGCATGACGACCGGCCAGATCTCCAGCGCCCTGAACATGGTTCAGACCGCTCTGAACGCCATGACCAGCCTGGGCTCGAAGTTGGGTTCTGTCTCCAGCCGTATCGATCTGCAGACGAGCTTTGCTTCCTCGCTGTCCGACTCGATCCAGTCGGGCGTTGGCAAGCTGGTTGACGCCAACATGGAACAGGAATCGAGCAAGCTGTCCGCTCTGCAGACGCAGCAGCAGCTGGCTATCCAGTCGCTCTCGATCGCCAACTCCTCGAACCAGTCGATCCTGTCGCTCTTCCGTTAATAGGAAGAACCAACGCGCAGCGTTGGTCGAAAATCCTAAACAACAAGTTAACCGCACCTGCCTAAGGTGCGGTTTTTTTTATATTTTCTGGCTTAAGCCGGTTCAGCTTTTCTTAACTATATTGCTGTTTCTTAGGACCATCGAAGCGGCGAGTTAACCTTAACGATTTTGGTTAACAGGCATGATGCTGAATGCCGTTACCGGTTTTAGGTCCGGAATGTCCCTTATTTAACCACTGCCAAAGGGGCAAATATCATGACGAGCATTCTTACCAACAACGCCGCAATGGCCGCTCTCCAGACGCTGCGCAGCATCGGCTCCAACCTGCAGCAGACGCAGAGCGCCGTTTCCTCGGGCCTGCGTATCTCCAAGGCTTCCGATAACGCCGCTTACTGGTCGATCGCCACCAGCATGAAGTCCGACAACAGCGCCATCGGCGCGGTTTCCGACGCCCTCGGCCTCGGCGCCGCAAAGGTTGATACGGCAACCACCGCTGTCACCAGCGCCATCGACATCGTCGGCCAGATCAAGAGCAAGCTTGTCACCGCCATGGAAGCTTCGGTTGACAAGAAGTCGGTTCAGGAAGAAATCGGCCAGCTGCAGGAGCAGCTGCAGAGCGTAGCCCAGTCGGCTTCGTTCAACGGCGAAAACTGGGTCATGGCTTCGAGCGGTGGCTCCGCTTCGGTCGTCTCGTCCTTCATCCGCGGTACCAACGGCACCGTTTCGGTCAGCACGACCTCCTACGCCTTCGACGCCGGCGCAACCGGCAACGTTCTGTTCGGCTCGAGCGGCGGCACGATCGACACGACTTCGGGCATCCTGGGTACGTCGGATGCGTCGGTTGGCGCTTCGGTCTTCAGCCTGGACATCTCCAGCATGACCGGCGGCCAGATCTCCAGCGCCCTGAACATGGTTCAGACCGCTCTGAACGCCATGACCAGCATGAACTCCCGCCTCGGCTCCATCTCCGCTCGCATCGATCTGCAGACGACTTTCGCTTCCTCGCTGTCCGACTCGATCGAATCGGGTGTGGGCAAACTGGTTGACGCCAACATGGAACAGGAATCGAGCAAGCTGTCCGCTCTGCAGACGCAGCAGCAGCTGGCCGTCCAGTCGCTCTCGATCGCCAATTCCTCGAGCCAGTCGATCCTGTCGCTCTTCCGTTAATAGGAAGAACTAACGCGCAGCGTTGGTCGATGACAAGAGACAAGCCTTCGCCGCGCCTTCTCCGGAAGGCGCGGTTTTCGTTTTTGGCCCGGCGCATCGGCGCCGACCGACTCAGGACGCCTTTTCCAGGGCCGCTGCAGCCCTTTGCCTGACTGCATCGACGAAGCCATCGAACAGTTTCCGCATGGCTGCCTGCTTGTAGGGATAGACGCTCGGATCATCCATGTCATGGACCACCATGGCGACATCGAGCTCGAACACCAGCAGGCGTCCGTCGGGAAGTTCGGCGCAATCGATGCCGAAATAATCGAGCGGGATATGACGGCAAAGGGCGGCGAAGCTTTCCTTATGGCGCAGGGCGAAATCCTGATCGAAATTTTCCATCCATGCCTGCTCGACGGCGCGTTTTGCCGCGCTCTGCTCCATGCCGGCACTCAGATAATGCACGATCCAATGATCCGAAAGTGCCATGTGGCTCGCGAACGCCTTGCCGTCGATGAACACGATGCGCTGCTTGTTATAGTAGCCATCGGAACCGCGAAAATCGATGAAGGGCGCGACGTAGAGTTCCGGAGCGGGCTGGGCCTTCAGAAAGGCTGCAAGCTCGGTGGAGCCGGTGATGCGTTCCATGCCGTTGCCCGCATGTGTGCTGATTGGGCGCACCACGAGCGGGTAGGCAAGGCCCGGAGCGCAATCGTCCAGTTGCTTCGCGCACGTGGCGACGGCTAAAAGATCGGCGTGCGATACGCGGTAGGTAACGGGCGAAAGGATGGAGGGCTCATTCGCCAGCATGCCGCTGACACCGTCGCGCGTCAGCCTCGCGATCAGTCCCGGATTGCGGTTCATCACCGGACCGTCGAATTTGGCAAGCAGCGTCTGCATATGGGCAAGCAGCGGGGCGTTTTCCGTCGACTCTCCGATTGCCATGAAGGCGGTGTCATAATCCGGCAAATCGGCAAGCGCGGCGGTTTGTAGGTCGACATAGTACAGCCACAGCACGCAGTCGCTGCCGGCCAGCAGAAAATCGAGCGGCGTATTGGCCATGAAATCGCCTTCGGTCACGAAAGCGAGTAGCCGCGGGCCAGTCCCGTTGCCATGGACCACGCAATAGTCGCGGCGCATCTGCACGGCACTCTTCAGGATCTGGCGGGCTTCGTCGCTACGGCCGAGGGTTTGCAGAATGATCGCCATGTCCAACAGCGCGGCAGCGGCGGTCGGATCCGCTGTCACGCGTTGCATGAGCTCGTTCCAGAGCGGCGCCACGTCATGCCCGGCATAGACGAGAGAGACTATTTTCCGCATGCCAAGAATTTGGGCGCCGGCCGGCATGTTCGGTCGGGTCGGGTCGGCGATGGGGGCTTTGGTCATCTGCATTGCGGAAGATCCTGTTGGGAGCCGATTATCAAAACGCTCCGAACGAGCGCGTCGATATCCGTCTGTCGGGTACGGTGGTTTACGATCGCCGCGCGAATTGCCGGCTGACCGTTCAGGTGGGTCAAGGACGGAGCGACGCGACCCTCGGCGTGGAGACGCTCGACGATGTGGGAATTGACCGATGCCGGCATCGTTCCGTCGGCTCCGACATAGGCGAAGCAGACGATGTTGAGGGCGACGGGCGCGAGCAGCTTCAGCGCCGGCTCTCGCTCGATCCGGTGTGCCAGCTCGCGTGCCAGTAGGCAATTGGCGTTCATTGCCTGCCCTAATGCTCTAACGCCATAGGTTTTCAGGGTGAACCAGGTCTTCAGCGCCCTAAAGCCACGGGAAAGATCCGGACCATAGTCGCAGGGCCACCAGTCCCCGCCGGCAAGTCCGGTCTCAGCGCGGCTCAGATAAGCGGCATCCGAAGCAAAGGCTTGCCGCTGCCACTCGCTGTCCCGCACCAGGAGGAAGCCGGCATCATAGGGTACCTGACCCCACTTGTGGAAATCGAAAGCGAGCGAATCGCAGGCTTCGATCCCCGCAAACAAAGACGCGAGATCTCCGCTGAGGACGCCAAGAGCGCCGAGTGCGCCATCGACGTGAAAATGAAGATCATGGGCGTCGGCGATGCCGCGCAGAGCCGCAAGGTCATCGACGGCGCCGGTGTTGACCGTTCCAGCGCTTCCGATAAGGAGGAACGGCGTGAAACCTTCCTGTTCGTCGCGAAGGATCGCCTGTTCCAGCGCATCGAGATCGATTCGGCCGACGGCGTCGACGGGAATGCGCCGCAGCTGATTGCTGCCGATGCCCGACATTTCGAAAGCACGGGGCACGCATCCATGCACTTCGCTCGAGGCATAGGCGACGAGCCGGGATTCGGCGGACAGGCCGTTTGCACGGACATTGCCGCCAAGCTTGCGGCATCTGGCGATCTGCACCGCGACGAAATTCGCCTGCGATGCACCGGTCAGGAATATCCCGCCTGCCGTTTCCGGAAAAGAGAAGATCTCGCGCGCCCAGCGGATGATCTGGCGCTCGACCTCGATCGGCATGTGATCTCGTCCGCCGAGGTTGGCATTCAGCCCGCCGGCGAGCATTTCGGCGAGCATGCCGGTAACGGTGCCGCCGCCCTGGACCCAGCCCATGAAGCCCGGATGAATGTTGCCGCTGCCGTAGGGCAGGATGTTTTCCCGAAAGATCGCGTGGACGTCAGCTAGATCGCCGGCCTCCACGGGCAACGGCGCATCGAACAGGGCACGGGCAGCGGCGGGAGCATGTTGCCAAACCGGCTTCCGGCCGAGCGTCTGGAGATGATCGAACATGTCGTCAAGCATCTGATGGCCCTGTTTGCGTAGGGCCTGCCAGTCCTCTGGGTCGAGGCTTGTTCGCGCGCGGCAATCATCTGCCGCTTGTCCGGCGTCTTGCAAACTGAACATCTCAACCTCGTCTATGGCCGGTCCTATTGGCGCCGCCGTTTCCGTCCGACATCGGACGGATCGCTTCCATGCTACGACGTCCAAGATGGCGCGAGGCTGACTTGCAGGCCTCCCGGTTATCAGCCACATGAATTCGTTAACTTTTGTCGGTGACATTAACCTTTTATTAACTCTATTGCTGTCAGTTGCGGCTAGCGCAACGGTTGGTTAACTTCTCCTAAGAGGCGGTTAACAAGCATGAAGCTGATTGCCGTTCCCGGCCGCAAGACCGGAATGTCCCTTCCAAAATCAGCCATAAGGGGCACTTTTCGATGACCAGCATCCTCACCAACGACGCCGCGATGTCCGCCCTCCAGACCCTGCGCGGCATCAATACGAATCTGCAGGATACGCAGAGCCGTGTTTCCTCGGGTTACAAGGTAGCGAAGGCCGCCGACAACGCCGCTTACTGGTCGATCGCGACAACCATGCGCTCCGACAATGGCGCGCTTTCCGCCGTTTCGGATGCATTGGGCCTGGGTGCGGCCAAGGTCGATACGGCCTATGCAGCAATGGACAACGCCATCAAGGTCGTTCAACAGGTAAAGGACAAGCTCGTCGCCGCAACTGAAAGCAGTGTTTCGAAGGCTGATATCCAGGAGGAGGTTTCCCAGCTTCAGCAGCAGCTGGAAAGCATTGCACAGTCCGCATCCTTCTCCGGGCAGAACTGGATGTATGCGGCGAATGGCGCCTCGGCCTCCGTCGTTTCCTCCTTCGTGCGCAACAATAACGGCACGGTTTCAGTCAACAGCACCAGCTACGCCTTCGATACCAGCTCGCAGGGCAACGTTCTGTTCGGCGCAAGCGGTGGTTCGATCGATACCAGCTCCGGTATTCTCGGCACCCAGCAGAATATTAACGGCACATCCTATTCGGTCTTCAGTCTCGATATCACCAACATGACGGGTGGCGACATCGGCAAGGCCATGAATCTCATTCAGGGCGCCCTCAACGCGATGACAAGCACGGCCTCGCAGCTCGGCTCGCTTTCGACGCGCATCGATCTGCAGACGAGCTTCGTTTCGACGTTGCATGATACGATCGATTCCGGTGTCGGTAAGCTCGTCGATGCGAATATGGAAGAGGAGTCGAGCAAACTGTCGGCGCTGCAGACCCAGCAGCAATTGGCTATCCAGTCGCTGCAGATTGCCAATTCGAGCGCACAGAACGTTCTCGCTCTCTTCAAGTGAGCCTTGACTGGAGCTTGCGTCGAGATCGCGCGGCGGTATTTCCCTCTTGTCGCCGCGTATAAGCTTTTGTTAACGTTGCCGCTAATTGATTTGCAGACTATGCGCAGGTCCGGCTTTCGTCCTCCTTCCAAGCGGTTGCCGGACTGCGCTTTAGCGACGGGCCGTGCTGGGATATTTCCCGCTGGCGGGCATGAGGCCAATCGTTGCTGCCGGATCGGTCCGGCTTGCCAGTTCCAATGGAATTACGGATTTTCAGATGAGCAATGTGACGACGAACCCATCCACGTCGGCGGCGCTGACCGTGTTGCGCGGTATCAACAAAGATCTCGATGTCGTGCAGCGGCAGGTCTCGTCCGGTTATCGCATTCAGGCGGCGAGCGACGATCCTACCTATTGGTCGATGGCGACCACTATGCGTTCGGACCGCAGCAGCCTTTCTACGATCACGGACGCGCTTGGTCTCGGCACCTCGAAAGTCGATACCGCATCCACCGCCATGGATACGGTCGTCAGCCTGCTGACCCAGATCCAGTCCAAACTGGTTTCCGCAAAGGAATCGGGCACAGACAAGAATGCGATCAACGCCGATATTCAGCAGCTCAAGAACCAGCTGCAATCCGTTACCCAATCCGCATCCTTCTCGGGTGAAAACTGGCTATACAACACTGAGCAGCAAGCCAATACGCAGCAATCGGTGATCAGCAACTTCACGCGGGGCACAGGCGGGCAAATCAATTTTACGACGATCGATTACGATAGCTCTCAAACCCTGATGATCGATACCGCCCAACCGGCGCGAGGTTTGCTGACGAAAAATGTCGACGCGAGCACGCTCGGCGCTCCGGGGACCAGCGGCGGAACGGCCCGCAACTACTATCTCCTTGCCGCCAGCGGCGGTTCGACGCCACCAGGTGGAACGGAGATCGCAATCTCCAGCACCACGACGGACGACGAATTGACCGATATGATCAATGTCACCAATTCGCTCCTGAAATCGGCAACCTCAGCCGATTCGACATTGGGTCTGATGGCATCCAACATCACCGATCAGTCGGATTATATTTCCAAGCTCGGAGATGCTATCAAGAGCAGCGTCGGCGACCTGGTCGATACCAATATGGAAGAAGCCTCGGCTCGACAGAGTGCCCTGCAGACGGCGCAGCAGATGGGCGTGCAGACATTGTCGATCGCCAACAGCATGGCGAGTAAGGTTCTGATCATCCTTCAATCGAAGTGACCGTTGGGCTGAACTCGGATCGGTTATGCCGCACCGCATTCATCCTCGCACAAGTTTGACTGCCTACGGTCCTTTGCAGTGGCTTGGCTGCGTAAAGTGCTGGTGACCTTGGTCCCGGATGCCGCTGCCTGAGGACGGAAACCGGAAGCGTGATGATCGACGTTTTGAGAATGGAAATGGATCGGCCGGCTGCCGGCATCGACTTACAGCGTCTTCGCGGCGCCAATGGGGAGATGCGTGCGTGAGCTTGGCGCTATCTCGATATCTCAAGGATTTTGGCGCCGAACTGGCTCCTCCGTCGCATGTCGACGATATGGCTTTTGCGGAGCCGAGCGAGTTTTCCGAAATTCCAGGCGAGCCGACGGTTGATGTCGAAGCCGAGCGTCGTGCTGCCTATGCCGAAGGGTATGAGGCAGCGTCGCAGGAACTGACGCGGAAGCATCAGGCCGAGCTCGATGCCATGGCCCAGTCGTTCCGCGCGGAAATGGATGCGCTGCGGATACGTTACGAAGAGCAGGCGGCGGAAAGGATCGCGGCGGATATGAACCGCATCGCTGCGATGCTCGGGCAGGCGATCAGCACGGAAGCCGCCGCCATCCTTGCGCCGATCATGACCGAGACGCTGACGACCAGGGCGGTCGGCGATCTTGCCGAGCTTGTCAAAGCTTCGATCCTCGACGGCGGCGTCGGGCCTATCTCAGTCAGCGGTCCGCGCCATCTTTTTGAGGTTCTCCATAGCCGCCTCGGCCATGACGGCTCGCTGTTGCGCCATGTTGAGGCTGATGATGTCGATCTCACCGTGACTATCGGCGAGAGCGTTCTCGTGACCCGTATGTCCGCCTGGGCCGCCAGTCTGAAAGAGATCCTGAAATGAGCGACGGCGATCAAAATCACGGCAAGCACGAGATCATCATCGTCAAGCGCCGCGGCGGCGATCACGAAGGCGGTCATGGGGGTGCGTGGAAGATCGCCTATGCCGACTTCATGACCGCGATGATGGCCTTCTTCCTGGTCATGTGGCTGGTAAACGCCGCAAACGAGGAGACGAAGGCCTCGGTCGCCTCCTATTTCAATCCCATCAAGCTTGCCGATGAGAAGCCGACTGAAAAAGGTCTCAAGAAACCCGTCGATCAGGCTCAGGGCGAAAAGAATCAGCAGAAGTCCGACAAGCCGCAGGATAAGCCGAATGACGGCAAATCGGCCAAGACCGGCGAGGATCTGACCTCGACATCCGGTGATCAGACGAATTATTCCGAAGCGGATTTTTTTGAGAATCCTTATTCGGTTCTCGCCGAGATCGCACAGGAAGTCGGTCAGCAGGCCAATGTCAGCGCCAAGGGCGAGGGCGGTGCCGCCCAATCGGGTCCGGCCACAGGCGCAGATGGCGGCCAGGCCTATCGCGATCCGTTCGATCCGGATTTCTGGACCAAGCAGGTGCAGGTTTCCAGCGCTTCGAAGAAGGCGAACGAGGAACAGTCTGCCAAGTCGGATCAATCGCCCAAGGGCGAAGTCATCGCTCTGTCGAAGGCAACGGCTGCAGATACCGGTCAGCCGGCAGATCAGCCGCAAACGCCTGAACAACAGCCGGCAGTGAGCGAGCAGCAGGCGGCGGGCAAAGCGCAGGAGAAACAGACGCAGGCTCAGCAGATTGCCAAGGCCAGCACGCGCAGCGATGCATCCACTCCTGAAGACAATGCCGCTTTGCCTGTGAACAAGGATGTACAGCCTACAAAGGCGCAGCAGCAGGAGGCCAAGGATCTGCAGCAGGCAATTCAGGCTGAGATCCAGGGCGTTGCCGGCCAGCTGGCCGAAGGGCTGCAGGTGACTGCGGCTGAAGGCGGGGTACTGGTCACGATTTCCGACCAGACCAATGATCCCATGTTCAATATCGGTTCGGCGGTTCCCCGGCGCGAGATGGTGCTGGCGATGGAGAAGATCGGTAAGCTTCTCGCAGAACGCAAGGGATCGGTCCTGATCCGCGGCCATACCGACGGGCGCCCTTATATGGTCGGCGGGCGCAACGACAATTGGCGGCTGTCGCTCGATCGTGCCCAAAGTGCCTATTACATGCTGACCAGCGGCGGGTTGGACGAAAAGCGGGTCGTGCAGGTGTCCGGCTTTGCGGACCGGCGTTTGAAGCTGCCCAATGATCCCTTTAACGACGCGAACCGCCGTATCGAGATCCTGATCGCGAGTCCCTCCACGCAGGCGGCGACGGACCCCGCAGCTTCGGGAACGCAGGCTCCCGTAAAGCCCGCCTCAGGCAAGGGCAAGTCCGGTCAAGGCAAGCAGGGATAGTTCATGACGCGCAAACAGCATCGTCATCGCCTTGCGTTCACGCTCACCCTCGGCATGCTGATGCCGGGTTCAGTGAGCGCTGAGGGGCAGGACGGCCTGCCGCTCTACAAGATGCTGCGCTCGCTTGAATTCGTGCAGGATTCCGTTGTCGCGGGTGACAGTTCTGCCGCAGAGATGCAGCGCTTCCTGCTCGGAACCATAGACGAGCGCCTGCGCAGTGCCGACAAATCCGTCTTCGAGGACAGCCGCAACGTCGATGCGGCACTCATTTATGCCATGAGCGGCGGCAACCCCGAAACGCTCGAATATCTGATGTCGCGCGACGTCAACGGCAATTTTGACAATCGCGTTGCGGATGTCCTCAGGAAATATTTGAACGGCAAGGGTCTGCTCGTCGTCAACACGCTGGCCGACATCGCCAAGGAGTATCGCGGCAAGCCGATCGGCTCCTACCTGTCGCTGGTTGCAGGCAATGTCATGTCGGGCAAGAATGGCAAGGCGGCGTTGCAGCTTTACGACTGGGCGCGATTGATGGCACCTGGTACGATCGTCGAGGAATCGGCATTGCGCCGCTCGCTGGCTCTGTGCGCCGATGCGGGCATGGTGCCGCAAGGATTAGAGTATGCACGGCGCTATACGCGGCGCTTCCTGCATTCGCCTTACGCCAGCCAGTTTGCCGATCTTTTCGTACAGCTGGTGGTGGATCACGATTCCGATGTGAAGCAGCAGGACATCGTCGATATCCTGTCTTTCATGGACCCGCCGCGACAGCGGGAAATCTATCTGCGAATGGCGCGCCGGGCCGCGATCGCCGGCAAGGCAGATCTGGCCGCGCTGGCGGCCAACCGTGCCCAGGCGATCTCCAATGATAGCGGCGATGCCTTTGGCGCGCTGGCGAACTTCTATGGTGGTGTGGCGGGCATATCCACGCCCGAATTGAAGGCGGCGATCAATGACGTGAACCAGATGCCGGCGGGCGAGCTGAATGCGCGCGACCGTGCATTGCGCGACGCGGCAAAGGCGGTGGCAGCGGAGATATTGCGGACGCCTGACGCGGCAAGCCTCGGGCAAGGCAGCGTTCCTAACCTGCTCAGCCAACAGAAGACTGAACACGATGCTGCTGTGACGAATCAAACGGGAGGCCAATCTCCCGGCACGGCGGGTGTTGAGCAGGGGGCCTCGGCAAACGCGGCTCCCGCCCCGGAGGGAGGGCGGCAGGAGGCCGACTCTTCGTTCAACGCATTCGTCACGACAAGCCGCTCGAAGCTGGATGCCATCGACGGCCTGTTGAAGCAGGAAAGTCATTGATATGAACGACATCGGCGTGTCCGGCGCCCCATCGGGGGCGGATATTCGTGCTGTTGCCAAAGGCGGCCGCTCAACGAAGCAGGATGACGGCAAGGGCTTTATCGATGCGATGACAAGCTCGCGAGGCAACGGTGGCAAATCTTCAAGCTCCGATGCTGCTGCCGATACCTCGGCCAATGCGGACACGACTGCCGATAAGGATGCAAATGCGGCAAAGACAGTCGCGGGAAATTCCTCTGCGACACCTCTCTCCCCCGATGACGGTACCAATGCCGGAGTCGGGGTGATCGATGCCTCCGCAGCCAACCTTTCCGAACTCGCCGGCCTGGCTAAGGGCGCAAAAGCTTCACAGGCTGCAGGCGCCACCTCGCTCTCGCAATCACTGATCGAGCTGCAAAATGCTGCTTCAGCGGCAGGTAAGGCCGCCGCAACATCTGCCGGATCCGATCAGCCTGCCGCAGCCACAGACCCGGCCATGCCCGCGACCAATGCGAGCAAAGTGCCGGCGCCGTCTGCCGCACTCGGCCAGCTTGCCGAGATCGCCCAGCAATTGGCCGATGCCGCGACTGCGAACGGTCAGACGGCGCCGGTCAAGAGTGACGGTAAAACACCCGGCGTGAAGGATGGAAAAGATATCCAGGCCACGGACGATGGTAAGCCTGCATCGACGCAAGGCAGCCAGCCGATCAATACGATCTCCGACGCCTTGTCGTTGCTGAACGCTGCCCAGCCTATCGTCGCCACGCAGGTTAGTACGGCACAGGCAGGTAAGACGGCAGGCGATGCTAAGGTCCAGGCATTGCCATTAGCCAAGGGAGCACTTGCGAATGATGCCGCGGACACCGCTGCGACGTTGCCGGATGACGGCAAGGGAGCAGATACCGCGCAAACATTCCGCCTGACGCGTGCGGATGGTCGCGGCGGCACACTCGACCTGTCTATCAGCAAGGGCGGCAATGACGTTGCCGATGTCAAGGTTGGCGCTGCTGCAGGCGGCGATGTGATGGCAGTGACAGTACTGGATTCGCGTCGCTACCTCGGGCTTGCCACCAACTCGGCGTTGGTCGCCGGAAGCCTGGCGGGCGACCGCGAATGGTCGGCTGCGATGCAGCCAGGCTCGGCGCTTTCCAATGCGGCAAACCTGACGAGCACTGGTAAGGTCGTCAATACGCTGAAGATCCAGTTGCGACCGGATAATCTCGGCGACGTTACGGCAACCATGCGGCTTTCAGGGGACCAATTGAGCGTCGATCTGAAAGTTCAGACGGGTGAAGCCTATAGGCAGCTTCATGCGGATCAGAGCCGCATGGTCGATGCGCTACGTGCGCAAGGCTATCAGGTCGACAACATCTCCGTCACCCTGGCGTCCAATGCCGACCAGCAGTCGGACGGCGGCCGCAATTCCGGATCGAACCAGCCGCAGCAGCAGTCCCTGTTGAACCAGGGGCAGGGGGGCGACGCGCGCTCTAGGGGCCAGAACTATTCAGGGCAGCAGGCAAATGGAAACGATGGCAATCGCAGTTCGGGTGAGCGCAGCCTTGAGGACGGCGCTGGTGGTGGCCTGCAGCGTTCTCGCTCTGGAGCGGTTTACCTCTGAGGCGCACGCATCAGGCAATCCGGTGCCGCCTGACAACGGTGCCGCAGGCCTTTGCGAACGTGAAATCCAGTCCGCCGCCGCCAAATACGGAATACCGGAAGGGATCCTCTATTCCGTCGGCCTGACGGAAACGGGGCGCAAGGGATCGCTTTATCCTTACGCCCTCAATGTCGAGGGACGGCCGATCTTCCCGCCGTCGGAGGGTGCTGCCCTACAGGTATTTGCCGCCGCACGGCAGAGCGGGGCAAAGCTCATCGATGTCGGCTGCATGCAGATCAATCAGTATTTTCATGGCGAAAACTTTGCCTCCGTCGATGCCATGTTCGATCCGCGCGCAAATGTCGAATATGCTGCAAAGTTCCTCCGCAATCTGCACGACAGGCACGAGACTTGGACGATGGCGGTAGCTAGATACCATGCGGGCCCCAACAATGACCCCGCCCAGAAGGTCTATGTCTGCCGCGTGATCGCCAATCTGGTCGCCACCGGTTATGGAAAATGGACGCCAAACGCGGCGACGTTTTGTCGGGATTAAGCACTCATAGGTTGAGTATGGCGCCTGGTTAGCCGGCGCTAACCCAATCGAAACGGTTGACTGCCGTGGTTTTGCCTAAAATGGGAATGTTAATTATACGCTTGCTAACAAGTTTTTTATCGGTGTGAAACGCCGACGACCTACTATATCTAGTGCAAATCGCACCACTATGGTTAATCAATTATTAATTTCCGTCACTCATTTCCGACAGTTGTTCGTGATTCGCCCGATTCGTACCCATAGGTCATCGAAACACCACACTGATTCGGAGGCGGACGAATGATCGTAGTGGTTGATGAGCGAGAGCTCGTTAAAGACGGATACACATCACTCTTTGGACGCGAGGGCATCCCTTCGACGGGATTTGATCCACGTGAATTTAGCGAATGGGTCTCGACGGCGGCAGAGGGCGACATTGCTGCGGTCGAAGCCTTCCTGATCGGACAGGGGCAGCAGGTGCTTGAGCTTCCGAGGGCGATTCGCGACCGGACGGCGGCACCTGTCATCGCGGTCAGCGATCAGCCCTCGCTGGAAGCCACTCTCGCCCTTTTCGATTGCGGCGTGGACGATGTCGTGCGCAAGCCGGTACATCCCCGCGAAATCCTGGCCAGAGCGGCGGCGATCCGGCGCCGGTTGAAGGCGATCAGCAACTATACGGATATCGGCCCCATTCGCGTCTTCGCGGATGGCCGCGATCCGGAAATCAACGGTTCCGTATTTGCATTGCCGCGCCGCGAGCGCCGCATCCTCGAATATTTGATAGCCAATCGCGGCCGTCGCGTGACGAAGACCCAGATCTTCAACGCCATTTACGGCATCTTCGACGAGGAAGTCGAAGAGAACGTCGTCGAAAGCCATATTTCCAAGCTGCGCAAGAAACTGCGAAAGAAGCTCGGTTTCGACCCGGTCGATTCCAAACGCTTCCTCGGTTACTGCATCGACTGGAGCTGATACCGTCAGTCGCGCATTCCAGATGCTAAACCTGCTGATAAGCCCGGAAATCATTTGATTTCCGGGCTTGTTCTTTTGCGGTGGCGGAAGGTGCATGCTGCGGAAATGTGCGTCAATTCTTACCATTTCCTACTTCAATCGCCTGCGGCAACATTGGGGTTTCGACCTTGCGATGACGCTTTTCGCGATGATCGTTTTTTCGTTTTCTCAGACAGCTTCACGCAAGGCCCGCCGCCTACTCTCAGTCGTATGAAGGATAACGAGGATTCCAGATGAGGAATTTCGGCAGCAGAGAGACCGCCTTTGCGGAAGCGAGTGCAGAGGCAGCCCGCCTCGGCGCTGCTTTTGGCCGCCATCTCAATGTGTTCGGACTCTCTGGAGGAGCCGTCCGTCCGTTGCCAACGACAATCTGGTCTATTTCGCCGGCCTCGCTCCGACAGGCTATTCCGACATTTCCAGCGTCTTCGGCCGATCTGCCGCGCTAAACGAATAGGGTATCGAGTCAGTCATGTCGCTTACAACAGCTCTCAATAACGCGCAGGCAATATTCAACAATACCGGCACGCAGAGCAGCGTCGTGTCGAACAATATCGCCAACGCCAACAATACGAATTACTCGCGGCGCCAGGCCATGCTGACCACGGACATGGCCGGCGCACAGGTGGTGCAGATCTCGCGCAGCAGCGAACCTGCACTTCAGAAGGCTTATCTCAGTTCGGCTTCCTCGGATTCGGCGCAACAACTGCTCCTGAATGCCTATGGCAATCTTCAGTCGGCAACGATTGGCGGCAACGACAACGAAATTGCGCCGGCGACCTACCTGTCGGCATTTCAGAATGCGATGCAGAATTACGCCGGATCACCGTCCAATGCTACGGCGGCCCAATCTGCGATCAATGCGGCTCAGAGCCTGGCTACATCTCTCAACAATGCCACCACGGCTGTACAGGGCGCCCGTGCCGATGCGGACAAACAAATCAAGTCTGACGTCGATACGCTGAATAGCCTTCTCAAACAGTTTGAGACGGCCAATGAGGCGGTAAAATCGGCCACGGCGGCTGCCAATCCCACCTCCAGCGCGCTTGCCGACGCGATGGATCAGCGCGATTCGATCCTGAACCAGATCTCGAAGATCGTCGGCGTGACGACGGTGACGCGCGGCAACAACGACATGGCGCTCTATACCACCAGCGGAACGACCCTGTTCGAGACCATTCCGCGCACGGTGACGTTCAAGGCTACGGATACGTACACGGCCGCTACTCCGGTCCCCGGCAACAGTGTCTATATCGACGGCGTTGCGCTGACGCCCGGCCAGGGTGCGAATACGACGGCGCAGGGCACTCTGCAAGCGGCGCTTCAGATCCGCGATGATGTTGCGCCGACTTACCAGAAGCAGCTCGATGAGATCGCCCGAGGGTTGGTGACCGTCTTTGCCGAAACGAACAGCAATCCGTCCAAGCCTACATTGCCGGGTCTGTTTACCTGGAGCGGTGGCACTGTTCCTGCCAGCGGTACCGCGGTCACTGGTTTGGCCGGCTCGATCACCGTTAATTCGAAATTAATCACATCCCAAGGTGGCGATCCGTCGTTGCTGCGAGATGGTGGTATCAATAATAGCGCGACTGAGACCGGTTATACGAAGAATACCAGCGGCGGCAGCGGCTATTCCACACAGCTCGATGCCTTCATTACGGCAATGAATGCGAAGATGGCGTTCGATCCTACCGCAGGCTCCAGCACCAATGCCAGCTTGATGGATTATTCGGCCAGCTCCATTGGCTGGCTGGAAGGCCAGCGCAGCACGGCCACGACCGCGGCGGAAAATACGTCCGCCGCCCTATCGCGTTCCTCGGGCGCCTATTCGAATGCGACCGGCGTCAGTCTCGACGAAGAGCTGACACTGATGATGGATATCGAGCAGTCCTACAAGGCTGGAACGAAGATACTGAACACCGTCAACCAGATGCTTCAAGCTGTACTGGATCTTGCGAGCTAAGCCATGAAACTCTCTTTCATTTCGAGCACAGCCATTCAGAATGCCATGCGCCAGACGATCCGTCAGGCACAGAATGAGATGACCAGCGCCTCCACTGAGGCGACCACCGGCGTCTACGCCGACATCGGTGTTTCGCTTGGCGGCAGCACGTCGCTCAACGTGAACCTGACGCGGGAAGTGTCGCGCATCGACTCCATCCTCAGCAGCAATTCTATTGCCAACCAGAGGATGACGACCTCGCAGACTGCCCTAACCGGCATGGGCACCCAGGCGCAGAAGCTGATGGATCAGCTGGTGGCGCTGAGCGGCAATACCGACGGCAGCAGCGTCGCCCTGGCGCAGCAAGCCGCGTCCTCGACCCTGTCGAATGTCATCGCTTCCGCTAACACCATGGTCAATGGCGAGTATCTATTTGCCGGAACCAATACCGACGTCCAGCCGATGACGGATAAATCCGCTGCAACCAACGCGGCTATTCAATCGGCACTGACGACTTACATGTCCAGCCAGTCGCCGGCAGTAAACGCAGCGACGATATCTGCGGCCCAGATAACCGATTTCATAAAGACCAAGGTCGAGCCGATGTTCACGTCCGACGCCAGCTGGGCGAGCTGGTCGAGTGCGTCCGATCAGAATATGACCAGCCGGATCAGCAATTCGGAAGTCATCGAGACCTCGACGAACTCGAACTCGTCCGGCATCCGGTATCTGGCTCTCGCGACCAGCGTGACCAATGCGCTCATGGGCACGCCTCCCGGCCTCAATCAGAGCGCCGTGAACGCCGTCACGCAGCAGGCCATCAGCTATACGCGTCAGTCGGTTGACGGGCTGAACAGCCAGGCAAGCCAGCTCGGCCTCTCGCAATCGCGCCTGTCGGATGCGAATACGACGCTGAATGCCCAGAAGACCATTCTCAACACCAGCATTGGTGACCTGACCGGAGTCGATCCCTATGAGGCGTCGACCAAGGTCAACAGTCTCCAGACCCAACTCCAAACGGCTTATACCATTGTTTCCAAGATCCAGCAGTTGAGCCTTGTAAATTACCTTTGATGATCAAAGGGATGTAATGACCAGGAAGGATGCATGAATGTATCAGTTCTCATATGCGGAAGTCATGCAGGACGCTGTGGCCGACGCCAAGGAACGAGAACGGCAAGTTCTGGACCGGTCGATAGCTCTTCTCTCCGCGGCCCGCGATGCGGAAAAATACGGTCGCGAGGCGATCGAGGCTCTCTTCTACACGCGTCGCGTATGGGTGAGCTTCGTCGAGGACCTTAAAAGCCCGGAGAACCAGCTCAATGTCGAACTGCGCGCCAACCTTATCTCGATCGCCATCTGGATTTTGAAGGAATGCGAGCGAATTCGGCTGCGCCAGTCGGAAAATTATCAAGGCATCATAGATGTCACCACCATCATCAGGGATGGACTTAAATGAAAAGTACGCTTCGCATATCGCTCAAAGCCGGGGAAAAGATCTTTATCAACGGGGCCGTCCTGCGTGTCGATCGCAAGGTTGCCCTGGAATTCCTGAATGATGTGACGTTCCTACTCGAAAACCACGTGCTTCAGCCCGAGGACGCGACGACGCCTCTGCGTCAGCTCTATTTCATCGCGCAGATGATCCTTATCAACCCGGAGGGCAAGGAGCAGTCGACGGCGATGTTCCGCAAGTCGATCGTCATGCTGCTGTCATGTTTCCACAATGAGGAAGTGCTCGCCGAGCTCAAGCGCATCGATGGCCTTGTCTCCACCGGCCGCGCCTTTGACGCATTGAAGGCGATCCGCAGCCTGTACCCCATAGAAGACCAGATTCTGAACAGCCAGGAAATGCCGGCGGCAACGATCGAGCACATCCGCCGGGAGATCGCCCCATGGCAGCGGTAGACGGCGTCGGCAGCAGCACCAGCACCAATACCTCGAACACTGCCAACAATGCTGCCGCCGCATCCGCGAAGGCTACTTTGAACTATAACGATTTCCTGCAGCTCCTCATCGCGCAGATGAAGAACCAGGATCCGACCAGTCCGATGGATGCCAGCCAGCAGATTTCCCAGTTGGCAAGCTTCTCGCAGGTCGAGCAGCAGATCCAGACCAACTCGCATCTGGAAACCGTGTTGCAGAACCAGTGGATTTCGCAGGCCTCCGATTATATCGGAAAGCAGATCATGAGCGCCGATGGCAAGACCACGGGCACGATCAAGCAGGTAAGCGTCTATACGGACGGTATCATCGCCGAAACCAATGCCGGCGACAAGATTCTGATCCAGGCCGGCGTGACGATCGCTCCGGCAGGCACGACCATTGATACCTCGGCCACGTCGAGCGATAGTGGCAGCAGTGATTCGTCTTCGAACACAGGTCAGACCAGCGGCACATGACGTGCCGCTGAACCGGGAGCGGACATATTATGAATGAAGCCGATGCATTGGATATTTTCCAGGCCGCGATCTGGACGGTGCTTGTGGCTTCCGGTCCGGCTGTCATCGCCGCCATGGTCGTCGGTCTGGTCATCGCGTTGATCCAGGCGTTGACCCAGGTGCAGGAGGCGACCCTGACCTTCGTGCCGAAGATCGTCGCCGTCATGGTCACGATCGGCATCTCGGCGCCATTCGTCGGCGCACAGATTTCGATCTTCACCAATCTCGTCTTCTCCCGTATTCAATCGGGTTTCTAACGAGAGAAGGTCCGAAGGCCGCAGCCGCCTTCGGCTCCGAGCATCGATGGTCACAGGCCATGCTCGCGCAAGCTTCGGCTTCTAAAACTCGGTTCCAATAGGGCACGCGGGTCAGCCGTCTGCCCCCTCTCATGAAGAGACGGAACCGGTCGATGGCACAACCACCCGCAATAGCACTTCCCAAAGCCAATCCCAGCATTCGCGATATCGGGTTTGCCCTCGGTATCATGGTTATCCTGTGCGTGCTGTTCCTGCCGATTCCACCGTTTTTGATCGACCTTGGGCTGGCCTTCTCGATCGCTTTTTCCGTGCTGATCCTCATGGTGGCGCTTTGGATCAAGAAGCCGCTGGAATTCTCCTCCTTCCCGACGATCCTGCTGATCGCCACGATGACGCGCCTGGCGCTGAATATTGCCACGACCCGCGTCATCCTTTCGCATGGTTATGAAGGGCATGATGCCGCAGGCGGCGTTATCGCTGGCTTCTCCAGCCTCGTTATGTCCGGTGATTTCGTCATCGGTCTGATCGTCTTTCTCATCCTCATCACCATCAACTTCATCGTCATCACCAAGGGTGCGACGCGTATCGCCGAAGTCGGCGCTCGCTTTACCCTGGATGCCATCCCCGGCAAGCAGATGGCGATCGACGCCGACCTTTCGGCCGGTCTGATCGACGAGAAGGAAGCGCAGCGCCGCCGCCGCGAGCTGGAGGAAGAAAGCTCCTTCTTCGGTGCGATGGACGGTGCTTCCAAGTTCGTGCGCGGTGACGCGGTCGCCGGCCTTCTGATCACCTGCATCAACGTCTTCGGCGGCATCATCATCGGCTATTTCCGTCATGGCATGCCGATCGGCCAGGCTGCAGACGTTTTCGTGAAGCTCTCCGTCGGTGACGGTCTGGTGTCGCAGATGCCGGCCCTCATCGTCTCTCTTGCTGCCGGCCTCCTCGTTTCGCGTGGCGGGACGTCCGGCTCTACCGACCAGGCGGTCGTCAATCAGCTGAGTGGCTATCCCCGTGCGCTCGCCGTCTCCGCGGTTCTGATGGGCATTCTGGCCATCATGCCCGGCATGCCGTTCCTTCCTTTTGTTTTCCTCGGAGGTTTGATGGCGGCCGGCGCCTGGTTCATTCCGCGCCAGATCGAAGCCGAGAACAAGCTTCGCCGCGATGCCGAAGAGCAGAAGGTGATGCAGACAAAGGAAATGGAAAAGGATTCGGTCAAGTCGGTCCTGAAGACCGCGGAGATCGAGCTGGCACTCGGCAAGATCGTCTCCACCCGCCTGCTCGGTGCCCACCAGGAACTGGCTTTCCGCGTCGGCAAGATGCGCAAGAAGTTCGCGACGCAATACGGCTTCGTCGTGCCGGAGATCAAGGTGATCGACGACATGGCGATTGCCGACAAGTCTTATCAGATCCGCATCCATGGCACGACGATCGCCTCCAACATGTTGCGCGTCGGCGAAGTGCTCGTCGTAACCGGCTCCGGCCGAAAGCCGACCGTGCCCGGCGACGAGATCCGCGAACCCGCTTTCGGCATGCCGGCCTTTTCTGTCCTTGAAACCTTCGCCGAGGATCTGAAGCGCGAGGGCTTTCAGCCGATCGACAATGTCTCCGTCGTGCTCACCCATATGAGCGAAGTCATCCGCAACAATCTGCCGGCGCTGCTGTCCTACAAGGACGTGAAGGTCCTGATCGAGCGCCTCGATCCGGAATACAAGAAGCTCGCTGACGAAATCTGCTCGTCGCATATGTCCTATTCCGGCCTGCAGGCGGTGCTGAAGCTGCTGCTTGCCGAACGCGTTTCGATCCGCAACCTGCATCTCATCCTTGAAGCCGTTGCCGAACTTGCGCCGCATGTGCGCAAGACCGAGCAGATTGTCGAGCATGTGCGCGTACGCATGGCGCAGCAGCTCTGCGGCGATCTGGCCGACAATGGCGTGCTGCGCGTCCTGCGCCTGGGCAGCAAATGGGACCTCATCTTCCATCAGGCGCTGAAGCGCGACCAGAAGGGCGAAGTGGTGGAATTCGATATCGATCCGCGCAGCTTGGAAGAGTTCAGCGAGCAGGCGGGGAAAGTTATCCGTGAATACATGGATCGGGGCATGCCCTTCGTTCTTGTCACGTCGCCGGAAACGCGCTCCTATGTGCGTATGATCATCGAACGCCTGTTCGCGACGCTTCCGGTCTTGTCGCATGTGGAATTGGCCAAGGGGATCGAGATCAAGATTCTAGGTTCGATTTCATGATATCAGATCCCCAGGGGACCATTCTGGCGCTGTTCGTCGCCTTCTGCCGCATCGGCGGCTGCATGATGGTCCTTCCGGGATTTTCCTCCGGCCGTGTTCCCCCGCAGATCAGGTTGCTTCTTTCGGCGGCTCTGACGATGGCGATCCTGCCGTTGCTCTGGAACACGATCTATCCGCAGGTGTCGAAGGGCGATGCGAACTATATCGGTCTCATCTTCACCGAATCCGTCATCGGATTGATGTACGGGATGATGGCTCGCATCTATACGCTCGGCCTGCAGTTTACCGGCACGGTCATATCGATGCTGATCGGCTTCAACGCGCCAGGCGGTGCTGACCTCATCGAGGAATCGAGCGAGACGTCGCTTACCAGCCTCATCAGCTTTTGCGGGCTGATGATCCTCTTCATTCTGGATTTTCACCATTATGTTCTGCAGGCGCTGGTCGATTCCTATACGGTCATTCCCTTCGGCGGGCATATCGAGCCGCGCGCCGCGCTGATTTCCATCACCGATACGCTGGCGACGACTTTCTTCATCATGCTGCGGCTGGCAAGCCCTTTCCTGCTTTACGGCCTGATGTTCCAGATTTCGATCGGTTTCATCAACAAGCTGGCGCCGCAGATCCCGATCTACTTTATTTCCACGCCCTATCTGCTGATGGGAGGGCTGTTCATGCTCTATCTCAGCATTGCGGCGTTGATCAGTCAGTTTTCCAATGCGTTCCTGACCGTCTTCAACGGGCATTAGCCCATAAACGGGACAAGGACGAACACCGATTCGAGCGCGGCCGGGGCAAGGCAACCGGCGGGTAGGTAGCGATGGCTGAGAAAAACCGGTCCGAAAAACTGAGGCGCCTCGTCGCGGTGCAGCGCCATCTCGAACGGATGGCGGAAAACGAGCTCGCGGATACCACCCGCCAGCGCTCGGAAGTTACCGAATCGATGGAACGGGTGATGGTCGCGATCGGCTCCGTTGATCCCGTTCACATGGCATTCTCGATCCATTACGCAGAGCGCTATGGCCGCCTTATGATCCGGGATCAGCAGCTGGAAAGCATTCAAACCCTCATTCAGATGAAGGTCCAGCAGGAGCGAACCAAGGGCGACAGGCTGGAAGAGCACATGAAGGATGCCCGCGAGCTGGAAACGCGGGAGGCGGACGACAATGCCGTCTATGACATCATCGATCAGCGCTTCGCTGGCGTAACGCCAGCCTCCAGCAAGGTTCAAAAATCATAATCATCGCGATCATGGAGCAGGATTCGCAGCGTTGGGTTGCCGATCCGTTCTGACAGTTTGATTCGACATGCCCTGACACAAGCGCGAGCCGCTTGTTTTCAGCGTATGCGAGAGCAGAAGGAGACGTGACATGGCTATTTCGCCTCCGAGTGATTTGGTCCTTGATGTCGTCAAGGCCGCCAATCCCGCCGATGTCGAGGCCGCGCAGGCCAAGCTTGCCGCCAATCGGGCCGCTTTTGCCGCCACCAGCCTGGCCGAAAACGGCAACGGCTTCGGTGCCACGGTCGATGCGATGAACAGTGCCGCCACGCAGGCGGGCCTTGCCAATGCCAATACGCATGTAGCCGGAACCAAGGTTCCGCAGGCCTATCGCAAGTTCGAGTCCATGGTGCTCCAGAACTTCGTGAAGAACATGTTGCCAAGCAGCGAGACGCTCTACGGCAAAGGCTCTGCCGGCGAAATCTGGAAGGGCATGATGGCCGAGCAGTTGGGCGACACGATCTCCAAGAATGGCGGCGTCGGCATTGCCGAAAAAATGTACAAAGAGCAGGTCGACAAGATGCGCAATACCGGCACCATTCACACTGCGACCGACGAGAACGACAAGAAAATGGCGCTCAGCGCGATTACCGATTTTCAGCGCAAGACGCTGGCCGCTGCCAATGCCGACAACGACGGCAACACCAGCATCACCAATCAGAATTCGTTGACGTCCCAGAAAGCATGAGCGAGGTAACAAACATGGAAATGATGTCGCAGGACTATCGGATCAAGTCTGTCCTTGGTCGCTTGGAGATGATCATCGACAATGAGAACAACCGGATCGGCACTGACCCGGAATTCGATCTCAAGGTATCGAACGCGCATAAGAGCCGCTGCCTCTATGAATTGTCCATGCTCTTTCGTGACACCGAGCCGGCCGATCTCGCCGCCGCCCATATCGAACAGCTGCATGATTTGAAGAAGAAGCTGGTTCTGAACGCTCGCCGGGTCGAGGCGCATCTCGAGGCCGTGCGTGCCGTTGCCGACATTTTGAAGAATGCCGTGCAGAATGCTGATGGGGACGGTACTTACTCGCAGGAACAGTTCCGCGTCCGTGAGGCCGGATGATCAAGCTCGTTATCACCGGTCTGTGGGTCTGCGCCGTAACCTTGGCCTCGGTCTATTTTTCGGTGCAGGTGGCGACGGCGCCCGCAATCAGCCCTGACGATGCCAAGAAGGCGCAACGGGAACTCGTCAAGGGCGAATCGATCAACGTTCCCGTTATCGCCAACGGCCAGGTGACCGGCTATTTCCTGACGCGGATCTCCTTCATGATGGAGAAAGGCAAGGCGAATGCTCTGCAAATCCCACTGCCGGAGCTGACGACGGACGAACTGTTTTCGCTGTTGATCGGCAACAAGACGATCGACATCGCTCATGCGCAGAATTTCGATATTGCCGCGTTTCGCGCTGATTTGAAAAAGCGGATGAACGAGCGGCTTGGTGGTGATTACGTCGCCGACGTGCTGATCGAACAGCTCGACTATCTTTCCAAGGAAGAGACCCACGGCGGGGAAACCGTGGGCAAGAGGACGGTCAAGCCCGTCAAGATCGTGCAGGATGCGGCAAAGGACAAGGTGCCGGTCGAGTGACATCTCCGGGCCGCAAGGCGATAAAGTAAGTAATTTCTTACATTCTATCGATATGCCTAACAAACTCCTGATAGCTTCCAGCAAATCCAACCTACTTTTCTAACGGAAAGTTGGATTTGTCTTGCTATAAAAATTTCAAGCTGTGCTTCCGGTCGCCGCGTTGATGAATGGTGAGGGGCATGAGCTTGATGCGCCCCGGCATCTTGCGCTTTGGGATGCCGGGCAGGAGGTTGTTGGATTGAACCAGGTAGCCGATTTTGCCGTCGTCGCGTCACGCCGCATGATCTTCGATCTGCCCGTATGCGATCTCGACTGGAATGATGCGCTGACCTTCGTCAACGAACTCGCTTCCCTGCCGGTCGGACAGACCTCGATCTCCTTCGTCAATGCGCATAACATGCTCGTCATGCTGCGCGATGAAACCTATCGCAGTGTTCTCGAGCGCAATCTGGTGCTTCCTGACGGCGTTGGCCTCGATATCGCCTCGCGCGTCGCGCATGGCGAGCCCTTCCCCGCCAATCTGAACGGCACCGATTTCGTCCCCGCGCTGCTGACATTCATGGAGAAGTCGAAACGGATCGGCCTCTTAGGCGGCAAGCGCTCCGTCGTCGAAAAGGCAGCGGAGAAATTTCGCCGGCATGCCCCGTGGCACCAGTTCATCGTCGTATCGGACGGCTTCTTCGATCCGGCTCGGAGCAGCGCCGTGACGGCAGAAATCAGCCGCCAGAAGATCGATGTGCTGATCGTCGGCATGGGCACGCCGCTGCAGGAAAAATGGGTCGCCGAACATATCGGCCCGCAGCATGCACGTCTCGTCCTGACCGTCGGTGCGTTGTTCGATTTCATTTCCGAGACGGTGCCGCGCGCGCCAAGGCTCGTGCGTGCGATGCGCGGCGAATGGTTGTTCCGTCTGGTGTTGGAGCCGAATAGGCTATGGCGGCGTTACATGCTCGGCATACCGCTATTCTTTTATCAGGTCGTCAGGCATCAGTTCGGCCGCAAGGAACGTGTCCTTCGCGCAGAGCCGCATCCGTTGCCGCAGCGGCACATTGCGCCGCCGGACAAATTGGCAAGTTAGAGCATTTCCAGGAAAAGTGCGTAGCGGTTTTCCGTCCGGAATGCGCAAAGAAACAAGAGCCTAAAGCGTTTTCGCAATTCGTATAAAAGCGGAAATGCTTTGGTAATTGCGGGCTTGGCGTTAACTCTTTCTTTGGTATGAAAGTTTAGAGTGGGTTAACCATTTGCATTGGTCTTAGACCATGTGCGCGAGATAGCCCGCCATGTTTGAAAGCAAAACCAGGACCGGATTTTACCCCCAAGATGCGCAAACCCCTGAGGTTTCGCGGCGAGTTGGAACCCGTGCCTCTCCCCATGGTGAAGACGATAATTTGAGTGGTGCAGCCGATCTGCGTGCTGCCAACACCGACGATCCGCGGGATGCGGAACTACGTGCTATCCTGCGCAGACGGTTGAATGGCGATCCTTATCCGGTGTCCGGCCATAGAAGGCTGCGGGAGAACGAGCCAACTGCCGCACAGGGTGAAAATATCTCGCATGCCTACAATGCAGAACGTGGCCGGTTGCCGGAGCGGACATCCGAGCCTGCATCCGATTTGCTGGATTTCGTGCCCGATCTGCTTGAGGGCATGCCGGAGCTTCCGCCGCAAACCGCCGCCGCTCCTGTTGCCGTCGAGCACATATCCCGGAGCGGACGTTGGTCTCTCAGCCTCCGTGCGCTCTGTTTCATAGCTGCAACCGCGCTGATGGGGGCGGCCATTCCCATTTTGCTTGCGCCGCCGCCACGCTACGTCTCGCAGGCGGTGCTCCACGCGGAAGGCGACGGCCGCGGGCGCCAGGCCCTGTTGGATGTTGCGGCGAAGCGTGTCGTTGCTCCCTCCGTATTGTCCGACGTCGTCGCCAGGATGAAGCTCGATCGCGATCCGGAATTTACCGGCAGCCGGGCGGGTGCCCTCGGCATTGCCGTCGAGCTGCTTTCCGGCAGCGGCAACGCATCCGACGCGCCGTCGCGTGCGCAGGCAACGCTGCGCAAAGACGTTGCGGTCGAAATCGATAATCAGACGGGCCTGCTGCGCCTGATCGTTACATCGGGCGATCCCGCCAGATCGGCCGATATTGCCAACCGGCTTGTTATCGCAACCCTCTATGATCCGGGTGTAGCGAAGGCGGCCGGTACGTCGCTCGGGGTCGAAACGGCAGTTGATCGCAGCCGCAAGGAACTCGATCGCGCCTCTGCCGCCCTTGCCGAATTCAAGGCGCGCTATGGCGAAGACAGAATTGCTGCGGCGGAAGCGCTCCGACAGCAGCGTCAGCAGCTGGATGTTCAGATAAAGGCAGCAGATCTGGCGGTGCGCACAGCGAAAGCCCGTCTCGTAGCTGTCAAATCGGCGACACCCGCATCGGTGCTGGGCGGCGCATTGTCGGGCGAACTTTCGTCGCCGGGACTTGATGACGTGCGCAGCCGCTACAACGCCGCAAAGTCACAACTGACCCAGCTTTCGGTGCAGCTCGGCCCGCGCCATCCCCGCCTGCTGGCGCAACAGGCAACGGTCGATGATCTCGCGGCCAATATGCGCAGCCAGCTTCAGCGGCTGGTGGTCGGCAGCGAGGCGGACGTAAAGGCGGCTCTGGAGAAGCAGGCCGCTCTCTCCGCGCAAATGACGACCGCCAGTCAGACGGGGAGCGATGTCGATCTCGTTCGCCTTGGGCAGCTGCAGGAGGCGGTCACGGCAGCGCAGGCCCGCTACGAGGCCGATCAGCAGAATGCTGGCATGGCGATCTCCGAAGTCAGGCCGCCGCTGACGGTGCTGTCCCAGGCTGTCGCGGCCGCCGCGCCTCTGAACGATCAGCTGGTAAGCAATCAGGTTATCGGTTTCCTCACAGGGCTTGGTCTGGCACTTTGCGTTGTATTCCTCCGTAAATGGTTGGCGGGTGCCGCGCTGACAGAAGACCAGGCAACCGATGAAAGTGTCATGCCGACAGCCCTCGCTCTAAGCCATGAGGATGATGCGGAGCCTCAGTTATTGCCGGCGATCGCGCCGGAACCATCGGTTGCCCTCGTCCATGATGCGGATCGGCTCGATATTGCGGACGATTGGGGTCGCATCCGGCAGGAGCTCGCATCGCTGCGTGCCAAGGTCGAAGCCTATGCTGTGCATAGACATCCGGACCGCGCCTGATCGTCTCATTGTTTTCCCTTGCAATTACCACTTTCAGACACCATAGGGCGTTTGCAGGCCATTCCATCGAAGGGACGGCCTGTAGATTGCCAGCGAATTCATGATCGGGAGACGAGCGTGACGACAGTGATCGACGGTAAGAAAGCAGCAGCTTCGGTGATCGAGGCCGTGAAGGCTGCGGCGGCTGGGCTTGAGGCGGAGGCCGGTGTGAAGACCGGGCTTGCCGTCGTCATCGTCGGCGATGATCCGGCCAGTCACGCCTATGTGAGTTCCAAGAGCAAGATGGCCAAGGAATGCGGCTTCAAGTCGATCCAGCACACGCTGCCGGCCGAAACGACCCAGGAAGAACTGGCAAGGCTCGTCCAGTCGCTGAACGACGACCCTTCCATTCACGGCATCCTCGTGCAGCTGCCGTTGCCGAAGCATCTCGATTCGGATGCGATCATCCAGTCGATCCGTCCTGAGAAGGATGTCGACGGATTACATGTCGTCAATGCCGGCAAGCTTGCGACCGGCGATCTCGAGACCGGGCTGATCTCCTGCACGCCGGCCGGCGCCATGCTTTTGGTGCGCCAGGTGCATGGCGAGGACCTATCGGGTCTGAATGCGGTGGTCATCGGTCGCTCCAACCTATTCGGCAAGCCGATGGCGCAATTGCTGCTTTCTGCCAATGCGACGGTCACGACGGCGCATTCGCGGACGAAGGATCTCGCCTCCGTCGCAAAGGGTGCCGATATCCTGGTGGCGGCCGTCGGCCGTCCGGAGATGGTCAAGGCGGATTGGGTGAAGCCCGGCGCCACCGTCATCGATGTCGGCATCAACCGTATCGATGCACCGGAGCGCGGCGAGGGCAAGAGCCGGCTGGTGGGAGATGTCGCCTATGGTGAAGCCTCCGAAGTCGCCGCTGCCATCACGCCGGTTCCCGGCGGTGTCGGCCCGATGACGATCGCCATGCTGATGGCCAATACCGTCATCGCTGCCCATCGCGCCGCCGGTAAGACGCCGCCGAAGTTTTGAGAGCGATATCAGTCGGCCGGCGCAACGCCGGTCGATGCGCGCACGATCAATTCGGCCTTCCACAATTCCTGCGCAGGAAATGTTTCGGTATGCTTGATTTCGCCGATCAGTCGCTCGGCGATGCGCACGCCGGCCGCCCGCAGTGATGAGCGCGTTGTCGTCAGCGGCACGGTGAAGTTTTCCGGCTTGAGCAAGGTCAGCACATCGTCATGGGCGATCATCGAGATGTCTTCGCCAAGCCTCAGCTTTGCCTGGTTGATGGCGCGAACGGCGCCGAGCGCCAGCACGGTACTGGAGCAAAGCACTGCGGTCGGCCGCTTGTCCTTCTCCATTTGCAGGATGCGCTCCATGGCTAACAAGCCGTGTTCATCCGTCATCGGCGTATGGCTGACGCAGGCTTCGTCAAGCGCCAGGCCACGCTCGGCAAGGGCGGCATCCATGCCGTTCTTACGGCGAATGGCGAAGTCGAAATAGATCGGGCCGTTCAAGAGGGCGAAGCGCCGGTGTCCGAGCTGCAGCAGCAGCTTCGTGGCATCGTAGAAGGCTGCTTCGTTGTCGATGTCGAGGAAGGGATAGTCCGGCTCGGAGCCAATGGAGCGTCCATGCACGAGGAAGGGCATGGATAGCGACTTCAGCATCTCCAGGCGCGGATCGTGGCCGCGCATATAATTGACGAAGAGGGCATCGACATTGCCGCTGGCCGCCAATCGCCGCAAGGCGCCGACTTCGTCATTCGGATCCGCGGGCGTCAGGACGAAATGGAAATCGTGCCGCAAGGCCTCTTCTCCCAGCCCCGTCAGGAATTCGCTGAAATGCACATCCGAGGAGTTGCCGGGCGAGGTCGGCATTACAAGTCCGATCGAGCCAGCCTTGCCGGTCGCAAGTCTTTGGGCTGCCTTGTTAGGTCGATAGCCGGTCTCCCGAACTGCTTTGAGAACGCGCTCGCGAGTTTCGCGATTGACTTCCGGATATCCGTTCAATGCACGGCTGACTGTCGTCTGGGACAGCCCGAGCATTTGCGATAGCTGTTTCAGATTCACGGTATTCCAGCTCCTCCCAATGCATGCGGCCACGATGCCGAGCCAACCTCCCGAAAAAGCCCGAGCGCTTCCAAAGCGCTTTCAATTATGTAGCAGGAGAAGTGCGCGAGACAAGGTAATTAGCAAAAAATCGATCTGTATTCCATGTTGCAGTGCGAGAATTGCTGCGTATATCGCTTCGAATCTGAAAATCGCTTGACTTTAACCCGCTCTCAATGGATGACAAAGGTAGCCAAAGCGCTTTGAGGAAATGGGGCGCATAGCACAAAACCGTGTTTGGGCTCATGGGTTTCGTTATTTGGGAGGACAACGCATGAAAAAGATATTCCTGATGACCGTTGCTGCCGCCGCTCTGGTGGCCGGTACGGCAATGGCGGCCGATCTGAAGTTCCAGCCCGGTCAGGACTCCAAATTCAACTGGAAGAGCTATGACGACTTCAAGGCCGCGCATGCCGACCTGAAGGGCGAGACGCTAACCATCTTCGGTCCCTGGCGCGGCGAGGACGAAGCGCTCTTCACCAGCGTCCTCAATTACTTCACCGAAGCGACCGGCGTGAACGCTAAATATTCGTCCTCGGAAAACTACGAGCAGCAGATCGTCATCGATACCCAGGCCGGTTCGCCGCCGAACGTCGCCATCCTCCCGCAGCCGGGCCTTCTCGCCAATCTCGCAAGCAAGGGTTATCTGACGCCCCTGGGTGATGATCTCGCTAGCTGGGTCAAGACCAATTACGGCGCCGGCGATAGCTGGGTCGGCTACGGCACCTACAAGGGCAAGGACGGCAAGGACGCATTTTATGCCTTTCCATACAAGGCCGACCTGAAGTCGCTGGTCTGGTACGTTCCGGAAAACTTCGAGGAAGCCGGCTACAAGGTCCCGACAACCATGGAGGACTTGATCAAGCTTTCGGATCAGATCGTCAAGGACGGCGGCACCCCCTGGTGCATCGGCCTCGGTTCTGGCGGTGCGACCGGCTGGCCGGCAACCGACTGGGTCGAAGATTTGATGTTGCGACTGAATACGCCGCAGGATTACGATCACTGGGTCGATAACTCGCTGAAATTCAATGATGCGAAGGTCGTTGCGGCGATCGAGGAATTCGGCAAGTTCGCGAAGAACCCGAAATACGTCGCCGGCGGCGTCGCGGCCGTTGCCTCGACCGACTTCCGCGACAGCCCGAAGGGTCTCTTCACCGTTCCGCCGAAGTGCTACCTGCACAAGCAGGCATCCTTCATTCCGTCCTTCTTCCCGGAGGGCACAAAGCTCGGCCAGGATGCAGACTTCTTCTACTTCCCGCCGTATGCCTCGCATCCTGAACTTGGCAAGCCGGTCGAAGGTGCGGGTACGCTCGCTGCCATAACCAAGGATTCGAAGGCCGCCCGCGCTTTCGTCCAGTTCCTGCAAACGCCGATCGCCCAGGAACTCTGGATGGCTCAGTCCGGCTTCCTAACACCGTATAAGGGTGTCAATACCGCGGCCTACGCCAATGACACTCTGCGCAAGGAAGGCGAAATCCTGACCACAGCTACCACCTTCCGCTTCGACGGGTCCGACCTGATGCCGGGCAAAATCGGCGCAGGCTCTTTCTGGACGGGCATGGTGGATTTCGTCGGCGGCAAGTCCGCACAGGATGTAGCCGACGGTATCCAGAAGTCCTGGGACGCCATCAAGTAAGACATCATAGCCCTACCGCCGCCGGCACTTCGCCGGCGGCGCCATACCGCATATAACGACGCGCCCTTCAGCGCGGCCGATGCCCGACTGATGGACAAAAGCAGAGAATTCGGGGAGGGAAGGGATGTTTTCGCAGATCGTATCGGCGATTGGCGCCATGATATTCGGCGTTGCCATTTGCGCCGCTTATTTCTGGTTTTCCAACAAGCTCTTGGACTTGATCTTTCCAGCAAGGGAAGGGGACGACGTTCATCGAGCGGCCGTCAATCTTCGCCGCCGCGGTCTCATCCGCCCCTGGCTGTTCCTGGGGCCGGCACTGCTCCTGCTCGTCGTCTATCTCGTCTATCCCGTTGTCGCGACCTTCATCCTGTCCTTCTATGGCCCGGACGGCAGCAAGTTCGTCGGCGGCGCCAACTATCTCTGGGCGCTCAACGACACCGAATTCCGCCAGTCGATCTTCAACAATATCCTTTGGCTCGCCGTCGTGCCGGCGGCCTGCACCTTCTTCGGTCTTGTCATCGCCGTCATGACCGACCGTATCTGGTGGGGCAATATTGCCAAGGCCGTCATCTTCATGCCGATGGCGATTTCCTTCGTCGGTGCCTCCGTCATCTGGAAGTTCATCTACGAATATCGCGGCGGAACGGATGCGCAGATCGGTCTGTTGAACGCTGTCGTTCAGCTGTTTGGCGGCACGCCTGAGGTCTGGATCACCATTCCGTTCTGGAACAATTTCTTCCTGATGGTCATGCTGATCTGGATTCAGACCGGCTTTGCCATGGTCATTCTCTCCGCGGCTCTGCGTGGCATTCCGGAGGAGACAATCGAAGCAGCCGTCATCGATGGCGCCAACGGTTGGCAGATTTTCTGGAAGATCATGGTGCCCCAGGTCTGGGGCACGATCGCCACGGTCTGGACCACCATCACCATCCTTGTGCTCAAGGTTTTCGACATCGTTCTCACCATGACCAATGGTCAGTGGAACACGATGGTGCTCGCCAATCTGATGTTCAACTGGATGTTCCGTGGCGGCGGCGACAGCGGCCGAAGCGCCGTCATCGCGCTCGTCATTATGTTCGCGGTCACGCCGATCATGATCTGGAACATTCGCCGTGCAAACGCTGAGACGAAGGGGCGCTGACATGATTGGAAATCTCGGTCGCATCGGCCCCGCCCGCATCTTCGTTCATGCCGCGGTGCTGCTCATCGTCCTTCTCTGGCTGTTGCCGACGCTCGGCATCTTCGTCACGGCGCTGCGCGACAAGGATCAGATTGTCGCTTCCGGCTGGTGGACGGCCTTTGCCGGTTCCTCGCGCAAGACGGCTGCCCGTCTCGACGGTCCGGACAAGGCAAAACCCGACGGCGCGAATTTCGTGATAGCGGGTACGCTCAATGTGGAAGGCGGCGGCAAAATCCAGTCCTTCGGCCTGCGCGTGCAGGAGCCGGCCGCTTACAAGGCAGGCTCCCCCGCCGAGATCGAGAATGGCGAGACGCTGACGATCAACTCTGATGGCAGCTATCGCTACCAGAAGAACGGCGCGTTTGGAGCAGATGCCCGGGCCAAGCGCGTCTATTTGACGGTCGCCACGCCGCCGCAATTCACGCTCGAAAACTATCGCAACGTGCTGGGCGGCGAGGGTATCGGCCAGTCCTTCATCAATTCGCTGACGGTAACGATCCCCGCGACCGTCATCCCGATCCTGATCGCCGCCTTTGCGGCCTATGCGCTTGCCTGGATGGAGTTTCCAGGCCGCGCGATCCTTATTGCGGTCGTCGTCGGCCTGATCGTCGTGCCGCTGCAGATGTCGCTGATCCCGCTTCTGCGCATTTATAACGAAATCGGCCAGATGTTCGGCGTGCCGTCGAAGACCTATCCCGGCATCTGGCTGGCACACACCGCCTTCGGTCTGCCGCTCGCCATCTATCTTCTGCGCAATTACATTGCCGGCCTGCCGAAAGAAATTATCGAATCTGCGCGCGTCGATGGCGCCAGCGATTTCGATATTTTCGTCAAGATCATCCTGCCGCTGTCATTCCCGGCACTGGCCTCCTTTGCGATCTTCCAGTTCCTCTGGGTCTGGAACGACCTTCTGATCGCCATGGTGTTCCTCGGCACCGACAAGGATCATCTTGTCCTGACCGCCGCCCTCAACGCGCTGCTCGGCTCGCGCGGCGGCAACTGGGAAATCCTGACGGCTTCGGCCTTCGTCACCATCCTTATCCCACTCCTCGTCTTCTTCGGTCTGCAGCGCTATCTCGTGCGCGGTCTGCTCGCCGGGTCGGTGAAGGGGGGCTGATTCAAAAAAACATGCACTTACTACAGGACCCATTCAGCATGAGCATTGCTCTTCAATCGGCTTCGGAAGTTGACAAGGACTGGTGGCGCGGCGCCGTGATCTATCAGATCTATCCGCGTTCCTATCAGGACTCCAATGGCGACGGCATCGGCGATCTCAAGGGCATCGCCGTCCGCCTGCCGCATGTCGCATCGCTTGGCGTCGATGCGATCTGGATTTCGCCGTTCTTCACGTCACCGATGCGCGATTTCGGCTACGACGTTTCCAATTACGAGGACGTCGATCCGATCTTCGGCTCGCTCGCCGATTTCGATGCAATGGTGACGGAAGCTCATCGTTTGGGCATCAAGGTGATGATCGATCTGGTGCTGTCGCACAGCTCTGATCGCCATCCGTGGTTTGTCGAAAGCCGTTCGAGCAAGAATAATCCCAAGGCTGACTGGTATGTCTGGGCCGATGCCAAGCCGGACGGCACGCCACCCAACAACTGGCTGTCGATCTTCGGCGGCTCGGCCTGGGCGTGGGATCCGACCCGCATGCAGTACTACATGCATAACTTCCTGACCTCGCAGCCGGATATGAACCTGCATAATCCCGAGGTGCAGGATCGCCTGCTCGACGTCGTGCGTTTCTGGCTCGACCGCGGCGTCGACGGTTTCCGCCTCGACACCATCAACTTCTATTTTCACGACAAGGAATTGCGCGACAACCCGGCGCTGGAGCCCTCACGCCGCAACGCATCCACAGCGCCGGCGGTCAATCCCTATAACTTCCAGGAGCATCTCTACGACAAGAACCGTCCCGAGAACCTGGAATTCCTCAAGCGCTTCCGCGCGGTGCTCGACGAATATCCGGCGATTGCAGCCGTCGGCGAAGTGGGCGACAGCCAGCGCGGGCTCGAAATCGTCGGCGAATACACCTCCGGCGGCGACAAGATGCATATGTGCTACGCCTTCGAATTTCTGGCGCCGGATGCCCTGTCGCCGGATCGCGTCGAAGAGGTAATGAACGACTTCGACACCGCAGCTCCGGAAGGCTGGGCCTGCTGGGCCTTCTCCAACCATGACGTCGTGCGCCACGTCAGCCGCTGGGGCAATCTGGTCGCCGACCGCGATGCCTTTGCCAAGCTTTATGCGGCGCTGCTGCTGACCCTGCGCGGTTCCGTCTGCCTCTATCAGGGCGAGGAATTGGCGCTCACGGAAGCCGATCTCGCCTATCAGGACCTGCAGGACCCCTATGGCATCCAGTTCTGGCCCGAGTTCAAGGGCCGCGATGGCTGCCGCACGCCGATGGTCTGGGACAGCCAGGTGGCACAGGGAGGCTTTTCCACCGTCAAGCCCTGGCTGCCGGTGCCGGTCGAGCATATTCTGCGCGCCGTCAGCGTTCAGCAGGGCGACGAAAATTCGGTACTCGAGCAGTACCGCCGCTTCCTTGCCTTCCGCAAGCAGCACCCGGCTTTCGCCAAGGGCGAGATCGCGTTTTCGGAGCCTCAGGGTGATGTGCTGATCTATACCCGCACTTACGCCGGCGAGACCATTCTTTGCGTCTTCAACATGAGCGCTGTCGAAACGCTGGCGACCCTGCCTGACGGCAATTGGCAGGCGTTGACGGGACACGGCTTTACCAGCAACAACTACGGCAGCAGGATCGATATTCCGGCCTGGGGCGCCTACTTCGCGCGTCTTGCCTGAGCCTTTGGGAGGAGGAAGCATAATGACGGGACTTGTTCTGAAGGATATCAAGAAATCCTACGGCAGCGTACATGTGCTGCACGGCATCGATCTGGAGATCAACGAGGGCGAATTCATCGTCTTCGTCGGCCCCTCCGGCTGCGGCAAGTCCACCTTGCTCAGGATGATTGCCGGGCTGGAGAGCATCACGGCCGGGGATATGATGATCGCCGGCCAGAAGGTGAACGAGGTACCGCCGTCGCGGCGCGGTATCGCTATGGTCTTCCAGTCCTATGCGCTCTATCCGCATATGACCGTCTACGACAACATGGCCTTCGGCATGCGCATTGCCGGAGAAAGCAAGCAGGAGATCGATCGTCGCGTGCGGGCAGCGGCAGCGAGCCTGCAACTGACCCAATATCTCGAGCGCCTGCCGAAGGCGCTTTCCGGCGGTCAGCGTCAGCGTGTTGCCATCGGCCGCGCCATCTGCCGCAATCCCAAGGTCTTCCTGTTCGATGAACCATTGTCCAATCTCGATGCCGCCCTGCGCGTCGCGACCCGCATCGAGATCGCCAAGCTCAGCGACTCCATGCCCGAAACGACGATGATCTACGTCACGCACGACCAGGTGGAAGCCATGACGCTGGCCGACCGTATCGTCGTGCTGTCGGCTGGCCGCGTGGAGCAGGTCGGCGCTCCCCTTGAACTTTACGAGCGCCCCGCCAATCTGTTCGTCGCCAAGTTCATCGGCTCCCCGGCCATGAATATCATTCCCGCTACCGTGACCGAAACCGGCGCGGCGACCACCGTAACGCTGACAGGCGGCAAGGCCGTAACGCTGGACGTGCCGACGCAGGCTTCCGAGAAGGGCAAGACCGCCAGCTTTGGCGTACGTCCGGAAGATCTGAGGATTGCAACGGGCGATGACTATCTCTTCGAAGGCGAGGTCTCGATTGTCGAGGCGCTCGGCGAAGTGACACAGCTCTATATCGAAGGCCTGGTCGATGGCGAGCCGATCATCGTCAAGATTCCCGGCATTGCCGATATTCATCGCGGCCAGAAGATGCGCTTTGCCGCCGACCGTCAGAAGCTGCATCTCTTCGATGCCGCTGGACATTCCTATCGCAAATAATCGCTTACCGGATGCGCCGGCCCGAATAAAAATGAACAACAAAATTCATCTTTGGCTGGCGCGTTCAAACCTTCTGTTAAAGACCGACTGATAGTCTCCCCTCATAATATACTTCAGGGGTCTACCAAGATGGCCGCGTTCGGCAGAGCTAATTCAGGTCAGCATTTCCTCAATAAGGAAGAATCATTCATGTATGACCGCGAAGTGCGGTTTCGCATGGAAGACACTATGAATGCCGCCCGCCTCGAATACACCGAAAAGGGCGTGATGAACCTTGCATCCCGCCGTTGCGATATTATCCGTATCTCTCAGAGCAGTGCGGTTCTTGCGATACTCACCCAGTATAATCTGCCGAAGCAATTCTATCTGGATATCCCCGACGCGCGCATAAGCAAGATCGGTTGCGTGCTGATGAAAGTCTTCTCCAACAACACCGTCGAAGTTCGTTTCCTGCGTCTCCTCACGGAGAAGGAAATGAACAAGATCTTCGTCTATAGCACGCATCCGGCTCATAAGAACCGCGTGCTGGATATCAGATCCTGATTGACGGACACAGCCATCCAGGCGGCGGACGGTTCAGATTTCCGTCCGCAATTTTGCCAGCGCATCCTCAAGATACTTGATCAGCGGCAGCCTACCATTTTCCTGAAGCCATTTATTGACCGAGAGGCGAAGCGGGCTCACCCCGATCATCGAAACCAGCCTTAGACCGTCCGGGTCTTTCGTCGGAAACAATTCGCACAGGGCTTGGTAGGCGATTTGTTCGAGCTGCAAAGCGTTACCCCGTGCGCGGGCGCGCAGGGTTTCGCTTTGACGTAAAAGCTTGGCAGTTTCCAGAAGTCGAGGCGCTTCCGCCTCGATGCGGGCCACAAGTCCCAGGGTGGCTTGATGGACGACCTCCAGCGGTCGCCCGGCTGAGGCATTCTCCATGATGCCGGTCCGCAGCGCGTCCATATATCGGCGCTGGTGCGCCAGAAGAATATCGTCCTTGCTCTTGAAGTAATAAAAGAAAGTCCGGCGGGAAATCCCGGCCGCTGCCGCAATCTCCTCGATCGTCGTTTCCTGATAGCCTTTCGCAAGAAAGGATTTCATTCCGACGTCCGCTATGCGTTGAAAGGTCAGGCGCCGCTTCTGTTCGCGTAGCCCTTCCGGCTTGGATGTTGCATCGTGCATTCGATCATTTTGGCATGAGTCGCAACGCCACTCAAATCAGGCGCATGTCCGCGACTCCTCCTTTGTTGTCTCAATCTCCGGTGAAATAAATTCTCCGCCTCGCTTCGCGATTGCCGCAAAATGACCGACATTAATATTACACTCAGTGCGATATTTAATGATGATGTTGATGTTCATAACCCGGTGCAGGAGCGCAAACATCCATGACAGTCACTGCAATCTCAACTCATGCCGTAAGTAGAACCTATGATCCATCTGCAGCTGAAAGCCGTCGGGGGGCTGATATACGGTCGATAGTCCTGCTGATGAGCTTGCTGGGCGGCTGCGCCTCCGCACCGCTGGATCGGGCGGGATCTTTGCGCTCCTATGAAGGGCTGACCCGATCGGAAGGGCTGGTCGCGCATTCGCTTCTGAGGGTAAGCAAGGAGGATGTTCTTGCAGCGAAGACCGTGAAGATCATTCCCACGGCCTTTTCCATGCGCGCCGAAAACGCCGCTTTTACACCCAAACAGCGCGATCTCGTCACCAATGCCGTCGACAGGGCGCTTTGTTCCGGATTGAGCGAACGCTTCGCCGTCGTCGGTCTGTCTGAGCCGGCGGACTTGACCGTTCGTGCTGTCGTGACGCAGGTCAAGGCAACGAATGCGACGGCCGTCGGAGTCTCGAAAGTCGCATCCGTGGGCAAGAGCGTATTGCTGCCGGGTGTGCCCGTGCCCGTTCCCCGCATTCCGATCGGCATGGGCAGCCTTTCACTCGAGGCGGAAGCCTTCAACCCAGAGGGCGAGCAGAAGGCTGTCATGATCTGGGGGCGGGGTGCAAACGCATTTTTCGATTCTGGCACCATCGCCAAGGAAGGGGATGCCTATAGCCTCGCCGCCAAATTCGGCGGCGATTTCAGCAAGATGTTGGTCAAGGGCAAGACGCCGTTCGGCGCGGCGCCCTCGTTCCCTTCCAGAGCGAAACTGGCGGTCCTCGTCGGCCGCGCACCGAAATACGAGGCCTGCAAGATATTCGGGAAATCGCCGGGCGTGACGGGCTTTGTCGGAGCACGCCTCGGCCTTCCGCCGGCATGGACGGACAAGGCTCCGCCGGAAGCAGGGACCACGGCATCGAAAGCTCCTTGATCAGTCTTCGATGCCGCCCTGCTGAAATCCGGAAGACTATCTCAGTGGCGGAACAGGACGCTCGCGCCCTGATCCGCCGGTCCTGCGGCGTGGCGGAACGGCACGAAGAGCTCCCGGCCCATGCCGAATTCGTTCTCCGAGAGATCGGCGACGACAGGTTCGCGTTCTGCCATATCAGCTGCATCGACCAGCACCTCCAGCGTGCCGGCAACCGCGTCGATACGGATGATGTCGCCTTCCCTGATGCGGGCGATCGGGCCGCCGTCGATGGCCTCCGGCGTCACATGGATGGCGGCCGGGACCTTGCCGGATGCGCCGGACATGCGGCCGTCGGTCAAGAGCGCCACGCGGAAACCGCGATCCTGGAGCACGCCGAGTGCCGGCGTCAGCTTATGCAGCTCAGGCATACCGTTGGCTTTCGGTCCCTGGAAGCGGACGACGGCAACGAAATCGCGGTTCAGCTTGCCGTCCTTGAAGGCCTGCTGCATCTCGAGCTGGTCGTGGAAGATCACGGCCGGCGCTTCGATGATGTGGCGCTCCGGTTTGACGGCGGAAATCTTGATGACCGCTTTGCCGATATTGCCGCGCAGCATCTTCAGGCCGCCATTGCTCTGGAAGGGCTTGTCTATGCTTGCCAGTACCTTCGGGTCGTGGCTTTTGTCAGGAGCGGGCTCGCGCACCACATTGCCGTCGGCACCGAGCTTGACGTCGATGGAGTAGCTCTCGAGGCCCTGGCCGTAGACGGTGCGCACGTCGTCATGCAGCAACCCCTTCTTCAGGAGTTCCTTGATGAGGAAGCCCATGCCGCCGGCGGCATGGAAATGGTTCACGTCGGCAAGTCCGTTCGGATAGACGCGGGCAAGCAGCGGGATGATGTCGGACAGTTCGGAAATATCCTGCCAGGTGAGCACGATGCCGGCGGCGCGGGCCATGGCGACGATGTGCATCGTGTGGTTCGTCGAGCCGCCGGTCGCATGCAGGCCGACGACGCCGTTGACGATCGAGCGCTCGTCGATCATCTCGCCGGCCGGTGTGAATTCATTGCCCATGGCGGTGATCGCAAGAGCACGCTTGGTCGCCTCGCGCGTCAGAGCTTCGCGCAACGGCGTTCCGGGGTTGACGAAGGAGGCGCCCGGCATATGGAAGCCCATGATCTCCATCAGCATCTGGTTCGAATTCGCCGTGCCGTAGAAGGTGCAGGTGCCTGGGCCGTGATAGGACTTCGATTCCGCCTCCAGCAGTTCGGCGCGGCCGACCTTGCCCTCGGCATAGAGCTGGCGCACGCGCGATTTCTCGTCGTTGGGCAGGCCTGAGGTCATCGGCCCGGCGGGAATGAAGACAGCAGGCAGATGGCCGAAGGAGAGGGCGGCGATTACGAGGCCGGGGACGATCTTATCGCAGACGCCGAGGAAGACTGCCGCATCGAACATATTGTGCGACAGCCCGACGGCGGCCGACATGGCAATCAGGTCGCGCGAGAAGAGCGAGAGTTCCATGCCGGGCTGCCCCTGCGTGACGCCGTCGCACATGGCCGGCACGCCGCCAGCCACCTGGGCGATGCCGCCCGCTTCGGCTGCGGCCTCGCGGATGATCGCGGGATAGGTCTCGAAGGGCTGATGCGCCGAGAGCATGTCGTTATAGGAGGTGATGATCCCGAGATTGGGCACCTGGTCTCCCGCCAGTGCGTCCTTCTCGGAGGGGGAACAGATGGCGAAGCCATGCGCAAGGTTGGCACAGCCGAGCACGGAGCGCTGCGCTCCCTTGCTCGCGGCGCTGCGCAGGCGGTCCAGATAGCGCTCACGTGTCGGCTTCGAGCGCTCGACGATGCGTGCGGTAATCGCTGATATGCGGGCGTCAGCGGCCATGGTCGATCTGCCTCCGTCTGTTCTGCGCGATGCCCTCGCTATCTGCTTCATTGGAGGGCGCGGCGCGGGGTCCAAAAGTCAATGCTTTGCCGCTGCGCCCGCAGGGGCACATGGCGCAGCATAGGTTGCTGTGTCTGTCAGGGTTCGATGACCAGACCTTACGGTCGCGTCACGGAGCCCAATAAATCTCGACCGGGGAAGCCGCCCGGCGCAGTATGGCGCGGATCGGCATCTCGGTTTCTTCTCCCGGCGCTTCGGCCTTGGCCAAAACGTCCTTCTTTCCTTCTCCCTCGATATGGAGCACCAGTAATCGGGCATCCTGAAGGCTGGAGAAGGTGAATGTCAGCCGCGGCTCGCCGGCACCTTCCGCTTCCATCGTGATGATGCCGCGCGGGGTGTTCGGATCGAGTGCGGTCTTGAGATTGCTGCCGCCCGGAAAGAAGGAAGCCGTGTGGCCGTCATTGCCCATGCCGAGGATGGCGATATCGAAGGGATGGCCGATAGAATTGGTCTTTTCGGTGGCGATGACGGCGGCCTCCTCGACGGAAGCCGCGGCCTGATAGAGCGGAAGGAACTTAGCGGCTGCCGCCTTGTCCTTCAGCAGGTTTTCCTGAACGAGGAGGTGGTTCGAACGCGGATTGTCTGCTGGCACGAACCGTTCGTCGACGAGCGTGACCGTCACCTTGCTCCAGTCGATCGAACGCGATGACAGCGCCTGGAAGAAGGCCTTCGGCGTCGAACCGCCCGAGACTGCGATGCTTGCGGAGCCGCGGGCGGCAACCGCAGCCGAAAGGGTTTCGGCCACCTTGTCCGCGAGCTTGCCGGCGAGTTCGGCACCATTGGCAAAAGCATGCATGTTGGCTGTCATCGTTCTCGTCCCGGTTTAGATATCGTCGTGCCAGGTGCGGCCGTCACGCTCGATGAGCGCGATGGCCTGACTCGGGCCCCAGGTGCCGGCCGTATAGCCCTGTACCTGCTGGCCGGCTTGCTCCCAACCTTTGAGGATCGGGTCCACCCACTTCCATGCGGCTTCCACTTCGTCGCGGCGCATGAACAGCGTCTGGTTGGAACGGATGACGTCCATCAGCAGGCGCTCGTAGGCATCCGGATTGCGGACGTTGAAGGCAGACGCGAAGCTCATGTCGAGCGAGACGTTGCGCAGGCGCATGCCGCCAGGACCCGGGTCCTTGATCATCAGTGACTGCTTGACGCCTTCATCCGGCTGCAGGCGGATGATGAGCTGGTTGGCAACGATGCGGCCGGCGGCCTGATCGAAGATAGTGTGCGGGATGTGCTTGAAGGTGATGACGATCTCCGACATGCGGCCGGCGAGGCGCTTGCCGGTGCGGATGTAAAAGGGAACGCCAGCCCAGCGCCAGTTGCCGATCTCTGCCTTGATGGCGACGAAGGTTTCGGTGTTGGAAACGCCGCCTTCAAGCTCGTCGAGGTAGCCTTTGACCGGGCCGCCCGCCGAAGCGCCGGCGCGATACTGGCCGCGAACCGTCGCCTGCTCGACGTTGGACGCGTCGATCGGCTTCAGTGCACGCAGCACCTTCAGCTTCTCGTCGCGAACGGCTTCCGAATCCATGGAGGAGGGGATTTCCATTGCAGTCAGGCAAAGCAGCTGCAGGATGTGGTTCTGCACCATGTCGCGCAGGGCGCCTGCGGTGTCGTAGTAGCCGGCGCGGCCTTCCAGGCCGACCGATTCAGCGACGGTAATCTGCACGTGGTCGATATGATTGGCGTTCCACAGCGGCTCGTAGAGCGCATTGGCAAAGCGCAGCGCCATCAGGTTCTGCACGGTTTCCTTGCCGAGATAGTGGTCGATGCGGAAGATCTGCTCTTCCTTGAAGACCTTGCCGATCGTGTCGTTCAGCTGCAGGGCGGATGCGAGGTCACGGCCGATCGGCTTTTCGACAACGATCCGGGTCTGCTTGGTGATTAGCTTGTGATCGTGGATCTTCTGCGAGATGTCGCCGAAGATGCCCGGAGCGACGGCGAGATAGAAGGCGCGCACGCGCTCCTTGCCTTCGTCCAGGATCTTCTTGAGCTGATCCCAGCCAGCATCGCTGCGGGCGTCGACCGGTACGTAGAACAGGCGAGCGAGGAACTTCTTGACCTCGGCGTCGTCATATTCGCCCTTTTTCAGGTGTTCCTTGAGGGCGGCATCTGCAAATTTGCGGTATTCTTCATTGGAAAGCGCGCTGCGCGAAGCGCCGATAATGCGGGTCGGCTCGGAAAACTGGCCTTCGACCTGACGATGGTAAAGAGCGGGCAGGAGCTTGCGTTCGGCAAGGTCGCCGCTGCCGCCGAAAACGACATAATCAAATGGTTCAACGGGAATGATCTGGCTGCTCATGAGCTATCTCTCAATCGGTCTTGGTTGAGGCCCCTTTTAATCTAATCGATTTAAAAAGGCCAGTGTGCATCGCAAAATTCAAATGCGCTTTTTAGAGCGGATTGCCGGCGGAAGAAAACATCTTCCGGTTTTCAAAACCTGTCGCGCAACGCAAACCACGAGAGCGCCAGGAACAGCAGAGGCGCCCGCACGCGCGCACCACCGGGGAACGGCGGAATGTTCAGTTCCCTGAAGAGACGAAGTTCATCTGCATTCCCGAGAACCGTTTTCGCATAGAGTTTACCGCAATAATTTGACAGCATCACCCCATGGCCGGAATAGCCGCCGATCGAGGTCACGCCTGGCATGACCTCACGCACGAAAGGCTGGCGCGGCATGGTGATGCCGACGGAGCCGCCCCAGGCATAGTCGATGTTGATATCGCCGAGAGCTGGATAGATTTCGGTGATTTGCCGGCGGATGTGCTGCGTTATGTCGCGCGGATTGTCTGATGTATAAGCCTCGCGCCCGCCGAACAGCAGGCGTCCATCCATCGATTTGCGGAAATAGCGCACGACGAATCGCGAATCGGCCACCGCCTCGTTGCCAGGCAGCACGGCCGGAAAGCGGTCGAGCGGTTCGGTCGCGCCGATGAAGGAGCGGATCGGCATTACATGACTTGCCGTCACCGGCTCTAGATTACCGATATAGCCGTTGCAGGCGATCAGCACCCGATCGGCGGTGATCTCGCCCCCGTCCGTTTCGATGATCGTCTTGCCGCCGGCCTGCCGAAAACCCTTTGCCTTGGTCATCTCGAAGAGAGAAGCGCCGGCCTCTGCCGCGACGCGGGCAAGGCCGATCAGCAGCTTCAGCGGGTGGATGTGGCCCGTGCCCATATCGCGTACGCCATAGAGATAAAACCTCGACCCCAGCCGCTCCTGGGTTTCGGCCTCATCCATGAATGTCATATGCGGATAGCCGTAGCGGGTCGCCGCGATCTCCGCACTGTCCATATAGTCACGCTTGTAGCTGCGCTTATGCGTGACATTCATCTGGCCGGGCAGGAAATCGATGTCGATGCCATGCTCTGCGGAGAAATTGAGTAGATGCCGCTTGGCATCTTCGGCCAGATCGAAGAGGGCCTTCGACCGCTCGTAGCCGATCTTCTCTTCGAGCTCTTCCGGCCACCAGCGCTGGCCGGTACCGAGCTGTCCGCCATTGCGGCCGGAGGCACCATCGCCGAAACGGTTGGCGTCGATCAGAACGACGTCGACACCGCCTTTGGCGAGGTTATAGGCGGCCTGAAGGCCGGTATAGCCTCCGCCGATGATCGCGACATCTGCGCGGCGCGAGCCGTCGAGCTTCGGATAGATCGGACGCGGCCCGACGGTTGCCTGGTAGAAGGAAAGGCCGGGTGCAATCGGGCTCTGCCAAGTTTCCTGCAATGCCATGGGCGCCTCCCTCACACGTTAAGCAGAAGGAATTCCCGCTCCCACGGGCTGATGACCTGCATGAAGGTTTCGAATTCGCCCCGTTTCACGCCGGCATAGATACCGATGAAATCCTTGCCGAAGACTTCTTCGAAGGCAGGCTCGTCTTCCATCAGCGCAATGGCTTCCAACAGGCCGCGGGGCAGGTCGATGGAGCCTTCATTGGCGGAATCCTCGGTCGGTGCCGTCGGCTCCACCTGCTTCATGATGCCGAGCAGGCCCGATGCAAGCGAGGCGGCGAGCGCCAGATAGGGATTGGCATCCGAGCTCGGCAGCCGGTTTTCCACGCGCCGCGCCTGCGGATCGGAGACCGGAACGCGGAAGGCGGTGGTGCGGTTGTCGTAGCCCCAGGCATTGTTGACCGGGCAGGACATGTTCGGCGCCAGCCGGCGATAGGAGTTCACATACGGTGCCAGCATCGCCAGCGCGTTCGGCACGAAGCGCTGCATGCCGCCGATGAAATGGAAGAACTCGGGCGAGGGGCTGCCGTCCGGGTTGGTGAAGACGTTCTTGCCGGTCTCGATGTTCACGACCGACTGGTGAATGTGCATCGCCGATCCTGGCTGGCTCTGCATCGGCTTGGCCATGAAGGTCGCATAGATGCCGTGCTTCAGCGCCGCCTCGCGGATCGTGCGCTTGAACATGAATACCTGGTCGGCAAGCTCGATCGGATCGCCGTGGCGCAGGTTGATTTCCAGCTGCGCCGGACCCTCTTCGTGAATCAACGTGTCGATCTCGAGACCCTGCTTCTCGGAGAAGTGATAGATATCGTCGATCAACTCGTCGAACTCGTTGATGCCGGCGATCGAATAGCCCTGACCGCCAAGGATGGAACGGCCGGAACGACCCTTCGGCGGGTGCAGCGGATAATCCGGATCGTCATTCTTGGCGACGAGATAGAACTCGATTTCCGGCGCCACAACCGGCTTCCAGCCGCGGTCGCGGTAGAGTGCCATGATGCGCTTCAGCACGTTGCGCGGCGTGTAGGAGACTTCCTCGCCGTCGGAATTGACGATATCGCAGATCACCTGCGCCGTCGGATCGCTTTCCCAGGGCACGACCGACAGCGTCGAAAGATCGGGCACCAGCTTCAGATCGCTGTCGCGCGGCTCGTAGCGGAAGCTTTCGGTCTCCTCCGGATATTCGCCTGAAATCGTATGGCGATAGATCGCCGAGGGTAGCGCCAGCGATGTATTGGAGGTGAATTTCGACGTCGGCATCATCTTGCCGCGCGGCACGCCGGCAAGATCCGGCGTGATGCATTCTATATCCTCGATCCCGCGTGCCCGCAGCCATTGCGCCGCTTCCTTCCAGTTTGCCACGCCGCGTGCCGATCTCAGAGAAGGAGGGACTGTAGGGGCCTTTGAGACGGGTATGGAAGCTTTCAGCGGGGTCTTTCTCGCAGGCATAAAACACCGTATTTGGGTTGATCGGTGATCGCATCATAACTGCAGTTTGCCAATTGGCGAGGGGGAAAACCGCTTGGACTTTCGCCGTATGATGGAAAAATGACGAGCGCGCGCGGCGAAGAATGAAGGACTGAAGTGTGGCTGATAGATACGATGTGATCGTCCTCGGTGCGGGTGCGGCAGGTATGATGTGCGCTATCCGCGCCGGCCAGCGCGGGCGTTCCGTCATCGTGCTCGATCATGCCGCCGCACCCGGCGAGAAGATCCGCATTTCCGGTGGCGGCCGCTGCAATTTCACCAACATCCATGCCGGTCCGAAGAACTTCCTCTGCGCCAATCCGCACTTCGCCAAATCGGCGCTCGCCCGTTTCACACCACAGGATTTCATCGCCATGGTCGAGCGCTACGGCATCGCCTGGCATGAGAAGACGCTCGGCCAGCTCTTCTGCGACAACAGCGCCAAGGACATCATCCGCATGCTCACAGACGAGATGCGCGATGCGGGCGTGCAATTGCGATTGCGAACGGAAATCGGCAATATCGAGCAGACAGCCGGCGGCTATCGCGTCGGCACGTCCGAAGGCACCTTCGAAACATCCTCGCTGGTCGTCGCCACCGGCGGCAAGTCCATTCCCAAGATGGGGGCCACCGGTTTTGCCTATCGCGTCGCCGAGCAATTCGGCCTGCCCTTGGTTGAAACACGGCCAGGCCTTGTGCCGCTGACGCTCGATCCGCAATTGCTCCAGCGCCTTGCGCCGCTTTCCGGCATTGCTGCGCCCGCCGAGATCCGCCATGGCAAGACGGCGTTCCGCGAGGCCCTGCTTTTTACCCATCGCGGCCTCAGCGGCCCCGCCATCCTACAGATCTCCTCCTATTGGCGGGAGGGAGAGGAGATCACGGTCGTGATTGAGCCCGATATCGATGTCTTTGCGCTTCTCAAGAAAGCAAAGCAGGCGAATGGCCGACAATCGGCGCAGACCGCGCTTGCGGAAATCCTGCCGAAGCGGTTGGCCCAGTATGTCGTCGAGAGCGAAGGTATCTCCGGCAACATGGCCGATCAATCCGACAAGCGGTTGCAGCAGCTCGCGGCAGCCATTCAGTTGTGGAGCGTCAAACCCTCGGGCTCCGAAGGCTATCGCACGGCGGAGGTGACGCTCGGAGGTATCGATACGGCATGCCTTGATTCGCGGACAATGCAGGTAAAGACCTTCCCTGGCCTGTTCTTCATCGGCGAATGCGTTGATGTGACCGGTTGGCTCGGCGGCTACAATTTCCAATGGGCATGGGCATCCGGCCATGTCGCAGGCGAGGCGGCCTGAATTGAGCTTGCCAATGGGCGGCAAAGCGGGCATAGAACACCTCTAACGCGAAATATTTCATGGAGCAATCATGGCGTTCAAGCTCGAGCTATTCCGCCGCTTAACCTTCTCAGGCATTGTTGCGGCCGCAGCAATGTCGCTTGGCATGCTTGCCGTCACGGCATCGGGTGCCAGCGCGGCGTCCGCGCAGTGCAAGAAGCTGGATCCTAACGGCCGGGACAGGGGCGGGGATACGAATTTCGCCATTGCGATTCGTGACAAGAAGGCTGACCTCGTCAAGAAAATGCTGACGTGCGGGGCCGATGTGAACCTGAAGACGACGGAGGGCTGGTATCCGCTGCATACCGCAGCCTATTATGGTCCTCCGGAGATGATCGATTTGCTGGTTTCAAAAGGCGCCCACGTCAACGCGCCTGGCGATTTTGATGGCTGGACACCGTTGCATATGGCCACCCAGCAACATGATCCGGCTGTCGTCAAGGCTTTGCTGAAGGATGGCGCCGACAAGACCATCAAGTCGAGCGGCGGCAAGACAGCTGCGGAAATGGCGACGGATCCCGCGATCGCTGCACTATTGAAGTAGAGCGCTTCGGCCGCACACACCCTGGATCTCCGTCGGTTAGCCGCGAGACTTGCGGCTAACCTCTGGTTTTGGCGTTTTCTTTTCCTACATTTCTATTTTGTATATTGCCTGTTGCGAAAGCGGCCTTTTGCCGGTTATCGTGTCAGTGCGAAAATGGGAATATACTCATGAACAAAACACAGCGTCGCGCTCGCGCCATTGCAATTGCTCAGACCCGTGACAATGCCAAGCTCCTGGCGGCAAGACTGTTGATGTTGGCGACTGGCGTGACAGCCGCTTGCATTGCCTATCTCGCCGTACGCGGTTTCTGATTACAGCCGCCCTATGTTCCCGGCCGCTGCCGAGCGGCGGTCCTGGCTCGCGCATATAGATGCGCTTCATTGCCCGTTCCTCAGCGTTTGGTTGTGTAATGTAGGTTGCATTACAGCCTTATCTGAAAATTAATTAATCACACCCACAATCACACTCGATTTCTTGGGGCGCTCTACTGCAAGCTGGAGCCGAAGCAATGATTGCTTCCTGACTTATACTCAGGAACCCTGTCTGCGGATATTTCAAGAACGATGGTTATACATCCGGTCAGCGCCGAGGCGGCGTCGACGGGGAGCGGTGTGAGGTCTGGGCCAAAATGTTCATTGACAAGATATTGTCGCGTTTCAACATCAGGACGAAGGTTCTGATATTCGTCCTGCCATTCGTCATCAGCATTTCTGCCGTGGGCCTCACCGGGCTTTATGCATCGGGCCTGCTTCAGGGACGCATGGAGATCTCCAACAGCGTCCTGCAGTCCCTGACCGGGTTCAAGAACCTTTATGGTTCCATGGACGATTTCCTCCGCATCACGAACGCTCGCCAGCGCGACAAGCTCTATGAGGACATCAAATCGCAGCAGAGCGTACTCAATTCGACGTTGAGTCAGCTTGGGCCCGAGTCGGAAGGCCGCGACAACCTCACCGACGCGACGACAAAGACCGCCGACTTGTCCAACCTCGTCGGTAGGCTGTGGTCGCTGCATGAACAGGAACTGTCTCTACGCAAGACGATCGACGACGCCCAACGCGCCTTGATCAGTGCCCGCTTCAACGTTAATTTCAACAGCCAGCAGCTTGAAGACCAGATGCGCAAGGATCAGGCGGATGCGACCTCGACTTTGCGTTCGGCCGATCGCTTGCTGAAGGGCGGCGACCTGCTGGTTGCCGTGGCGCAAGACTTCAATAACGCGGCGACGCCAGCCGACAAGGTCAAGCTTCTGAAGGATCGTCTGACAGATCTGAACAAGGCGCAGCGGTCGATCGACCTCGCATTGCCGCAGAACCAGAAAAGCGTCGTCCAGTCATTGACGGGCACGATTAAGGATCTTGCGGCCTTCACCGAAAGCACGGATGCTCCGACCGACGACACGATCACCAATATCGGTCGGTTACTCTCGCGCTTCCGTCAGACCTCGACCTACACGCAGTTGACGGCGACGCAGATGATGCGCCAGGCGACCACGACCTTCGTGTCTCTTGATGCGCGCGTCGCACAGACCAATTCGGTTCTTCAGGATACGCGCCGCCTGCAGGATTCTATTTATTCGCTGCAGCTGGTACTGGCGGATTTCGATGCCAATACGACCAAGGACAATCTCGTCCGCCTGCGCCAGGAAGTCTCCAAGCTCGGCGGCGATATCGATACGCTGAACCAGAGCGCCAAGAGCATGGATTTTGCCGGCGATATCGACTCGGCCATTCGTCCTGCGATCAAGTCCATGGATGACGCCGGCGGCAAGCTGGTCGAAACCATTGACCAGCGGATCGCCGAATATGCCGGCGCCCGCCAGCAACTCGATCAGGTCTGGGGTCAGCTCACCGCTTTCGCCGAGACGCAGAAACAGAGCGCCGGCAGCGAGCGCAACCAGGCAAATTCCATATCCATCCTAGCAACCGCACTCGGCATCATCCTTTCGGTCGCCGGCGGCATCGCGCTCGTCCTGACCCTGCAGCGCCCGATTGGCCAGATCACCGCCGCCATGCGCCGCATTGCTGACGGTTTGCTCGAAACTTCGATCTCCGGCGAGCAGCGCCGCGACGAAATCGGCGATATGGCCCGGGCCCTCGGCATCTTCAAGGAAAACGCTATCTCGAAGATTCGTATCGAGGAACAGAGCGACGAGGAGCGTGCGGCAGCGGAGCACGAACGTCAGCGCAACGATGCCGAAAAGCGCGAGCTTGACCGTCAGATCGACTATGCCGTCAGCGAACTTGCCGCCGGTCTCGAGCGCCTTGCCCAGGGCGATATTTCGGCAACGATCGAAACGCCGTTCATCGGTCGCCTCGAACAGCTTCGCCAGGATTTCAACAGCTCTCTGTCGCGCCTGCAGCACACGCTGAGCCAGGTGCGCGACAATGTCGAGATGATCCAGAGCAACGGCAACCAGATGGCGACTTCCGCCGAGGCTCTGTCGAAGCGGACCGAGCAGCAGGCCTCTTCGTTGGAGCAGACTGCCGCCGCTGTCGACCAGATCACGACGACGGTGCGTTCATCTGCCGAACGCGCCAAGGATGCGGATGCAATCGTGCGCGAAGCTAAGCGCAGCGCCGATAACAGCTCCGTCGTCGTCGGCAATGCCATCGATGCAATGTCGCGTATCGAGGACGCCTCCCGCCGGATCGAACAGATCATTGGCGTCATCGACGAGATTGCCTTCCAGACCAACCTTCTGGCGCTCAATGCCGGCATCGAAGCCGCCCGCGCCGGCGAGGCCGGTAAGGGATTTGCCGTCGTTGCCATGGAGGTGCGCGAACTTGCACAGCGCTCCGCAGCAGCCGCCAAGGAGATCAAGGGACTCATCAACAAGTCGACCGAGGAGGTCAATTCCGGTTCGCAGTTCGTGCAGGAGGCCGGTTCGGTACTGGCCCAGATCAGCAGCCAGATCGTGACCATCAGCCACCATGTGGAAATGATCGCCCGCGCAAGCCACGACCAGGCAAGCGCGCTGCAGGAGGTTAACTCCTCGGTCAATCATATGGACCAGATGACGCAGCAGAATGCCGGCATGGTTGAGGAAACCACGGCTGCCAGCCGCGAGCTTGCCGCTGAGGCCGATGCCTTGCTGCACCTCATTCAACAGTTCAAGATCGATGCTGGTTACAGCGCGAATTACATGCGCGAGCAGGCGGCAGCCTAACTGCAACTACCACTGCAGGCGGATCGGCCGATTTCCGGCCGGTCCGCTTTTTTCATTTCCTTGCGTCGGGTGTTCAAAGCAGCAAATATCCGCTCAATCCACATGAAAAACTGCGGCGGCTCGCGCCCGTAGTCGAGGTAGAACAAATCCTCGTCGCAGTGCCATTGCTTTTCGCGCGTCAGGCTTTGGATTTCTATGGCTTTCGCCAGAGCTATGCTGTCCAGCATGAGATGTCTCCTTCCGTGAGGCATCCCTTCAACTACACATCGGAAGTTGCTTTATAAACGGCCATGATCGTCTTATGTTTTTCAATTATGAAAAACACCACGTGGGATTCCTATCAGCTTTTCCTCGATGTCGCCCGTGGCGGTGGTTTGACCGGCGCGGTCCCTTCAAGCGGCCTCAGCCCCGCGACGATCGGCCGGCGGATGTTGGAACTGGAAGCGCAGATCGGCCGTCCGCTCTTCGAGCGCAGCCAAGCGGGCTATACGCTGACCGGCGACGGCCAGGCGCTGTTCGATCAGCTGCTGGAGATGGAGGCGGCCGCCCGCAAGGTCGACAGCTGGCAACGCAATGCCCAGGGCATGTCTGTCGTCCGCATCGCCGCTGGCACCTGGATCGGCTGGCTGCTCAGCCAGAATATGCCAACCATCTGCTCGGAGCGCGACGGCTTTCGCATCGATCTGCATCTCGGCGAGCGCCGCGCCAGCCTCGCTCATCGCGAAAGCGATATCGGCATTCGTGCTTTCGAGCCGGAAGAGACCAATCTCGCCGCCATCAAGATCAGTGATGTTGCCTATGCCGCCTATCAGGCCCGCAATATGCGCTTTGTCGGCCCACAGCGCTGGATCGCGGTAGCGGAGGAGGAAGCAATCTCGGCCTATCTGCGCTGGCCCCATCAGAACAAGCGTCAGGAAATTGTTTTCACGGTCAGCCGTCCGCGCTCGCTGCACGATCTCGTGCTTGCCGGAGCCGGCATTGCCGTTCTGCCCTGTTTCGTCGGAGATCAGGAACCCCGACTGGAGCGAGTCGGCGAGGAAATTCACGAGCTGCGCCATCGGCAATGGATCGTCATGAACAATGCCGACCGCCATCGTCAGGAAATCCGCACGGTGGTCGACCGCATGACCAAACTGTTGAAAAGCCATGCCGAACTCTTTGCCGGCAAGCGTCCGACCTATGTGTGAAAGAACCGGCGGCAATTGACCGCCGGTTCGTGCTTCTTCACCGTGCCGCGTCGCCCCAGCGATATTCGACCGTGGCTTCGTCAAGCTTCGCCTTCAGCTCCGGATCGAGCTTGAGATCGATGGCGGCAAGCGTGTCCGTCAGCTGTTCGGGACGGCTGGCGCCAATGATGGCAGAGGTGATCACCGGATTGGCCGCAACCCAGGCGATGGCAAGCTTGGTCAGCGATTGCCCGGCCTCTTCGGCAATACCCCGCAGCTTCTCGATGGTCGCGAATTCGCGCTCATGCCAATAGCGCTGCAGATAATTGCTGCCGGCGCTGCGCAGCTGCGCGCTGAAGCGGCCTTCTGTCGGCGCGACATCGTGCTTATGCTTGCCGGTGAGGAGGCCTCCTGCGATCGGGTTGTAGGGGATGACGGCGATACGCTGTTCTTCGGCAAGCGGCAGAAGCTCGCGCTCGATCTGACGGAACAGGAGATTGTAGCGTGGCTGCACCGAAACGAAGCGGGCGGTGCGCAAAAAATCGGCGCGGCCGAGCGCCAGCGCCAGCCGGTAGGCGAGGAAGTTCGACACGCCGACATAGCGAGCCTTGCCCGAGCGTACGATGACGTCGAGCGCCTCCAGCGTCTCGTCTAGCGGTGTTTCGCGATCGTCCGAATGCAACTGGTAAAGATCGACATAGTCAGTGCCCAGGCGCCGCAGCGAAGCGTCGATGGCGTCGAGAAGATGCTTGCGCGACGCCCCCTGATCCCAGGGAGACGGGCCGACCTTTCCGACAGCCTTCGTAGCGACGATGAAACGGTCGCGCTTGCCCTTTAGCCAGCGCCCGACGATCTCCTCAGTGCGGCCGGCAAGTTGTTCGCCGCCGCCGAGCGGATAGACATCGGCGGTGTCGATGAAATTGACGCCGGCATCGGTCGCCCTGTCGAGAATGGCATGGGCTATGTCTTCCTGCTCGATCTGCAGGCCGAAGGTCATCGTGCCCAGACACAGGCGCGAGACGCTGAGACCGGTATTGCCGAATTTCTGATACTCCATGATAGGTCCCCGATGATGGGTTTGAGTTTGCCCGCTGGGCAGGATGGCGAAACGGGCTTGAGAATGTTCGCGAGCGAGAATGTCGCGATGTTAGCAAAGCCTGCTTCCGTATTCACGTGTGAAGCCGGCTTTGAGTTCACGATTGCGTGCTAAAGGCGTTGCTAATTTGCGGGGCGAAAGATCGTTTTCGAGGAAAAGGGCTAAAGCTTATGTCGGCTTGCTTTTTCCCTTGTCGCCTTCCGATTTCCTTTCTAGTCTAACGGGAAAAACAGAGGGTTGGGCATCGCTAGGATGCCCTTGAACAAAACAGGAGAGACTATGAAGTCCATGTTCGCACGGCTTGCAGCAACGGCATTCGCTGTCGTTTCGCTGGCAACGGTCGCTCAGGCAGAAGACAAGGTCGTCAATATCTACAACTGGTCGGATTATATCGATAATTCCATCCTGACGGATTTCACCAAGGAAACCGGCATCAAGGTCGTCTACGACACCTTCGACCAGAACGAGACACTAGAAACCAAGCTGCTGGCCGGCAAGACCGGCTACGACATTGTCGTGCCGACCGCTTACTTCCTGCAGCGCCAGATCAAGGCCGGCGTCTTCCAGAAGCTCGACAAGTCCAAGCTGCCGAACATCTCCAACATGTGGGATACGGTGCAGCAGCGCATCGCCACATATGACCCCGGCAACCAGTACGCCATCGACTACATGTGGGGTACCAGCGGTGTCGGCTACAATGTCGACAAGGCGAAGCAGATCCTCGGCACCGATGCGGCGCCTGACATCAATGTGATCTTTGATCCCGCGCTGGCCGCCAAGTTCAAGGATTGCGGCATCTACGTGCTGGATTCGCCGACGGACGTCATTCCGGCCGCCCTGCGCTATCTGGGTCTCGACCCGAATTCGACCAAGCAGGAAGACTTCAAGAAGGCCGAGGATCTCCTGACCGCGATCCGTCCCTTCGTTCGCAAGTTCCATTCCTCCGAATATATCAATGCGCTTGCCAATGGCGATATCTGCCTGGCGTTTGGCTATTCCGGCGACGTGCTGCAGGCCCGAAACCGCGCCGCCGAGGCGAAAAATGGCGTCAACATCGCCTATTCGATCCCGACGAAAGGGGCGCAGATGTGGTTCGACGTCATGGCGATCCCTGCCGATGCGCCGCATGTCGAGGAGGCGCATATCTTCCTCAACTATATCATGAAGCCTGAGGTCATCGCCAAGGCGAGCAACTTCACTTCCTATGCCAACGGCAACAAGGCGTCGCAGCAGTTCGTGAGCAAGGACGTGCTGGAAGATCCGTCCGTCTATCCCACCGACGCGGTCCGCGAGAAACTATACACGCTGACCCCTTGGGACTCTAAAACGCAGCGCGTGGCGACGCGCTTGTGGACAAAGGTCACGACAGGCCAATAAATCGAAGCGGCCCGGACGGCAACGTCCGGGCCTTTCCTTATGAGGATAATGCAGGAATCACGAGCGCGCCGGAACGGGGAAGAGCCGGCACGACACGCGCCCATCCGGGCATCCATTTGGGGATAGATAATGAAATCACTCGGTAATATCCGACGTTCCTTTGCTCCTTGGACCGATCCTTCGGCCAAGCCTTACATTTCCTTCAGGAACGTGACCAAGAAGTTCGGTGATTTCACCGCCGTCGATAACCTCTCCCTGAATATCTACAATCGTGAATTCTTTGCCCTTCTCGGCGCATCCGGCTGCGGCAAGTCCACGCTTTTGCGCATGCTGGCTGGTTTCGAGCAGCCGACGACGGGCGAGATCGTGCTCGATGGCCAGGATCTTGCCGGCACGCCGCCCTATCGTCGCCCCGTCAACATGATGTTCCAGTCTTACGCGCTGTTTCCCCATATGTCGGTGGAAAAGAACATCGCCTTTGGTCTGCGCCAGGATGGCATGCCGAAAGCCGAGATCGACGATCGCGTCGCGCAGATGCTGAAGCTCGTCAAGCTGGAGCAATTCGCCAAGCGCAAGCCAAACCAGCTTTCCGGCGGCCAGCGCCAGCGCGTTGCGCTTGCCCGCTCGCTTGCGAAACGGCCGAAGGTGCTGCTGCTCGACGAACCCCTTGGCGCGCTCGACAAGAAGTTGCGCGAAGAGACGCAGTTCGAACTCATGGATCTGCAGCAAAGCCTGGGGCTGACTTTCGTCGTCGTCACCCACGACCAGGAAGAGGCGATGACCATGGCCGACCGCATCGCGGTCATGAGCCACGGCAAGGTGGTGCAAGTTGCGACCCCAGCCGAGATCTATGAGGCACCCAATTGTCGCTTTGTCGCCGACTTCATCGGCGATGTGAATATTCTCGACGGAAACGTCACCTCGGCACAATCTGGCATCGTCGAGATCGCGGTCGATTCGGGATTTGCGGTGCGTACCGCTTCCAGCGATATGCCATCGGCGGGAAGCCGTGCCAGCCTTGCCATCCGCCCGGAAAAACTCAGGGTATCGCCGCGCCCGCCCGCCAATGCTTCGGTCAATGCCGCCGAAGGCGAGATCTGGGACATCGCCTATCTCGGCGACATGACCGTTTTCCACGTCAAGCTGAAAAGCGGTCAGGTGGTCAAGGCCTCTTCCCTGAATGCGGTGCGCGCCGTGGAAGAACCCTTCGCCTACGATCAGAATGTCTGGGTCTCCTTCGACGAAAATGCCGGCGTCTTGCTGAAGGATTGATCATGAAAGCGCTCGGCTCCTCCATCTATCAGCGCCTCGTCATCATCGTTCCCTATGGTTGGTTGCTGATCTTCTTTCTAGCGCCCTTCCTCATCGTCTTCCGCATTTCGCTGTCGACGAAGGCGCTGTCGGTCCCGCCCTATGATCCGTCCTTCGCCTGGAGCGACAGCTTCGGCGACTGGTGGGACAAGCTGCAGACCATGTCGTTCGACAATTATGTGTGGCTGACCGGCGACCCCCTCTATATGAACGCCTATATCGAGAGCCTGCAGATCGCCGGCATCTCGACGCTTCTGACGCTGATCATCGCATATCCGATCGCCTATGGCATGGCGCAGGCGCCGCGCACGATCCGGCCGACCTTGCTGATGCTGGTCATCCTGCCCTTCTGGACGAGCTTTCTGATCCGCGTCTATTCCTGGATGTCGATCTTGAGCACGACGGGCCTGTTGAACCAATTGCTGATGGCGCTCGGCATCATCCATGAGCCGCTCGTCATCCTGAACACCAATACCGCCGTCTATATCGGCATGGTTTATTCTTACCTGCCCTTCATGGTTCTGCCGCTCTATTCCGCGCTGGAGAAGATGGACGGCACGCTGATCGAGGCGGCGCAAGATCTCGGCTGCACGCCGATCGGCGCCTTTTGGCGTGTTACCTTTCCGCTCTCCATTCCTGGCATCGTCGCCGGCTGCATGTTGGTCTTCATCCCGGCCGTTGGCGAGTTCGTCATCCCTGATCTGCTCGGCGGTTCGCAGACCCTGATGATCGGCAAGGTGCTCTGGACGGAATTCTACAGCAACACCGACTGGCCGCTGGCTTCGGCGGTAGCGACTATCCTGCTTCTGGTGCTGGTAGTGCCCATCGTCTTCTTCCAGCATTTCCAAGCCAAAGCCGATGAGAAGGGGAGATAACGAATGATTCGCTGGTCCCGCTTCAACATTGTCTCGGTCACGCTCGGCCTGGCCTTCCTCTACCTGCCGATCCTGCTGCTGGTCATCTATTCCTTCAACAGCTCGCGTCTCGTCACCGTTTGGGGCGGCTTCTCGACGCAGTGGTACGTGCACCTCTTCAGCAATGATACGATGCTCAATGCTGCATGGCTGACGGTGCGCATCGCGCTGCTCTCAGCGACGATTGCAACCGTACTCGGTACGCTCGCGGCCATCACGCTTGTACGCTACACGCGTTTCCGCGGCCGAATCCTGTTTTCGGGCATGATCTATGCGCCGCTGGTTATGCCAGACGTCATCACCGGCTTGTCGCTGCTGCTGCTCTTCGTAACATCGGGCGTCGATCGCGGCTTCTGGACGATCGTCATGGCGCATACGACGCTGACCATGTGCTTCGTCGCCGTCGTCGTTCAGTCCCGCCTACTAACCTTCGATCGCTCCATCGAGGAGGCGGCGATGGATCTCGGCGCGCCGCCGGTGCGCACCTTCTTCGAGGTGACGCTGCCGATCATCGCGCCGGCCGTCTTCTCCGGCTGGGTGCTGGCGCTCACCTTGTCGCTCGACGATCTGGTAATCGCGACCTTTGCTTCCGGCGCAGGCGCCAAGACCCTGCCGATGCTGATCTACAGTCAGGTCAAGCTTGGGGTGACGCCGGAGATTAATGCCATCTGCACCATCCTGATCGGCGTGGTCGCCCTCGGCGTCATATGCGCTTCCATCGCGACGAAGCGCCGAGAAGTCCAGCGACAGAGGGATGAGCAGGCGGCTGCAGCAGCTTGAAGTACTGCGGCCGAACGGCGCCTCCGCAAGAACTATGGCTGCTGTGCCGGTTTTTGCAGAAGCGTTGCGACCGGCGAAATCACCGGGTTTGGCCAGCTGCCGCCAATGAAGAAGGGCAGCATCGGCAGTTCGCTGGCGTCGGAGGGTGAGGTCGCCTCGATTGCGCCAGAGAGTGCCAGCCCGTTAGTGCGGAACGGAACCACGCCGTTGAAGCTGATCGTCTCGTTGCGGCCGGTAATGGTTGCGTTCTGGACCTCGGCGGAGCCTTTCGCAAAACTTGCATCTGCGTTGATGCTGTCGAAGGTGAAGGATGAGCCGGCGATATCGCTCATCCGGAAGAATGCCTTCTGGGTGGCGAGCGTCCGAAAGCTCGAAAGATCGAATTGGCGGAACGATCCTCCCGACGAAGCGAAATGCAGTGTGCCGGCGACGTCGCTGAGCGTGGCAACCCAGATCGGCTTCGAGGTGCTGAGCGAAAGATCCAGCGACGCCGATGAAGGCATCGGCAGCGGGCCAATCAAATTCAGGCGCGTGAAGAGCCCACCGAAATCGGCGTTGCGAATCGATATCTGCAATTTGCCGCCGCCGTCGAAGTCGCCCGGTGCGACCTCAAGATGCGCGGTCAGCGAGCCATTTTCGAAGCCGCTGTCGCCTATGTCGAATTTCGCCTTGCCATCTGCCACCAGCAGGCTGGCGCCGATATTGTCGAACTGGAAGGGGCCGAGGGCCGCCTTGTTCGATGATAACCGCAAGTCGAGGTCGAGCCGCTGCAGCGGATTGCCGTTCAGCAGTGCATCGATGGCGGTTTGCGCGGCCAGGCGCATGGAGAAGGCGGCAAGGAAAGGATTGAGGTTCATCTGGTCGAAAGCCAGCGTGCCGGAAATCTTCGGTTTGCCCGCTTTCGTGTAGCTCAGGTCCATGATGCCGGAGGCTGCGGAATCGTTGACCTTGAAGCTGAGATTGTTGAAGCGCAGGCCATTGTCGATCGCTGCGATGCTGGCGTTGAGCGAGATATTCTCCAAGGCGTCGGCCGCCGGCAGGCGCTGGCCGCTCCAGGCGATGAAGGAAGGAACGTTCGGCACGCTCAGATCCAGATTGCCGGAAAGCGCCGAAAAATCCGATATGCTAGTGATACCCGTATAGGTCCAGCTGATCAGCGGCGAGACGAAGCTGGTTTTGGTATCCACATTCTTGCCGGCGAAGAAAAGCAGAGGCTGCGTCGAATCGAAATTCAGCTTGATGTCCTGGCCGTTGAAGCGGGCAAGGACGACGGCGCTCAGCGACTGTGAAAGCCGTGGCCAGGAGATGTCGGCGTTGACGGCGTTGAGCTTGTAGATATTGCCGCTGCGCTCGTCGGTCATCTCAATGCTGCCGTCCTCAATGGTCAGCATGCCGATGGCTGCATCCTGTTCCTTGCTTATCCGCATGCCGTCGCCGGAGGAGGCCTCGGCCTGCTCAATCGCTTTGGAAAGGCGGCCTTCGTTCGTCCAGTCGATCAGGCCATTGTCGTCGCGGCGGATGTAGAGGATCGGACGCAGGAAATGGAATTCGTGAAAATGCGCGTGCCCGCGGATCGCCGACCACAGGGAGAAATCCGCCGAAAGGCTATCGACATGGCCGAGAACCTTGCCGTTTTTCGACGGTTCGCGGATGGTGACCTGATTGAGCGTCACACGTGGCGTCGGCCAGAAATCAAGCGTCGGGTCGCCTTCGATCTGGGCGCGATATCCCGTCCAATCCGACAGTGCCTTCTCGATGCCAGAGCGCACAAGACCGCTTGAAATCAGAAAAGGGGCGGTCGCTCTGAAGACAGCAAAGACAATGAGGATCGTGAGAAGAATGATGCCGGTCGTGCGAGCAAAGGCAGGCAGCCAGCGCGAGGCCGAACGCATCGTCAACCGCCACTTGTTGTTTTTCGAAGCACTCATGATCCCGAGGAGACTCTTGAACTGATAGGGATAGTCTGCCTGAGTTTGCCGGATATAGGAAATGTTTGCCCGATGCAAACATCACGCACTGGCAATGCCCACAACACCATGTTTTATAATGCGCTGCAACATCGCTATATATAGAGCGAAAAGCGGGGAGAGAAATATGCAGGATCAGCAGCCGCTCTGGACGCCGTCGGAGGAGTTTCGCCGCCGGAGCCCCATGTTTGCCTTCATGCAGGAATGCAACCGCCGCTTCGGCCTTTCGCTGGCGGATTTTGCCGGCCTCCATGCCTGGTCCATCGCAGATCGTGAAAACTTCTGGTCGGCGGTCTGGGATTTCTGCGGCGTGAAGGGCAAGCGCGGTGAGCGGGCGCTGATCCATGGCGATGTCATGTTGGATGCCCGCTTCTTTCCCGATGCCGAGCTGAATTTCGCCGAAAACCTGTTGTCGCGGAGCGGCGAGGGCGATGCGCTGGTCTTCTGGGGCGAGGATAAGGTGCGCGATCGCTGGTCCTGGGATCGGCTGGCCGCCATGGTATCCCGGCTGCAGCAGGCCTACCGCGCCGAGGGTATCGGCAAGGGGGACCGCATCGCAGCCATGATGCCGAACATGCCCGAAACCATCGCCTGCATGCTGGCGGCAGCGTCGATCGGTGCGATCTGGTCTTCCTGCTCTCCGGATTTCGGCGAGCAGGGCGTCATGGACCGCTTCGGTCAGATCGAACCGAAGCTCTTCATCGCCTGCAGCGGCTACTGGTACGCCGGCAAGCTGCAGGATGTTACCGCCAAGGCCAGCGCCATCGCTCAGCGACTGAAAGCGCCTGCTATCATCGTGCCCTACGCCGGCAATGCCGAGGCGGTCGTGGCGGCAACGTCAGGCGCGCGAACTCTCGACGATCTGATTGCACCCTTCGAGGCGAAAGCTGTGGAGTACGAGCCCGTCTCCTTCTCCCATCCGCTATTCATCCTGTTTTCCTCGGGCACGACGGGCGTCCCGAAGTGCATCGTGCATTCCACTGGCGGCGCACTGCTGCAACTCATCAAGGAACATCGTCTGCATTGTGGCGTGGTACCCGGCGAGAAGGTCTTCTATTTTACCACCTGCGGCTGGATGATGTGGAACTGGCTGGTGACGGGCCTTGCCGCCGGCGCCACGCTTTGCCTCTACGATGGATCGCCCTTCGCGCCTGACGGCAACATCCTGTTCGACTATGCGCAGGAAGAGAAATTCGCGCTGTTCGGCACCTCTGCCAAATATATCGACGCCGTCCACAAGAGCGGCCTGACGCCGAAGACCTCGCATGACCTTTCGAGCCTGCGGCTGATGACCTCCACCGGCTCGCCGCTGTCGCCCGAGGGTTTCACCTTCGTTTACGAGGGCATCAAGGACGATATCCAGCTGGCCTCCATTTCCGGCGGCACGGATATCGTCTCCTGCTTCGTGCTCGGCAACCCGCTGCAAGCGGTCTGGCGCGGCGAAATCCAGGGGCCGGGCCTCGGCCTCGCCGTCGATGTCTGGAACGACGAAGGCAAGCCGGTGCGTGGCGAGAAGGGCGAGCTCGTCTGCACTAAGGCCTTTCCCTCCATGCCGGTCATGTTCTGGAACGATCCGGAGCGCGCCAAATATCGCGCCGCCTATTTCGAGCGCTTCGACAATATCTGGTGCCACGGAGATTTCGCCGAATGGACGGAGCATGGCGGCCTCATCATTCACGGCCGCTCCGACGCGACGCTCAATCCTGGCGGCGTTCGCATCGGCACGGCCGAGATCTACAATCAGGTCGAGCAGATTCCCGAGGTTCTGGAGGCGCTCTGCATCGGTCAGGATTGGGACGATGACGTCCGCGTCGTGCTTTTCGTCCGCCTTGCCGCCGGCGTCTCCCTGACCGAAGATCTGGTCAAGGCAATGAAGACGCGCATCCGCACCGGTGCCTCGCCTCGCCATGTGCCGGCCAAGATCATCGCGGTTACCGATATCCCCCGCACGAAATCCGGCAAGATCGTCGAGCTTGCCGTGCGAGAGGTCGTTCATGGCCGTCCAGTCAAGAACAAGGAGGCGCTCGCCAATCCGGAAGCACTGGATCTCTTTGAAGGGCTGGAAGAGCTGAAAAACTGAGGCGCACCTTAAAATTGAGGAGCAAACGATGACCCTCATTTGGTAACCCTGCGTTAAGAAAGCTTGGTCAAAAGTAAAGGCTAACTTGAGGCCGTTCGCATGAGCTGGAACGGATTGGAGCCACTCTCGGCTCCCGAGACATGAAGTTCCGTGACTCGAGCTTGCTTTCGACAGCATAAACTTCAAAGGCAGCGCGGTTCGCTGCCTTTTTTTCGTTTCCTCGTCGCGAATCCGCCTCTGCTCTGTACATTGCGGCCTTGAGCAAGTATGTGCACGCGTGAAGAAGAGGTTCGCGACGTGCGAGCCACGATGATCGCCGCCTGATGGTGCGCGAAGAATTCCGAAAGACAGATGATGACTGAATTCGAAGGCATCGCTCCTGCGATCGCCCAGGCTTTGGCAAAGCGCGGGTATGAAACGCTGACGCCGGTGCAAAAGGCCATGCTCGATCCCGGCCTGGCTGGCAAGGATGCGCTTGTCTCGGCCCAGACCGGCTCGGGCAAGACGGTTGCCTTCGGCCTGGCGCTGGCGCCCGGCCTGCTTGATGGCGCGGAACGGTTTGGCCCGGCAGGCGCTCCCTTGGCGCTAGCGATCGCGCCCACGCGTGAACTGGCTCTGCAGGTCCAGCGCGAGCTGGAATGGCTCTACGGCCTCACGGGCGCGACGATCGCCTCCTGCGTCGGCGGCATGGATATGCGCACGGAGCGACGCACGCTCGAGCGCGGTGCCCATATCGTCGTCGGCACGCCCGGTCGTCTCTGCGATCACATCCGCCGCAATTCGCTGGATATCTCCGAACTCAAGGCCGTCGTGCTCGACGAAGCCGACGAAATGCTCGATCTCGGTTTCCGCGAGGATCTGGAATTCATTCTGGAAGCCGCGCCATCCGAGCGCCGCACCCTGATGTTTTCCGCAACGGTGCCGCGCTCAATCGCCAAGCTTGCCGAAAACTACCAGCGCGACGCCGTCCGCATCGCCACCGCTTCTGAGGCCAAGCAGCATGTCGATATCGACTATCGCGCGCTGACCGTGGTGCCGAGCGACCGGGAAAACGCCATCATCAACGTGCTGCGCTATTATGAAGCGCGCAATGCCATCGTTTTCTGCTCGACGCGCGCTGCCGTCAATCATCTGACGGCCCGCTTCAACAATCGCGGTTTTTCGGTTGTTGCGCTCTCGGGCGAGCTCAGCCAGAACGAGCGCACGCACGCCCTGCAGGCCATGCGCGACGGCCGCGCCCGCGTCTGTATCGCGACTGACGTCGCGGCCCGCGGCATCGACTTGCCGGGGTTGGAGCTGGTCATTCACGCCGATCTGCCGACCAATCCGGAAACGCTGCTGCACCGCAGCGGCCGCACCGGCCGCGCCGGCAACAAGGGCGTCAGCGCCATGATCGTGCCGCTGAGCGCCCGTCGACGCACCGAACGCCTGCTGGAAGCCGCCCGCATCCGTGCCACCTGGGCAAAGCCACCGTCGGCCGACGAGGTGAGCCAGCGGGACGACGAGCGTCTTCTAGCCGATCCGGTCTTTGAAGCACCGCTTGCCGAAGACGAGCAGTCGATCGTCCGGCAGCTGTTGGAGCGCCACGGCGCCGAGCAGGTGGCGGCTGCATTCCTGCGGCAATACCGCACTGGTCACTCCGCCCCCGAGGAGCTACAGGACGTGCCGGCCGAAGGCGAGCGCAGAAAGCCGCGGCGGGATGACTTTCCGGTCACGCCTCGCGATGACGGCTCATCTGCGGGGCGCAACGACTTCACCGATGGTCTCTGGGTATCGCTTTCGGTTGGACGCAAGCAGAATGCCGAGCCACGCTGGCTGATCCCCATGCTTTGCCGCAACGGCAATCTGACCAAGCGCGACATCGGCGCCATCAAGATGCAGCCCGAGGAGACCTTCGTCGAGCTCTCGCAGGAGGGTTTCGAGCGCTTCCTCGCGGCCATCGGTCCGGACAAGACGCTCGAGCGCGGCATCAGGGTCAAGCCGCTTGCAGGCATGCCGGATTTCCAGGCTAAGCGGGAAGGCGGCTTTGCAAAGAAAAAGCCCTTTGCTGACAAGGGACCGCGTTCGAATGACGGCCCGAAGCCGAAATGGAAGTCCGACCGCAAGCCGGAGCGGACGCATGCAGGCGAGGGCGGTGTTTCCGAACGTTCCGACAAGAAGCCCTGGGCGAAAAAGCCCGGCAAGCCGGGCTTCGCCAAGAACGACGGCCCGCCAGCAGGCAAGCCGAATTCGAGGGCCAAGCGCAAGGCTGCACGGGCGCAGGAGAATTAATTTCTATCTCCGAGTTCAAGGGGGCGGCCGCCCCCTTGGCGCTATCTCCGCATCCCCCAGCACGAGGGGCCGGGTACTCCGGGCACCGCTACTCGAAGAAGATCAAGCTTGCCGGCGATGGTGGTAGTGGCTTTACCCTCACATTATGAAAACCGGCACGCCTAGCCATCTCAGCCAGATCCTTCTGCGTGTAGGCCTCGCCTTTAGGCGTACTCGCCAGCATCTCCCATGAGAATGCGGCGGGGAAGGGCGGCGATACGAGATCGTCGTTCGGCACGAAGTCCACCGCAACCACCTTGCCCTCGGCGCTCAGGCTTGCCCGGCTCTTCCTAAGCAATCCGGCGCAGGTTTCCAGGTCGAAATGATGCAGGAAGTTCGGCAGCAGGATAAGATCGTAGTCCGTGCCCCAGTCGACTTCGAATGCGTTGCCGGGAATGACCTTATAGCGTTCGGCGACGCCAAATTGCTGCGCATTTTGTTTGGCCAATTCCAGAACGGAGCCCCAATCGACCGCAACGATCTCGGCTGATGGAAAAGTTTTCGCCATCTCGATCCCGAAAAGCCCGTGGCCTGCGGCGATATCAAGTATCTTCCTTGGCTGCATGGGCAAGTTGGCCATTTCGGCGGCGAGGCTGATCGCGCTGCCGCCCGTGAACGCGCCCATGCCGCGAGCAAATTTCACCCAAACCGGATTGTCGGGAGACATGTTCGCCAATCCAATGGACCCGCCGTTGCGGACATAGGAAGGCGGATCGTTTAGAATCTGCTTGAGGATTTCCGGTGCGGCTAGGAATTCGATGGCCGCGCCCATATAGGCCGGCGAATGCCGGTCGAGGAAGGCTCGGCTGGATGGTGTCAGAGCGTATTGATTGCCTGTTTTCGTGAGAAAGCCGTTCACAACGAGATAGTCACACAGAATGCGCACGCCTCTTTCGGCTGCATTTGTAGCGGTCGCCAAAGATGCTGCATCACTGCCATCACCAATCAAGGTAAAAAGATCGAGTTCTATGGCAGCTACGATGGCGGCCGTCTTTCGGCATGCAAACATCGCATCGACTACTAGATTGGGCGAAACTTCGCCTACGTCTGCTTCTACTGCCGTCGATGACATTGGATCCCCCTTATGTGCCCAATGACCGACCGGAATAGTCGGTCGCAGCGATGAATTATCTCACAAAAGGCGACGGATTTTAAGTTTGTCATCAATAATACTTCGGAGATACATCAGATATTCTTGATCGGCGGGGCGGTCTTTCATTGTCGCGGCGGAACTTCACAACAGCCGCGACGTTACGGCCAATCTGCAAGTGGACGCCGAAGCCAGGAACTGTCTGCCTGGTGCAGCACGCGGTTATTCGGCTTGACATTTGGAACGCGTCAGGCAGAAAATTAATTCTGGGGTCGCGATCACCCCACGAGGCCACGGCTGAAGAATCGCGTCCGTGAAACCGAGCCAACGGAGGACGCGCCATGCCGTCATTTCTGGAAATTACACCCGACAAGCTCAATCGTATTATCGGCACGCCCAATTTGCCGCCGATCCTCGACGTCCGCAATGATGAGGATTTCGCCGCCGATCCTCGTCTTATTCCCGGCTCCATTCGCCGCAACTATCGAACCGTAACCGACTGGGCGAACGAGCTGGCGAGACCTGCCATCATTCTCTGCCAGAAAGGACAGAAACTCGCTCACGGAGTTGCTGCCCATCTGCGTGTCGTCGGAAAGCAGGCGGAGGTCCTTGAAGGCGGGTTCGAAGCGTGGCGAAGCGCGAAGTACATGTTGGTCGCCGAGGAAAAGCTGCCTCCGCGAGATGCTAGCGGCAGGACGGTATGGGTAACAAGGGCGCGACCGAAGATCGATCGCATCGCTTGCCCGTGGCTGATCCGGCGCTTTATCGATCCGTCAGCGATCTTCCTGTTCGTTCCCGCAACCGAAGTTTCGGCCGTCGCCGATCGTTTCATGGCAACGCCATTCGATATCGAAGATGTTTTCTGGAGCCATCGCGGCGAGCTATGCACCTTCGATGTCATGATCGAAGAATTTGGTCTCGGCATCGAACCTCTCCTTCATCTTGCAACTATCGTCCGGGGAGCCGATACCGCTCGGCCCGACCTGGCGCCTGAGGTGCCCGGGCTGCTTGCGGCCTCGCTCGGGCTTTCGCGGATGTTTAACGACGACCTGCAGCAGCTGGAAGCCGGCATGACGCTCTATGATGCCTTCTATCGTTGGTGTCGTGATGCGACGGAAGAGACACACAACTGGCCGAATCCGAGGAAGATGTAACCGACTATGACCGATCTCGTAAAAAATGTAGCCGAGCGATCAAGCGCGGCTCATCGGGACATCGTTCCCCTCCATGAGGCCGTCAAGGTCTGGATCCGCGTTGCCGCCTTGAGCTTCGGCGGACCGGCGGGACAGATCGCCGTCATGCATCGCATCGTCGTCGATGAGAAGAAATGGGTTGGAGAGCACAGGTTTCTTCATGCCCTGAACTACTGCATGTTGCTGCCAGGTCCCGAAGCGCATCAGCTCGCCATCTATATCGGCTGGCTGCTGAACAGGACGTTGGGTGGCATGATCGCCGGCATTCTATTCGTCCTGCCCGGCTTCATTGCAATCCTCGCGCTCAGTTATCTCTACGTCATGTTCGGTAATCTGACCTTTATCGAAGGGATGTTCTTCGGTCTAAAATGCGCCGTCCTGGCGGTCGTTGTTCAGGCGGTGTTTCGCATCGGAAGCCGAGCCCTCAAGAGCAGGGCTATGGTTGCTCTGGCCGCGGCTGCCTTCGTGGCGATCTTCTTCCTGCACGTTCCGTTCCCCCTCATCATCGTGGGAGCCGGACTTATCGGCTACCTGGCCTCTCGGGCAGGGATTGCGGCCTTCAGGATAGGCGGCGGGCACAAGTCGGGCTCCGGGGCAATTCTGGAAGACAAGGACTCCGTTCTTGGCGAGGAGATCCCTTTGCACGCTCGACCAAACCTCGCCTGGTCTCTGAAGACGTCAGGTGCGCTGGCTGCCGCGTGGCTCATTCCGGTTGCGGCCCTGGTGATGACGCTTGGTCCCGACAACGTCTTTTCCAAAATCGGGATATTCTTCAGCGAGATGGCGGTCGTGACCTTCGGAGGTGCGTACGCCGTATTGGCCTACGTCGCACAGGAGGCCGTGCAGCAGCTGGGCTGGCTACGGCCGGGCGAGATGCTGGATGGTCTGGGGATGGCGGAAACGACCCCTGGACCGCTGATCATGGTCACGCAGTTCGTTGGTTTCCTGGCGGGCTATCGCAATCCCGGCACCCTCAGCCCGCTTGCGGCAGCAACCCTTGCCGCCGTGCTGACCACATGGGTCACCTTCCTGCCAAGCTTCCTTTGGATTTTCGCCGGCGCGCCATTCATCGAGAAGATGCGTGGCAATGTCGCGCTGACCGGCGCCATGTCGGCGATAACGGCGGCGGTCGTTGGCGTCATCCTCAATCTCGCGATTTGGTTCGGACTCCATGTGCTGTTCCGTGAGACCACGAATTTCACCTACGGCTCCTGGACGATGGATGTGCCCGTCCTGACCTCGCTTTCACCGCCCTCGCTGGTGCTGACCCTGTTGGCCGCGCTGGCCATCTTCCGCCTGAAGATGTCGGTGATATCGACCTTGCTGGCGTCTGCCGCCCTGGGTGTCGGTTGGACTGTCTTCGTTTCCTGAAAGCCGAGGCATTCGCCGCGTCGGTGGCCCGGAGTGAGAATTCGTGTCCTCCGTGCATTTGCAGGGATCTCGTGACTAAGGCAAAATGCCGCTCCTTCGACCACGTAGCGAATGGAGTGGTGCACCCATGCTGATCGGCTCGTGTCATTGCGGCAAGGCGGGCTGGACGCTTGAAGGAGATCCGGGCTCGATCACGGCCTGCAACTGCACGCTCTGCCGGCGCTACGGCACGCTGTGGGCCTATGGTTACGAAGGAGAGCGGGTCTCAGTGACCGGCCGGACTGCCACCTATACCCGCGCCGGCAAGGACAGGCCGTCTCTCGAAATACTGTTCTGCCCATCCTGCGCCTGCGTCGTAAGCTGGCGCGGCCTGAGGCTGCAAAAGGATGGCCGCCGGCGTATGGCCGTCAATGTGCGGCTGGCGCCGCCGGATCTCGTTGCCGACCTGCCGATCGATCACTTCGATGGGCTCGACACGTTTGAAGATCTTCCTTCCGACGGACGATGCGTGCGCGACCTCTGGTTTTGACGGCGAGCTGAGATTGTCTCAGTTCGCCAGCACCCTCTGCGATGGGAAGGTGATCTCGACCAGGGTGCCCTCGTTCGGGGCGGAATTGATCGAGAAAGTGGCGCGGTTGGCGTCGACCATGGCCTTGGTCAGCGGCAATCCCAAGCCGGTGCCGTCGCCGCGCTTGCGGGAATTGGTGGAAACCTGCCGGAAGGGCTTCATGGCCTGCTCCAGCTCCGAGCGCGTCATGCCGACGCCGGTATCGCGGATGCGCAGGACGACGCTGCCATTGCTCTCATAGGAGGTGGAGACGACGATCTGGCCGCCCGACGGCGTGAAGCGGATGGCGTTTGAGAGAATGTTGAGCGCGATCTGCTTGATCGAACGTAGATCGGCAACGACATTCGGCACAGCTTGCGACAGAGCGGTGCGGATGATGACGCGCTGGCTGTTGGCCTGCGGCTGCACCAGCGACACAGCTTCAGTGATCGCTTCGTTCAGGCCGACTGACGCGAAATCCAGATCCATCTCGCCGGCTTCGATCTTCGAGATATCGAGAAGGTCGTTGACGATGTCGAGCACATGGCGGCCGGAACGGCCGATATCGGTCGCATATTCGATATAGCGCGAGTGACCGATCGGCCCGAAGCGCTCGCCGGCCATCATGTCGGAAAAACCGATGATGGCGTTGAGCGGCGTGCGGATTTCATGGCTGACGCGGGCAAGGAAATCCGTCTTGTGGGCATTGGCGGTTTCGGCGGCGCGCTTGGCGTTGCGCAGCTCTTCTTCAGTTCGCTTCCATTGCGTGATGTCGCGGATAACGGCGCAGTAACCGTTCGAGGAATTCAGCCGACCCATGGTCATGAACAGCGGCACGAAGCCGCCGGAAGCCTCGCGACCGATCACTTCGCGACCATCGTTCAGCACGCTGGCGACGCCGTGGCCGGACAGGCCGCTGAGATAGTCGAGCACTGCCTTCTGGCTTTCATGCGCAAATAGCATCACGAAGGGTTTGCCACGGGTCTCCTGGTCGTCATAGTTGAAGAGGGCGCTCGCAGAGCGGTTCATTGAGCGGATCTCGCCGTCCTGGCCGATGATGATCACGCCATCCGTCGCCGTTTCCAGTGTCGAGCGCAGTTCCTCGATCTCCACCTGCAGTTTGGCGACCTTTTCGAGGATGCGCTCGGGGCGGGCTTCTTCGGGAATTGGAAGCGGTGCCGGCGGCTCGCTTCTTTCAACCGGCATCAGCGCCAGCATAAGGGCCGTACCATCCTCCCAGCGGATCGACTGTAGCCGGGCCGTCACAGGCACAAGCGCATCGTCGGCGCGTACGACCATCATTGTGGCGGGCTGCTCGGTCTTGCCTTCGAGATCGTTGCGTTGAAGCAGCGCATCCAACCCGCCGACCTGCTCGAGCTCGTCGAGGCTGTCATAGCCGGTCAGCCGCAGGAATTCCGGATTGCCGTGGATCAGGCGATCCCCGGCGTGGATGAGGATCGCGAGCGGCAGCTGGTCGATGATATCGGGCGACAGGCCGGTGCGCATCTTCACACGCGGCGGAATGGCGTTGTTCAGAACCTCGAGGGGATCGAAGTCCTCCTCTGGCTCGGCCGATGCCGGCGACGCTTCAGCTGCGGCCTCGTCGGCCGCTTTCGCGCTGTTATCATCCGCAGCCTCGACGAATTTCACGACTGGCGGTGCGACGTTCTCTTCCGCAATTGCCGCTGCTGGCGGCTGGTCATCGGCATGGCTGTCTCCGTCCGGGGTTTCGGATGCTTCGGAGAGGATTTCGTCGGCCGCATTCGGTTGCGGAGGAGTATCGGCACCCTCCTCATGCTCATGCCGCTCGTCTTGACGCTCCCCAACAGGCGGTTCCTCGCGCTTGCCGAAAGGCTCAAGTTGTCGGGCGATTTCGCGGAAGGCTGCCTGTTCGCTCAGCGAAAGGCCGGTCTGCGTCAACGTCCGGCGCTCGTGGAGGCGGACGACCTTGTCCGACTCACGACGGTTTGGCGTCTCGGAAATCCGTAGGGCAGGTGGTTCGTAAGGCGGGACCGTGTCGGCTCCGGTAGCCTTCTCAGCCGGGCTTTCGATCTCTTCTTTCGTCGGAGAGGGTTCAATTTCGGGAGCGGGCTGCTCGTTCGATGCCGCCTCTGCTTCCGCGGCCATTTCGGCATCGGTCGCGGTGTCATCGGCCGCCTGTGTGCCGAGAGCCATCCCGCGCTTCATCGGATCATCGATGACATCCGCCAGGCGGACGACGCCGAAGCCCCTGAAGCCGTCGAATTCGCGGCTGCGTGTATAGGTCGGCAGGGCAGCAAGATCGACCGGCACGGTCAAGCTCGTACCCTCCACCGGCCAGTAGATCGTGCGGCCGGACCATGTGTCGCGCCGCGCCAGCAGTTCCGCGATCTTGCCATCCGGATCGAGATTGAAACGGCGAGCCACATCAGTAAAGGGAATGCCGGCAATCTGGGCGGCATGCGGCCCCACCGCATCAGCAAATTCACGCGAAACCTCGCTGAAACGGCCAGTGGCATCGATCTTCCACACGAAGCGGGTGGCACGTCCGTTGCGCTTGAAAATGAAACCTTCTGCGGGCGTGTTTTCGATATCGGTATGCGCGTCCGCTGGAAGCGACTCCGCTGCTGCCGTCACTTCTGGGGCAGCATCATCTCCGCCGTCCGCCATGGTTTCAGGCTTCTGCTCATCGGCGTGAGCTTCGGTTTCGGCAACTGCGCCGGTCGCGCTATCCCCATCGGCAGTCGCTTCCGTTCCGGCTTCCGCTGAGATTCCGGCGGCCGAGGCCGCCTCCGCTTGTTCGTCCTCCCGATATTCCGGGGTTTCGTCCAGCTCCTCAATGTCGGCCACCGCATCGATGATGTCGCCGAAGGGGGCGGTTGGCGCGGCTTTTGGCTCCTCGTCCGCCGCCGCGCCTTCAAGCTCCTTGCGCACTTCCTCCGCCTGCGGTTCGATGGCCGCCGCGGGACGGGCTTCGTCGGCAAGGCTTTCCGTCGGATCGAGATGGCCAAGCACCGTTTCGACGACGAACAGCAGGTGCAGGGCCGGGATTTCGGAGAGCTTGCCGATGGCGGCAGGCAAATAGCCACGCCCGGTCGGGATCGGTCGCTTGATCAGCCGGTCCGGCTGCGCGCCGGCCATGGTCGTCAGCATTCGTGCGGTCTGCGGAGTGACCCCGAGCGTCCTGAAGCCGGCTGACGCAGTGACGATTTCGCCATCGCGGCCGATGACGGCCATATGGGTATCGGGATCGTCGAACCCGTCGATCATGCGCTTGGCGCATTCCGCTGCTGCGAGCGGCTTCGAGGATATCGGAGAGGAAAACAGCACAGCCTCTTCGCCGACCTGGATGCGGATGAGCTCAACGGCTGCATTGACGACGGCTCGCTGGAAGCCCGATGCCATGCGGATCAAGAATGTGCGCTGATCGCCGACGGCGCCAAGGCCGCGCGCGGTCGCCTCGATCTGGCGAAATGAGATGTCGCCGGACTTCGGTCCCTGCTCGATGAAATCGTAAATGATGTTATAGCCAAAAAGGTTGGCGCCGGCGGCGTTTGCCCATAGCACGCGATCCATGCCGGTCGAGAACATGACCATGGCTTCACCGCGCGCGAAACGCTCCCGAACGCGGGGATGCACGGCAATGTCAATGAACGGATATTGAATTGCGGGCATTTTCCAACCTGTTTTGCGGGCGTAATCGCCTCTCGTGATTTAACAGTTTATTAATAACGGCGCCTCGCTTTTCGGTCCAGCGAGCGGTCCATTTTTCGGCCGGAAAGGTTAACGTCTTGTGCGACGCACAATTATGTTGCGCTGCACAATAATTTATATTATATACTCCTCACACAGGTACACGACGGCCTCTCAGATAGGCCCTTTAGGAGCGTAATCATGGCTACTGTAAAGAAAGACGACGTTTTTTCAACGGCTGCATTCGACCCGTCCAAGTTCTCCGAAACCTTCCGTGACTTCGCGGAAAAGGGCGCTGCTCAGTCCAAGGAAGCTTTCGCCAAGCTGAAAGCTGCGACCGAGGAAGCCGGCAAGACGGTTGAGGCAACCGTGCAGACCGCACAGTCCGGTTCCGTGGAGATTGGCCTCAAGGCTATCGACGTTCTGCGCACCAATGCCGAAAGCTCGCTGGCTCACATGGAAGCCCTTCTTCGTGTCAAGTCGGTTGCAGAACTCTTCGAACTTCAGACCGCTTTCATCCGCAAGCAGGCCGAAGTCACCGTCGAGCAGGCCAAGTCCATCCAGGACACCACCAAGAAGGTTGCCGAAAAGCTGGCAAAGCCTGCCAAGGACGCCGCTGAAAAGGCAATGGCCTCCTTCAAGGCCTGATCATTGCCGATAAGCCTCCCAAGGCATGAATGTCCCGTTCCCGGGTGAAAACCTGGGGCGGGACTTTTCATTTGCAGCTCAAGCCGGCTTGGTCGGCATCCAGCCGCATCATCATTTTGGATATCTGCAAAGCTTTTTTATATTGCGGGGAGATAGGACTTGAAATAATTTCAAAGTCCTCGTATGTGACCCCCGTTGACGCGGCAACGCGATCATGTGCGGTTGTAGCTCAGTTGGTTAGAGCGCAGGTTTGTGGCACCTGAGGTCAGTGGTTCGACCCCACTCAACCGTACCATTCTCTCCCGATCGTTCTTATAAGATGCCCGCGGCTTTGACCTGGCTGGGTTATTTCTTGTCTTCAGGCTTCTTCGATACATGGCCGGGCGATATCGGATCGCTAGCGGGAAAAGTCTCTTCCAGCGCTTCCTCCAGATAATCGTCCTGTTCCTTGTGCTTTTTCTCGTCCAGTTTCTGCTGCTTCTTGTCGCTCATCGTCCTGGCTCCTGATTTCTCCGTGAAATACTAGGCTTCGTCTGGCCGTTGTCCAGCAGCAAGGCGTGGGGGCGGCGAACCGCGCTTATGTCGCAAGCGCTGGCCGGATGCCGAAATTAGCTTGGAACCGTCGGCATCGCTGGTCGTTGTGTCCATATCGGCAAGCAGACGAAAGGAGCGGGCATGTCCGTACCAAACGAGCCTATTCCCGATACGCCTCCGATGCCCGACCCAGGTTGGGCGCCGAAGCCGCCGATCGGAGAGCCGGAACCGGACAGGTTGCCGGATGAGGCTCCAGTTCCCAATCCCGACGAGAACGAGGAGCCGCCGAAGCATGCGGAGGCTCAGCCGCCGCATGCGCCATCATGGTGGTGCGGCCTGATGCGGTGGCCTTCGCCTGCGAGCCGAAGACGCGTCCATCGGCATGATTTTTACAGGAAAATCCGCCGCTCCTCGCTAACCAGCTCCTGCAGAAAGTCCGCGACCGTGCGCACGCGCACCAGGTCGCGGGCACTTTCATGATAGGTCGTCCAATAGGCACGCTTGATGGACACATCGGGCAGGATGCGCGTCAGCTCGGGAAACTGCCTGGCGATGTAATCATGCAGGATGCCGATGCCGGCGCCAGAGCGCACCGCTTCCGTTTGGCCAATCGCTGTGGATATCTCAAAGGAGGCGTCCCAACTGCGCATGATCTCGCCGGAAAAATTGAGCGAAGCCGTAAAGATCAGGTCTTCGACGTAGCCCACGCGCGGATGTAGTTTTAGTGCTTCCACGCTGTCGGGCAATCCGGCGTGTTCCAGATAGGCTTTGGAAGCATAGAGCCCGAGCGTGTAATCCGTCAGTTTCGATGAGACCAGGCGACCTTGCTCGGGACGTTCGAGCGTGATGGCGATATCGGCCTCGCGCTGCGACAGCGAGAAGGAGCGGGGAACCGGCACGAGCTGGATACGCAGCTCCGGATAACGGGCGATCAGCCGCCCGAGCCGCGGCGCGAGAAAGGAAACGCCGAAGCCATCAGGCGCGCCGATGCGCACCGTCCCGGTGATCGCGCTGTCGAGGTGGCCGACGCTCGCCTGCGCGCGCAGCATCTCCGTTTCCATGCGCTCCGCCGCGTGCAGGAAGATCTCGCCTTCGGCGGTCAGATCGCAGCCATTGGTGCGGCGCACGAGCAACCGCGTCTTCAAGCGCTCTTCCAGCGTCGTCACGCGACGGGAGAGGGTGGCGTGGTTGACGCCGAGCCGTTTCGAAGCGGCCAGGATTTGGCCCGTGCGGGCCACAGCCAGGAACATCCGGACATCATCCCAATCCATTCACACACCCTCTCTTGCACAAGAAGGACTTCAATTTCTGCACAACGGTTGCTTATAGCAGCTCATTGATTTGTGCAAATTGAAGTGCGATCCTGTCATCATCCAAGAAAACGAGGAGGCACATCCATGCGTGAGATCGGTCATTTCATCGGCGGCAAGCACGTCGCCGGCACGAGCGGACGCACGAGCAACGTCTATAATCCGGCAACGGGCGAAGTTCAGGCAACTGTCGCGCTTGCGAGCGTCGAAGAACTGCGCGCAGCCGTCGCAAACGCCAAGGCCGCGCAGCCGAAATGGGCCGCCACCAATCCGCAGCGCCGCGCCCGCGTCTTCTTCAAGTTCGTCGAGCTTCTGAACCAGAACATGGATGAGCTGGCGACGCTTCTTTCCAAGGAGCACGGCAAGACGGTCGAGGATTCCAAAGGCGATATCATCCGCGGCCTCGAAGTCTGCGAATTCGTCTGCGGCATTCCGCATCTGCAGAAGGGCGAGTTTACCGAAGGCGCCGGCCCGGCGATCGACATGTATTCCATCCGCCAGGCTGTCGGCGTCGGCGCGGGCATCACGCCGTTCAATTTCCCGGCCATGATCCCGATGTGGATGTTCGCCCCGGCAATCGCTTGCGGCAATGCCTTCATCCTGAAGCCGTCCGAGCGCGATCCGTCCGTGCCGCTCCGCCTGGCCGAACTGATGATCGAAGCCGGCCTGCCGGCAGGCATCCTCAACGTCGTCAATGGCGACAAGGCCGCCGTCGATGCCATCCTGACCGATCCGGATATCGCTGCCGTTTCCTTCGTCGGCTCCACACCGATCGCCCGTTACGTCTATGGCACGGCCGCGATGAACGGAAAGCGGGCCCAGTGCTTTGGCGGCGCCAAGAACCACATGATCATCATGCCCGACGCCGATATGGACCAGGCCGTCAACGCCCTGATGGGCGCCGGCTACGGCTCTGCCGGCGAACGCTGCATGGCGGTATCGGTCGCAGTTCCGGTCGGCGAAGACACGGCAAATCGTCTCGTCGAGAAGCTGGTGCCGAAGATCGAATCCCTGCGCATTGGCCCCTATACCGACGACAAGGCCGACATGGGCCCGCTTGTCACGAAGGATGCCTACAACCGCGTCAACGGCCTGATCGATCGCGGCGTCGAAGAAGGCGCCAAGCTGGTCGTCGACGGCCGAGGCTTCAAGCTGCAGGGCTATGAAGATGGCTATTTTGTCGGCGGCACGCTGTTCGACCACGTCAAGCCGGACATGGATATCTACAAGACGGAGATCTTCGGACCGGTTCTCTCGGTCGTTCGCGCCAAGAACTACGAAGAGGCTCTTGAGCTGCCGATGAAGCATGAATACGGCAACGGCGTCGCCATCTATACCCGCGACGGCGATGCGGCCCGCGACTTCGCTTCGCGCATCAACATCGGCATGATCGGCGTCAACGTTCCGATCCCGGTTCCGCTTGCCTACCACTCCTTCGGCGGCTGGAAGGCTTCGAGCTTCGGCGATCTCAATCAGCATGGCACGGATTCGATCAAGTTCTGGACGCGCACGAAGACGATCACCGCCCGCTGGCCGTCCGGTATCAAGGATGGTGCGGAGTTCGTCATGCCGACGATGAAATAAGCATCGCAATCACCGGCTCACGTCAGCCGTCGTCCGGTATTTTTCGGGCGGCGGCTTTTTTATTGCGTTTGTTTTCGATCGAGTCATCTTGTCAGGACCGCTGTCTTCATTTAGAACAAAGCAAGAACAACGGGAGGGCCGAGCGATGGCCATAACCTATCAGATCGACTATCTCGAATTTCCGTCGAAAGACGGCCTGAAGACCCGCCGCTTCTTTGAAGAAGCCTTCGACTGGAGCTTTGTCAGCTACGGGCCGACCTACCATGTCATCGAGGCGGCCGGAATAGACGCCGGCATAGATGGCGATGCGGGAGAGGCGGCCGGAACACCGCTGCCCGTCGTGCGCACAACCGATCTGGAAGCCGCACAGCGCGCCGTGGAATTTGCCGGCGGCGTCATCACTCGCCCAGCTTTCGATTTTCCCGGCGGTCGTCGGTTTCATTTCCGCGAGCCCGGCGGCTGCGAAATGGCGGTCTGGATTTCCGTGCCATAAGTGAGTTGGCGCCGTTGTGGCATTAAGGTTGCAGTCTTGCGGGCAAATCGCCCGTTCGCGCCTCAAGTGGGGTAAGCTTGTATTTTTCCGTTGATTGACGGTCGTTTTCCTGATCTCAAATGCAATGTTAAGGCGAGTGACGTGCCGCGCAACACGTCGCCCACCGTCTGGTGCTTACTAGGAGCGCCCGTGGGAACGCTCGTCCTCTTGTGGGGGAGGGAACATAGCATGGCAGTCGTTGAGCAAGATTATCCGCTGGGCGGAAGACCCTTTTTCCAAAGGGCTTCCTTCACAGGCAACGCTTCGGAATATTTCGGCATCTGGATCGTCAATATTCTGCTGACGATCGTTACGCTGGGTATTTATTCGGCCTGGGCAAAGGTCCGCCGGAACCGGTATTTCTACGGGAATACGGTCATTCTGGACCACAGTTTCGAATATCATGCCAAGGGCAAGCAGATATTGATCGGCCGGCTGATCGTGTTCGGCTTTCTGATCGCGGTGAACATACTTTCACATGTAGCGCCGTTGGCAGTTTTGGCAATCTGGCCCGTGATGCTGGTGGTATTCCCATGGTTCCTCATGCGCGGCCTTCGCTTCAATGCGCGCGTGACGAGCTATCGCAATGTGCGCTTCGATTTCGTCGGCACCTATGGCGGTGCGTTCAAGGCGATCTTTTTGGGTGCCCTTGTAACGGTGATATCTGTCGGGCTGTTGTCCCCAATCGCAAGCCGTTGGTTTTATAAATACATCTTCGACAATCTGCGCTATGGCGATCGCCCGTTCTCGACCGAACCGCGATTGAGCGCGCTCTATAGGGTTTTCGGAGGCATGGTCGCAGTCGCCATCGGCGGAGGCTTAGTACTTGGCTTTGTTGCCGCCGCTGGTCTCCACGGCTTTGTGGCAAATTCAGCAGGTGCCGGCCTCACGTCGACGCAAGTGGGAGCTGTTGCTGGCCTGTCCGCATATGTATTTGCTGGCCTCTACTATCGGGCGTCGATCCGTAACATCGTCTGGTCGGCGACAACGATCGATCATCGTCATCAGCTCAGAAGTAATCTCGGTCGCCGGCGCTATGCATGGATTGCAGTTTCGAATGTCATCGTCACCCTGGTAACTCTCGGATTGATGCGCCCCTGGGCGGCGGTGCGCATGCAGCGCTTCTTGGCCGAGCATACGGCGATCAGTATCGATGGCGAAATCGGTGTGGTGTTCGACCAGATCCGCTCGACCGGCAACGCGATCAGCGCGGAATATCTCGATGTCGATGGATTCGACTTTGGCTTCTGATCCGCAGACGATCGCGACGGGTGTCTGGCATCCGCCGCATTCCAGCCGGGAGGTTCCGTCCCGGCTGATGGATATCGGCGGGTCTCTCATCGTGCTCTCGTCTGAAGAGGGCGCGGAAGACAAGCGGCTCGCCTGGGGTATCCGTTCGGATATCGAGTTCAGCTCGCGGGTCGGCTCCATCCCGCGTCGCATTATGTTCGGAAATGAATCGGTTTTTGAAACCCGCGATAACGACGCTGTCGATGCTTACCTGCGAAGTCGCGGCGAGGGACGCAGTGGTTTCATTCATGGGCTTGAGATAGTTCGTCCCCGTCTGATCGCCCTTGCTCTCGCGACGATCGTCCTTGCTTCGGCCATATATCGCTACGCCTTGCCGGTCTTGGTGGAGGTTGCGGTACTGGTGACGCCGCCCGTGGTGCCGGAGATGATGTCGGCAGGGACGCTGAGGACATTGGACCAGGTGACATTCGGCCCCAGCAAGCTGCCGGCGGCACAGCAGACGGAAATTCGCAATGATTTCGCCGCGATAGCCGCAAATGCGGAAGGTGGTACCAGCCGTTACCATCTGAATTTCCGCGATGGTGGCCTCATCGGTCCGAACGCCTTCGCTCTGCCGGACGGAAACCTCGTTCTGACTGATCAACTGGTCGAACTTGCCGGCGGTGATAAGGAAGTGATTACCGCCGTGCTCGGCCATGAGATCGGTCACGTCGAATATAGGCACAGCCTGCGTCAGCTTTACCGTGCTGCGGGTATCGCAGGTCTCGTGCTTTTGATAGCCGGTGACGTAGGCTCCGGCATTCAGGACCTATTGACGCAAGGCGGCGGTCTACTTGCGCTTTCCTATTCCCGTGAAGCGGAGGCACAAGCCGATCGCCGCTCCGTCGAGCTGATGCAGGCGGCGGGCATGGATCCGACGGCACTCTCACGGTTTTTCGATATCCTTGAAACGAGGCTTGGCGATCATAGCAGCACCAGCATGCTCTCAACCCATCCGGGGACGCCCGAACGCAAGCAGGCGATCCTTGATTATGCAAGTGAGCTGAAGGAGAAGGGGGCGAAGCCGAAGGGGTGAGGGGCTCAGGCTTTCTAAATAAGCTGAATATGAATTTCATATTTTGGAATTGTTCAAAACTAAGAAAGCCACTATATACGGGGCAGCCCCTAAGCAGCCTCGATTCCAGGAGATCGGCATGCGTTTGACCAAGCAGACCAATTACGCAGTGCGCATGCTGATGTATTGCGCCGCCAATGAAGGCCATCTGAGCCGAATTCCGGAAATCGCCAAGGCATACAGTGTATCTGAACTGTTTCTCTTCAAGATCCTGCAGCCGTTGACCAAGGCAGGTCTTGTCGAAACGGTGCGCGGCCGCAATGGCGGCGTGCGCCTTGGGAAGCCCGCGACCGATATCAGCCTGTTCGATGTCGTCCGCGTCACCGAGGACAGTTTCGCCATGGCGGAATGCTTCGAAGATGGCGTGGTGGAATGCCCGTTGGTCGATAGCTGTGGCCTCAACTCGGCGTTGCGGAAGGCGCTCAATGCTTTCTTCGACGTTCTGACCGAATATTCCATCGACGACCTCGTCAAGGCCCGCCCGCAGATCAACTTCCTGCTGGGCCTCACCGACAAGGATCACAAGGCGATTGCGAAGAAGCCGGTGGTCGCGGCCCCCGCCGCCTGATCGGTTATCCGAAGTTCAGTCATGTTTTGGTCCGCAGTTACCGCCGGTAGCTGCGGATTTTTGTTTGTATTGCCTCCTATCCGGGCAACAGGCCGTTCGCGGATTGAAAGAGGAAAATGGCAAATCATTCTGAATCGATTAAAAGCATGCAAATTTTTGCCAGAAAATTACCAATCCAGAGGTTTTTTCATCTAAAAATTTCCAAACTCCAGAAATTGGAAAAATTTTAGGCGGCGCTTGTTGCTTTCAAACTTAAAATAAAGTTCCATCGGCGCGATCCGGATGGGAACCTCTGGTGGTGTCCACGGCTTCAAAAGAATAACAATCTGGGAAACGATATCATGAAAAAGATTTCTGTCCTGCTGGCAGTGACAGCCTTGGCTTCGGTCATGGCGACGTCCGCCTGGTCGAAAACGCTTGTCTATTGCTCGGAAGGTTCGCCGGAAGGTTTCGATCCCGGCATCTATACCGCCGGCACCACATTTGATGCTTCCTCGCGCACGGTTTATAGCCGTCTTGTCGAATTCAAGCACGGCAGCACCGAGATCGAACCCGGCCTCGCCGAAAGCTGGACCGTTTCCCCCGACGGCAAGGAATACACCTTCAAGCTTCGCAAGGGCGTAAAGTTCCAGACGACCGATTTCTTCACCCCGACGCGTGACCTCAATGCCGACGACGTCATTTTCTCGATCGGCCGTCAGCTCGGTACGGACAATCCGTGGGCCAAGTATGTTGCCGGCGGTTCCTATGAATATGCCGACGGCATGGGCTTCCCGAAGCTCATCAAGTCGATCGACAAGGTCGATGACCTCACCGTCAAGTTCGTCCTGAACCGTCCGGAAGCGCCGTTCCTCGCCGACCTCGCCATGGACTTCGCCTCGATCCTGTCGAAGGAATATGCCGACAAGCTGCAGGCCGACAAGAAGATGGAGCAGATGAACCAGCAGCCGCTCGGCACCGGCGCGTTCACCTTCGTGGCCTACCAGCCGGATGCCGTTATCCGCTACAAGGCAAATGAGACCTACTTCAAGGGCAAGGAAAAGATCGACGATCTCGTCTTCGCGATCACGCCGGATGCATCCGTCCGGGCACAGAAGCTGAAGTCCGGCGAATGCAACCTCATGCCCTACCCGAACGCAGCCGACATCAAGGACCTGAAGGCTGACAAGAACCTCAAGGTTCTAGAACAGGCCGGCCTGAACGTTTCCTACCTCGCCTACAACACGCTCGTTGCGCCGTTCGACAAGGTCGAAGTTCGCAAGGCGATCAACATGGCCGTCAACAAGCAGGCCATCGTCGACGCCGTCTTCCAGGGTTCCGGCAAGGTTGCGACCAACCCGATCCCGCCGACCATGTGGTCCTACAACAAGGACGTGAAGGACGACGCCTACAATCCGGACGAAGCCAAGAAGCTGCTTGAAAAGGCTGGCGTCAAGGATCTGAGCATGAAGATCTGGGCAATGCCGGTTTCGCGTCCGTACATGCTGAACGCCCGCCGCGCTGCCGAACTCATGCAGGCAGACCTCGCCAAGATCGGCGTCAAGGTCGAGATCGTCACCTATGACTGGGCTCAGTACCTGAAGCTCTCCTCCGCCAAGGACCGCGACGGTGCGGCCATCCTCGGCTGGACCGGTGACAACGGCGATCCGGACAACTTCCTCGACACGCTTCTCGGCTGCGATGCCGTCGGCGGCAACAACCGCGCGCAGTGGTGCAACAAGGAATTCGACGATCTCGTGAAGAAGGCTAAGCAGACCGCCGACATCAAGGAGCGCACCAAGCTCTACGAACAGGCTCAGGTCGTCTTCAAGCGCGAAGCTCCCTGGATGACCATCGACCATTCGGAAGAGTTCATCCCGATGACGAAGAATGTCTCCGGCTACTTCCAGGATCCGGTCGGCGTTCATCGCTTCGACGGCGTCGATATCGCCGAATAACGAAAAATCTGTGAGAATGCCCGGCTAAGACCGGGCGACCCGGCGGTCAGACACCCTGTCTGACCGCCGGAAAAATTTGGACATCTGCCATGTTGCGATTTCTTCTCAGCCGGCTAGCGGTGCTGATCCCGACATTCCTCGGCGTATCGATCGTCGCCTTCTCTTTCATTCGCCTGCTTCCCGGCGATCCCGTCATGCTGTTGTCGGGCGAACGCGTCATGTCGCCGGAACGTCATGCGCAAATCTCCCACGATCTCGGCTACGACCAGCCGATGGTGGTACAGTACGGCCGATATATCTGGAACGCCTTGCATGGCGACCTCGGTACTTCGATCACCACCAAGCGCGACGTGCTGACCGATTTCCTGACCTTCTTCCCGGCAACGCTCGAATTGTCGATCTGTGCCATGATCCTCGCGATCTGTCTTGGCATACCGGCTGGCGTTTTCGCCGCCGTCAAGCGCGGCACATGGTTCGATCAAAGTGTCATGGGCGTGGCTCTGGTCGGCTATTCCATGCCGATCTTTTGGTGGGGTCTGCTGCTGATCATCGTTTTCAACGGCTATCTGCACTGGACTCCGGTTTCGGGCCGCATCGGCCTCATCTATTTCTTCAAGCCGATCACCGGCTTCATGCTGATCGATAGCCTCCTGTCCGGTCAGAAGGGTGCCTTCTGGTCCGCTTTGAATTCGCTGATCCTGCCGACCATCGTGCTCGGCACCATTCCGCTCGCCGTCATTGCGCGCCAGACGCGCTCCGCCATGCTGGAAGTGCTGGGCGAGGATTATGTGCGCACGGCGCGCTCCAAGGGGCTCTCGCCGCTACGTGTCGTGTCCGTGCATGCGTTGCGAAATGCGATGATCGCCGTCGTCACCACGATCGGCCTGCAGGTCGGCGTGCTGCTCGGCGGCGCTATCCTCACGGAAAGCATCTTCTCCTGGCCAGGCATCGGCAAATGGATGATCGACGCCGTCTTCAAGCGCGATTATCCGGTGGTGCAGGGTGGCCTTTTGCTGATCGCCGGCATCGTCATGCTCGTCAATCTTGCTGTCGACCTGCTCTACGGCTTCGTCAACCCACGCATTCGTCACTAGGAGCGGTCCATGAGTACGGTTAGCGTCAAAACGGTTAGTGTCAAATCCGACCGCCCTTCCGCTATTGCGGAGTTTTGGTACTATTTTTCTCGCAACAAGGGCGCCGTCATCGGTCTCGCGATCTTCCTCTTCGTCCTGTTTCTGGCAATCTTTGCCGGCGTCGTGGCGCCTCACAATCCCGATGCCGCTTACGGCAGCGACATGCAGCGTCTGCCGCCAGCCTGGGCGGAGGGCAGCAACAGCAGTTTCCTGCTCGGCACCGATGCCAATGGTCGCGATCTCCTGTCGCGCCTCATCTATGGCACGCGCTTCTCGCTGTTTATCGGCCTCGTCGTTGCCTCGTTCTCGGCGATCGCCGGCATCTTGATCGGCCTTGTCGCTGGCTACGCCCGTGGCCGCATCGATACGATCATTATGCGCATTATGGACATCATTCTTGCCATCCCGTCATTGCTGCTTGCCCTGGTGCTGGTGGCAATCCTCGGCCCGGGCCTGACCAATGCGATGATTGCGATCTCCATCGTCAACCAGCCGCATTTCGTTCGCCTCACGCGAGCATCCGTCATGTCCGAGCGCGACAAGGAATATGTCATCGCTTCGCGCGTTGCCGGCGCCGGTCCGCTGCGGCTGATGTTCAAGACGATCCTGCCGAATTGCCTCGGTCCACTGATCGTGCAGGCGACGCTTGCCTTTTCGGCCGCCATTCTCGATGCCGCAGCACTTGGCTTCCTCGGCCAGGGCGCGCAGCCGCCGACGCCGGAATGGGGCACGATGCTCGCGGATTCGCGTGAATTCTTCCAGAGCAACCCTTGGCTCGTTACTTTCCCCGGTCTCTGCATCCTGATCACGGTGCTCGCCATCAATCTGATGGGCGACGGCTTGCGCGATGCGTTCGACCCGAAGCTGAAGAGGTCGTAATGGCACTCCTCGATATTGAAAACCTCTCCGTCGAATTCCAGACCTCGTCCGGCCTGTTCCGTGCGGTCGATGGCGTTTCGCTCACCTGCGACAAGGGAGAGATCCTGTCGATCGTCGGTGAATCCGGTTCCGGCAAATCCGTCTCCATGCTTGCCATGATGGGGCTTCTGCCCTGGACGGCGAAGATCACCGCCGACCGCATGGTGTTCGATGGCAAGGACCTGCGCGGCATCTCCTCGCGCCAGCGCCGCAAGATCATCGGCAAGGACATGGCGATGATCTTCCAGGAGCCGATGTCGAGCCTCAATCCGTGCTTCACGGTCGGCTTCCAGCTCGGCGAGACACTGCGCATCCACATGGGCCTCGACCGTAAAGCGCGCCGCCAGCGTTCGATCGAACTGCTGAATCTCGTCGGCATTCCAGCTCCCGAGGATCGTCTGTCGAACTTTCCGCATCAGATGTCTGGTGGCATGAGCCAGCGCGTCATGATCGCCATGGCGCTCGCCTGCAATCCGAAGCTTCTGATCGCCGATGAGCCCACGACCGCGCTCGACGTGACGATCCAGGCGCAGATCCTCGACCTGCTCGTGCGCCTGCAGCGGGAGCAGGGCATGGCGCTCGTGCTCATTACCCATGACATGGGCGTCGTCGCCGAAACGGCGGAGCGCGTGCAAGTGCAATATGCCGGCCAGAAGGTCGAGGAGCAGCCGGTCAAGGAACTGTTCCGCGACCCGCATCATCCCTATACGGCAGCGCTTCTTTCGGCTCTGCCGGAGCGCGCTGAAGTCGGCGAGCGTCTGCCGTCGATTGCCGGCGTCGTTCCCGGTCAACATGATCGTCCCACAGGCTGTCTCTTCGCGCCGCGCTGCTCCTTTGCCACGCCGGAATGCGACAGGGGCGTCAAGCGTCAGGGGCCTGAACTGGGCGTAGCCCTATGCAATTATCCGCTGCAACATGGCAAGCCGCTCGGCCACCCCGGGATTGCCGCTACGCAAAAAGCAGGAGGTGCCGCATGACCGGCGCTGTTCTCGAAGGGCGCGATCTCGCCCGCTTCTACACCGTCAAGCGCGGCACCTTTAAACCGGAAGCGACCGTCAAGGCGCTGAACGGCGTCAGCTTCAGCCTGCAGTCGGGCCGCACGCTCGCTGTCGTCGGCGAATCCGGCTGCGGTAAATCGACGCTCGCCCGTCTGGTGACGATGATCGAAAATCCGACATCAGGCGAATTGCTGATCGACGGCAAACCCGCCAGACTCGGCGATCGCAGCCTGCGCAGTGCCGTGCAGATCGTGTTTCAGAACCCCTATGGTTCGCTGAACCCGCGCCAGAAGGTCGGCTCCATCCTGGAAGAGCCATTGAAGATAAACACGGATGATGATGCCGCCACTCGCCGCCGCAAGGTGGAGGAGATGATGGCGCGCGTCGGCCTGCGTCCGGAACACTATGATCGCTACCCGCATATGTTCTCGGGCGGCCAGCGCCAGCGCATCGCGATCGCGCGTGCTCTGATGCTACGGCCGAAGGTGCTGGTGCTCGATGAGCCGGTATCCGCACTCGATCTGTCGATCCAGGCGCAGGTCCTGAACCTGCTGATGGACCTGCAGAAGGAGATGGGGCTTGCCTATCTGTTTATCTCGCACGGCCTCTCGGTCGTCCGTCATATCGCAGACGATGTGATGGTTATGTATCTCGGACGCCCGGTGGAAACCGGCACGGCGGACGAGGTCTTCAGCCGGCCGCGCCATCCCTATACCGCGGCCCTTCTGTCGGCGACGCCGATCGCCGATCCGGATCGCGAGAAGAACCGTATACGCCTTCAGGGCGAATTGCCGTCGCCGCTCAATCCGCCGAAGGGATGTCACTTCAATCCGCGCTGCTGGCGTGCCCAGGACAAGTGCCGGCAGGTCGAACCGGAACTCGCGGGCGACGGAACGCATAAATTTTCCTGTTTCTTTCCGCTGGATTGATCCAAGTTGTGAGTCGGGCACGGCTGGCGAGACCGGTCGTGCCCGGTTCAAGTCAATCATTCCGGACAGGCCTTATGCGCGATAATCAAGACATTCCCCTTGCCATCATCGTCATGGGTGTGAGCGGCAGTGGTAAATCCTCGATCGGTGAGGGTGTCGCGGCCAAGCTTGGCATCCATTTCATCGAAGGCGATGCTCTGCATCCGGCCGCCAATGTCGAGAAGATGAGCAAGGGCATCCCCCTGACCGACGAGGATCGCTGGCCCTGGCTGGAGAAGATCGGTCAGGAAATATCGGCAAGCCTTGCAAAAGACCAGGGCGTTGTCGTTACCTGCTCGGCGCTGAAGCGCGTCTATCGCGAACGCCTGCGGGCGTCCGCCGGCGGCCATCTCTATTTCATCTACCTCGAAGGCTCGAAAGAGCTGCTGACGAAGCGCATGGGTGAGCGCAAGGGGCATTTCATGCCGACCTCGCTGCTCGAAAGCCAATTGCAGACGCTGGAAGTGCCGACCGGTGAGCCTCGCGTCGTCACTGTCGATATCGACGCCACCATCGAGGAGATCGTCGATGCCTCCGTCAAAAGCCTTCGGGCGATCCTCTAGAGCAATTCCAAGAAAAGTGTGCAGCGGTTTTCCGTCCGGAATTGCGGGAGATAGAACAGCTTAGGGTGCAAACCGGCCCGGAGCATAAGCCGAAATATCGATGAAGGGCGTCTCGCCGGTGATGAGTTCGGCCAGCACGCGGCCGGTCACCGGCCCGAGCGTCAGCCCGTGATGGGCGTGCCCGAAGGCGAACCATAGGCCGTTGTGGCGCGGCGCCTTGCCGATGATCGGCATCATGTCGGGCGTACAGGGGCGAGCACCCATCCAGGGTTCCGGATCGAGCCGTTCGCCGAGCGGGAAGGTGCTGCGCGCGACGGCCTCGGCACGGTCGAGTTGGACCGGCGTCTTCGGCGCATCGCGCAAGGCGAACTCGGCGCCCGTCGTCAGCCGGATGCCGCGGCTCATCGGCGCCAGCAGATAGCCGCGCTCGGCATCGAGCGTCCAGTTGTTGAGGACGGCGTTGCCCTCGGCGGCGTAATGCATGTGATAGCCGCGCTTGACGCCGAGCGGAAAGGCATAGCCGAAGCGTTTCGTCACGATATCAGCCCAGGGGCCGAGTGCGACGACGACATCCTCCGCCTCGATCGATCCTTCAGCCGTCACCATTCTCCAGGCTTTGCCGGCCATTCCGAGCGAAACCGCATCCCCGGTCGTCACACGCCCGCCAATGCTTTCGAAATATCGCCGATAGGCTGCCGTCAGCCCATGCGGGTCGAGCACCGACCAGGGATCGCGCCAGCGAAGCGCACCGGCAAAGCTGCCCCTCAGATGCGGCTCCATGGTTGTGATTTCTGCACTGCTCAGCGCGTCGTAACCGATCCCGAATTCACGGTTGAGGCGCTCGGCCTCGGCAAATTCCGCGTCGCGCTTCTCGTTCGAACGGAACAGCTCCACCCAGCCGTTCTTGCGAATGAGCTCCTCTGCATGCGAGGCTTCGATGAGATCGTTGTGCTCGCTGACGGAATGTTCGATCAGCGGCGCATAGGCGCGCGAAATCATCTCATGGCGTTTCGTATTGGAATTCCACCAATAGCGGGCGAGGAAGGCGATCTGCGCCGGCAGGGCGCGCAGATGATAATGCGCGTCGATGCGATTGTTGAAAGCATAGCGCAGCAGCAGGCCGAATTGCTGTGGAAACCCATAGGGCACGACGCCCTCGCGTTGGATGAGGCCGGCATTGCCGAAGGATGTTCCCTGGCCCGGCGGCTGCCGATCGACCAGGACGACTTGCCGTCCCCGCCGCTGCAGATGGATTGCCGTCGAAACACCGACGATGCCTGCACCAAGAACGATTGCGTCCTTTGTCATCTTATCCTGCTATCCGTATGCCTATTGCATTGTCAACCGGTCGTTCTGCGTTGCGTGACCGTGCCTTAAGCATCGAAAATGCCTGCCAAATTTCAGCGACGCAATTGAAAAATGCCGTTAAGCCGTACTCTGTTTCAGGCAGGCGTTTTCCGCGCGGATGCGGATCGCAAGAATGATACCGTTGAGAAGAGAAAAGATCGCGGCGTAAAGCGGCAGCCCGAAAGCAAGCGGCAGCACGGCGATCTCGCCGACGACGACGGCATAGTTGGGATGGCTGAGGAAGCGATAGGGTCCTTTGGTCACCAGCGCCGCACGGGGCAAGACGATGATGCGCGTTGTCCAACGATCTCTCAGAGTCGCCAGCACCCATAGGCGCAGTGCCTGCAGCACCATGAAGAGTAGGAACCAGAGGGGATCGACAGGTCGGCCGATGGCGAGCAGCCACAATCCGATCAGCCAGGCCGCGTGCATCACCACCATGAACGGATAGTGCTCCGCCGCATATTCACGGGCTCCGCGGGCAATGAGCGCTGCGGTGTTATGCCTTGCATAAATGAGCTCCGCCAGCCGCTGCAGCGTCACGAAGGTCAGAAGCGCGATCGATGACCACAGCATCAGGCGACCCTCCTCAGCGTGATACAGCTTGCCGAAAATCCCGGCCCCATGGCGAGCAGGGCGGAACGCCCCGGCAAGCCGGCTGCAATGGCCTGCTCCAGCACGAACAGTATCGTGGGCGAGGACATGTTGCCGTAGTCGCGGATTACCTCGCGTTCGATATCGAGCGAGCCTTCTTCAAGGCCGAGTGCGCTCTCGAGCGCCACCAACACCTTGGCGCCGCCGGGATGGCAGATGAAGCGGTCGATATCGGAGATCAAAAGCCGGGATCGCTCCAGAATGCCGGCAACGGCGCTCCTGAGGTGGGTCTCAGCGAAGACAGGCAGCGATTGTTCGAGGATGATGCCGAAGCCGGTATCGTCGATCTTCCAGCCCATGATGCCGAGGCTATCGGGGAACAGATGTTCGCCCGTCGATTCGATCTCTGCAATTCCGCCTTCGCCGGCCCGCAGTACACATGCCGCTGCTCCATCGCCGAACAGCGCGGTGGCTATAATGTTGGGCCGCGTCAGCTCGTCCAGCCGAAAGGCAAGCGAGCAAAGTTCGATCGAGATAAAAAGGACAACGGCGCCCGGCTGGCTTCTTGCCATCTTCGTCGCGACCGCAAGACCGGATACGCCGGCGGCGCAGCCAAGCCCGAAGACCGGCACGCGCTCGATATCGCTGCGGAAGCCCATCAAGCCGGCGAGCCGCGCATCGAGGCTTGGCGTCGCAAGTCCGGTGGACGAGACTGTAACAACGCAGTCCACATGCCGGGCCTCAAGACCGGCGCGTCGCAGCGCTGCAGTCGCCGCCCGGTGGAAAAGCACCGAGGCTACCTCGGTATAGGCCGCCATCCGATCCTGCCATCCGTGCGGCTCTTCGAACCAGGAAAGCGGCCGTGCCACATGGCGCTTGCGAATGCCGGTGCTTTCGAACACCCGGGCGAGATATTTGAAGTCTTGAAAACGGCTTGAGAAGAGGCGGCTCGCCGTCTCGGCGGCGTCAGTCTGGAGGATGATGTTATCGGGCGTTGCGGCGGCGACGCTTAAAAGTTTGACGGTATCGGTCACGAGTTTCTCCTGTGCCCTTGGGGGCATGGGACGAAAACACGCGATGACGACGGTCTATTCGATGCCGGAGCGGTCACGAAAGAGTGACGGCGCCCCGGCTTGGAATGCGTCGAAAAAATTTTGCGCATCGTCCGAATAAAAGATGCGGGTGGTGTGTTCTCCCCTCGCAACGTTCATTTTGCCAAGGAGACATTCCATGACGACCCAAGCATTTCGCCTGGCTTCCATCGCCCTCGGCGCAAGCCTGACCCTCGGCGCCTTCGCCATCCCCGTCTTCGCCGCCGGCAACGATTCCAGCACGACGCCGACCTGCAAGAAGGGCGAGATCTACGATCAGAAGACGAAGAAGTGCGTCAAGCAGCAGGGTGCCAACGTCACGGACGAGAACCGTGCGGATTACGCTTATTCGCTTGCTAAGAAGGATCATCGTTACGAGGAAGCGCTTGCCGTTCTCGATACCATGGAAAACCCAAATACGGCCGAGGCGCTGAACTATCGCGGTTATGTCACCCGAAAGCTTGGCCGCACGGATGAAGGCATTTCCTATTACCAGAAATCCGTCGCCATGGATCCGAAGTACACGCTGGTTCGCGAATATCTCGGCGAGGCCTATGTCATCAAGGGCCAGATGGACCTAGCCAAGGACCAGCTGAACACGATCAAGACGCTCTGCGGCAATACGAGCTGTGAGGAATATCGCGATCTTCACGCAGCGATCATGAACCCGTCCAGCCTGTAATGGCAGGGCATGGCCGGTGATGAGGATGATAGGCAGGGAGCTTTGCGAGGAATATGGGAGTGATGCCAGTCGCTCGTGGCGCAATTTCTGCTTATAGTCTGACGGCAACGGAGCCGCCGAAAAGATTGGCGGCTCCCGGACATGCGAAAGCGGCGGAGGATGTCATAGCGAGCGAAGAGGATATCAGGGCGGGCCTGTCCCAGCATCTGACGCGGCTGTGGCGCTATGGTGTCGTGTTGTCGCGGCAGCGCGACGTGGCCGACGATCTCGTGCAGGCGACCTGCGTCAGGGCTCTGGAGCGGGCGGCTCAGTTCACATCGGGCACGCGGCTTGACCGCTGGCTCTTCGCCATCCTCCATTCGATCTGGCTGAACGAGGTTCGCTCGCGCAGGGTGCGTATGGGGCAGGGCTTCGTCGATGCCGACGAGACGCTGGTTTTCGACGGCGCACAGGAAACCGAAACACGCGTTCTCGCCGGGCAGGTGCTGCAGCGTGTTCAGGCCCTACCGGAGGCGCAGCGCACCGCGGTATTTCTCGCCTATGTCGAGGGGCTTTCCTATCGTGAAGTGGCCGAGATTCTGGAGGTGCCGATCGGAACGGTCATGAGCCGGCTGGCGGCGGCGCGGGCAAAACTTGCTGATGGCATGGGAGTGGCGGCTGACGGAAAATCGTCCGGAGGTGAGCGACTGGGGAATGGAAATGAGTGAATTGCATAAAGGACAGATGCCCTCGGACGAGCAGCTCACCGCCTTCATCGATGGCGAGCTGGATGCCGCCGAGCGCGAGCGGATCGAACGATTGATCGCCGACGACGAGCGCGTGGCGGAGCGATTCGATTTTCTGTCGCGCAGCACCTTGCCCTTTGCGGAGGCATTCCAGCCGATGCTTAGCCGGGCGCCGGCTGCGAAGCTGGATGCCATGCTTGCCGCTATTCCCTCGAGGCAGGAGAGCAAAATACGCTCTGCCGGCATCGGCCGCCGTGGTTTCCTTGCGGCTGTCGCCGCAAGCTTCGTCGCTGCCATCGCCGTCGATCGTGCCGTAATCGGCATCCGGCATCAGCTCTCGAAACCAGATGAAGATACGGAATGGCGTGCCGTAGTGGCGGAATATCTCTCGCTCTATACGGCGGATACGCTGAGTGCTCCGGCCGGCGACCATGCGCAGCAGGTTGCGCAATTGAATGAAGTCGGAGCCAAATTGGATTTGTCGCTGGCGCCTGAAGCTGTTGCGATGCCAGGTATCGAGTTCAAGCGTGCCCAGATCCTGAACTATGACAGTAAGCCGCTCGCCCAGATCGCCTATCTCGATCCGGAAAGCGGTCCAATGGCGCTCTGCATCGTCCGATCTGCCAGGGGGGCGGCGGCGCCGGACATGGAAAATCGCAAGGGCATGAATGTCGTCTATTGGTCGAGTGCCACGCACGCCTTCATGCTGATCGGTCACGCGCCGATCGACCGGATGGAGCAACTTGCGGCTGATGTCAGGGCGCATCTGATCGCCTGAGGGCTGTCTTTGGCGCGCCTAAAATGGCGTGATTCAAAAAGAATTTGGCGAAAACCCATCCTGCTGGTATTCTTTGCCCAACGAAAATCAAACGAGCGCCAGCAGCATACCTTCAGGGGCCTTGCGCGGCGCGGTGGAAAAGATACGTGAGTGACCCCGACAGCGGCTTAGCGCCGCAGGCAGACGGGGCGTCGGCAGCAGAGCGCAGGAAGGGTAAATCCTCCCGGCGCGCGAAGCGTAAGCGCGGTCATGGCCGTCCGAACGCTCATTCTGCGGAGGCCATCCAGGCAGGCAAGTCCAGCCAGGTGGCGCAACGCCCAGCAGAGGATGAGGCCGGCTCACCGGCCAAAAAGCGCAAGCGCCGGCGCCGTGCACGCGCAGCCCAAGGTGGCGCGCAGCATGCTTCCCAGACACAGCAGCTTTCGGCACCGGCGGAGCATCGCTCCTCGCCGGATCATGGCCATCCGTCTTCGCACAAAAGCGGCAAGAATCGGCGTAAGCATCGCAGCAAGCGTGGCCTGCAGGGCCGGCCTCTGGTGCATGAGAAAGTGGCGCAGATCGTCGCTCCTGCCAAAACGCCTTCAAATGCGCATGCTCCGGCGGCCCATGACGATCGCCCGATAAGGCAATCGCCGCAACGCCGCGAAGGGCCAGGGCAGCATCATCACCATGCCGACGCCGACTCCCGACCGCTCGACCTTTACGCGGCCCTTGATCTCGGCACCAATAATTGCCGCCTGCTAATCGCGCAGCCGACCCGTCCCGGCCAGTTCCGAGTAGTCGATGCATTTTCCCGAATCGTGCGCCTCGGCGAGGGGCTCGGAGCCAGCGGACGTCTGTCTAGCGATGCCATGGATCGCGCCGTCGAAGCGTTGCGCATCTGCGCGGCCAAGCTGAAAACGCGTGAAATCCGCCGCATGCGGCTGATCGCGACCGAAGCCTGCCGCGCTGCCGCCAATGGCGAAGCCTTCCTTGCGAGAGTGACGGAAGAGACGGGATTGCGGCTTGAGATCATCGACCGTGAAACCGAGGCACGGCTTGCCGTCTCGGGCTGCTCTTCACTCGTGGGGCCGGAGGCGCGCTCCGTCGTGTTGTTCGATATCGGCGGCGGCTCTTCCGAAATTGCCGTCATCCGTATCGGCGAGAACCGCTCCAGCCGGCTGGCCAATCACATCACCCATTGGACCTCGCTGCCCGTCGGTGTCGTCACACTCTCGGAGCGGCATGGCGGTCGCGACGTGACGCCGGAGCTGTTCGAGACGATGGTCTGCGAAGTTCAGCGCATGCTCGAGGGTTTCGATTGCCCACCGGTGCATGGCGCAGCGCGGGACAGCGGCGACTTCCATCTGATCGGGACTTCGGGCACGGTGACGACGCTTGCCGGGGTTCACCTCGATCTTCCGCGCTACGACAGGCGCAGGGTCGACGGCGTCTGGCTGTCGGATGACGAAGTGAGTGCGATGCAGGCTAAGCTCCTATCCTGGGATTTTGCCGGTCGCGCCGCCAATCCCTGCATCGGGCCGGATCGCGCCGACCTGGTGCTGGCAGGCTGCGCCATTCTGGAGGCGATCCGCCGCCGCTGGCCGAGCCCGCGCATGCGCGTTGCCGACCGCGGCCTACGCGAGGGATTGCTGACCGACATGATGGCAGACGATGGTGTTTGGCGGCGGGGCCGTTCGCGCCGGGGTCATCGACCGAGGGATATGAAGGGGCCGCAGACGTGACCAAGCCAACCATCGCCGGCAACCGCACGGGCCGTAAGCTCGGCCAGCGCGTCAAGAAAAAGAAGCTGAAGGCCTCGTCGCGCCAATGGCTGCAACGCCATATCAACGATCCCTATGTGCAGCGCGCCCAGCTTGAGGGCTATCGCGCCCGCGCCGCCTTTAAGCTGCTGGAGATCGACGAGAAGCATCAGATCCTGAAGGGCGCACGCCGCATCATCGATCTGGGTGCTGCTCCGGGCAGCTGGTCGCAGATCGCCGCTAAGGTGACCGACTCGACCGAGGAGGATATCCGTGTCGCCGCTATCGACTTTCTCGAAATGGCGCCGATCCCAGGCGTCAGCATCCTGCAGCTCGATTTCCTCGATCCGACAGCGCCGCAGCGGCTGATCGAAGCCGTCGGCGGCACACCGGATCTCGTGATATCCGACATGGCGGCGCCAACGACGGGCCATCACCGCACCGACCATCTGCGCACCATGCATCTTTGCGAAGTGGCCGCGCATTTTGCCGTTGAGGTGCTGGCGGAAGGCGGGCATTTCCTTGCCAAGACCTTCCAGGGCGGCACCGAGCGTGACCTGCTGACCTTCCTGAAGCAGAATTTCCGTCAGGTCATCCATGTGAAGCCCGGCGCATCCAGAGCCGAGTCGGTGGAAATGTTCCTGCTGGCGAAGGGCTTCAAGGGCCGGAAGCCGGAAGATCAGGCGGAAGAAAAGCAATCCGCCGCCGCGCGTTAAATCCGGCGCCCCTCAATCTAGCAACAGACGCCTCAAGCGCCGGTTTCGACGGAGCGCAACAAGGGTGGTGTCATTATTTGGCAGCCGTCTGCTCCACCTGGGGCTGCAGCGCGGCGACGCGCTTGAGACCGGCCTTGTGGCCGGAGACCATGGCGCCGGCGCTGCGATCCATCCGGATAAAGGGGATGGTGGCAACGACGGTCAGGATCGAAATGCAGAAGAATGCGATGTGGAAATCGCGAACCTGCAGCTCCGTACCACTAAAGAAGGTCGAGGCTTCCAGGATCATGGCGGCGACGGCAACACCGAGCGCCAGGCTGATCTGCTGCATGACCGAGCTCATCGATGTCGCCTGGCTCGCCTGCTTGTCGGTGATATCGGCAAAGGCGAGCGCATTGACGCCGGTAAAAAAGAACGAGCGCGAGAAGCCCCCGATCAGCAAGATGCCGACAATGATAAGATGCGGCGTCCATGGCTGGAAAAGGCCAGTGCAGATTGTCGTGACTGTCGTAACGGCAGCAGCCGAGAGCAGTGCCGTCTTGAAGCCGACGGCAGTGAAGACGCGGCGGGCGATAAATTTCGTCGAAATCGCGCCGATCGCGCCGGCAAAGGTAATCAGGCCGGACTGGAAGGGATTAAGGCCGAAGCCGAGCTGCAGCATCAATGGCGTCAGGAAGGGCATGGCGCCGATGCAGATGCGGAACAGCGTGCCGCCGGTGACTGAGGCGCGGAAGGTGGCATTCTTCAACAGTGACAGGTCGAGAATCGGCGCCCGGTGGCGTCGGGCATGGCCGACATAAAGAACGCCGCAGATAAAGCCGATGATGACCGCCGAGATGCCGATATAGGGCGGCAGTGCCGGCAAGCTGATGACGGACATGCCGAAGACGACACCGGAAGCGGCAAAGGAGGTCAGCAGGAAACCGATGACATCAAGCTTCGGCGGCTTGGTCGCTTCCACCTCGGGCAGAAAGATAGACGCCAAGATCACGCCGAGGACGCCGACGGGCACGTTGATCAGGAAGATCCAGTGCCAGGAAGCGTAAGTGGTGATGAAGCCGCCCAGCGGAGGGCCGGCAAGCGGACCGACGAGGGCTGGAATTGACAGCAGCGCCATGGCCGAAACGAGATCGCTTTTCTGCGTGGTGCGAACCAGCACAAGGCGCCCGACCGGCGTCATCATCGAGCCGCCGACACCCTGCAGGAAGCGGGCAAAGACGAATTCCAGAAGGCCGCCGGAAAAAGCGCACATGATGGAACCGATGACGAAGACGCAGATGGCAACACGGAAGATGTTCTTCGCTCCGAAGCGATCCGCCATCCAACCGCTGATCGGGATGAAGACAGCGAGTGACACCATGTAGGAGGTCAGCGCCAACTTGAGTGTGATCGGGCCGACATGCAGATCGTTGGCGATGGCGGGCAGCGCTGTCGCGATGACCGTGGAATCCATCTGTTCCATGAAGAGTGCGACGGCCAGGATCAATGGAACGATGCGATTCATAGGCGTCTGCCTCGATAGTATGTCTGCGGTAAAGCTGCCGCTTTTGGCACGATCAGCCGCTCTGTAGTCCCATGCGAGGCTGCTGCCAATCCTGGATCTTGCTCTATAGACGCCGGGGGATCACGTCTTCGTGATGTCTGCCACCGTCGGGCATCGAAAGCAGGGTTTGACATATGCTAAGAGCATGGAAATGCTAAGCGCATAAAACGTCGTCGGTGTATTAGCGGAATTGGATTGTCTTGTCATGACCAAATTTTGGCCGGACAGAACGACTTTCCCGAACTGTTGCTGCCGGCGGCAACGATAGGCGTGGCTTACGCCGCGCATCAGCAGAAGGAGTGAAATCATGACTGCCGTCCCGCCCCCAGACACGCATCAGTTCAAATTGGGATCCTGCACCATCACCGTCGTGAAGGACGGCGCCAGCATTATGGAAAACCCCTGGGAGACTTTCGGCATAAACCAGACGCCCGATACGGTTCGCAAGCTGCTGGAGCAGAATTTCCTGCCGACGGAAAAGCTTGTGAACAGCTATGCGCCCGCCATCATCGACACCGGCTCCGAGGTGATCGTTGTCGATACCGGCTTTGGCGCGGCTGGACGTGCACGTGGCCTCGGCCGCTTTCGCGAAGGTCTGAAGGCGGTCGGCTACACGCCGGAACAGGTTACCGTCGTTGCGCTGACGCACCTGCACGGCGATCATATCAACGGATTGATGGAGGAGCATGGCCCGGCCTTTCCAAACGCCCGCTACGTTGCCGGCGAGATCGAATACGGATTCTGGACTGACACGGCGCGCGAGGGAACGCCGACGGAAGGCGGGCATAAGGCAGTGCTTACCAATGTCGTGCCCTTCGCCGAAAAGATGACCTTCCTTAGGGATGGCGACCAGATCGTCAGCGGCATGACCGCCATGCTGGCGCCCGGCCACACGCCCGGCCATCTCGTCTTCCACCTGGAAGCCGGTGGCAGCCAGCTCGTCATGACCGGCGACACCGCCAATCACTATGTGCTCTCTCTCGGCCGTCCGGACTGGGACGTGCGTTTCGATCTGGACAAGCCGCAGGCGGCCAAGACTCGTCGCCGCATCTTCGACATGATCGCCGCCGACCGCATCCCCTTCCTCGGCTTCCACATGCCTTTCCCCGCCGTCGGCTTCATCGAAAAGCAGCCGGAAGGTTTTCGCTACATTCCGAAGAGCTACCAGTTCGATGTGTGAGCCAATCGAGGCAGTATGGGATCGCATATGCTGGATGTGCGATCCCGCTTCAGTTTGAGACCACGGCACTTCGCCCAAGACGGGGTTCTGTTCCCGCGAGAAGTCGCTGAATGTTCGTACGATGGCGCGATATCACATAGAGGCCGCCGGCAATCACCAGCAACCGATAGGGCAATGGCTGTTCCAGGCCGCAGACAAGGGCAATCGCGGTCAGTGCTGCCAGGATTGATCCCAGAGAAACAATCCGAAAAATAGCCAGGACAACGCCAAAAACCGTTACCGCGCCCAAGCCTACCGGCCAGGCTATCGCCAGCAGCAGGCCCAATCCGGTCGCGACGGACTTGCCGCCCCGAAAATTCAACCAGATGGGGCGGCTATGCCCGAGCAATACGGCGAGCCCTGCCAAGCAAACCGCCCATGGAACCAAGCTTTGCTGGCTCTGCGGACCAAGCGCAGTCGGCAGCGTGTAGAGCCAGGGATAAAACCAACGCGCAAAGACGATCGCCGCGGCACCTTTCAGCACATCGACGAGGAGTACCGTCGAGGCCGGCCATTTCCCAAGGGTCCGCAATACGTTCGTTGCGCCAGTCGATTTGGAACCGAGTTCCCGAAGATCGATGCCCTTGAGCAGTCTCCCTGCCAGATAGCCCGTGGGTATGGAGCCGAAGAGATAGGCAATCGCCAACCCAACTACGCCCGCTATCCAGAAAGTCATGAATGCCACCTTGTCTGTATCCTCAACGGTTATTCGCATAGAATTATCGTAGCGGGGGGGGCGGATTCTCTACTGAAGCCAAGGCTTAGCATATCCGCGACTTGACCGCAGGATGTAAGCTCACGAACGGTCGCGAAAGCGACCACTATCTTGATGCGTAACGGCACGAATGGCGTCTGCAAAAGCACCAGGCGCCTCCTGCGGCAGATTGTGTCCAACCCCTGCAATAATGCGTCGTTGATAGAACGCGGTCTTGCAATGCTGTGCGGCGTGGTCGAATGCATCAGGGGGATCGACACTGTCGTCGGCGCCTTGCAGAACGAAGGTTGGCACGGTGATATCAGGTTGCTTGGCGAGTTCTGCCTCTATGGACTGCAGCTCTGAATCTCCGGGAATGCCGCCGAACCGATGTCGATAGGAATGAATGACGACATCGACAAAATCCGGATTTTCGAATGCCGCAAAGCTCTGTTCGTAAGTTGCGTCATCGAAAGTCCACGTGGGAGACCATAGCTGCCAGATGAAACGGCAAAGCTCGCGGCGTTTCTCGGTCAATCCTTTTCGGCCGCGCTCCGAATGGAAGTAATATTGATACCAATAGCGATATTCTTCTTCGGGCGAGGCGGGTTTGCTGGCGGCGGCGATGTTCTGAATGTTGTATCCCATCCCGCAGCTTACCAGCCCGCGAACGCGCTCGGGCCAGAGTGCAGCGACGATGCATGCCGCGCGGCCACCCCAGTCATAGCCGCCAAGCGTCGCCGAAGAGATGCCAAGCGCGTCCATGAAAGCCAGAAGGTCCGAACCGAGAGCGGCTTGCTCTCCTGACCGGAAGGTCTCGTCGGAAAGGAATCGCGTCGACCCGAACCCACGCAAGAACGGCACGAAACAATGCCACCCATCTGCAGCAAGTTGCTCGGCCACCTGGTCATAAGAATGAATGTCATATGGAAAGCCGTGCAGAAGGATCACCGGCTGGCCGTCGAGTGGTCCGCTCTCACGATAGGCGATTTCCAGAACGCCGGCTGTGACTGTCTTCATGTGCCATTCCTCCTCCGGCCAAATGCGCAGATAATTTTTCCAGCATGATGAAATCGGTTTTTTACAACAAGTAAAAATCTTCAACTTACGTGGCGCGGAAACTGCTCCGCCGGACCGGTTCCTGGCAAGGTGACTGATCAGACATGAGCACGCCAGAGCTTAGCATACCTGCCCATCGCTTTTTGCTATTCCCTTCCTGTCATAGACGTGTTACCAGCCCTCGCCAACTTCCAAGCAACACTTGCAAGATCGCCCGGTAGACGATTCGTTCCGGGCTTTCCTGTTTTTCACAGACGAAGGAATTGGCCATGGCACGCATCATTGAAACGCCAACCGGGTTGGATGCCCTGACATTCGACGACGTGCTCCTGCAGCCGGGACACTCCGAGGTCATGCCCGGCCAGACGAATGTCGCCACCCGGATCGCCCAGGATATCGATCTCAACCTGCCGATCATTTCAGCGGCAATGGATACGGTGACCGAAAGCCGTTTGGCGATCGCCATGGCGCAGGCCGGGGGTATCGGTGTTATCCACCGCAATCTGACACCGGTGCAGCAGGCCGAAGAGGTCCGCCAGGTCAAGAAGTTCGAAAGCGGCATGGTGGTCAATCCGGTCACCATCGGCCCCGACGCCACCCTTGCCGAAGCGCTCGCCTTGATGAAGGCGCACGGCATTTCCGGCATTCCGGTCGTCGAGAAGTCGCATCGCCTCGTCGGCATCCTCACCAACCGCGACGTCCGCTTCGCCTCCGATCCCCAGCAGAAGATCTACGAGCTGATGACCCGCGAAAATCTCGTGACGGTCAAGGATGGCGTGCAGCAGCAGGAAGCCAAGCGCCTGCTCCACACGCATCGTATCGAAAAGCTGCTCGTCGTCGACGGCGATGGCCGTCTGGTCGGCCTGATCACCGTCAAGGACATCGAGAAGTCGCAGCTCAATCCGAACGCTTCCAAGGATGCGCAGGGCCGCCTGCGTGCCGCTGCGGCCATCAATGTCGGCGATGACGGTTTCGAGCGTGCCGAACGCCTGATCGAAGCCGGCGTCGATCTTCTGGTCGTCGATACCGCTCACGGCCATTCGCAGCGGGTTCTCGATGCCGTCACCCGAGTCAAGAAGCTTTCCAATTCCGTCCGCATCATGGCCGGCAATGTCGCCACCTATGACGGCACGCGCGCGCTGATCGATGCCGGCGCCGATGCCGTCAAGGTCGGGATCGGTCCCGGCTCCATCTGCACAACCCGTATCGTCGCCGGCGTTGGCGTGCCGCAGCTTGCCGCCATCATGTCGGCGGTCGAAGCGGCGCGGGAACAGAACATCCCTGTCATCGCCGATGGCGGTATCAAATTCTCCGGCGATCTTGCCAAGGCGATCGCCGCCGGAGCATCGGCTGTCATGATCGGCTCGCTGCTCGCCGGCACGGATGAAAGCCCGGGCGAAGTGTTTCTTTACCAGGGCCGCTCCTTTAAGGCCTATCGCGGCATGGGTTCCGTCGGGGCCATGGCGCGTGGTTCTGCAGACCGTTACTTCCAGGCCGAGGTTCGCGACACTCTGAAGCTCGTTCCGGAAGGCATTGAAGGCCAGGTTCCCTATAAGGGGCCGGTCTCCGGCGTGCTGCACCAGCTCGCGGGCGGCCTCAAGGCAGCCATGGGCTATGTCGGCGGTGCCGATCTCAAGGATTTCCAGGAGCGGGCCACTTTCGTCCGCATCTCGGGCGCGGGCTTGCGCGAAAGCCACGCCCATGATGTCACGATCACCCGCGAAAGCCCGAACTATCCGGGCGCCGGCGGCTGATTGCTGGCAGATCGCGCTTCGGGCAACGCCAAGCCCTTACTGCATAATTCCTTAAATCGTGATCGATTTAAGGATAGAATTATGCAGCAGATTAAAAGTGCTACAGCGACCCTTGCGTGTCACATATGACACGCGGCGCTGTAGAGGGCCTGGCGGCGGTTCTAGCGGCTCTTTCGCTTGCACTCTTCGCTTGGATCCAGGCCGGCTTCGTCAGAGCATTCAGTGGTGTCGCAGCCGGCCAGCAGATGCTCGATGCACGCGTCGGCGGTTATGAGCGCGAAGATGTCATCGCCATGCTGCGCTATCTCAAGGAGCATCCCGATCCGGCGGCGATCCTGCATTCCATGTATCTAGGGCCGGAGCTGATCTTCCCGCTGGTGCTCGGCGGGTTGCTGTTTTGCCTGATGCGGCTGGTCGGCCCCGGCGGCTTTTTCTTCGGCCGGCCGATCCCGCCCGGCGCGACCACAATCATCTTCTGCCTGCCGATCTTCTATACGTTAGTCGATTATGCCGAGAATATCGCCGGCCTGATGCTGTATCCGCCGGCAACGCCCTCCGAGGCCACGGTATCGCTGCTTGCCGGTCTGCTGCCGATCATCGTGCGGCTGAAATTCCTCACACTGGTTGTGACGGTTATTCTGCTGGCCCGCTTCGCGATTTTTCGCTACCTGTCGCCGGACGGCTCCAAACCGTCCTGATTGTCTTATCGGCTTTCGGAAATTCCAAAGGAGTTGGCGGCATGACAGGCTACGAAATGTTCTGGCCCATGGTGGCGCATGCGGTATTGGTTTTCATCCTCTATACGCTTCTCGGATGGCGCCGCCGCGTGCTGGTGAAGGCCGGCCGCATTCAGCCAGCGCAATTTCGCGAAAACCATGCAGCCGATGAACCGGCGGAAAGCCTGGTGGTACGAAACAGCCTCGCCAATCAGTTCGAGCTCCCCTTGCTCTTCTATGTATGCTGTATCGTCCTCTACACCGCTCAGGCGGATAATCTGCCGGCCGTCATCCTCGCCTGGATCTTCGTCGTCACGCGCTATGCTCATGCCTTCGTGCATGTGACCAGCAACGATCTGGGCTATCGCAGCCCGCTCTTCGCTCTTGGCTTTACGGCCCTGGTCTGCATGTGGGGCTGGCTCGGTATCTGGCTCGCCTTCTCCTGAGGCTGCTTGCGTTCCGCAAGCCGCAACCTGCGGTAACGTGTTTGTGTTTTTCCTTTACCGTTGCGGCGACATCGGCTGCCCTATCTTGTCAGCGGGAGCGGGCTGTTTGTCGTCTGCCGCCGAGGAAATAGGGAGATGAGGATTATGAGCAGGGAAAAGCCGGTCGTGACGCAGGCGATGATCAACGCCTATGATGAATACACGCATCTGACGCTCGATCGTCGGGGTTTTATGGAAAAGTTGACCAAGCTCGCAGGCTCGGCCGGAGCTGCCGCTGCGATCGCGCCGCTGCTCGCAGCCAACAAGGCAAGCGCCGAGGTCGTTGCCGCCGGCGACGGCAGGCTGGAAGCAAAGGATGTGATTTTTGCCGGAAGCAAGGGCGAGATGAAGGGGTATCTCGTCCACCCGAAGGATGCGGCCGGCAAGCTCGGCGGCGTCATCATCATCCACGAGAATCGCGGCCTCAACCCGCATATCCGCGATGTTGCCCGGCGTGTAGCGCTGGAAGGCTTCGTGGCCTTGGCGCCGGACTTCCTCTCTCCGCTCGGCGGCACGCCTGAGGACGAGGACAAGGCGCGCGACATGTTCACCAATCTCGATCCGGCATTGACGGCCGCCAACGCCGAGGCAAGCCTGAACTACCTGGCCAAGCTCGAGGGGACCAATGGTAAGGTCGGCGCCGTCGGCTTCTGCTGGGGCGGCGGCCTCGTCAATCGTTTTGCGACCATCTCGCCGGAGCTGAAGGCGGGTGTTGCCTATTACGGTGCGCAGCCGCCGGCAGGCGACGTGCCTGACATCAAGGCTGCCCTCCTGTTGCATTATGCCGGGCTGGACGATCGCATCAACGCCGGTATCGAGGCCTATCGCAAGGAGCTGCAGGCAGCCGGCAAGACCTTCGAGATCTTCGTCTATGAAGGCGTCAATCATGCCTTCAACAACGATACTTCGGCTGCCCGATACGACAAGAAGGCGGCCGATCTTGCCTGGGGCAGAACCATCGATTTCCTGAGGAAATACCTTTCCTAGAACGGCACAGGTTCAGGATGCAGGCTTGCCGATTACAGGGGCCGAAACCATGTTTCGGCCCTCGCTCCGGAGTTCGCGCTAGCTCCTAAGTGATGATTAAAATTGAACTTTTCCCGTTTACGCGCATTGAACGCGTCGGATGTCATAGCGTTTGCGCGCTGAGCGTCGTTCAGTGCAAAAATGAAACGGGAAGAGCATGAATCCGGATAATCCCGCCCGCATCACGTTCCGAAAGAGGCCACAGCAGGAGCGAAGCATCCAACGTGTCGATGCCATTCTTTCGGTTGCGGCCGCGCTGATCGCCGAGAAGGGGGTGAGCGCAATGAAGATGACCGAGCTGGCTGCGGTCGCCGCGATCCCGATCGGCTCCGTCTATCAGTATTTTCCGGACAAGTCGGCGATCGTCCGTGCCTTGCTCGATCGGCATTCCAGCCGCATCCGGCAAAAGGTCGGCGAGGCTTTTGCCTTCGTGACGTCGCTCGATCACGCCGTCGAGCTCGTATGCACCATGATCGACTGGTATTATCGCGAGTTTCGTAGCGATCCGGCCTATATCGGCGTCTGGCTCGGCACGGATATCGATAGGGATATCCTTCAGCTCAACATACAGCATAGTAACCGCGTCGCCGAAATTTTCCTGGAGAGCATTCGGCCTTTCCTGCCGGCCGAAAGCCGCATCGACCTCGATGCGCGCACGCAGCTGTTCAGCCATCTGATCGGCGCATCCGTCCGCTTCGCCATCATGAGCGAGGAGGAAATGGCGCTTCGCATGCTGCACGAATGGAAGCAGGTGATCCGCGCTACCTTGCTGGCAGAGCCGGCGCAGTAACCATAGCCGAAGGTAACCGGCTGGCGTGCTTCGATCTCACCAGCCCGGCAGAATGTGCCCGGCGCGCAGCCGCGGATAGTAGCGCGTATAAGTTTTCACCTCGCCATCAAGATCGTCATCCACCGCAGCCGGCGTGATGTTGTCGAGGCAGGCCGAGATATGCGCCGTAATGGCGTTCATCAGCGATACGGAAAGACCCGCGCGCTTCATGATGCCGATCTGCACAGGCGGCAATGGCGGGAAGCCATCGGCTTGGGTCAGCACCTTCATGCCTGTCCTGAGCGCCGATTCCGGCATGACCGAAACCGCCATGCCGGCAAGTACTGCTGCGGCGACGACGGTGCAGGACCAACTGGTGAACAGGATCTGATAGTCGCGGCCGCCGGCATCGAGCGCCGAGCAGGCAAGCTGACGCCACTGGCAGTCGCGCCGGCCGACAGCGAGTGGAATAGGCGCATCGTCTCGCAGCGGATGATTGGCCGAGCCGACCCAGCAGAGCGGCTCCGTTCGCACCACATCGGACATGCGTTCGCGCGGATTGTGCGTGACGAGCGCAATATCTAGCTCGCCGCGATGCATGCGCTCGGCGAGATCGACCGAGGGTTCGCAGACGATGTAGAGTTCGACATTCGGATGTGTCTTGGCGAAGCGGCCGATGATTTCCGGCATGTAGCGATCGGCATAATCGTCTGGCGTGCCGATGCGCAGTGTGCCTTCGAGACGGTTGTCATCGAAAGCGGCGATGGCCTCATTGTTCAGGCGAATGATGCGGCGGGCATAGTTCAGCAGCTTGTCGCCTTCCGCCGTGAGGCGGTTGCCGCGGCCGTCCTTGATGAAAAGCTGCTTGCCGACGCGCTCTTCCAGCCGTCGCATCTGCATGGAGACGGCCGATTGCGTCTTGAACACGCGGTCGGCCGCTTTGGTGAAGCTGCCGGAATCCACGATGGCGATAAAGGTCTGCAACTGATCGATATCAAGCGGCGCGGACATGGGTTCACCTATAAAGGAGTTTGATAGTTATCATTAGAAACATTCGTTGGACTGATCAATAGGGCTTTGGCATCTTCCTAATGCAATTCAGCATACCAATCGAACAGAAACCCTGTCGAACTCCTCCCGGCCTACGCCCCTTTTCCGGATCGCCGGAAAGGGGCTGGGCTCGCGTGTGCCCAAGGAAAAGGAATACGGAAATGCGCACGACAGATCGGACCCTTCACCTCGGCCTAGCAACGCCATCGCTGCCGCTGACGGCGCGCATGATGCTTGCTTTGGGTAATGTCGCATCGATCTGGCGCGCAATCCGAAATCGCAAGGAAATCGAATATCTGAGTGAGCTGAACGATAGCCAGCTGCGTGACATTGGCCTCACCCGGCAGGATTTGAACGCTGCCCTGACCACCTCGACGTTCTTCGGGGATCCGTCGGGCCATCTCACTAATTCCGCGCGTCGCTGCGCGCGCCTCTCCGCCTCCAGCAGCTTCAGAGGCTGATGGCGGACAATAGTTTCCCCGCAGGGTGATAGCCAATAAGCCCTGCCTCTTTCCCGGTGTTCGGCCCAAGGGCCAACACCGGGTTTTTTCTTTCTGGAGACCGGGTTTCCGTCATGGACCACGCGCGGGGTAAGTTGCTTCCGGCGGCAACTGTCTTATCTAACGACCTGAACCGATAATAGGGAAGCGATGATGGCAACGGTGATCTTCTTCCATTCCGTCTATGGCTTGCGCTCGCTTGAGCATGAGGCGGTCGAGCGGGCGCAGGCAGCCGGACACAAGGCTTTCGCGCCAGATCTCTATGACGGGCTGATCGCGCGATCCATCGAAGAAGGCTTTGAGTTCAAGGACGAGATCGGTTGGGCAACGATCTGCAAGCGTGCCGAATGGGCGCTGGCAGGCCTGCCGGCCTCGACTGTATTGGCCGGCTTCTCTATGGGGGCGGGTGTTATCTCTAGCCTCTGGCCGAAGCGGGAAAAGACTGCCGGCATCCTGTTTCTACATGGCATTGCCCCGATCGCCGAGAATGCGTGCAAGGGCCTGCCGCTGCAGCTTCATCTGGCCGAACCGGACCCGTTCGAACCGGAGGAAGACGTTGCGGCATGGCGACAGGCTGCCGAGCGCTCCGGAACCGCTGCGGAGATTTTTCGATATCCGGGCGGCGGCCATCTCTACACCGATGCCAGCCTGCCCGATTATGACGCCAAGGCGGCCGATCTCACCTGGAAGCGGGTCATCGACTTCCTCGATGCCATCAACGTCAATGCGTGAAATGCCTGCATCTTTACTCGCAGGACTTGAATTGAAGATATTACTCGCCTAATTTATGAGCATCGTTGATACCAACAGGATGTGTGCAGCAATGGATTCCACCTCGACCGCAATGCCGTTCAGCCTTGCCATCGAGGACATTCTTGCTCATGCCCATATCCATCGTTCTATCCAATCTTTCGTGGTCCACGCCTGACGGCCGGCCGCTTCTTTCCCATCTCGATCTGAGCTTCGGCGCTGAGCGCACCGGCCTTGTCGGACGCAACGGCGTTGGCAAGACCACGCTGATCAAGCTCATCTCCGGCGAGGTGCAGCCACAATCCGGCAGCATCTCATTCAACGGCCGGCTGGGGATTTTGCGCCAGAGCGTGCAGGTGGCGGCGAATGAGACGGTTGCCGATCTCTTCGGTGCAAGCGGAGCCCTTACCGTGCTGAAGCGGGCGGAAGCCGGTGAGGCGACCAATGATGAGCTCGCCTCGGCGGACTGGACGCTCGAGGCGCGCATCACCGCGGCCCTCGACCGCGTCGGGCTCGACGTCACCCCGGAAACGCCTCTCGTGACCCTGTCCGGCGGACAGCGCACCCGTTGTGGTCTTGCTGCCCTTATCCTCGACGATCCCGATTTTTTGATCCTCGACGAACCCACCAACAATCTCGATCGCGACGGTCGCGTAGCTGTCATCGATCTGCTTGCGGGCTGGAGGGCAGGCGCGATTGTCATCAGCCATGATCGCGAGTTGCTCGACACCATGGATGCGATCGTCGAACTGACCTCGCTCGGCGCTTCGCGCTATGGCGGCAACTGGAGCCAGTATCGCGAGCGCAAGGCGCTGGAGCTTTCCGCCGCCGAACATGATTCTACCGAGGCAGAGAAGCGTGTAGCCGAAGTGGAAAGAAGCGCCCAGGCAGCCGTCGAACGGCAGGCACGGCGAGACAAGGCGGGCCGGAAGATGGCGGCCAAGGGCGGTATTCCGCGCATCATGCTCGGCGGCTTGAAGGAGCGGGCTGAAATGACAAGCGCGGAGAATACGCGGCTCGCCGAACGCCGCCGCGCCCAGGCTCTGCAGGACGCCGCTGCTGCCCGCGAGAAGATCGAGATACTGCAGCCCCTGACCGTGAAGCTGCCAACATCGGGGCTGCCGACAAACAGGGTCGTCCTCAGGATAGAAGGCGTCACCGCCGGCTATGAGCCCGAACGGCCGATCCTGCGCGATTTCGATTTCGCTATCACCGGGCCGGAACGCGTTGCCGTCACCGGGCCGAATGGCTCGGGTAAGACGACGCTGCTGGCGTTGATATCAGGTGCGCTGGAACCGTGGAGCGGCACGGTGCGGGTCGTCCACTCCGCTCTGCTGGACCAAAGGGTCAGCCTTCTCGATCCATCGCTGTCGATTCGCGATAATTTCCGAAGGATCAACCCGGAGGCTGACGAGAATGCCTGCCGGGCGGCGCTGGCGCGCTTCATGTTTCGAGCCGATGCCGTGCTGCAGATCGTTTCTAGCCTCAGCGGCGGCCAGCTTTTGCGCGCCGGGCTTGCCTGCGTGCTCGGCGGCTCGGTGCCGCCATCGCTGCTGATCCTCGACGAGCCGACCAACCATCTGGATATCGATTCCATCGCTGCGGTCGAGGCCGGGTTGCGAGCCTATGATGGCGCGCTTCTGGTCGTCAGCCACGACGAGGTGTTTCTCGACAATATCGGCATAGAAAGACGGCTCGAGCTGGCTGATCGAGCCATCTCGGATCGATGAGAGATCGCGTCAGGCGTGGCCGGCGCCGGCGATGCGATCGAGTTCGGCGATCGCATCCTCCGGCAGCTTCAGCTCGGCCGCTGCGATATTCTCTCTGAAATGGGCAAGTGACGAGGTGCCTGGAATGAGCAGGATGTTCGGCGCACGCTGCAGCAGCCAAGCGAGCGCTACCTGCATCGGCGTGGCGTTCAGGCGGGCAGCCACGTCTGAGAGCGCCGAGGACTGCAGCGGCGTGAAGCCGCCGAGCGGGAAGAACGGCACATAGGCGATCCCGTCGCGCTCAAGCTCATCAACCAGCGTGTCATCCGTACGCTGCGCCAGATTGTAGAGGTTCTGCACGCAGACGATCTCGGTGATCTTGCGTCCCTCGGTAATCTGGCTGCGTGTGACGTTGCTCAGCCCGATATGGCGCACCAGCCCTTGCCGCTTGAGCTCCGCAAGGGCGGTCAGCGGCGCCTCTATTGAGCCCTCTGTCGGGTGATGCGGGTTGATCATGACGCGAAGGTTGACGACATCGAGCACGTCGAGCTGGAGGTTGCGCAGATTATCGTGCACCGCCTGCTTCAGCTCATCGGCGGAGAAGGCCGGGAGCCAGGAGGCATCCGCGCCGCGCCGCGCGCCGATTTTTGTGACGATGACGAGATCGTCGCGATAGGGATGGAGCGCTTCCCGGATCAGCTGGTTGGTCACATGCGGACCGTAGAAGTCGCTGGTGTCGATATGGTCAACGCCGAAGGCGATGGCTTCGCGCAGTACTGCGAGCGCAGCGTTACGGTCTTTCGGCGGGCCGAATACGCCGGGGCCTGCGAGCTGCATGGCACCGTAGCCGAGCCGTTTGACCTTGAGGTTGCCGAGGGTGAAGCTTCCGGATTGATCGATGCTGGACATGGCTATCTCCTTTTCAAGATGAAAGCAGAAATAGGCGCAGTCGTAGTGTATGATAACCGGGTGCAATGTGTACGGGCTGTACGGAATTGCGAACAGTGAGCAGGAATCGAAAGCGAGTACCCAAGCGTCACTTCTGTTTCGGAGCGGGCTTGTCCTCGCTCTTCAAATAGCCGTCGAAGATCGCTTCCATGTTTTTCTGATAGGTCTTCTGCACTTCGAGGCCGCTGTCGAACATGGCGTTGAACATCTCGGTATAGGCCGCCATGTCGACGCCGGCGGGAGGCTTGGCTTTCGGCTCTTCCTTCGGCGGCTCCGCCGGCATCGGGAAGTTCTTCATCATGTCCTGAAACGCCTTGGCGAAGGGATTGTCGAGGAACGGATTGGTCGGTGCCGGCTTCTCGCGCTTGACCGAATCGGCGCCGAACATCAGCTCCATCGCCTGGGTGAAAGGATTGTCGAAGATGCTCGCCTGCGGAGTCGGCTGCTGCTTGGGCGCAAAGCCGATGCTCTGCAGCCAGCCCTGCATCATTTCGCCCATATCGGTATTGAGGAAGGGATTGGCCATCTGTGGAATCTGGCCGCTCGTCTCCTTGAAGAGCCCGCCCATCAGCGTATCGGCCATGGCGGGCAGCATGCGCTTGTAGATTTCCTGCCCGATGCCGGTCATCTGCGCGGCCTGTGCGGCAATCGCGCGCGATACGTCCTTCGAACCGAACAGCCGTCCGAGCACCGCATTGCCGTCGGCAATGCCCTCGGGCGTAAAGGCCTTGGTCATGTCCTCGAAATATTTGGCATAATTGCCGGACGAGATATCCTGCATGACGCCAACGAAATTGTAGGGATCGGTAGCGCTACGCTTGAAGCCGGAAGAAAAGGCCGGCATCAGCGCGGCCATCGCCTTCGTTGCCTGCTCCTGCGCCAGATTGAACTGCTTGGCCAGCGCCTCCGTGGCGGCGCCATTTTGGGCCTGCATCATCATCTCGAAGAGTGGCAGCATCGAAGTCCCTTTCCCCGCTAGAGCGTGATGCCGAAAAGTGTAGGCGGTTTTCGGATGACATCACACTCTACTTCTTTGATTCTAGAGCTGGATGATTTTAGGTCGAATAGACCTAAAATCATCCAGCTCTAGGAGGCCGCTTCGGAATCAGGCGGCGCTTGATTCCGATAGTATAGCGGAAAAAGGAGGGCGCATACCGGTTTCTGCCGTGAACTTGCCAGGCAGCAACGGCAGGCAATCGCCTATCAGTATTGATATTCCTCGAAGATCGGCTCGACCGATTGGTTCCAGCGGCCATTGTAGAGCATCAGCAGATCGTCGGCGAGCGTGCCCTTCTTGGCAAGCACCTCATCAAGCGGCGAAAGGAACACAGTTTCGTCCTGCCCGTCGCCGTTCAGGCGATTGCGGTTCTTCAGGCCAAGGCGGGAAATGCCGATCACTTCGCGTGCGATATCAAGCAGACCGTGGCCCTTGATCAATGCTTTCAAGCCCTGTACCGGCACGACGTCACGCAGGGCGTTGACCTCTTGGAAGTTCCAATCCTTAGTCAGTTCGTCGGCAGCCGTCAGCGCCTCGTCATCATAGAGCAGGCCGACCCAAAAGGCCGGGAGCGCACAGATACGGCGCCACGGGCCACCGTCCGCGCCGCGCATTTCGAGGAAGCGCTTGAGGCGAACATCCGGGAAGAGGGTGGAGAGATGATTTGTCCAATCGCCCATCGTCGGTTGCCAATCGGCGATTTCGCCCTTCAGCGCACCGTCCATGAACTGGCGGAAGGTGATATGTGTACAGTCGTGATAGCGGCCGTCACGAACGACGAAATACATGGGAACGTCGAGTGCCCACTTCACATAATCTTCAAAGCTGAAATCGTCGCGGAACGTGAAATCGAGCAGGCCGCCGCGGCGATTATCTGTATCTTTCCAGATTTCGCCGCGCCAGGAGGAAAGCCCGTTCGGCTTGCCGTCCGTGAAGGGCGAAGAGGCAAAGAGCGCTGTTGCCAGTGACTGCAGCTTCATCGACACGCGCATCTTGCGGCGCATGTCGGCTTCCGACGAGAAGTCCAGGTTCACCTGAATCGTGCAGGTGCGGTACATCATGTCGAGACCCTTGGTGCCGACCTTCGGCATGTAGCGGGTCATGATCTCGTAGCGCGATTTTGGCATGCGCGGCGTTTCGGCGAGCGTCCACTTCGGGCTGCCGCCGACGCCGAGGAAGCGGATGCCCATCGGCTCGGCGATCTCGCGCACCGCCGCCAGGTGATTGTTGGATTCCTTGCAGGTCTGGTGGATGGTTTCGAGCGGAGCTCCGGAAAGTTCGAACTGGCCGCCCGGCTCGATCGAGATCGCGCCCATGCCCGAGGGTTCACCGAGCCCGATGATATTGTCACCGTCCATGATCGGATCCCAGCCGCTCTTCTTCTGTAGCCCCGTGAGGAGCGCGGAAATACTGGCTTCGCCGAAATACGGGACTGGGCTGTTGTCGGCGCGAAAGAACACGAATTTCTCGTGCTCGGTGCCGATTCGAAATTTCTCTTTCGGCTTATTGCCGGCAGCCAGATACGCCGTCATTTCCGAGACCGAGGAGAGCGGAGTCTGGTCGGTAGTATCGCGCGCCATGGTATTACCTTAGATCTCGGAGAAGAACCCGCGCCTGCCGCAGGTCAACAGGAGGGTGATTGACGCGGAATGACGTACGGCGCAAGTGAATTTCTTTCAAGGGTCGTTCAAAAAAATAGGATTTTATGTCTCGCAAGTGCATCACGCCGGTGGCAGGCACGAGCATATTTGCACAAGCGTTCAAGACGTCTCGCTATTCACGCCGATAGTTTTGCTTCCACTGACATCAAGCGGAGCATATCGATGAACGGCCCGAACGCCCTTTACTATTCCATACTTACATTGCTGCTGTCTTCGGTGGTCATCATGGGCAGCCCAGGCCCGTCCACGATTAGCGCAACCGCGATGGGCGCGGCCTATGGTTTCTGGCGATCGCTGGCCTATGTCTCCGGTCTCATCGCAGGCACCGTGGCGGTCTTGCTGGCCGTCGCCGCCGGCGTCGTTGCTGTTCTCTTGTCCGTGCCGCACGGCCCATTGCTGCTGACGGTAATTTCCGCCGTCTATATCCTCTATCTCGCTTTCAAGATCGCGACCGCGCCGCCGCTGTCTCGCCGCGACGATCAGGTCGCGGCGCCTGTCTTTTCCGGTGGGTTCCTGCTGGCCGTCGCCAATCCCAAGGCCTATCTTGCGATCGCCGCCGTCTTTGCCGGTGTCAGCCTGTTTCAGGATCAGAGGCTGCTCGACGCCACCGTCAAAATCGCGCTGCTTACGGTGATGATCGTCGCCATCCACATGGTCTGGCTTCTTCTCGGCGCTTCCCTATCCCGTTTTCTCCGAGATCCGAAGATCTCGCGGATCGTCAACATCTCGCTGGCGATCCTGTTGATCGTTGCGACCTTCGCTGCCAGTCTTGAGTGAAGCCTCAGTGCCAGTCGCCGATCGCGGCCTGGATTACCGCCATGGCGGCTACAGCCGCCGTATCGGCACGCAGGATGCGGGGACCAAGCGGAATGGCGGTGACGAAATCGAGGCTGCGCAAGAGGGAGCGCTCTTCTTCGGAAAAACCTCCTTCGGGGCCGACCAGCAGTGCCAGATGCTTCTCCTTTACCTGCGTCAAAAGCGGCAGCGGATTTTGGCCGGCATCGCCCTCGTCGCAATAGATGATGCGGCGCTCGCGCGGCCAGCGGGCTAGCAGATCGGCAAGCTTCACAGGTTCGGCCACGTCGGGGATGCCGAGGATGCCGCACTGCTCCGCCGCCTCGATGACATTGGCCTTGACCTTGTCGAGGTTGGTGATCTTGCCTTGCACATGCTGGGTCATGACCGGCTGAAGCAGCCCGGCACCCATTTCCACCGCCTTCTGAACGAGGTAGTCGAGCCGTCCTACCTTCAGCGGCGCGAAGAGATAGTGCAGGTCGGACGGGGCTGGCTGCGACCGCGTTTCCTCGACCGGCGTCAGCATGATGCGTTTGCGGGTCGGGAAGGAGACCCTGACTTTCCACTCTCCGTCGCGGCCGTTGAAGACAAGAAGTTCAGCACCATCCTCCATGCGCAGCACATTGGCGAGATAGTTGAACTGATCCTGGTCAACCTCGATGGCGGTACCAGCTGTGATGTCTGACGTCACGTACAGCCGCTGCATGCGAAAATTGGCGCGCATGGATTATCCCCGGAATTAACTGCAACACTGAGACGGAGCGGCTCGAAGATCCGGCGAGAAACCGAACCGCTCTAAATGAAGAGCGCGACCATAACCCAATATACGGCGGCAGCAAGCAGGGCAGCGACCGGCACGGTGATTGCCCAAGCGGCGATGATGGTCATGAAATGCGAACGACGCACAAGCCGGCGGCGATGAACCTCATCGGGATTGCGCTCATCAGCAGCCTCCGGCTCTTGCCAGGGAATACCTGCAGCTTCGGCTTTCTTGCGCATATAAGCAAAGCGCCGCTTGGAACGGCTGGTCGACCACTCGCGGAAGAAGCCGACCCCGAAGACCGCGCCGACGGCGATATGGGTCGAACTCACCGGGAAACCGAACCAAGCGGCCACGATGACGGTGAGGGCGGCCGACACGGCGACGCAATAGGCACGCATCGGATTGAGTTTGGTGATCTGTTCACCAAGCAGGCGGATGAGTCGCGGTCCATAGAGCAGAACGCCGACCGAGATGCCGCAGCCGCCGATCATGACGACCCAAAAGGGCGCCTTCTGTGTCGTCGTTTCAGCAAGGACATTGAGGGAGCCGCCAAGTCCGATATCGCGGACGATCGCAGCCAGCGGCCCGATGGCGTTGGCGACGTCGTTGGCGCCATGCGCGAAGGACATCAAGGCCGCCGAGCAGATCAACGGCAGGCGAAAAAGCTTGCGCAGTGAGCTGTTCTTGTTTTCGAGCCCGACCGACTGCGCCTTGACCAGCGGCCGCGCGCCGAGCCAAGCGATGATGCCGACCCCGAGGCCGATCGCCAGATTGAGGATATTGGGTATGACGCCTTTGGGCTCCAGCTGGACGACGAGATAGCCCGAAAAGGCGCCGGCCATCAGCCCGATCAGGATGGGAATCCAGTATCTGGCGGCGGCAATCTTGTCGTCGCGATAGATGATGCATGTCTCTATGAAATAGAGGATGCCAGCCGCGATGGTGCCGCCGAGAAAGGGCGTTACAACCCAGCCTGCGGAAATGGCGGCCAGTGTGTTCCAGTTCACGAGTTCCGGGCCGGCAGCGGCTGCGCCTGCGCCGACGACGGCGCCCACGATGGTATGTGTCGTCGAAACCGGCGCTTTCCGCCAGGTGGCGAAATTGATCCAAAGCGCTGCGGCGAGAAGGGCTGCCATCATCAGCCAGGCAAGCTTGCCGACACTCATGATGCGGTTGGTGTCGACGATATGAGTCGAGATCGTGTTGATGACCGGGCCGCCGGCGATCGTTGCCCCGAGAATCTCGAAAAATGCCGCCATAACGAGGGCTTGCGCCATAGTGATCGCACGTGCACCGACGGCCGCGCCGACATTGTTGGCGACGTCCTTGGCGCCGATGTTCATGGCCATGTAACTGGCAAGCGCCACCGCAGCAAAGATTAGCGTCGCCCCGGGCTGGTCGAGCACGTAGATCCCGGCAAAGACCATGGCAAGACCGAGAAAGATCAGACCGATGCCCGGCGCCACCAGACGCCTCGTGACGTGATGCGTCGCATCCTCGACATAGGTGAATTTGTCGAGGTCCTTGTCGAGCGTCCTTTTTGCTGGTGTGGCCGGTCGATCGGGCATTCAATTCTCTGGATCAAAACTCTCGTATTGCGCTGACCGATGAGGCGCGCAATGTCCGCCATGCACACTGGCACAGTTTTTTGTGACGAATGTGGCTTATTTCGCCTGAGTGGCGACGGAAGCTGCCGTCATTCGCTGGGCGAAGGCAAGAATGAGATCGTGCAGCTCCGGTTCGCGAACACGTTCGGCGGCTTCCTCGAAGGAAACCCACTCCATGGAGCGCTCACCCTTTTCCTTGAAGTTCTTGGCGAGTTCGCTGACTTCGAGAGCATAGACCTGCACCCGGCATGGCACCTGAATGCCGTCCTTCAGCACCTTGTCGTAGCCGAACGAGCCGAGCGGCTCGCTTTCCACCACGCCGCGCACGCCTGCCTCTTCGTAGGCCTCGCGGGCAGCCACCTCGTGGGAGAGCTTAGCCGACATCGGCCATCCCTTGGGAATGACCCAGCGCCCGGTGTCGCGGCTAGTTAGCAACAGCATCTCAAATTGTCCGGTCTTCTTTTTCACCCGATAGCAAAGCGCAGCATATTGCTGTCGCGGCGGACGCCGAAACATGAGTTGCACATCATTTGCTATGCGGCTGAGGAAGGCCAATTGTCGGTTCACCTTTAAGGGTTGGAGTGGCAGTTTGAGTCTATATTATCATTTCGCGGAAAAATTTGCGCTCCACAGAACGCTATATGGTATTTCCCCACACATTTATTGAGTGCTACGTAGATAAAAATAGAAAGATTTGCCTTCTGATATTCGCCAGCGCTTTTGCTGAAAGCGACATTCCACAGCGTTTCCGTGCCGCAGATGGCGCAATCGCATGGATGTTGCTGCTATCGTTTTGGAAAGAAAGAAAAAACTTATTATGTCCGGACGCATCCCGCCTCGACGCCTGCCGCCCTTGAACGCGCTGCGTGCCTTCGATGCGGTTGTGCGCTGCGGCAGCATCCTGAAGGCGGCCGACGAGCTTGGCGTCGTGCGCGGGGCTATCAGGCAGCAGCTGAATCTGCTGGAGGCACATTTTGGCGTACCCCTATTCGACCGGGAGAATGGCAGGCTGGTGCTGACGGCGAAGGGCAGGGCATTCGCCGATTCCGTTGGTGTCGCCCTTGGCATCCTCACGCGGGCCTCCGCCGAACTTTCTGTTGCCGAACGGCGGTCGATTCGGCTTGGCGTTCCCTCGGCCTTTGCCGTCTGGTGGCTGATGCCGCGCGTCGCCGCGCTTCAGACGGCACTTCAGGATATCGATATCGACATCGTGCCGATGGCGACAGTCGAACCGCTTGCCAAGCGCCCCGACCTCGAAGCGGTCATCATGGGCGGCGAATACCGGCCGATGCGCGATATCACCGCTATCCGCTTCATGGAGGATGAGTTCGGCCCCATCGCAACGCCCGATGTCGCCGATCGCCTCGGGCTTGCCAACGGTGTTCCGGCGCTTGCCGGAGCCGTTGCTCTTGCAAGCCGTTCCGCCCCGAGCCTGTGGGAGGATTGGTTTGCCGAAAGCGGCCATGCCCCCATCCGCTTTGCCGGCAATCGCGAATTCGAAGACCTGCTGCTTGCGATCGGCGCCGCCCGCTCGGGCCTCGGGGTGGCCATCGCCCCACGTACCGCCATTGGCGAGGATATCGATCGCGGCATTCTGGTTGCCCCCTTCGGCTTCATCCGTAGGCCGGCGGGCTATAGCCTCAGCATTCGCAGCAGCGATGTGAAGGCCCCGGCGTTGGTACGATTGGCGGATTGGCTAAGCGAGGCAGGGGCGGAACCGGCTTAGCACAGCATCAAAGAGAGACGCATTCACATGGCAGATTTTCTGCCATGCAACGCAGCGCAATGTCCATCGACACCTCCTTTGCGATCATGCCAGATCGCGGCATCGAACCAACCGGCAGGAGCGCATCATGGATCAGCCTTCTTCTCTTTCGCGTATCGACTGGGTGGCGCGCAGCTGCCGTCTGCTGGCGACCACAGCAGCGGAATTTCGTGACACAAAACCCTTTGCCGGCCTCACAATCGGCACCGGCATTCACCTCGAGCCGAAGACCGTTGCGCTGCTGATGACGCTGCGTGCCGGCGGCGCGGATCTCGTCTGCACTGGCAATCTCAACAGCACCCAGCCGGAAACGGTAGACTATCTGCGCGCTCAGGGCATCAAGGTGTTTGCGACACAGACCCGCGACGCGGAGGAGCATGGTGCGAGCCTCGACGCGATCCTGGCGGAAAAGCCGGACCTGCTGCTCGACAATGGCGGCGACCTCTTCGCTCGCGCGGCCGACAGGCCCTATGCCAATCTGCTTGGCGGCACCGAGGAAACCACATCGGGCCGCACCCGGCTGATGCCGATGCGCGACAGGCTTAACATGCCGATCCTCGTTATCAACGACAGCCCGATCAAGCAGTTCGCCGAAAACCGACATGCCGTCGGGCAGAGCATGTTCGAAAGCTATCTGCGCTTCACCAACCGCTCCACCAATGGCAAACATGTGACCGTCTTTGGTTACGGCGCCTGTGGTAAGGGCACAGCCGCATGCTTCCGCAATGCATTCTCCACCGTCAGCGTCGTCGATATCGATCCGGTGACTACACTCGAAGCTCATCTCGATGGCTTCACAACGCCACTGCGTGAATCGGCGATCCGCTCCGCCGATATCCTGATCACTGTGACAGGCTATCCGGACATCATCACGGTTGCCGATCTGCCCCTGATCAAGGACGGCGCGATCCTGATGAACGGCGGCCACTTCCCGCATGAGATCGATGTCGAAGGGTTCCGCAACAGTCCCGATGTCGTCGGCGTCGATCGCTACAAAGCTGAGCAGATCGAGACCATCCGCATGCGAGATGGCCGTGCCTTCCACATTCTCGGCGGCGGCCACATGGCCAATCTGGCCGGCCCGCGTCCGCTGGGGAATACTGTCGAATCCATGGATCTCGGCTTTGCCCTTCAGGCGCGATGCCTGGAGAGGGTCGCCAAGGGCAACCTCGGCAAGGAGGCCTGCGTTATTCCCGTTCCCACTGACATCGATGCCCTGGTCGCCTCCGCCTATCTCAACCTGGCGCGATAGGCATCATGTTCCGGACAGCGCCTGCGGCAGCAATCGGTCGTAGAGTGCCGCCATATCGTCGCCGAAGCAGCAGAAGATGATTTCATCGAAGGCGCCATCCTTGCTTTCGGCAAGGGTAGTGCCAATTGCGATCCTCGTCGCCGGCTCGGCGGGAAAGCGATAGATGCCGGTCGAGATCGCAGGAAAGGCGATCGTCTTCAACTTATGCTGCCGGGCAAGGCCGAGACTGTTGCGGTAACAGCCGGCGAGCAGTGCCTCTTCACCGTGGTCGCCGTCATTCCAGACGGGGCCGACCGTATGAATCACATGCCTTGCCGGCAGGCGATATCCGCCGGTCATCTTTGCCTGGCCGGTCTTGCAACCATTCAGCGTCCGGCATTCCGCCAGGAGATCCGGCCCGGCGGCGCGATGGATCGCCCCGTCCACTCCACCGCCGCCGAGCAGGCTGCTATTGGCCGCATTGACGATGGCATCGACCGAAAGCCTGGTGATATCGCCAACCATCACGGTGAGGCGCGTCTTCGAGTTGAGATCAAGATCGGAACGGATGCTCTCGGGCGCGGACATGACGGTTTCCTCGATCCTTTAAAGGGTTCTCATCGCTCCCAATAGGGAACAGGGCCGTAAAGTTCCGCCAGAAAGTCGATGAAGACACGCACTTTCGCCGGCAGGAACTGCCGGCTGGGATAAACGGCCGATAACGTCACATTGTGCGAGCCTTCATAGGCCGGCAGCACCTGAACGAGGCGGCCGTCCCGCAGTTCCCCCCCGATATCCCAGGTCGAGCGCAGCGCAATGCCGAGGCCGGCGATGACGGCTTCGCGCACGACCTCGCTGGAATTGGTTATGAGCCTGCCTTCGGGCCGGAAGATCAGGCTGCCTTTCGGTCCCTCCAGCCGCCACGGATCGAGATTGTGCGCCGGCAGGCAGATATGCCGGCGCAGATCGTCGATATCCTCGGGCATGCCATGGGCGTCGATATAGGCAGGGGAGGCGCAGAGTACGCGGCGCACCGGCGCGAGCCTGCGCGCGACGAGACTGGAATCCGTCAATTCGGCAATGCGGATGGCAAGATCGAAGCCGCCGCCGACGATATCGACGAATTCGTCGCTGAGCACGAGATTGAGCGCCAGTTCGGGATGGGCCTGCATGAAGGATTTCAGATGCGGCGCGATGTGCAACCGGCCGAAGGATGTCGGAGCGGAGATCTTCAGCGTGCCGTGCATTTGTGAGGAGCGCCCGGCAATATAGGCTTCCGCCTCTTCCAGCCCGGCAAGAATGGCAAGCACTCGATCGTAGAAGCCCTGGCCTGCCTCTGTTAGCGAAATCTGCCGCGTGGTGCGCTGCAGAAGCCGCGTGCCGAGCCTATCTTCAAGGCGCTTGATGCGCTTGGAAATGACGGCCGGCGAAAAGCCAAGTGCGCGGCCGGTCAGGGACATGCTGCCGGTCGCCACGACACTCGCAAAGATTTCGAGATCCCCTAAATTGGTCATGCAGAATTATTTCCTGTTTTGGAATAAGTGCTTATCATTTGCTCCAAACTTGGGAAAGCGCTAAGCCTGTAATGCCCCTAGAGCCGGATGATTTTAGGTCTGTTTGACCTAAAATCTGAATCCGCTCTAGAAGCAAAGAAGTAGAGCATGATGTCGTCCGAAAACCGATCACACTTTTCGGCATCATGCTCAAAAAGGGGCTATATCCGACGGGATGCAGGAGGAGGACGGCATGGTGGAGGCCATTTCATTTCTGGAGCCGCGTGCGGATGTTTTGGCCCGGCGCAGCGCGATCGTTGCCGATCTCGCCGATCTTCTCGCGCCGGAATGCTTAATCCACGAGCAGCGCGAACTCGTGCCCTTCGAAACCGATGCCTTCGTGTCCTATCGCCGCCTGCCTCTCGCCGTCGCCTTGCCGCGCTCGACGGCGGAAGTGTCTGCCGTGATGAAATATTGCCATCGCTACGGCATTCCCATCGTGCCGCGCGGCGCCGGCACCTCGCTTTCCGGCGGCGCCATACCGCAGGAGGATGCCGTCGTTCTCGGCCTCTCCAAGATGAACCGCATCCTCGATATCGATTATGCCAACCGCACTGCGACCGTGCAGGCGGGGGTGACGAACCTGCACGTTTCCGAAAGCGTTTCGGCCGATGGCTTCTTCTATGCGCCCGACCCGAGTTCGCAGCTTGCCTGTACCATCGGCGGCAATATCGGCATGAATTCCGGCGGCGCCCATTGTCTGAAATACGGCGTTACGACCAACAATCTCCTCGGAGTCAAGCTTGTCCTGACCGACGGCACCGTCATCGATCTCGGCGGCAAGGCTCTGGATGCGCCGGGCTACGATCTGCTCGGCCTCGTCTGCGGCTCCGAAGGCCAGCTCGGCATCGTTACCGAGGCGACGGTGCGGCTCATCGCCAAGCCGGAAGGCGCCCGGCCGGTGCTCTTCGGCTTCGACAGTTCCGAGGAGGCGGGCGCCTGTGTCGCCGATGTCATCGCCGCCGGCATCGTGCCTGTCGCGATCGAGTTCATGGACAAGCCGGCAATCGAAATCTGCGAAGCCTTCGCTAAAGCCGGTTATCCGCTTGATGTTGAGGCTCTCTTGATCGTCGAGGTCGAAGGCTCCGAGGCGGAGATGGATGACATGCTTGCCAGCATCGTCACTATTGCCCGCATCCACAAGGTTAAGACCGTGCGCGAATGCCAGTCGGCAACCGAGGCGGCGCTGATCTGGAAAGGCCGGAAATCTGCCTTCGGTGCTACCGGCCGTATCGCCGATTATATCTGCATGGATGGTACTGTGCCTCTCAGCCAGCTCTCCTATGTGCTTCAGAAGACGACGGAAATCGTCGATCGCTATGGCTTGCGTGTCGCCAATGTTTTCCACGCTGGCGATGGCAACATGCATCCGCTGATCCTCTTCAATGCCAATGACCCCGATGAGGCGGCCAAGGCGGAAGCGGCCGGCAACGATATCCTTAGGCTGTGCGTCGATGCCGGCGGTTGCCTCACCGGCGAACATGGCGTCGGCATCGAGAAGCGCGATCTGATGCGGCACCAATATGCCCCTGTCGATCTCGCCCAGATGATGTCGGTGCGCGCAGCCTTCGATCCCGGCTGGATCCTCAATCCGTCCAAAGTCTTCCCGCTCGATGGGCGCAACGCCGCATGATCGAGTTTCGCCCCAGGACCGAGGAAGAAGTGGCCTCAATCATCGGCGATCATACGGCGCGCGGCGCGGCTTTGGCGATCGTCGGCAGCAACACGCGATCCGGCTTCGGCAATGCAGTCGCGTCCGAAGCGGTGCTCTCGTCACGCGGCCTGACCGGCGTCGTCGCCTACAATCCAGGTGAGATGGTGATGACGGCCCGTGCCGGCACCCCGGCCGCCGAGATCGAGGCCGCTCTTGCCGAGGCCGGCCAGATGATGGCCTTCGAGCCGATGGATCATAGGCCGCTGATGGCGACCGAAGGCGAGCCAACGATCGGCGGCATTTTCGCAGCCAATGTCTCCGGCCCGCGCCGTTTCGTCAGCGGTGCGGCGCGCGACAGTCTGCTCGGGGTCCGTTTCGTCAATGGCAAGGGCGAGATCGTCAAGGCCGGGGGGAGGGTGATGAAGAATGTCACCGGTCTCGATCTCGTCAAGCTGATGGCCGGTTCGCACGGAACGCTCGGTCTTCTGACCGAGGTGACGTTCCGCGTGCCGCCGAAGCCGAAGACCGAGGAGACGATTATCCTCTCCGGTCTCAACGATGCGGAGGCAGCCAATGCCATGGCCGCCGCCATGGCCCTGCCGCTCGAAGTATCGGGCGCCGCCCATCTGCCGCTAACCGTCGCCTGGTCATTTCTCGACGGCAAGCTGCCGCAAGGCGAGGCGACGGTGCTGCGCATCGAAGGTCTTCCGAGCTCTGTCTTGGTCCGCGGCGAAAAGCTTTCCGCCGCCATGGGCCGGCTGGGGTCGGTGAAACGTCTCGAGGGGGATGACAGCCGCAGGCTCTGGCGCGAGATCCGCAATGTGAAGCCCTATGCGGATGGCACCTCGCGTCCTGTCTGGCGCGTCTCGATCGCCCCCGGCACGGGCCACCGGCTTGTCGCGGCCCTTCGCCTGGAGGAGGGCGTGGATGCCTATTACGATTGGCAGGGCGGGCTCGTGTGGATGCGCATGGAAGCCGAGCCGGAGGGCGATATGCTGAGGCGCTACATTCATGCGCTTGGCGGCGGGCACGCCACCTTGATGCGCGCCATCCCAGCCCACCGCGCGATAACGCCGGCTTTCCAGCCGCAACCCGAAGCCGTGGCGCTGCTGTCAGCGCGCGTGAAGGAAAAATTCGATCCGGCGGGGATTTTCAATCCGGGGAAGATGGGGTGATGTAGATGGAGTCTTTGGCTAGTTACTCCCTTACCCTAGCCCTCTCCCTGAGGTGGAGAGGGGACAACCCAATTCTGCGTGGCTTTTCACCATCGACGATAACGGAGTTACGGTGTCCCCAACTCCTTCTCCCCTCGGGGAGAAGGTGCCCGACAGGGCCGATGAGGGGGCTTTGTGCGAAGGAGCCAGCAATCGCCCATTCTTTGGCGCGAAAGTAGGGAAAGCCGGATGCAAACCAATTTCACGCCCGAACAGCTTGCCGATCCGCATGTGGCCGAGTCCGAGGCGATCCTGCGCAAATGCGTGCATTGCGGCTTCTGCACCGCCACCTGTCCGACCTATGTCACGCTCGGCAATGAGCTCGACAGCCCGCGCGGCCGCATCTACCTCATCAAGGATATGCTGGAAAACGGCCGGGCTGCCGATGCCGAGGTGGTGACGCATATCGACCGTTGCCTTTCCTGCCTCGCCTGCACCACGACCTGTCCGTCCGGGGTCGACTACATGCACCTGATCGACCATGCGCGTGTTCATATCGAGAATACCTACAAGCGCCCGCTGATGGACCGACTGACTCGCAAGGTGCTGGCAGCCGTACTGCCCTATCCCGGCCGGTTCCGGCTGGCCTTACGGCTTGCCAGCATCGGCCGGCCGTTCAAGGGCTTGTTGAGACGCGTTCCGGCCTGGAAGGCTTTCGCCGCCATGCTCGATCTTGCGCCGCGCAGCATTCCCGCGCCATCGCCTCTTGCCAAGCCGGGGCTGCATGCGCCGCAGGCCGAGCGGCGCGGCCGCGTGGCAATCTTGACGGGTTGCGCCCAGCCGGTGCTCGATCCGGAGATCAACGCGGCGACCATCCGCTTGCTGACGCGCCTCGGCGTTGAGGTTGTGGTGCCGGAAGGGGAGGTCTGCTGCGGCTCGCTCGTCCACCATATGGGGCGCGAGGAGCAGGCGCTTGCCGCCGCCCGCGCCAATGTCGATGTCTGGATAGGCGAGATCGAGGCGGGAGGGCTGGATGGCATCATCATCACGGCGTCGGGTTGCGGTACGACGATCAAGGACTACGGCCATATGCTGCGCCTCGATCCAGCCTATGCCGACAAGGCGGCAAGGGTCTCGGCGCTCGCCAAGGACATCACCGAATATCTCGCAAGTCTCGACCTTCCCTCGCATATGCCGCGCGGCATCACCGTCGCCTATCATTCCGCCTGCTCCATGCAGCATGGGCAGAAGATCACCATAGCGCCGAAGCTCCTGTTGAAAGCCGCGGGCTTTACGGTACGCGACCCGGCGGAAGGTCACCTCTGTTGCGGCTCGGCCGGCACCTACAACATCATGCAGCCGGAAATTTCGGCTGAGCTGAAGGCACGCAAGGTCCGCAATATAGAAGCAACGAAAGCTGATATCATCGCAACGGGCAATATCGGTTGCATCACGCAGATCGCGACGGCGACCGGTATCCCCATCCTGCATACGGTGGAGCTGCTGGACTGGGCTTATGGTGGCGAGATGCCGGAAAAGTTAAAAGATCTGCAGCCTGCCGCTGCCTAATGCAGCTTGTCCGGCGTGGGTAGGCGATGAGCCTGCCATTCGATTTCGAACCGATCGGCGGCAATGCGTGTCATGCTGATGCGCTCCTGGCCCTCTTCGAAGAAGATCCCGTCCACCAAGCCGGCAATGCCATCGTAAAACGAGCCTTCGACGAGGCTGGTGATCCCAGGCATTTCGCGTCCCACTGCAGTAAAATCGACAACCGACATGCATTGCCGTCGACCATCGGCAAACACGTCGATGAGGCGCGGAACATCGCCGGTGATGTCGACCTCGTAATAAACGATGACCGGCTCCTCGCTTTCCGGATGGATCCAGTCGCATCTGTAATAGGAAAAGCTCATGTGCTGGAACATAGCACAAGATCCCCCAGGCCTGAACCGGTTTGAGGGATTGATTGCTACTTCAGCCTGAGCAGCGTCAGAAGTTGAACGAGACGCCGAAGTCGAGCGCGTGCGTAAAGACCCTGGTCTTCAGCGTATCGCCGCTGTCGATCGAGACGTTGTTCACGAAGTTATAGTTGCCCTTATATTCGACGAAGGTCGACCAGTGCTTGGCGAATTGGTAGCTCACACCCGCCTGCGCCTGCAGCGAAGCGCCGCCGAACTGGTAGTCGAAGGTCGTGCCCGATGCGCGGGTGACTTCGACGTGCGGCACGTTGATGCCGGCGCCGAGGCCGACATAGGGCGTCCAGTTGCGGCTCGGATCCTGGAAGCGGTAGAGCGCATTCAGCGTCAGCATGTTCAGGCCGTCGGTGAATTCGAAATGCGACCAGCCGGGCGTATTGCCGAGATCGCCATAGACCTTCGCATGGGTATAATCGAGCGACACGCCCCAGTTCGGCTTGTCCAACTCATCGAGCCACCAGATGCCGCGGAAGCCGAAATAGGGTGGCATCTTGAAGGACTTGCCCGACCAGTTCGGATCGAAATCGGCGCCGTCCGATGTGGTCACATTGCTGCCGGTTGCGGCCTGCACGCCGCCGTAAGCGGAAAATTGCATCTCTGCCGAGGCAGAGCTTGCGGCAAATATGAATGCGGAAGTCGCAAGCGCGGCAAGTGCCGGCTGCTTAATGCGAAATGCACGACGCATATGAGATCCCCGGATGGCAAAGTGCTGCTATCTAAACGCGCTTCCGTGACACTTCTATTGCAGGCACGGGTAGACAAGTATGGCTTAGGAGGGAAAACTGACGCTAAACTGAAGATCGTGACCCGTTTTTTGGGGATGCGACGCGATAAATGGCGAGCTGTAACACAGGCGCAACAGTGTCCTTATCCGCGCCTGCAGACAATAAGCTATTGCAAGTGAGGCGAGCGCTCCGATCTCGCATGAATGGTATGCCATCCTTCGGAGCGCCCATTATGCCGATACATGATTCGGGTCAGATGGAGAGGCCTTCTTTAGCCGCCGAAAAGGGTTCTCAGCACATCGACGCCGCGATCCTGATAGCTGACCTCGCCCTGCTTGTTGCCCGGACCCACAACGATGACCTTCGTGCCGACCGGAACGCGGTCATAGAGATCCATCACGTCCTTGTTCATCATGCGGATGCAGCCCGACGACATGTTGAGGCCGATGCTCCAGGGCTGGTTGGTACCGTGGATGCGGAAGGCTGTGTCGTTGCCGTTGCGATAAAGATACATGGCGCGCGCGCCGAGCGGATTGTCCTCGCCGCCTTCCTGATAGGGCGGCAGCTTGTGACCCTTCTTGGCTTCGCGCGCGATCATTTCCGGCGGCGGCGTCCAGCCCGGCCATTCCGCCTTGCGGCCGACCTTGACGACGCCCGACCAGCCGAAACCATCGCGACCGACGCCGATACCATAGCGTCTTGCGCGGTTATTGCCTTCGACGAGGTAGAGATACTTGTTGTTGGTATCGACGATGACGGTGCCGGGAGCCTCGTTTGTCGCCAGCCGCACCATCCGCCGCTGGAACTGCGGCTTCACCTGGCCCTGCGGCTCCATCGCGACCCGGACAACATCGGCGCGGGCGGCCGGCGCCGCATAAGGTGCGGAGGCGGTGAAGGCGGCTGCGTTCGATGCTGCAAGAAGACACGCCGCGACGACACCTGCCGTCGCGATCGACAATGCTGCTTTCATAATTGGCATTCCCCTCGTTGAATCCGGTAGGAAATTACCGGAACCAACGAAGGGATCAAGATCAAAATGCCCAATGTTGGGTACGTTCAGGAAGAGCTGCCCTCTTGTCTGTCGTCGATCAGACTATAGTCTGAACTATAGTGGAGGGTTTTCCCATGCGGCGAATACAGCCCCTACAATGGAGTAGTATCGCCGCACAGGCTGGAACCTCATTCAAGCTTACATGACGGTGACGCGGGTGCCGACCTTTACGCGGTTGTAAAGGTCGATGACATCTTCGTTGCGAAGCCGGATGCAGCCGGAAGAGACGGCGCTGCCGATCGTCCAGGGCGCGTTGGTGCCATGGATGCGATAAAGGGTGGAGCCGAGATACATGGCGCGGGCGCCAAGCGGATTGCCTTCGCCGCCTTCCATGTGCGCCGGCAAATAATGGCCTTTGGCCGCTTCACGGGAGATCATCTCGGCCGGCGGCGTCCAATCCGGCCATTCCTGCTTGCGGGTCACCGTGTGGGCGCCGGCCCATTCGAAGCCGGGCTTGCCGACGCCGACGCCATAGCGCCGCGCCTTGCCGCCATCCATCACAAGATAAAGGAAGCGGTTATTGGTGTCGATGACGATGCTGCCCGGTTTTTCCTTGGTTTGGTAGTCGACGATCTGCGGCAGAAACTGCGGATCGATCTGGCCTCGGACTGCCGGATATTGCGGACGGGCCATGGCGACTTGCTGCACGGCCGGGCGCGCAAACAGGCCGCGCGGTTGCACGACTTGGCGCACCTGCGGATTGGCCTGCTGCTCCATTCTGGGATCGGCGGCGCGGCGCGCGATTGGGCGGGGATAGACGACCGGCTGCACGTTGCCGCCACCAAGCTGCATCACCCAGGGGGCCGTCAGATCGGGACTGACGATGACGGGTGGGCGCGACTGATAGCGATCGTCGGCAAAGGCAGTGGAGGCAAGCAGGCTCAAGGCGCCCGCGGCACACAGAATGGCATGTTTCATCATCGGACAAACTCTCTACACATGGGCCGAAGATGGGCGCGAAAGCACCCGGTCGAAACCATGGTGCCACTTGCGCGCGAGCGAATGGTAAACATCTATTCATCAAAATGCCGCGAAGCCGATAAAGCTTTGTCAGGGTTACCGCCTGGTTTGGAAAGATGGTTTGCAAGTGGTAAATCATGAATCGGAATGCGCGGTCGTCGAAGTCAGTCTATGAATTTAAGCGTTTGATTGATCTCAATTTATCCGATAGTGGCTTACCGGCTCCCGGTAGCGCGTGCTGAAATAGGGGACGAAACGCGAAAATGGCCGAAACAGGCATCATCACCGGCGAAGATGGCAAGGACCGCTGCTTCTGGCACGGCAATCTGCCGGAATATCAGCGCTATCACGACGAGGAATGGGGCCGGCCTGTCGTTAATGACATCAGGCTCTTCGAGAAGATCTGCCTGGAGGGGTTCCAGTCGGGCTTGTCATGGCTGACGATCCTGCGCAAGCGCGAGAATTTCCGCGCCGCTTTTGCCGGCTTCGATTTCGAGAAAGTCGCCAAGTTTGGCGAGGCGGATATCGAGCGCTGCCTTGCCGACGCCGGCATCATCCGCCATCGCGGCAAGATCGTTTCCACTATCAACAATGCGCGCCGCGCCATCGAGCTGCGTGACGAATTCGGTTCGCTCGCCCGCTATTTCTGGAGCCACGAACCAAGCGCTTCGGAGCGGCCCGAAGTCTTCGATCTGGCCCATCTTCGCGCCAATCCGACGACGGCGGCTTCAGTGCGGATTTCGAAGGATCTGAAGAAGCGCGGCTGGACCTTTGTCGGCCCGACCACAGTTTACGCCTTCATGCAGGCCATGGGCCTGGTCAACGACCACATCGAGGGCTGCTATTGCCGGAAAGAGGTGGAGGCGATGCGTTGCGCATTGGTGCGGCCGTGAGAGCTGTGCTTCTCGGTCTTTCTCTGACGATGTTTGCGCTGTTCAGCGCCGCAGCCGCTCATGCTCAAAGTGATACCCAGCAACAGCAGCTCCCGCAGCTCGACCGTGGCGAGAAGCTTGAAAAAATCGCCTTGCCCGCCGTCCTCGAGAGGCTGACGGGCTGGACGAAATTCGGCAAGGGCAAGGTCTACATGCTGCCGCTGAAGAAGGGCCAGCACGTGCGGATCACCTTCAGCTCGAAGAGCAAATATGCCTATATGGCGATCTTCGATCTCTCGTCGAGCGAGGACGAATCCTTCTTCGGCACGGATGAAGACGGCAACACCGCCGACGTCACCATCAATGAAGATACGACCTGGCTAATCAAGCCCTATTATTCGCGCGTCACGCGCCGGCGCGGTCTCGGTGCTCCCTACGAGATCCTCATCGATCCCAATCCGCCGGCCGCGCAGCAGGCGCCGGTCGATCAGCAGAAGGACCAGGGGCCGATGCTGTTTCCGCCGCGCTCGAAGCAGGGGCAGTAAGGATTACTGCAAAGCTTCGATCACCTCGTGCAACTCGCCGAGATGGCCGATCTTGCGAAAACGCGGTGCGTCTGTCGGTTCCTCGACATGCTCGAACGACCATGTAAGTTCGTGCGGCACGAAGACGCCGTAGCTGCCGGCAGCGAGCGCCGGCACGATATCCGATTTCAGCGAGTTGCCGATCATCATGGCTCGCTCGGGACCATCGCCCACCTTGGAGAAAATGCGGCGATAGGTTGAGGCGTTCTTGTCCGAGACGATTTCGACGGCATCGAAGAGATCGCCGAGCCCGGATTGGGCAAGCTTGCGCTCCTGATCAAAGAGATCCCCTTTGGTGATCAGCACCAGCAGATATTTGCCCGACAGGGCTTCCAGCGTCTGGCGCACATGCGGCAGTGTTTCGACAGGATGGGCGAGGAGATCGCGGCCGATATCGAGGATTTGGGCGATGACGGTCGATGGCACTTCGCCTTCGGTGATCTCTATGGCCGTTTCGATCATCGAAAGGGTGAAGCCTTTTATGCCGAAGCCGTAGTGACGAAGATTGCGCTTCTCAGCCTCCAGCAGGCGCGCGGAAATGACGTCGTTCGCGGCGTGATCGGCGAGTAGTTCGGTAAATTGCAGCTCCGTCAGCCGGTAGAACTGTTCGTTCTGCCAGAGCGTGTCGTCGGCGTCGAAGCCGATTGTGGTTAGGGGGCGTTGCGTCATCGGGTATGTCCGTTTTGCGCATCAAATAGAAATTGGAGTCTAATCCGCGCCCAGCCGGACGCAAGAGCATGAGTCGGTCACCGCATCGTGATCGGTCCGAGGTCTCGCGTTGAAAATGGTTTTCGGTGCATTATGTGCTTGTTGTCTCGATTGCCGCGGAGCCAGAGCCCGGCCTCGACGACTGTCTTATGACCTCCCCAGGGCAGCGCCCACTGCGGCTGCCGTGCCGAGGCCAATTCATAGCGAAAAGATAGCGTTCACCGGCCGGAAGAGTCTTCCGGCTGATCACAAGGGAATTTCTCCTATGCGTTACAATCAACTCGGCAATACCGGCCTTTTCGTCTCCGAACTCTGCCTGGGTACAATGACCTTCGGCGAAGCCAATCCCAACACTCCCTGGGGCTCGATCGCCGATGTCGACCAGGCGCTGGCCGACAAGATCGTCGAAGGCTCGCTTGCCGCCGGCGTCAATTTCATCGACACCGCCGACGTCTATTCCTTCGGTAATTCCGAAAAGCTGCTCGGCCAGGCCCTGAAGAACCTCGGCGTTCCCCGTAAGGATGTCGTCATCGCCACCAAGGTCTATGGCGTCATGGGCGACAAGCCGAACGATCGCGGCGCCTCGCGCGGCCATATCATGGACTCCGTGCAGGCAAGCTTGGATCGTCTTCAGACCGATCATATCGATCTTTATCAGATCCATGGCACGGATATCGTGACACCGATCGACGAGACGCTGCGGGCGTTGGATGATCTCGTTTCGCGCGGTCTGGTCCGCTATATCGGCGTTTCCAACTGGCAGGCCTGGCGCATCGCCAAGGCGCTCGGCATTTCCGAACAACGCGGCTTTGCCCGTTTCGAGACGGTGCAGGCCTATTATTCCATCGCCGGGCGCGATCTGGAGCGTGAAATCGTGCCGGTCATGACCGAGGAAAAGCTGGGGCTGATGGTCTGGTCGCCGCTGGCGGGTGGCCTGCTCTCGGGCAAATACGGTCCAGGCGCTCCCGGCAATGGTGAGGGACGGCGCGCGAGCTTCGATTTCCCGCCCGTCGACAAGGACCGCGCCTGGGCCTGCGTCGCCGCCATGCGCGAAGTGGCGGAGAGGCACGGCTCCAGCGTTGCTACCGTGGCGCTTGCCTGGATCCTCGCAAAACCCTTCGTCACCAGCATCATCATTGGCGCCAAGCGTCTCGACCAGCTCGACCAGAATTTGGCCGCCGTCAAGCTAAAGCTCGATGCCGACGATATAGCCAAGCTCGATGACGTCAGCGCGCTTGCGCCCGAATATCCCGGCTGGATGCTGGCACGCCAGGGCGCCCAGCGCGTGCCGCAGCCCTTCGAGCCGAAGGCCTGATATCATGCGAAGCCGGGCCGCAACTTTCCGCGGCGGCCCGGCTTCATGTCAAAGCTCGATGACGATCTTGCCGAAGGGGCCTCGATCGAGCTGGTCGAAGGCGGCCGGCACCTCGCTGAGTGCATAGCGATGGCCGATGACGGGCTTCAGGCCGATGCTGTCGACCGCCCGCACGAAATCCTCGAGCGAACGGCGATGGCCGACGCCGATGCCCTGCACGGTGGGGGACTTCAGCAGCAGCGGTGCCACCGGACCGGAGATGTCAAAGCCCTCGAGGACACCGATGACGGAGATCCGGCCATGAGCCGCCACCGCCTTCAGGGACTGGCCGAAGTTCGGGCCACCGGCGATTTCGATGATATGGTCGATGCCCTGATCGTTGGTGAAACGATAGACTTCCTCCACCCAATCGCTTTTGTTGCGGTCGATGCCGTGATGAGCGCCCAAGGCTTTGGCCCGCTCGAGCTTTTCCGGTCCTGAGGAGGTTACGAAGACCTCGGCTCCCTGGGCCGTGGCGATCTGCAGGCCGAACAGCGCAACGCCGCCCGTTCCCTGCACCAGCACCGTGTCGCCGGGCTTGATCTTGCCGCGCTCCACCAGCGCGAACCATGCTGTGAGACCGGCACAGGGCAAGGTGCTTGCCTCGGCATAATCGAGGCTCTGCGGTGCCGATACGAACCAGTCCCCCGGCATGGCGATGTATTCCGAGAGCACACCGGGATAGAAGCCGCCCAGCGTTCTGTAGGGAGGTGTGCGGGCATCGCCGAGTGGCTTGCCGTCGATCCAGCCGGGATGGAAGGTCGAAATGACCCGATCGCCCACGGAGAATCTGGTTACGTCGTCTCCCACCGCTTCGACCACGCCCGCCATATCTGAGGCCGGCACGAAGGGAAATTGTATCGGCAGGCCCATGCCGGTTTCGCGGACGAGCTTGTCGCGATAGTTCAGCGAAACGGCTTTGACTCGCACTAGCACTTCGCCGCGCGCGGGCTTGGGTACCGCCGTTTCCGTGAGGTTCAAGGGAGCGCCGACGGCGATCGTCTCAAGGGTCCAACGCTTCATGGTCTTCGTCATCATGATCTCCTGAGAGAAATTGGAAAAGCAATGGACCGAGCATATCGTTGCTTTTTGATCGCCAGTGGCGATATTATTTCCGCGTACTGGTTCCCAAAAGGAAGCAATCATCATGAATGACATGCTCAACGGCATTCCCGAGTTCGTGGAGGCGGTCGAGGCCGGCGGCTTTTCGGCCGCGGCGTCGCGCATGAACCTGTCTCGCTCGGCGATCGGCAAGACCATCGCCAAACTGGAACGGCGCCTGAATGTGCGGCTATTCCACCGCACCACCCGCATGCAGAGCCTGACGGACGAAGGCCAGGCCTTTTACGAGCGCTGCCGCCGGGCGCTGGACGAGATACAATCCGGCGAGGCCATGCTGGAATCGGGCAAGCGCGAGGTTACCGGACGTCTGCGCATCTCCATGCCTGTCCTTTTCGGTCGCCGCTGCGCTGCACCACTTCTACTGGAACTGGCGCGTATCCACCCCAAGCTTGAGCTCGACCTTTCCTTCAGCGATCGTGTGGTCGATCTCTTCGACGAGGGCTTCGATCTCGCCATTCGCAACGGCGTGTTGCGGGACGAATCCGGCCTTGCCGCGCGCAAGATCGCCCTACATCGCATCACGCTATGCGCATCGCCGGATTATCTTGCTGCAAGAGGTACGCCGCAGACGATTGCAGACCTCGATAGCCACGATCTCGTCGTCTATGCGAGATCGGGCGAAGCCAAGAGATGGACCTTCCTGCAGGAAGATGGGGCGGCCGTCGACTATTTTCCGCAGACGCGATTGCATCTTGATGACCTGGAGGTCATTGCGGATGCAGCCGCCGCAGGGATGGGCATCGTGTGGCTGCCCTGTTGGCTAGTGCGGGACTATGTGCATGCCGGCAAGCTCATGCCGGTACTCAATGTCTCCAGCCGGCCCGTCAACGTCTATGCCGTCTGGCCGCAGGTGCCGCAGCTTTCGCTGAAGATGCGCGTGGTCATCGATCTCCTTGCTGCGCGCCTGCCTGCAATCATGGGCTGAGCGGTGAGAGAGACGGCACGAATGCCGCCTCCCATTTACCGTATTGTCACTTGCCGTGCTTCTTCAGCCAGGCTTTCATCTCTTTGATCTCGGCTTCCTGCGCGGTGATGACGCTCTCAGCCAATTTGCGCAGCTCAGGATCCTTGCCGTATTTCAGCTCAATCTTCGCCATGTCGATCGCGCCCTGATGGTGCGGGATCATGCCGCGGACGAAATCTACGTCCGCATCGCCGCTGTAGTGGATCATCATGTCCTTGTGCATCTTGCCCATGGCGTCGTTGAAAGCCTTGCTGGAAGCGCCTTGGTTTCCCATCGGCTTGCTCATATCCATGCTCTTCATGTCGTCGGCAAAGGCGGGAAGGGCGAGGGCAAAGGCGAATACGCCGGCAAGCATCAGCGATTTTGAGGTGGACATAGGTATTCTCTCCGTTTCTGGACGGTATCTGGATTTGAGCGGCAGCCGCTCGTCGATGGACTACAGATAATCGTCAAGTGAGCCGGGGAGGGGGTGCCGTTGGTTGTGGACGCGAATCGGCGAGACGTTGGCCGGGCGCAGGTGCTGGATAGGAGACGGCTTGTTTGCCCTCATCCGCCATAAGTGTCGGCGTTAGGGCAAGACAGGCGGCACAGGATGCAACATGCGCCATGCCGCCGGCGCAAGGGTTTTCCGGCTTCTTTTCCTGATGCATGTCACCATGGCCCGCCATGCCAGGCGTATGGGCCATGCCGCCGTGCATGGTCATGGTTGATGCGGCGGGTATTGCGGCGACGGAATCGCAGATCGGGCAGCTCGCCAGCACCGGCATGGCACCGTAGAGCATCCACGCAATCATCGTCGTCAGGATCGCAAGCAAGCGCATGAAGAGGAACCTAGCGGCGCATGCCACCAAGGCAAGCGCAAATTCGACCGCGAGGGACACTGGAAGGTAATCAAGACAGCAGTTTGACTTCCTGCAGGCTTTCGACAGGCGGAAAGCTGACGCAATCCACCACATCGAAGATGAGCGTGAACTTCGCAGGCGTTGCCGTTGCCCAGGCCAGAGCCTCTCCCGCCGCCCCTGAGGGGATCTTCATCGCAATGGTGCAATGTGGCTGCCAGCGATCCAGACGGGAATGCTCATGGCAAAGGGCAGGGTCGATCTCGTCGTGAATCGCGCGGTGTATCCGCCTTAGCGCTTGATCGTTGGTGGGACGCGCCCAAAGCACCAGCATTTCGTTTGGAAAATGATCGATCCCCGAAAACTCGACCGATAGCGGTGGCACCTTTGCAAAGGCCTTTTGAGCGACGGCGACGAGCGAGGAAACGGCAATGTCTTCATAGACCGCAAATGTCAGGTGCGGCGGATAGCTTAACGCCTGCATCGATGGCGCGGTTTCGAAACGGCTCGCCTCACGCCAGAGATCCAGAACCGGCGTGGCCGTTTCATTCGTGCATTTCAAAACGATCGCGTACGGCATGGTATCTCCGTCGCCTTGGCTGGCTTTTGTCCGTTTTGTCCGTCGTTAGCATATAACAATCCTTGCCGCACTCAGCCCAATCCGCTAGTTAACCGCGACTGTTCCCATACCGGATTACCCTAGAGATGAGCGACAAACAAAAGAAACCGCAGAAGCTCAAGGCCCGCCTGCCGCGTGGCTTTGTCGATCGTTCGGCCAGCGACATTCGCGCCGTCAACGAGATGACCTCCAAGATCCGGGCAGTTTACGAGCATTATGGTTTCGATCCTGTCGAAACGCCGCTGTTCGAATATACCGATGCGCTCGGCAAGTTCCTGCCCGATAGCGACCGGCCGAACGAAGGCGTTTTCTCGCTTCAGGATGACGATGAGCAGTGGATGTCGCTGCGCTATGACCTGACGGCGCCGCTCGCCCGTCACGTCGCTGAGAATTTCAACGAGATCCAGCTTCCCTACCGCACCTATCGCGCCGGCTATGTCTTCCGCAACGAGAAGCCAGGTCCTGGCCGCTTCCGCCAGTTCATGCAGTTCGACGCCGATACCGTCGGCGCGCCGGGCGTGCAGGCGGATGCCGAGATGTGCATGATGATGGCCGACACGTTAGAGGCTTTGGGCATCAAACGGGGCGACTATGTGGTCCGCGTCAACAACCGCAAGGTTCTCGATGGCGTCCTGGAAGCGATCGGTCTTGGCGGCGATGACAAGGCCGCCCAGCGGCTGAACGTGCTGCGTGCCATCGACAAGCTCGACAAGTTCGGTCCGGAAGGCGTGGCGCTGCTGCTCGGCCCCGGCCGCAAGGATGAGTCCGGCGACTTCACCAAGGGTGCCGACCTCAGCAGCGACCAGATCAAGAAGGTGCTCTTCTTCGTTGGCATCAAGGACTATGCCGAAAGTGCCGCCCAGCTTGGCGAGCTCGTCGCAGGCACGTCTAAAGGAGGCGAAGGCGTCGAGGAGCTGAATTTCATCGGCAGCCTCGTGACAAGCGCCGGCTATGGAGCGGATCGCATCAAGATCGATCCTTCCGTCGTTCGTGGCCTCGAATATTACACCGGCCCGGTCTATGAGGCCGAACTGCTGTTCGACGTGACCAACGAAAAGGGCGAGAAGGTCGTCTTCGGCTCGGTTGGCGGCGGCGGCCGTTATGACGGGCTCGTTTCGCGCTTCATGGGCCAGCCGGTGCCGGCCACCGGTTTCTCCATCGGCGTGTCACGCCTGATGACAGCGCTGAAGAATCTCGGCAAGCTCGGCATGGACGAAGTGATCGAGCCCGTGCTTGTCACCGTCATGGACGGCGATGTCGATGCCATGGGGCGCTACCAGCGTTTCACGCAGCAGCTGCGTGCTGCCGGCATCCGCGCCGAGATGTTCCAAGGCAATTGGAAGAAGTTCGGCAACCAGCTGAAATATGCCGACCGCCGCGGCTGCCCGATCGCCATCATTCAGGGCGGCGATGAGCGTGCCCAGGGCGTCATCCAGATCAAGGATCTGATCGAAGGGAAGCGCCTTTCCGGCGAGATCGAGGACAATGCCAGCTGGCGCGAGGCCCGTGTCGCGCAGGAAACCGTGCCGGAGGCCGAATTGATCGAGAAGGTCAGGGCTATCTTGGCGGCACAGGCGGAAGACCGGAAGAGGGCGGGCTGATGCCCCTGATCAACCTCCCGGATTTTGCGGGCGATCTGCTGGACGAATTCTCCGTTCGTGGGACGGAGAGGGTGGATACGCCCATCATCCAGCCGGCCGAACCCTTTCTCGATATGGCCGGCGAAGATCTTCGCCGTCGCATCTTCATGACCGAAAGCGAAACCGGCGCCAGCCTTTGCCTGCGCCCGGAGTTCACCATTCCCGTCTGTCTGCGCCATATCGAAACCGCTACCGGCACGCCGAAGCGTTACTCCTATCTCGGCGAGATCTTTCGGCAGCGCCGCGAAGGCGGCCATGAGTTCTATCAGGCCGGGATCGAGGATCTGGGCGATAACGAGACGGCCGGCGCCGACGCCCGCGCCATTGGCGATGCCATAGGCATCCTGAACCGGCTCGTCCCCGGCAAGCCGCTCGCGGTGACGCTGGGCGATCAGGCCGTATTCGAGGCGGTGGTACAGGCGCTCGGGCTGCCTTCCGGCTGGCAAAAGCGGCTGATCCATGCCTTCGGCAACTTGATGCAGCTCGAAACCCTGCTGGCGCGGCTCGCAAGCCCGCAGCCGGTTACCGGGCTCGATGCGCACGTACTCGATTTCCTCAATCGCGGCGATGAGCAGGGGCTGATCAAGCATATCGACGCCACCATGCATGCGACCGGCTATTCCACCAATGCCAGCCGCTCGCCGCAGGAAATCGCCCGGCGCCTTCGCGAGAAGCTGGTGCTGTCGGAAACGCGGCTCGACGACGCGGCCTTCCGCGTGCTGGAGGAGTTTTTGTCCCTGAGCGTGCCGCTTGCGGATGCTTCCGCGGCGCTAGCAGGTTTTGCCGACGCTGCGGGGTTGAAACTCGGGAGCGCATTGAAAAGCTTCGATGCCCGCGTTGCGGCACTGGCCAAAGCCGGTGTCGACGCCTCGAAGATCGATTATCGTGCCGCTTTCGGCCGTCCGCTTGATTACTACACCGGTCTCGTGTTCGAAGTGACGGTGGAGGGATCGAGCGCGGTGCTGGCGGGTGGCGGCCGCTTCGATCGACTGATGACCCTGCTCGGCGCCAAGGACCATATCCCGGCCGTCGGCTTCGCGCTCTGGCTCGACCGCATCGAAACCGCGAGGGCAGCCTGATGACCATCACCATTGCGCTTCCCTCCAAGGGTCGGATGAAGGACGATTGCTCGGCCGTTTTCGAGCGTGCTGGCATGCCCATCGTCGCCGTCGGTAACGATCGCTCCTATCGCGGTCGTGTCGAAGGTTGGGACGGAGTTGAGATCGCCTTTCTGTCGGCTTCGGAAATCTCGCGTGAGATCGGCAATGGCAGCGTCGATTTCGGCATTACCGGCGAGGATCTTGTCCGTGAGGGCATGGCGGAGGCTGACCGCCGGGTCGAATTCTGCGCAAGGCTCGGCTTCGGTCATGCTGATGTCGTCGTAGCAGTGCCGGAAATCTGGCTCGATGTCGATACCATGGCCGATCTTGGCGACGTCGCCGCCGATTCCCGCGCCCGTCATGGCCATAGGCTGACGGTCGCGACCAAATACTGGCGGCTGACGCAGCAATTCTTCTCCAGCCAGCACGGCATCCAGCTTTACCGTATCGTCGAAAGCCTCGGCGCGACGGAGGGGGCACCTGCCGCCGGCTCGGCCGATATCATCGTCGACATAACCTCCACTGGCTCAACGCTTCGGGCGAACCATCTGAAAGTCCTGTCGGATGGCATCATCCTGCGTTCTGAGGCGTGCCTCGTGCGTGCGCGTAAGGAGAGCCACAATGGCGATCCGATGGTTGAGCGCATCATATCTGCCGTGCGCAGCGCGCTCTGACTTTCCTGTTTCCGAGTCATGCGAAAAGGCCCGCCGGAATTCCGGCGGGCCTTTTGTCTTGGGAAGTCTGCGGCAATCAGGCGGCGGCGTAGGCACCGCGGCGTGCGTCGACCGAGTAGACGCCTGCGCCGTTGGTGGCGAGCATGATGTAGGCGCCGGCCAGCGTGATGTTCTTCAGGAAGTTCACGAAGTTCAGGCCGTTGATCCAGCCGTTGGCGGCAGCCGGGAAATCCGGAACATTGACGGTCGGCAGGTGGAAGACGATGCCGGTGAAGACACAGAAGAGGGCAAGAAGCCAGCCGACGATACGGACCTGGAAGCCAATGAGGACGCAGACGCCGGTGACGAATTCAAACGCGCCGGCAAGATAGGTGAGCAGCGTTGCAGCAGGCATACCGGCGCCGGCAATCATGCCCGCGGTGCCGGCCGGATCCGTCAGCTTGCCGAAACCGGCGAAGATGAACATGAAGGCGAGCAGGATGCGCGCCACAAGAATGATGACGTTATTGCTATTGGACATGAGGTTCTCCAGTAAATTCGCTTGGGATCGAGTGGCAGTTATTCTCTGGAGACGGATATTCGCCATTTTTGAGGAGTTGGAAAGATAAACAACTGCGCACAATTAGTTCACAATCATTGAACAATGATCCGCCGAGATAACTCTTCCCATACAAGCCCTATCGGCTATTGTGGCGGCAAATCAGGTGTCAAATCAGTCCCTTCAGGAGCAAGCCCATGGCCGATCTGTCGTCCTTTCCGATCACGAAACGCTGGCCTGCCAGCAATCCGGATATTATCCAGCTCTACTCTCTGCCGACGCCGAACGGCGTTAAGGTGTCGATTGCGCTTGAGGAGCTTGGTCTGCCCTATGAGCCGCATCTGATCTCCTTCGGCACCAATGATCAGAAGTCGCCGGAGTTCGTTTCGCTGAATCCGAACGGCCGCATCCCTGCAATCATCGATCCCAATGGTCCCGACGGTAAGCCGATCGGCCTGTTCGAATCGGGCGCGATCCTCGTCTATCTGGCGGAAAAGACCGGCAAGCTCATGCCGAGCGACGCAGCCAGGCGCTACGAGACCCTGGAATGGGTCTTCTTCCAGATGGCAGGCGTCGGTCCGATGTTCGGCCAGTTCGGCCACTTCTTCAAATTTGCCGCCGAAAAGGTCGCCAATAACCCCTATCCGGTCGAGCGTTATCGCGATGAGGCCAAGCGCCTGCTCGGCGTTCTCGAGAGTCGCCTGCAGGGTCGCGAATGGATCATGGGCGATGAATACACCATCGCCGACATCACCACGTTCCCCTGGGTTCGCGGCGTCGACGTCTTTTATGGCGGCCGCGAAGTGCTGGAGTTCGAAAGCTTCCCCTCCGTCATGGCCTGGCTGGATCGCGCTCTGGCACGTCCGGCAAGCCAGCGTGGTCTCAGCATTCCCAAGCGGGATTGATCAGGTTGAACCCGGTAGCTGGTCAGGCGAAGTTGCCTGGCCATGGCCGACGGTGATTTACTGCCGGGTGGCGAGTTGGCTTCCCGGCTCCAGTTTGAAGCGCGGAAACAGGAAAACGCCGACCATGCTGCCGGCATGCTGCTTTTCTGCGGCAACGGATTCGCCGACACAGAAGACCGGCCGGCGATGACCGCCGGCGCCAAGCGTAGTCGTCGAATAGCAGAAGCAGGAATTGGCTGTCGCCGCCTGTTCGAAGAGATCGAGGATACGAGCCCGATCCTGCAGGTCATAGCAATGCATGAGGCTTAGCAAGCCGCATTCCGAAGCGTTCAGCCCATGCAGCATCGTGCCCCACTGCCCAAGTTTGATGATGCCGCTTGAAAGATCACCCGTCCATCCCTCGGAAACGCAGAACTGAGCCAGAAGATCGGGGTCATGGCCCTCGAACTCCAGCGAGCCCGGCGCAAATGGAGCGGAAAAGTTGGCCTTGGCAATCTTGAACAAGATGATCCCCATTTGAGCGCCAGGTCCCCCCTTGCGCTTTATCCAAAGTCCCATGCGTCTTCTAGATTGAATGTCTTCCTGCATGCCGCATCCGATGAGAAGCAGAGCATTCGGCTCTGTTACTTCAATTTGTCGTCATGCTTGTTCCGACTTGGTGGTCCAAGTTATGAAGTCATTTCAAGTAAAAAATCCGCACGCCTCTCAATCCTTAAGATCATAACCATGTGTTGGCGCCGACTAAACGTGCCGAATATAAGTAAAATTTGCGTGCATTGCAGCTAACCATCTCAAATCGCTGCGCTGCGATTTATAAGAGCTTTTTTGAAAACGGCAATGGGGCAATTTGCGTAAATTTGCGCTACCAGAACCTTGCCGGTCTGCATCGAAACTATAGGCCGCAAACAAAAAGGGCGGCCCGAGGGCCGCCCTTTCGTCAATTCCGGATATCGGATTGAACAGTCGTAACAGGCCGTTGGCCTATCACATCATGTCCATTCCACCCATGCCGCCCATGCCGCCCGGCATGCCAGCAGGCGCATCCTTCTTCGGCAGTTCAGCAATCATGGCTTCGGTGGTGATCAGCAGCGAAGCAACCGAAGCTGCGTTCTGCAGAGCCGTACGAACAACCTTGACCGGGTCGACGATGCCCATAGCGATCATGTCGCCGAATTCAGACGTCTGGGCGTTGTAGCCGTAGTTGTCTTCATTCTTGTCGAGGACTTTGCCGACAACGATCGAAGCTTCGTCACCAGCGTTTTCAGCGATCTGGCGAACCAGCGACTGCAGGGCGCGGCGAACGATGTTGATGCCGGCTTCCTGATCCTGATTTTCACCCTTGGCAGTGATCTTCGTGGAAGAACGCAGGAGAGCGATACCGCCGCCCGGTACGATACCTTCCTGAACGGCAGCGCGCGTCGCATTGAGGGCGTCGTCGATACGGTCCTTCTTTTCCTTCACTTCGACTTCCGTCGAGCCGCCAACGCGGATGACGGCAACGCCGCCAGCGAGCTTAGCAAGACGTTCCTGCAGCTTCTCGCGGTCGTAGTCGGAGGTGGTTTCTTCGATCTGAGCCTTGATCTGGGCAACGCGGCCTTCGATGTCGGACTTGGCGCCAGCGCCGTCGACGATCGTCGTGTTTTCCTTGGAGATCGAAACCTTCTTGGCGCGGCCGAGCATGTCGAGGGTGACGGACTCGAGCTTGATGCCAAGATCTTCGGAGATGACGGTGCCGCCGGTGAGGATGGCGATGTCTTCCAGCATGGCCTTGCGGCGGTCGCCGAAGCCCGGAGCCTTGACAGCAGCGATCTTCAGGCCACCGCGCAGCTTGTTGACGACGAGGGTGGCAAGAGCTTCGCCTTCGACGTCTTCAGCGATGATGAGGAGCGGCTTGCCGGTCTGAACGACGGCTTCGAGAACCGGGAGCATGGCCTGCAGGTTCGAAAGCTTCTTCTCGTGCAGGAGGATGAACGCGTCTTCGAGGTCGGCGATCATCTTTTCCGGGTTGGTTACGAAGTAGGGGCTGAGGTAGCCGCGGTCGAACTGCATGCCTTCGACGACTTCGAGTTCGGTTTCGGCGGTCTTGGCTTCTTCAACCGTGATAACGCCTTCGTTGCCGACCTTCTGCATAGCTTCGGCAATATCGAGACCGATCTGCTTTTCGCCGTTTGCGGAGATCGTGCCGACCTGGGCAACTTCTTCCGAAGTGTTGATCTTCTTGGCCTTGGCCTGGAGATCCTTGACGACTTCTGCAACAGCGAGGTCGATACCGCGCTTCAGGTCCATCGGGTTCATGCCGGCTGCAACAGCCTTGGCACCTTCGCGAACGATAGCCTGGGCGAGAACGGTTGCAGTCGTGGTGCCGTCACCGGCGACGTCGTTGGTCTTCGAAGCAACTTCGCGGACCATCTGGGCGCCCATGTTTTCGAACTTGTCTTCCAGTTCGATTTCCTTGGCGACGGAAACGCCGTCCTTGGTGATGCGCGGAGCGCCGAAGGACTTGTCGATAACGACGTTACGACCCTTCGGGCCGAGCGTGACCTTCACTGCGTCAGCGAGGATATCGACGCCACGAAGCATCTTTTCGCGTGCGCCGCGGCCGAATTTTACTTCTTTAGCTGCCATGTTTGAAACTCCTGAATTCGCGTTTTCGGGGCTTTAAGGCCCGTCAGCTTTATCGGAAAAGGGAACCGGCCGGATTAGCCGATGATGCCCATGATGTCGGCTTCCTTCATGATCAGAAGGTCTTCGCCGTTGAGCTTGACTTCAGTGCCCGACCACTTGCCGAACAGAACGCGATCGCCAACCTTGACGTCGAGTGCTACGACCTTGCCGGCCTCATCACGAGCGCCGGAACCGACGGCGACGATTTCGCCTTCCTGCGGCTTTTCCTTGGCGGTGTCGGGAATGATGATCCCACCCTTGGTCTTTTCTTCCGACTCGACGCGACGAACGACGACGCGGTCATGAAGGGGGCGGAAATTGGTGCTTGCCATTGTCTAATCCCTCGATCAAATGACATTCACGGATCAGCGGGGATCCGTATGGATTTTGTTAGCACTCATCCATTGAGAGTGCTAGCGACGGTGATTTAGGGGTGGCTACTGGGTGAGTCAAGAACAGCACTGTGAAATTTTTACGGCGCTGTCCGGCTTATTTCGAGGATGATTAACGCCCATGGCGGTGCCGCGTAGCACGCCGTTGCGAAGTTTCTCTCATTTTGCCCTCGCAAAGAAGGATGAGGTAACGCCTTTCCCAGAGCGTCATGCCATTGCTTCCGCTGCGCAATCCTGTCGCTCGCCGACCTTGCCTATGCCTGCTCCACAGGCCTTGTGCGTCGCAAAAACCTTGCGTGCCGCTCTTGTAATTTGCCGGCCGGTTTGCGATGTCAGCCCGTGATTTATTTGATGCGAGGACGGCATGGGCAAACGGATCGAGAGCTTTCGCGACATCGGCGGACTTTATGATGTTGCGCTCTGCGATGTCTGGGGCGTGCTCCATAACGGCGTCACGGCCTATAAGGAGGCCTCCATCGCGCTCGAAGCGGCCCGCGGCGAAGGCCTTGCTGTCGTCCTCATCACCAACTCTCCGCGCGTCGCTCCCAAGGTCGTCGAGCAATTGCGGGCAATCGGTGTTCCCGACAGCGTTTACGATCGCATCATCACCTCGGGCGACGTGACGCGCAAACTGATCGCCGAGGGGCCGAAGAAGGTGTTTCTGCTCGGTCCGGAGCGCGATATCGGCATCCTGGAAGGCTTGGACGTTCAGCGCGTCGAGGCCGGCGAAGCGGAGAGCATCGTCTGCACCGGCTTCTTCGACGACGAGACCGAAACGCCTGATGATTATACCGAGATGCTGACGGCCTGGTCGGCCCGCAAGGTGCCGCTGATCTGCGCCAATCCGGATCTCGTGGTCGAACGCGGCCATCGCATGATCCCCTGCGCCGGAGCCATGGCCGCCTATTACGAGCGGCTCGGCGGCCAGACGCGCATCGCCGGCAAGCCGCACCAGCCGATCTACGATGCGGCAATTGCGGCGGCGCGCGAGGTCAAGAGCGAATTTCCGCTGTCGCGCGTCGTGGCGATCGGCGACGGCATGCCGACCGATGTACGCGGCGCACTCGATTACGGCCTCAATCTTCTTTATATCAGCCATGGCATCCACGCCCGCGAATATGTCGTCGAAGGGCATACGGATGAAGCCGCTCTCGGCGCCTTCCTGGCGCGCGAACAGGCCTCGCCGAAGTGGTGGATGCCGCGCCTTGTCTGAGGAGAGTGGCAGTCGATGACCGTTTTCCACCGCAATGAAACCCGCGAGCCGCTTCCTGATGCCTTGAAAGGCGGCGTGGTCGCCATCGGCAATTTCGACGGCGTGCACCGTGGCCATCAATCGGTGCTGACGCGTGCACTGGAGATCGCCAGAGAGCGCGGCATTCCGGCGCTGGTGCTGACTTTCGAGCCGCATCCGCGCACCGTCTTCAAGCCCGATCAACCGGTTTTCCGCCTGACGCCTGCGCCTTTGCGAGCGCGGCTGCTGGAAGCGCTCGGCTTCAACGCCGTCATCGAATATCCTTTTGATCGCGCTTTCTCGCAGCGTTCGGCGGATGAATTCGTGCATTCGATCCTCATCGACTGGCTGCACGCATCGGAAGTCGTCACTGGCTTCGACTTCCATTTCGGCCATGATCGCCAGGGCGGTCCGGCTTTTCTCATGAATGCCGGCAGTCATAACGGCTTCGGCGTAACACTGATCGATGCCTTCCGCGACGAAAACACGGAGGTCATCTCGTCGAGCCGCATTCGTACGCTGCTCGCGGAAGGCGATGTCGCCCAAGCCGCCGGTCTGCTCGGCTATCGCTATACCGTCCAGGCACCTGTCATCGGTGGCGAAAAGCTCGGCCGCACGCTCGGCTTCCCGACGGCAAATATGCAGCTGCCACCCGAGACGTCACTGAGGGCAGGCATCTATGCTGTCCGCTTTCGGATGGCCGATGGCACCATTCGCGATAGTGTCGCCAGCTACGGCCGGCGTCCGACGGTAACGGACAATGGCGCGCCGCTGCTGGAAACCTACGTCTTCGATTTCAGCGGCGATCTCTACGGGCAGGTCTGTTCGGTCTCCTTCTTCGGTTATCTCCGCCCCGAACTGAAGTTCGACGGCTTGGACCCGCTGGTCGCGCAAATTCGTAAGGACGAAGATGAAGCGAGGGCGTTGCTCGCCGGTGTCCAGCCGCTCAGCGAGCTCGATCGGGTCATCGCCTTTTCCTGATTTCGCTGGAAGCGATTGCGCGCAGGGATTGCGGCAACGCAATATCTTTTTGCCTTGAGTGACTGGAAAGATGTTGCAATACCTACATCGTAGGGCGCGAGTCGCAGCGCCCGTTTTCCGAAAGGCGAATGGGATGGATAAACGTTTCGGAACGGCGGCCTGCTGGCTGCTCGTCATTCCTTACATTGGTTTGCTTTGGGTTCCCTTCTACAACAGCCACGATCCGGTGCTGTTGGGTTTCCCCTTTTTCTATTGGTATCAGCTGGCCTGGGTGCCGATCACCGCTATCCTGACCTGGATCGCCTATCGGAGCATGCGCCATGATGACTGATATCGATCCGACAGCTCTTGCCGTCTTCATCTTCTTCCTGGCCCTCGTGACTGTTATGGGCTTTGTCGCTGCCCGCTGGCGCCGGCCGAAAACCCTTGCCCATATCGACGAATGGGGTCTCGGCGGCCGCACCTTCGGCACCTGGATCACCTGGTTCCTCGTCGGCGGCGATTTTTACACCGCCTACACCGTCATCGCCGTCCCGGCCCTGGTCTACACGGTCGGCGCCTATGGCTTCTTCGCGCTGCCCTATACGATCGTCGTCTATCCTTTCGTCTTCATGGTCATGCCGCTTCTCTGGAGGCGTGCGAAGGACTACGGCTATGTCACGGCGGGCGATGTCGTGCATGGTCAATATGGCTCGCGGGCGCTGGAACTGGCGGTTGCTCTGACGGGCGTTATCGCGACTATGCCCTATATCGCCCTGCAGCTCGTCGGCATGACGGCGGTGTTCAAGGCGCTCGGACTTCATGGCGAACTGCCGCTCGCCGTCGCCTTCATCATCCTGGCGCTCTATACCTATTCAGCCGGCCTTCGTGCGCCGGCACTGATCGCCTTCGTCAAGGACATCATGATCTATATCGTGGTGATCGCGGCCATCGCGCTCATTCCGGCGAAACTCGGTGGTTACGCCAATGTCTTCGCGGCCGCCGATGCGGATTTCAAGGCCAAGGGGGCAGGTAGCCTGCTGCTCGGCGGCAACCAGTACGTCGCCTACGCGACGTTGGCACTCGGCTCGGCGCTGGCGGCCTTCATGTATCCGCATACGCTGACCGGTATCTTCGCCTCCAACAGCGGCAACACCATCCGCAAGAATGCGGTACTGCTGCCAGCCTATACGCTGCTGCTCGGGCTGCTGGCCCTGCTCGGCTATATGGGCCACGCGGCAAATCTGAAGCTGGACAGCGCCAATGACGTGGTACCGGCTCTGTTCCAGACGCTGTTCTCGAGCTGGTTTGCTGGCTTTGCCTTCGCGGCCATCGCCATCGGCGCGCTTGTTCCCGCGGCCGTGATGAGTATTGGCGCTGCCAACCTCTTCACCCGCAACTTCTGGAAGGCCTATGTCGACCCGCAGGTTTCCGATGCCGGCGAGGCGAAGGTTGCCAAGATGACCTCGCTCGTCGTCAAGGTCGGCGCGCTTCTCGTCATCATTTTCCTGCCGACGCAGTTCGCGCTCGATCTGCAGCTGCTCGGCGGCATCTGGATATTGCAGACGCTGCCAGCCCTGGTCTTTGGCCTCTATACCAAATGGTTCCGCGCACCGGCTCTGCTCGCCGGCTGGTTCGTCGGCTTTTTTGGCGGCACCTATCTGGTGTGGGACGCCGGCTGGAAGCCGTTGCACATGGTTCCGCTCGGCGAAACCGGCTTCACCGTCTACACGGGGTTGCTGGCGCTCCTTGCCAATATCGTCGTGGCTGTCATCGTCAACGCGGTCGTACCGGCGCGGGCAGCGGCACGGGCCTGATCCGAACAATGCCTAATGGCCGCGGGTGGAAACGTCCGCGGCCATTCTCTATGCCGGCTGCGTTGTTTCCTCTTCCTTTCCTTGGAAAAAACGCCTATGAACCGGCAACCATGACCCAATTTCGGCTGAGCCACTCGATACGAATTATTGGCCCGGCCTTCCGCGCGCTTTAAGCTGCCGGAAGGTCCGGGTTCTTGGCGCCTGTTCGCAGGGCGCTTCCGCCGCCGAAAATTCCCAATATGGCTGCGCCAATTCAGGCGCAAGACGCCCGAGACACCGAGGCAATTGTCACGACTATGACCGATACCGCTGAAAAGATGGATTACTCCAAGACCCTTTACCTGCCGGAAACCGATTTTCCGATGCGCGCCGGACTGCCGCAGAAGGAGCCGGAACTGGTGAAGCGCTGGGAGGAAATGAACCTCTATAAGAAGCTGCGCGCTTCCGCCGCCGGCCGCGAAAAGTTCGTGCTGCATGACGGCCCGCCCTACGCCAATGGCCACATCCATATCGGCCATGCGCTGAACAAGATCCTCAAGGACGTCATCACCCGCTCGTTCCAGATGCGCGGCTATGACAGCAACTACGTTCCTGGCTGGGATTGCCACGGTCTGCCGATCGAATGGAAGATCGAGGAGAAGTACCGCGAGAAGGGCAAGAACAAGGACGAGGTTCCGGTGAACGAGTTTCGCCAGGAATGCCGCGACTTTGCCGCCGGCTGGATCAAGATCCAATCCGAGGAGTTCAAGCGCTTGGGCATCACGGGCGATTTCGACAATCCCTATCTGACCATGAACTTTCATGCGGAATCCCGCATCGCCGGCGAGCTCTTGAAGATCGCCAAGACAGGTCAGCTGTATCGCGGTTCGAAGCCGGTCATGTGGTCGGTGGTCGAGCGCACGGCGCTCGCCGAAGCCGAAGTCGAATATGCCGATGTCGAGAGCGACATGATCTGGGTGAAATTCCCGGTGGCTGAAGGTCCGACGCATCTCGCCGGCGTCTTCGTCGTCATCTGGACGACCACCCCGTGGACGATCCCGGGCAACCGCGCGATCGCCTATTCATCGCGGGTGTCCTACGGTCTCTATGAGGTCACGGAAGCAGCGAATGATTTCGGCCCGCGTCCCGGCGAGAAGTTGGTTTTTGCCGACAAGCTCGCCGAGGAATCCTTTGCCAAGGCAAAACTGCAGTACAGGCGCCTCAGCGACGTAACCGCTGCCGATCTGGCCGCGGTCACCTGTGCCCATCCGCTCGCCTTGCTCGGCTACGGTTTCAAGGTGCCGCTTCTAGATGGCGATCACGTCACCGACGACGCCGGCACGGGCTTCGTGCACACGGCGCCAAGCCACGGCCGCGAGGACTTTGACGCCTGGATGTCGCATGCACGCGATCTCGAAAAGCGCGGTATCTCCTCCGCCATCCCGTTCCCGGTCGATGATGCAGGCTTCTATACAGCCGATGCCCCGGGTTTCGAAGGCGGCCGCGTCATGGACGACAACGGCAAGAAGGGTAATGCCAACGATCTGGTCATCAAGGCGCTGATAGAGACAAACACGCTGTTTGCACGCGGCCGACTGAAGCATTCCTATCCGCATTCCTGGCGGTCGAAGAAGCCGGTCATCTTCCGCAACACGCCGCAGTGGTTCGTCTATATGGACAAGGACTTCGCGGACGGTTCGACGCTGCGTTCGCGCGCCCTGAAGGCGATCGACGATACCCGCTTCGTGCCGGCTGCCGGCCAGAACCGCCTGCGCGCCATGATCGAACAACGCCCGGATTGGGTGCTGTCTCGCCAGCGAGCCTGGGGTGTGCCGATCGCGATCTTCGTCGACGAGCAGGGCAACATCCTGCAGGACGATCGCGTCAACGCCCGTATCCTTGAGGCTTTCGAGCAGGAAGGTGCTGATGCCTGGTTCGCGGAAGGCGCACGCGAGCGCTTTCTCGGCGAGAAGGCCAACGAGCCCTGGACGCAGGTCATGGACATCCTTGACGTGTGGTTCGATTCCGGTTCGACCCACACTTTCACACTGGAAGACCGCCCGGACCTCAAATGGCCGGCCGACCTCTATCTCGAAGGCTCCGACCAGCATCGCGGCTGGTTTCATTCGTCGCTGCTCGAAAGTGCTGCGACGCGCGGCCGTGCACCATACGATACCGTCCTCACCCATGGCTTCACCATGGATGAGAAGGGCGAGAAGATGTCGAAGTCCAAGGGCAATGTCACTTCGCCGCAAGAGGTGATGAAGGATGCGGGTGCCGACATCCTTCGTCTCTGGGTCATGACCTCGGACTATTCTGAGGACTTGCGCGTCGGTAAGGCCATCATCCAGACCAATGTCGATGCCTATCGCAAGCTGCGCAACACCATACGCTGGATGCTGGGCACGCTGGCGCACGACAAGGGCGAAGTGTTCGCCTATGCCGACATGCCGGAGCTGGAGCAGCTGATGCTGCACCGTCTCGCCGAGCTCGACGAGCTGGTGCGTGAAAGCTACGACGCCTTCGACTTCAAGCGCATTGCCCGCGCTCTGATCGATTTCGCCAATGTCGAGCTGTCGGCCTTCTACTTCGACGTCCGCAAGGATGCGCTCTACTGCGATGCCCCGTCGAGCCTGCGCCGCCGCGCCTCGCTCGCCGTCATCCGCACGATCTTCGACTGCATGGTGACGTGGCTTGCGCCGATGCTGCCCTTCACCACGGAAGAGGCGTGGCTGTCGCGCAATCCGTCGGCGGTCTCGGTTCATCTCGAGCAGTTCGTCACCGTTCCGGCCGAGTGGAAAAACGAGGCGCTGGCCGAGAAGTGGAAGAAGATCCGCGCCGTGCGCAGCGTCGTCACCGGCGCTCTGGAAATCGAACGCAAGGACAAGCGGATCGGCTCCTCGCTGGAAGCCGCCCCGGTCGTCTACGTTGCCGACCCCGAGCTGCTGAAGGTGCTCGAAGGGCAGGATTTCTCGGAAATCTGCATCACCTCCGATATCACCATTCTGGGCGAACAGGGTCCTGCGGATGCCTTCCGCCTCGACGACGATGCCAAGGTCAGCGTCGTGCCCAAGCTTGCCGAAGGCCGGAAGTGCGCCCGTTCCTGGCGCATCACCACGGATGTCGGCTCCGATCCGGAATACCCGGACGTCTCGGCGCGCGACGCTGCGGCACTCCGTGAGCTTGCGGCTATCAACTGAAGAAAATTGCCGGATGAATTGCCTTTGCGGCGTTCATCCGGTAAAAGCTGCCTGAAAATGGCCAGAATTTTACGGCAGTTGCCGTTAAATGGGGTCCTATTGCGTTTATTCCGGCATGGCTGGGAAGGGTTTTCATGAGAGCGATGCATAAGGTTCGTGTCGGCGTCAGCTTGGCGGCACTTGTGGTTGGCTGCGGCGCCATGTCCGGTTGCCTTAGCAGCCCGACTTACGGCACCGACAAGACGGCCGGAGTCCAGCTCCTCGATGACCTCGGCGACATCGCCTCCGTTTCCGCCGCGACGCCGAAGGACAAGGGCGTGAAGTATCCGAACCGCCCGGGTCTCGTTCTGCCTTCTGACAAGGATCGCGACAACCTCACCACGCCACAGCAGTCTCTTGCAAGCAAGGACAACCCGGCCTGGCTGGAATCGCCCGAAGATGCCCGCAAGCGCCTTGCTGCGGAAGCCGACGCGAAAAAGAACGATGTGAACTATCGTTCGCCACTGGCTCAGGCCGACAGCGCCAAAAATCATCTGAGCGAAGCGCAGCAGACGGCCGCCTATCGCGCCGCCCGCCAGGATCAGGCCGGCAGCTATATCGATCAGCGCCGCTATTTGATTGACCCGCCGCAGCAATATCGCCAGGTATCCGATCAGTCCGCTTTGAACGATCTCGGCACACCGGAGTCGAAGAAGGAGAAGAAGCGCAAGAAGGATGCCGAGGCCGCGCAGCAGACCAGCAACAGCAGCTGGTGGAAGCCCTTCCAGTAAAAAGCTTTCAAGGCGGCGGCATCGAAACCGCCGCTTTTTTAGTCTTCGAAGCGTCTCGCTTGGAAGAAACCTCTGAGGATATCGGCGGATAAGGTCTCGCCGAGGCCGGAATAGACCTCCGGCGCGTGATGGCAGGTTGGCTGGCGATAGAAACGCACGCCATTGTCGACACCGCCGCCCTTCGGATCTTCGGCGCCATAGTAAAGGCGGCGGATGCGCGCGAACGAAATGGCGGCGGCGCACATGGTGCAGGGTTCCAGCGTCACATAGAGATCGGCGCCTGCAAGACGTTCCTGGCCCAGCTCCTCGCAGGCTAGGCGGATGGCGACGATTTCGGCGTGTGCAGTGACGTCGTTGAGCTCACGGGTGTGGTTGCCGGCGGTGGCGATGACCTTGCCGTCGAGCACGACTACGGCGCCGATCGGCACTTCGCCACGCTCTCCGGCACGGCGCGCTTCGGTCAAAGCAAGCTCCATGAATTGATTTGTAGCCGCCATTCAAGTTTTCCACTTAACCGCAAGGGCGTGACCTGATAGGAACACGCGTTAAAAATTCAGGCAAACAACAAATGACGATGAATGACAAGCCCAAGCGGCCTGGGTCTAAACCCTTTGCTGGCGACAAGAAGACGATAAAACGCGATGGCGCGAAGCCTGCGAAGGCCGTAGCCGTCAAGGTTGCGGATGAGAGCGCAGTCGAGGATGGAAAGGCCGAGCGCATTTCCAAGGTGATGGCGCGCGCTGGTGTGGCCTCGCGCCGCGATATCGAGCGTATGATCCTCGATGGCCGTGTCAAGCTGAATGGCGTGCTGCTCGATACGCCAGTGGTCAACGTCACCCTTACAGACAAGATCGAGGTGGACGGTGTACCGATCCGCGGTATAGAGCGCACGCGCCTCTGGCTCTATCACAAGCCCGCAGGTCTGGTGACCACCAATGCCGATCCTGAGGGCCGCCCTACCGTGTTCGACAATCTGCCGGACGAGCTGCCGCGCGTCATGTCGATCGGCCGCCTAGACATCAACACCGAAGGTTTGTTGCTGCTGACCAATGACGGCGGTCTGGCCCGCGTTCTGGAATTGCCGACGACCGGCTGGCTGCGCCGCTATCGCGTCCGAGCCCATGGCGAGATCGATCAGGAAGCGCTCGATAAGCTGAAGGAAGGCATTGCCGTCGACGGCGTGCTTTACGGCTCGATCGATGCGACGCTCGATCGCACCCAAGGCTCCAACGTCTGGATCACCATGGGCCTGCGCGAAGGCAAGAACCGCGAAATCAAGAACGTGCTCGGCGCTCTTGGTCTCGAGGTAAACCGCCTGATCCGCATCTCCTATGGCCCGTTCCAGCTCGGCGAGTTGCCGGAGGGTCATGTGCTCGAGGTGCGCGGCCGCACGCTGCGCGACCAGCTCGGTCCGCGCCTAGTCGAAGATGCCAAGGCGAATTTCGATGCGCCGCTCTATAACGCCCCGGCCGTGGCCGAACCCGAAGAGGCGGAAGCAAAACCGGCGCGAGCTACCAGGGAAGAACGCCCGCGCCGAGAGCGTCCCGAGGACAAGCGCGAGCGAGCGCTCAGCCGTCTCGATACCAAACGCGATGCCAAGCGTGACGATCGCCGCGATGGTGGTCACAAGGATGGCGACCGGGCGAAGCGCCAGCCGCTAGGCCCGCGTCGCAGCGCCAATGTCTGGATGGCGCCGGGCGCCCGCCCGCTTGGCGAAAAGGCGGCAGCAAAGGCCGCAAAGAATGCAAAGACCGCCTCCCGGCGCGGCGAGATCGAGCGCCCGCAGCGCAGCAGCTTCGACCGACCGGACGAAGGCCCGCGCGTCCGCATCAATCGTGTCGACGAGGGCGATGGCGAATGGATCCGTTCGAGCGAGGAAGCTCCGCGCCGGTCGCGTGGCGATGACGAGGGATTTGATCGCAAGCGCTCGCGCGGCGATCGCCCGCAGGGTGATCGTCCCGCTCGTGGGGATCGTCCGCTTGGCGACCGTCCCCGGGGCGAGCGAGCATTTAGCGATCGTCCTCGTGCGAAATCCTTCCAGGGGGAATCCCGCTCCGAACGTTCTTTTGGAGATCGGCCCGCGCGTGGCGACCGGCCTTTCGGCGATAAACCCCGTGGCGACCGGCGTCCGCGCGCCGAGGGGGACGAGCGTCCGCGCAGCAAGTCTTTCGGCGGTGAGCAGCGTTCGGAACGCCCCCGCGGGGCTCGCCCGCAGGGGGATCGTCCGTTTGGTGATCGCCCGCCCCGTGGTGACCGACCCTTCGGTGATCGCCCTCAAGGCGAACGGTCCTTCGGTGACCGGCCGGCCGGCAAGCCCTTCGGCAAGAAGCCCGGCGGCGGTAAATCCTTTGGCGGCAAGCCGGGCGGAAAACCCGGTGGTTCGCGCGGCTTTGGCGGCAAGCCCGGCGGCGCAGGCCGCCCATCCGGCGGTCCGCGTGGCGGTTCCGGTCGGGGTGGCTCCGGCAGGGGCGGCCCCAAGGGTGGCAGGGGCTGACGCGCGGTGAGGATCGTCGGCGGTGAGTTTCGCGGTCGCTCGCTTGCAACGCCGAAGTCGAACGACATTCGTCCGACGGCGGATCGCACGCGCGAAAGCCTGTTCAACATTCTGAACCACGCCTATCCGGAAGCCATCGACGGCACGCGGATGATGGATGTGTTTGCCGGCACCGGCGCCGTGGGGCTGGAAGCAGCTTCACGGGGCTGCCGCCACGTGCTCTTCGTGGAAAGCAGTGTCGAGGGCAGGGGCCTTCTTTGGGAAAACATCGATGCGCTCGGCCTGCACGGCCGCACGCGCATGCTGCGCCGTGATGCGACGGATCTCGGCAGTGTCGGCAATCTCGAGCCCTTCGATTTTCTCTTCGCCGACCCGCCATACGGCAAGGGGCTGGGCGAGAAGGCTTTCGCGGCCGCTGCCGCCGGTGGCTGGCTAGTGCCGGGCGCTCTGGCAATCCTCGAGGAGCGTGCCGATGTCACAGTTGCAGCGCCGGCGGATTTCCTGTTTCTGGAGGAGCGAACCTTCGGCGACAGCAAGATGCATTTCTTCCGTTATCAGCCGCTAGCGGCCTGACGGAGGAAGGAGAACACTATGGGCGATTACGCTGATTTCGTCGGCAGCGACTATCCGCTCGCCGCCTCCGGCACGCCGAGCGTCGCAGTCGCCTTCGGCTGCGGCGGTGCGCGCGGTCTCGCCCATATTCATATCATAGAGGCGCTGGACGAGCTCGGTATCCGCCCCGTCGCCATAGCAGGCTCCTCCATCGGCTCGATCATGGGCGCGGCCATGGCCGTCGGCATGAGTGGCGCTGAGATCCGCGATTATACGCTGGCAACCGTCGGTAATCGCCCGGCCGTTCTCAACAAGATCTGGAGCTTGCGACCGGTCAGCATGCGCAGCATCCGCTTCGGTCAGTTCAATCTCGAACGCATTCTGCGCACCTTCCTGCCGCCGGCCATTCCGGAAAGCTTTTCCGAGCTGCATATCCCGCTGAAGGTGGTCACGACCGATTATTACAATCAGACGGAGATCGTCATCGAGAAGGGCGAGCTCTTCCCTGTGCTCGCAGCCTCTGCCGCCATTCCCGCCGTATTCATGCCGGTCAAGCTCGGAGACCGCGTGATGATCGACGGCGGTATCATGAATCCGGTTCCTTATGAACATTTGGCCGGTCTTGCCGATATCATCATCGGCATCGACGTGGTCGGCGGGCCGGAAGGCAGTGGCCGACAGGTTCCGAACCGTATCGAGAGCCTGTTCGGTGCCGGCCAGCTCACCATGCAGTCCAATATTGCCTTGAAGCTGCGCCTGCAGGCGCCGCAAATCTTCCTGCGCCCCACCATCGGCCGCACCGGCGTCCTCGACTTCCTGAAGGCGCGCGATATCCTCGCCATGTCGGCCGGCGTCAAGGACGAGCTGAAATTCGCGCTTGATCGAGTTATGACGGCGAAAAATTAGCGTTCAGGCAAGAAGCGCGGGATGCGGCTTGCGTCGGAAATCGTGAAGCGAAGATGTTTAAGCTCGCTCCGGCTCCTCTTGCGGCAGAACGACGAGATCGTCGGCGTCGCTGTAGGTATCGGCGGCACGCTTCGGCTTAACCAGCGGTTCCGGCTTGACGGGGCGTGAATAGAGCATGTCGGTGCCCGCCTGCAGCCCCTCGCTAACCTGCAGCACAAGCCGCTGCTCGTCGCGTTTGCGGATGTCCTCGCCAATCTCGTAGGCTTCCGCCTCGCTGACCCCGAGCGCTTCCAGGGTGCGGCGGCCGAAGAGCAGACCGGATTCCAGCGTTTCGCGTAGCTCATAATCCACGCCTTTATGCCGCAGCTCGATCGAATGAATACGGTCGTATGAGCGGACGAACAGGCGCGCATGCGGATAATCTGTCTGCACGAGCTCGACGATCTTGTTGGTAATCTCCCGCTGATGGGTGCTGACGACGACGATCTTGGCACGATCGATGCCGGCGGAGCGCAGCACATCCTTGCGGGTTCCGTCGCCGAAATAGATACGGAAACCGAAGCTCGATGCCTGGCGGATGCGATCGGCGGAGAAATCGATGACGGTCACGTCGCGGCCGCTGGCAAGCAGAATCTGTGCGGCGATCTGGCCGAAACGCGAAAAGCCGATCATCAGCACATCGGAACCGGCGCCCTCGAAATCCTCGTCCAGCTCTTCCTGCGCGTCGCCCTTGACCATTCGCTTTGCCAGCGCGGAACTGAGCGGCGTCAGCGCCATCGACAGCGTTACGATGGCAATCAGTGTCGATGCCGTATTGGCGGAGAAAAGCCCGCCGCTGGCGCTGGCGGCGCTGAAGAGCACGAAGCCGAATTCGCCGCCCTGCGGCAGGAGGCCGGCAATGCGCACGGCATCATCATGCGGGGAGCCTGTGACGCGGCAGAGCGCATAGATCACGATCGCCTTGATGAGCATTATCACCGGAACCGCGAGCACGATCAGCACCCAGTTGTCCAGGATCACGTCGAGTTTCAGCGATAGGCCGACGGCGATGAAGAAAATGGCGAGCAGCACACCGCGGAAGGGCTCGATATCCGCTTCCAGCTCATGCCGGTAGGAGGATTCCGCCAGCATTACGCCGGAAAGAAAGGCACCCATCGCCATGGAGAGGCCGGCAAGCTGCATCAGCGTTGCCGATCCCATGACGACGAACAGGGCGGCGGCAATCATCGCTTCCCGTGCGCCGGTGCGTGCGATCACCTGAAACAGCGGCGTCAGCAGATAGCGCCCTGCGATGATCATCGCTGCCACTGCGCCGATGGCAATGGCGAGGCTTGGCAAGGGATTGGCGGTTTCCTGTGCGCCATCGAGAACGGTGATCAGCGCCAGCAGCGGCACGATGGCGAGATCCTGCAGCAGCAGCATCGAGAAGGAGCGCTGGCCGTATTTCGTGTTGACGTCGCCCTGCTGTTCGAGGATTTGCATCGCAAAGGCGGTCGAGGAAAGCGCCAGGCCGAAGCCAATGATGATGCTGCCCTTCCAGCCGGCAATGCCGCCGAAATAGGCGGCCACCATCAGCGCAAGTCCGCTAAGAACCACCTGTGCCGTGCCGAGGCCGAAAATATCCCTGCGCATCTGCCAAAGGCGTGACGGCTTCAGTTCCAGACCGATGATGAAGAGCAGGAAGACGACGCCGAGTTCGGCGACGGCCAGCACGGCCTCGCTGTCACTGATGCTGTGGAGAATCGGCCCGATCACCACGCCTGCGGCGAGATAGCCGAGCACGGTGCCAAGCCCTAGTTTCTTGAAGATCGGCGCCGTGACGACGGCGCCGCCGAGGAGCAGCAGGGTTTCGGTGAAAAGCGTATTGGGGGCGGACATCGTCTGTTTCTTTCCGTGGGGCAGGCGGTGTTGCGACGCTTGGTCATGATAAACAACCATGCGTGAAGAGATTAGAACAAGAATCGGCTTTGCCGCCCTTGATGCTTTATGTAGTGCACAATAAATGGAACGCGAAGGAAAGGCCAAGTCATGACCTCTGAAATCGATTCCGCCACTCTGCTTTCCCGTGCCAGCGAGTTGATCGACCTTGCCCGGAAAGCCGGAGCGGATGCGGCCGATGCCGTGGTGGTGCGGTCGCGCGCCCATTCCGTCAGCGTCCGTCTCGGCAAGGTCGAAGGCACGGAATCTTCCGAGAGCGACGACTTCTCCTTGCGAGTGTTTGTCGGCAACCGCGTTGCCAGTGTTTCCGCCAATCCAGGCTTCGATCTGAATGCTCTTGCCGAGCGTGCTGTGGCCATGGCCAAGGTTTCTCCGGAAGATCCCTTTGCCTGCCTTGCCGATGAGGTGGATCTCGCCAAGAGCTACCCCGATCTCGAACTGTTCGATCCGACCGAGGTTTCCACGGAGCAACTGCGTGAAGCGGCCCTTGCGGCCGAGGCGGCAGCCCTTGCCGTTCCGGGTGTCACCAATTCTTCAGGTGCCGGCGCTTCGGCTGGCATGGGCGGGCTCGTGCTCGTCACCTCGCATGGTTTTGCTGGACATTACATGGGCTCGCGCTTCGGACGCTCCGTCAGCGTCATTTCCGGCGAGGGCACCGGCATGGAGCGCGACTATGATTTCGACAGTCGCCTCTATTTCGCCGATCTCGATGCGGCCGAAGAGATCGGCCGCCGCGCCGGCGAGAGGGTGGTCAAGCGCCTCAATCCGCGCCAGGTTCCGACGGACAAGAACGTCACCGTCGTCTTCGATCCCCGTGTCGCCCGCGGCTTCGTCGGGCATATTGCCGGCGCCATCAATGGCGCATCCGTCGCCCGCAAGACCAGCTTCCTGCGTGACAAGATGGGCCAGCAGGTATTGAAATCAGGCCTTTCGATTACGGACGATCCGCTGATCGTGCGCGGCCCATCCTCGCGCCCCTTCGACGGTGAGGGCGTAACCGGCAAGCGGCTCGTGATGATCGAGGACGGCGTGCTGCAGTCCTGGTTCCTGTCCACGGCGACGGCGCGGGAAATCGGCGGCGGCCTGAAGACCAACGGCCGCGGTGTGCGCGGGGGGACGTCCGTGTCGCCTGCTTCCACCAATCTTGCACTGGAACCCGGCGATATCTCGCCCGAGGAACTGATCCGCAACGTCGGTACGGGCTTCTATGTCACTGAACTGATCGGCCAGGGCGTCAACATGATAACGGGCGAATACAGCCGTGGCGCTACTGGTTTCTGGATCGAGAATGGTGAATTGACCTTCCCGGTTTCGGAGGTGACGATCGCCTCCAACCTGAAGGACATGTTCATGCGGGTGACGCCGGCAAACGACATCGACCGCGATTTCGGCGTCGCTGCCCCGACGCTTGCCATTGAGGGCATGACGCTGGCGGGCCGCGGATAAACGAGCGGAGATTGGAATTATTCAATGATCGATAGCAAGGCCGGCCAATTGAGCGATGTGGACCTCATCATGGGTGCAGCGCTCGAGGCGGGCAAGATTGCTCTCGGTTTCTTCCGGCAATCGCCGGAGGTCTGGTGGAAGAACAACGGCCAGTCCCCTGTCAGCGCCGCGGATTTCGCCGCGAATGAGAGCCTTGCCGCCACGCTTCGCGCCGCTAGGCCCGATTATGGCTGGCTTTCGGAGGAAACTGATGATGACGCCGAGCGGCTGAAGCACGCGACCGTCTTCGTCGTCGATCCGATCGACGGCACCAGAGGATTTCTCTCAGGCCTTGATCTTTGGTGCGTTAGCGTTGCCGTCGTCACCGATGGACGGCCCGTGGCGGGCGTTCTCTATGCGCCGGCGCTGGACGAGCTCTTCGTCGCGACGGCTGGAGGGGAGGCTTTGAAAAATGGCAAGCCGATCCGCGTGTCTCAGAGAGTCGGCGACGACATCCATCGTCTTGCGACCGGCGAGGAGATGCTGAAGGGCTTCGATCCGGATTTTCGCAAGACAGTCGAGCGTGTGAAGCACGTTCCCTCGCTCGCCTATCGCCTCGCCATGGTGGCGGATGGAAGGCTTGAGGGAACGATCGTCAAGCGCAACTCGCATGACTGGGATCTGGCCGCCGCTGATCTCATTCTGGAGCGGGCTGGCGGCGCGCTCGTGGACCTTTCTGGCAATACCCTCAGCTACAATCGCGCCGAAGTATCGCATGACGAACTTTGCGGTGCGTCGGCAGCGCAATTACCGGAGTTTCTCCGTCAACTATCGAACCGACGAGACGGTTGACCTTTCCGTCAAAATCCCGCAGATGAAGGACGGAGGGGGATGACAGCAGAAAGAGACGAAAATGACTGATACCAGCGGCAAAAAGCAGCTCCTGCACCTTGTCTTCGGCGGTGAATTGGAAAACCTCGAAGAGGTCCAGTTCCGCAATCTCAACGAGCTCGATATCGTCGGCATGTATCCCGACTATGCGAGCGCGCTGGTGGCGTGGAAGTCCAAGGCACAGCAGACCGTCGACAATGCTCATATGCGTTATTTCATTGTCCACCTGCATCGCTTGCTGGATCCGCAGGAAAAAGCGGTATCCTGAGTTCTCCCTACTTCGAATTTGCATTTGATATCTCCATCCGGGGAAGCGTTGTCGCTTTAAATCCGGCCATGAAGCAGTATCTTTGACACAATAAGAACGAAAATTCGGCTGCTTATTCGGCCGCGTGGTAATCGGGATTTGGCATAGATGATGATCAGCTGGGATAGGAGGCGGTCGAAATGAGTAGCCTCAGGGCGCGTCTCGCCTTGAGCGCCTATCGTTTCGGCGGAATTGCCGTTTATCCGTTCATCGGGCCTTATCTCGCCGTTCGCGCGGCGAAGGGCAAGGAAGATGCTTCCCGCAAGCTGGAGCGCTCGGGCTATGCGAGCGCCAACCGCCCGCAGGGACCGCTGATCTGGTTCCATGCCGCAAGCGTGGGGGAAACCTCTGCCGTCATTCCATTGATCCGAGAAATCCGTCGCCGGGATATCCATGTCATTCTGACGACGGGCACGATCACTTCTGCCAAGGTCGCACAGCAGCGGCTTAACGAAGAGGTCATCCATCAATATGTTCCCCTCGATCTCAAGCCCGCCATCAAGCGCTTCCTCGATTATTGGCAGCCCGATTGCGCTATTTTTGCCGAATCCGAGATCTGGCCCACAACAGTCATGGAGCTTGCCCGGGAGCGCATTCCTCAGATCCTGGTGAATGCCCGCATGTCGGATCGATCCTTCGCGCGCTGGAGCCGGCATCCCTCGCTTGCTGAGGCGCTGTTCGAAAATTTGGCGCTGGTCGTAGCCCAATCCGACCTCGATGCCGAACGCTTCCGCGATCTCGGCGCCGTGCAGGTCCTCAAATCGGGCAATCTCAAGGTGGATACGGATGCGCCATCCTATGATGCGCCGACGCTTGCCGATTATCTGAAGCAGATCGGTAGCCGCAAGACCTGGGCAGCTGTCTCTACCTTCGAGGGCGAGGAGGGCGCTGCAGCCTCCGTCCATTCGATGCTCAAGGAGCACAACGGCCAACTCACCATCATCGTGCCGCGTCACCCCGAGCGCTGCGATGCAATCGAGGCGATGCTCGTCGAGCAGGGCTTGAAGGTGGCGCGCCGCACCCGCAATGATATCCTTTCTCCCGATGTCGATGTCTTTCTTGGCGATACGATCGGCGAGATGGGGCTTTACCTGCGCATGACCGAAGTGGCCTTCATGGGCAAGTCGCTGTTCAATGAAGGTGGCCAGAATCCGCTCGAGCCGGCCATGCTTGGCTGCGCGATCCTGACGGGCGGCCATGTTCAGAATTTTCGCGACTCCTATCAGTTGCTCGCCCGCCGCGGCAGCGCGCGCATGGTGCGCGATACCGAGATGCTGGCGCGCGGCGTGCATTATTTGCTTACCAACGACACGGCACGACGCGGTATGATCGACGCCGGCTTTGCTGCCGTGCATGAAATGCGTGGTGCACTGGCAGCAACGGTGAAGGGGCTGGAGCCCTATATCAATCCGCTTTCGGTCAAGGCGCGGCTGATGCCGAAGACGATGGCGAACGGATAAGAAGGGAAGGGCATGACAGCGGCCAAGCTGGGAGCGATTGCGGGCATTCTTTTCGACAAGGACGGCACGTTGCTCGATTATGACCAGAGCTGGCTGCCGGTCAATCGCGAGCTTGCCAGGATCGCTGCTCAGGACGACCTCATTCTAGCTGATCATCTTCTATCCGCCTGCGGCATGGACCCGATCACCGGCCACATCGTGCCGGATAGCCTGCTTGCAGCGGGGAACACCCGGCAGATTTCCGAGGGGCTGGTGGCCGCCGGCTCGAAAGTGGAGGTCGCGGAGCTGGTGGAAAAACTCGACGCGCTCTTTGCGCATGCAGCGGATTTCTCCTCGCCAGTCACCGATCTCGCCGCCTTCTTCCAGCGCCTGCATCGGCGTGGTTACAAGCTGGGCGTTGCCTCCAGCGACAATGAGCGCTCCATTCGCCAGACAGCGCGCCGCTTCGGCTTCATCGACTATGTCGATTACATCGCCGGCTATGACAGCGGTTTCGGCACCAAGCCAGAGCCGGGAATGGTACTCGGCTTTTACGCCGCGACAGGCCTTTCGCCCGCGCAGGTCGCTGTCGTCGGCGACAACAATCACGATCTCCATATGGGCCGCAACGCCGGCGTCGGCCTGACCGTAGGCGTGCTGACGGGTACGGGATCACGCGAAACGCTCACAGCGGCCTCCGACTATTGCCTCAACGACATTACCGAGCTGGAAGGCCTGCTCATGCCTGTGGCGCAATCGGCCTGATCCCGGCAATGGCTTGCTTTTTCACGCAATTTGGCCTTTCCTGCCGCTTTGTCGCGGGCACAAGAATAGGGCTGGATTAGACGCATGGTATCGGAAGCCCCACCTTTCTGGTGGCGAAAGCCGGATTGGCGTGCTTGGGGGCTCTCACCCTTTTCTTTCCTATATGGCCGTATCGCCGGACATCGCATGGTGCATGGCAAACGCGCCTCCGTGCCGGTGCCTGTTATCTGCGTCGGTAATTTCACGGTCGGCGGCGCAGGAAAGACGCCGACGGCGCTTGCTTTAGCTCAGGCTGCCAAAGCCAAGGGGCTGAAGCCTGGTTTCCTCAGCCGGGGATATGGCGGTTCACTCGATGTCACCACGATCGTCGATCTTTCACATCATCATGCCACGGCCGTCGGCGACGAGCCGCTATTGCTTGCCCGCGAGGCGCTGACCGTCATTGCCCGTCGCCGCGCCGATGGCGCGGAACTGCTCGTGCGCGAAGGTGCAGATCTCATCATTATGGATGACGGTTTCCAAAGCGCACAGCTCGCCATCGACTATGCCCTTGTGGTGATCGATGCCGGCAGGGGCATCGGCAACGGCCATCTCGTTCCCGGCGGTCCCGTGCGCGCGCCGCTGCGCACCCAGCTTCTTTATACATCCGCTCTCTTGAAGGTGGGTGAGGGCACTGCCGCTGATCGCGTCGTGCGTCTGGCGGCAAGGGCTGGGAAGCCTTTCTTTTCCTCGAGTGTCAGAGTGCGCGGGCAGGAGGATTTGCGCGGGCGTAAGGTGCTTGCCTTCGCCGGCATCGCCGATCCGGCCAAGTTCTTCCGCACCGTCGAGACGCTGGGGGCCGACATCGTAATCGCACGCAGCTTCGGCGATCATGAACATCCCGGCGAAGACGATGTCTCCGACATGCTCGACATAGCCTCGCGCGAAGGGCTGGAAATCGTCACCACATCAAAGGACTATGTCCGCCTGATCGGCCATCATGGCCGCGCCGACGAACTGCTGCGGTGCTGCAGGGTGATCGAGATCGATATGGTCTTTGATGATCCTCAGGCGCCAGCCTTGATTATCGATAGGGCGATTGCAGCCGCGCGCGAGCGGCGCTTAGGGGAAAAGCGCAATAGCAAAGCTGCTTAGGGCCACGTCTGGTTATCCAGCGTGGAAAATCAGCGCTTCTGATTGGGCAGCGCGCCGGCGCGCTTTTCAGCTTCGAGCGAGGTGATAACATCGGCATAAGGTTCCTGCCGGGCAACGCTCCAGTAGCGCAGCTCATCGAGCGCAATATGCTTACCGGTCATCGCGCAGACCACATAGGAACCCGGCATCAGGATCTGGAAATCGCCGTCGAGATAGCGAATTTTCGCCTCGCGGTTTCCATGTCCTTCGAAAAGATTCATCTGACGCTGTCCTTGATCTGTCTCATCTGTTTGCCATACCGCACTACAGCGGCGCGCGTCAAATATGACGGGTAAAGATCGTTGCGGCAGGCGCGACTTCCAGCCTATTTCCCGGAGAGGTTCCTTTTGGAAATGACTGAGATCAGCTGCGCCCGAACAGCCGCTCGATGTCTGTGAGCTTCAACTCTATATAGGTCGGCCTACCGTGATTGCATTGTCCGGAACCCGGCGTCGCCTCCATTTGCCGTAAAAGTGCATTCATCTCTTCCGGACGCAGGCGACGGCCGGACCGCACCGAACCGTGGCAGGCCATGGTCGCGGCCACATATTCCAGCTTGGCGGCAAGGCCCGAGGCCGTATCCCATTCGGCGATCTCGTCGGCCAGCTGCCGGACCAGGCCCTGCGCGTCGACCTCGCCGAGCATGGCCGGTGTCTCCCGCACGGCGACAGCGCCCGGGCCGAAGCGTTCGATGGCGAGGCCAAGCTCGCCGAGCTCTTCGGCAAACACCATCAGCCGATCGCAATCCTCCTCGGGCAGATCGACGATTTCTGGAATCAGCAGCACCTGAGAGGACAGCCGCTTCGAATGCAGGGCCTTGCGCATGGCCTCGAACACCAGCCGCTCGTGCGCCGCATGCTGATCGACGATGACAAGCCCATTCTCCGTCTGGGCGACGATATAGTTTTCGTGCAGCTGGGCGCGGGCAGCACCCAGCGGAAAGCGAGCGGGTTCTTCGGCACGTGCTGGCTCTGCCGGGGATGCTACTTCGGCGCGCGCGGTGGGCATGGAAAGTCCCTCGAAGGCGGCCTGCGGTCTTTCGGCAAATCCGTAACCTGCCGCTGCTGCAGCTCGCTCATAGGGACGAGATGGCGAAGTTTCCGGCGTCCAGGGAGTCGTGGCTGGCGAGGGTCGCCAACCCTGCTGAAAGGCGGAACGTCCGGCGGCAAACGCCCGCAACATGCCATCCGCGCCGGTCGTGGCCGCCCGGTCGCCCTCGCGCGCCAGCGCTTCGCGCACAGCGCCAACGATCAGGCCGCGGACGAGACCGGGATCGCGGAAACGCACATCGGATTTCGCCGGATGCACGTTGACGTCGACCAATGCTGGGTCGAGCGTCAAGGAAAGGACAGCGACAGGATAACGGCCGGAGGGGATGGTCTCGGCATAGGCGCCGCGGATCGCCGAAAGGATCAGCTTATCCTGCACCGGCCGGCCATTGACGAACGCGTATTGATGCGCCGAGTTGCCGCGGTTGAAGGTCGGCACGCCGGCAAAACCGGTGAGGCTTACATCCTCGCGCACCGCATCGAGCGCGATGGCATTGTCCTTGAAATCGGCGCCCAGTATTTGTGCCATGCGGGCGAGATGGTCATCGCCGGTCGCGGGAAATTCCAGCGTCGAGCGATCGCTGCCCGACAGCACGAAGCGCACGCGCGGGAAGGCGATCGCCATGCGCTTGACGACTTCGGTGATCGCGGCCGCTTCCGCCTTCTCCGTCTTCAGGAATTTAAGGCGCGCCGGCGTCGCGAAGAACAGGTCGCGCACCTCGACGATCGTGCCCGGATTGGCGGCGGCCGGGCGCAAATGCAGGACTTTGCCGCCGGCAACGGCGATCTCAGCGCCGCCGGCCGCACCCGCTCTGCGGCTGGCGATCGAAAGCTTCGCCACCGAGCCGATGGAGGGCAGGGCCTCGCCACGGAAACCGAGGGTGCGAATATCCTCCAGCGTCTCGGAAATCTTCGAGGTGCAGTGGCGGCGAACGGCAAGTTCCAGATCTGCCTCTTCCATGCCGGAGCCGTTGTCGGTCACCCTGAGTAGCGCCTTGCCACCGCCTGCCGTGGCGATTTCGATACGCGTGGCGCCGGCATCGAGCGCATTTTCGATCAGTTCCTTGGCCGCACTTGCCGGGCGTTCGATGACTTCGCCGGCGGCGATCTGGTTGATCAGGGTCTCGGAAAGTTGCTTGATGGCCATGGCTGCATTCTCGTGGATTCGCAGCCGTGAGGGAAGAGGAAAGGCGCTTCTTCCGTGGCGATTCCCCGTTTCCGTCCGCGGCTTTGTTAAGAAATTTAATCAATGTTTAAGGGAATGATGACAGGTTGCGGAGACAGAACTTGAAATGACCGCGGGTGGCACGTTTCGTGCATGCTGACGGCTCTCGATGGCAGGTTGGTGGCCATCGGTCGAAATGGAGCCAGGTGCCATCTGCTTCAAGTATCCAGGCCAGCATGCAACTTCCACGAATTTGCCTGCAGAGCGAATGCCGCTTTGTCGATTTGCCGTGTTGTAAAACTGGTTGAGCGTAGGAATCCGACGAATGACTGCCGAGATTGAAAAGGCAGCTGTGGCAATGATGACGGCTGGCGCGCCTTTCGGCGACAGTCTGCAGACGATGTTCTTCGACGCCTTCTGCGATAGCCTTTCCAGCGCCTTTTTCGCTTACGACAAGAATGACCTTTTGTTGTTCGCCAGCCGGCAGGTTCTGAACTTCTTCCCGATCGCGCCTGATTTCCTGCAGCCTTCCACGCGGCTGCGCGATTTTCTGGGCGCCGTCTTCGATACTGGAGTAGCCTATCAGCGGCATCAGACCAAAACAGCCGCGAGCCGCGACGATTGGATATCGCAGCGCATAGCCACCCATTGGCGTGAACGCTTCGAGACCACCGAGCATTTTGCCGACGACCGCTGGGTGCGCGTCCTCAACCGACGGCTATCTTCGGGCATCGGCTTCTGCATCATTTCCGACGTTTCGGAAGCCCGGAAACGCGAAGAGCAATGGCGCGTCGACATGGAGCGCGTGCAGCTGACCGAGGATATTCTCGACAATTTGCCCTTTCCGGTTTTCGTCAAGGACCAGAATCTCGTGTACGTCGCAGTCAACCGGGCGTTCTGCGAAAAGTATCAGACGGCGGCGGACGAGGTACGCGGCCGAAAGAGCATCGATATCTTTTCCACCGACCTCGCCAACCGCTTCCATGAGAGCGACCGGCATGTGATCGAAACCGGCGAAATGTCGATTACCCGGCAGCGTCAGATTGCCCGCGACGGCGTCGAGCGCGATATCGTCACCCGTAAGCAGCGGATCGGCAAGCCCGGCCGTTATTTCCTGGTCAGCACCATGCAGGACTTACCCAAGGATGGCGGTGATTTCGACGAGTTCGCGCTGGCATCGAGCATCCGGGAAAACAGCGATCGCTCCTATCGCCGCGCCTATGTTCCGATGGTTGCGCTGCAGACCATTTCTCGCCGTCCGGCCGCCATGGAAACCTTCGTTCCGGAGAATTTCAGCGGCCGCAAGGTGCTGGTAGTCACACCGGACTTCGCTGCCGAAACGGCGGCTCTGAAGACGCTCGAGAAATACGGCTTCGAAGCTTGTGTCGTGCACAACGAGAACGAAGAGGCGGCTTTTCTGGACGTGGCGAGCGCGCATGGCGTCAAGATCGACCTGGTTATCGTCGACAACCAGCTTGGCAAACGCGGCATCGAACTGGCCGAACGGCAGAACCTCGCCGCGCTCTCGTTGGACGGATCGCAGCTTGCAACCGAGCTTGCCTTCCTGATTGCGCGTCATTTCAATCGCAACATCCGTGACGAACTGGGCGAGATCGTCGAACCGGGGCTTGCATCCGAATGGCGGCGTGCGGCCAGTGATGAGCGCCGGGCGCAAATTCTGGTCGCCGAAGATAATGACATCAATCAGATCGTCTTCTCCCAGATCCTCGAGGGCCTGGGATACAGCTATGTGATCGCGGCAAGCGGAGACGAGGCAGTGCGCCTGTGGCAAGAGCATCGTCCTGAACTGATCCTGATGGATATTTCGTTGCCGGGGCTGAACGGTTTTGAATCCACCCGGCTGATCCGTGGCGCGGAAAAGGGCACGGGCACCCATACGCCGATTATCGGCGTCCTGACCCAGGCTTTCGAGCGTGACCGCAAGGAATGCGCCGAGGTCGGCATGGACGATGTCATTCTGAAGCCGGTAAGCCCCGACATCATCGAGACCGTCTTTCAGAAATACATGCGCGCCGCCCTGAAGGCGCAAAATCGATAGATGTTACAATGAGATCATGTCCGACGGCAACTTATCGCCGGTGCTGAATGACCGTCCTCTTGGCATTCTTTGTTAAGACTTCCTCGGCATGCTTTTCCCCTGGGTGGAGAAAAGGTCGGAACCAAATATGAAATCGACTGAGATGCTGCCGGGGCCAGTCAGTCAAGAGCCGCAAGCAATTGCCTATACCGATCCCCTTACCGGGCTCGGCAATCGATATCGCATGCGTGAGCGCGCGCGGGCGCTTTCACTTGAACGCGCCGGCGATCCCGCCCCTTTTACGATCGGGATCGTCAATCTCGATGCCTTCAAGCCAATCAACGATCTCTTCGGCGTCGAGGCGGGCGATGAGATTCTCTGCCAGGTTGCTCATCGCCTCAAAGCCTGCATCCCCGATGGCGCGCTGGTGACGCGTCATGACGGCGATGAGTTCGCCTTTGTGCTGCCGCTTGTTTTTGAACGTGTCGGTGCCGAGAAATTCGGGCAGATGATCCGCGAAGTGCTGTCGGCGCCCTATGATCTCGGAGACCGTAATGTCCGTCTTTCGGCCTCGTTCGGCTTTGCCATCCATCCTTTCGCCGGAGAAGAGTTCGACGATCTCCTGAAAAATGCGGATACGGCGCTTTATCGCTCCAAGCGCCGCGGCCGTGGCCAGATCACGGTCTATTCCAGGGAGATTGCCCAGGAGATGAGGCGTGCGACGCAACTCGAGCAGGCGCTGCGCAATGCCATCATTTCCGACGCCATCGATGTGCACTTCCAGCCGATCGTCTCGCTTGCCAATAACATGGTTCTCGGTTTCGAGGCTCTGGCGCGCTGGAACGATCCGGATCTCGGCTTCGTCTCCCCCGCTGTCTTCGTGCCGCTTGCCGAAGAGCGAGGCTTCATCGACGCACTGTCCGAAACCTTGCTACGAAAAGCTGCGGAAGCAGCACTTTCGTGGCCGCGCGAATTGTTCCTGTCCTTCAATCTCTCCTCGGCACAGCTGATGGACCCCGGGACGAGCAGCAGCATTCTCGCCATCCTTACGCGCGCGGGCTTGGACCCGCATCGCCTCGAACTCGAAATCACTGAAACCGCCGTCATGAGCTCGGCCGATACCGCCCATCGCATCATTGCGGATCTGCGCGCGGTCGGCGTGCGCATCTCTTTGGATGATTTCGGCACTGGCCAGTCCAGCCTCGGGCGCTTGCGCGAATTCATCTTCGACAAGGTGAAGATCGATCGGGCCTTTGTCTCGCGCATGAATTCGGACAGGGCTTCCGAACATATCATCAAGGCTGTTCTTGCCATGTGCGAAGGGCTTGACCTGCGTGTGGTCGCGGAAGGTATCGAGGAGCATGCGGAAGCGGCGAAGCTGAAAGCGCTGGGCTGCGCGATGGGGCAGGGCTACTATTTCGGAAAGCCGGCCGACAGCGCTGCAACGCTTCGTTATCTGCAGGCCCATTACTTCGATCTGAGCCACGAACGCGAAATCGCTTGATCCTGAAAAACAGCATGAAATAGTCAAAGAAAGCGGCGGCTCGAAGGCCGCCGCTTCTGTATTTCGTCCGACCTTTGTCGATATTTATTTATTAGTGGTCGACGAAGTAGTCGTGTTGTCGGTTGCCGGCATTGTCGACGTGCCGGACGACTGAGCCGCCTTTTCGGAAGCCTGCATCGAGAGGGTCTTAAACTCTGGCGCGGCCTTCAAAGAATCGGCTGTTTCCGTCGTCGTCAGCTTCACCGTCCCGTCCTGCGGATTTTGCGTGGCGCTGATCTTGTCGAAAGGAACGGCGACGTTTTTCTGGCCTAGGCCAAGGAAACCGCCAACACCGACGATTGCGGCAACGACGCCACCTTGCTTCTGCAGGATCAGGTCATTGATGCTGCCGATGCTCTCATTCTGGCCGTTATAGACCGACTGGCCCATATAGGTCTTGGCGCTGATCTGATCGGCAGATTGTGTAGTCAGATAACCTGCCTGACCGCTTGCTGCGGGGGCAGGAGCCTGAGCACTTTTCTGTGCTGCCGAGGCGTCGGGCTTGGTGACGTCAGGCGTTGCCGGCGCGCTTTGCGTCACCGGCGCATTATTGCCCGCGCCGCCATTCGATGGCTGCTGCGCCTGGGCAAAAGCCATGGGTGAAAGCACGGAAGCCGTGGCAAAAATGGCGCCTGCGGCAACGGAAGTGAAGAGTTTCCCAGTCATCGTGAACCTACCTTTCATTCTGATGGGCATGCTTCGTCGTACGCGCATGCTTACCAGCGCGAGTGGAACTTTGTGCTACCGGCCGTTATCGTACCGGTCCTAGAAGCAATGGCTCAGGGAGGTTTTGGTTCCGTCAAAAGTTGCAGAAAATTACGTCACGCAGCTCGGAAGCAAAAAGAATATGGCGGGAAATCAATAACTACGGCGGCAAAAGACAACCAGAAAGATTGCTAATATAGTGGGCAGCTCAATGGACGATTGGATTTTTCCAGGGTTGGAGCTGTCATCTCGATTTGCATTTTCCGTCGAAAGCAATGCCGCCTCCAGCGTAGAGGTGCTGAAGGCGGCCCTCAATCAAAGCTTGTATGGGGGGTCGAAAACGCCCTTCACCGTCAGGCCGAGCTCCAGAAGCGCACCCGCCTGCGGCTGCATAGAGCGCGCCTCCTCATCCAGCCCTTCCCAGGCAGTCGTCACGGCCAGCCGGTCCGCATTCTTGCCGATGAAGGCGGGGCAGGAGGGTTGCATGGCAGGTACGCGATAGCGCTCGATGCGCAGGCCGTCCGGGCTGTATTTGTCGACGAAGCCGGAACCCCAGCGCGCGTTCCAAATATAGCCATCTGCATCGCAAACCGAGCCGTCGAGGCCGCCTGGGTCTTCCATGCTGTCAACCATGACGATCGGCTCCCCCATCGGAAGCCCTGTCTTGGGATCGACGAGCACGCGCATGAGTTGGCTGACGCGCGTATCGGTGAAATAGCCGATCGTGCCGTCCGGGGAGAAGCAGATGGAATTCGGAATGCTGATCTGATCGAAGATCTTGGTGACCTTGCCGCCGGCGACATGATAGATCGCGCCCGCCTGCATCTCGGCGCGCTTGCCCATGGTGCCGATCCAGAGCGATCCGGAAATATGGGTGCGTCCGTCATTGGAGCGGTTCTCGGGCTTGTCGGCTTCGATAGCCGTATAGAAGGTCAATTCGCCGGTCGCGATGTTGCGAAGGAAGAGACCCTGTTCGGTCGCGATCATCTGCCGTTCCGCATCGACCCGAGCCAGCACGCTTGCCATCATCGGCAGTTCATGAACCTGCTTCTTGCCGGTAGGCAGGTGCAATTCGTGTAATTCCTTGCCGAGGATGTTGAACCACCAGACGGTATCCGTATCAGGATCGTAGGTGGGGCCTTCGCCGAGGACCGAGGAGGTATTGCAGAGAATATTCCCCTGAAAATCATGAATGTCGGTCATAGCTCAGGCTCCTACGGCTGCATCATAGGCATAAATGGTGACTTTGGCGCGTTCGGCAACCTCCGCTGCCGTCATTCCCGGCTTGTAGAGGCTGGTGCCGAGGCCGAAAGCCAGAATGCCTGCCTTGGTGTAATCGGCGAAATTCTTGTCCGAGACGCCACCCACCGCGGCGATGACGAGTTCCGGCGGCAGCACCGCGCGAATGGCTGTGATGCCGGAGGCGCCGAGCACGCCGGCGGGGAAGAATTTGATACCGGTGGCGCCCGCGCGCGCAGCCGAAAGTGCTTCCGTGGCGGTGAAGACGCCGGGCATCGTCACCATGCCTTTGTCGCGGGCGCGGCTGATGACCGCAGGCTCGACATTCGGCGTCACCAGGAGCTTGCCGCCGGCTCCGTCCAGCCTGTCGACATCTTCGACCGTCAGCACCGTGCCGGCGCCGATCAAGCAATCGGCAGGCGCCATCTTGGCGGCGATCTCGATGGAGCGGAACGGCTCCGGCGAATTCAGCGGGATTTCAATTGCCGTGAAGCCCGTCTCGATCAGCGTGCCGACGATGTCAGCCGTTTCCTCCGGTTTGATGCCGCGAAGAATGGCAATGAGCGGGCGCTTCATGGGTGGGAAGGGGGTACGTGTTGTCATCAGCTTTGGCTTTCTTTCTTGAACCAAATTGCTTCGGCCGCAGCGGAAAGTCCGCGACGGACGGCGGCATCGGCGTCGATCGTCTTAAAGGTGAGCGAGAGGGCGCGGAACGCATCCTCGTAGAGAGCCTGGAGGCGGCCGGAGGCGACGAGGGTGATGGCCGCATTCTCTCCCGCCGAAGCGCGCGCGCCGGCGATTTCCGCACCGATCAGTGTGCCTGATATCAGCGCCTGTGCGCCGGCTGCCGTCAGCCCGTTCAGAAGCTGGCCGGAGCGGGCCGTAAATAGTAGATTCGTCAGGAGCGCCGGCTTGTCCACGACCGCTTTGAGGGCGGCTTCGAATGCTTGCGTATCGGCGGCCATATCGGCAGCGCCGGCAACGGCATGCGACAGGATGCTATGCTTGGTAATGACGTCGAAAAGTTCGCCAGTCATGAAGGTGGAGAAGCCCGTCACGCGGCCATCCAGCACGCGCACCCATTTCGAATGGGTTCCCGGCATGCAGACGAGTTGTTCGCCCTTGGCATCGGCGGTAATCGTCCCGAGGAGCTGCGTTTCCTCGCCGCGCATGACGTCTGGCACCTGTTGGCTGCGTTGCGCAAGGCCCGGCAGGATGCGGATGTCCCGGGATTGGCCGGGCACTGAAACCGCGGCGGTGAGGATTGCGGCAAGCGAGGTCGGCGTGTCGATGTAGCCGGCTTCCACCCAGCCCTGACGCGCGCCGGCCATGCCGCAGATAATGACGGGAATGGCGTCGGGTGCCGATATGGCGTCGAGATGGGCCTGCAGCACATTGCCAAAGCCGGTCTGCGCCGCCGTGGTCATGCCTTCGCCGCTGCGGCACTCAGCGAGAATGCTGTCGTCTTCGCCGATCAGCCATAGCCGGAAACTGCTGGTGCCCCAGTCTACTGCGACATATACCGGTTTCGTCATGAGAAATGCTCCAAATCTTACATCGAAATCTTGAGGTTAGAAAATGCCGCCATCGACGGTGATGGCTTGTCCGGTCATGGCGCCGGAGCACTCCGAAGCGAGGAAGAGCACAGGCCCGACCAGATCGTCGGCGTTGAGCACGCGTTTCAGGCATTGCCGGTCTATCATCGTCGCCATCCCGTCCTCGGTCAGCCAGAGGTCGAGCTGGCGCTGTGTGACAATCATTCCAGGCAAAACTGCGTTGACGCGGATGTTTTCGGGGCCGAAGCGTCCGGCAAAACTCTTGGTCAGCCCGATAATGCCGGACTTCGCAGTCGCATAGGAGGATAGAAGTGGCGGGTTCATCTTGAAGACGATCGAGGAGAAATTGATGATCGCGCCGCCGCCGGCTGCCCGCATGCCCGGTACCGCCGCCTGTGAAACGAAGAAGACCTGCTTCAGATTGATCGCCTGATTGTTGTCCCAATATTCTTCGGTCGTGGTGTCGATGTCGTGCCGGTCATCCCAGGCAGCGTTGTTGACAAGGACGCGGATCGCCCCGAGATCGGACTCGATGGCTGCAACCGTGCTTTTGATGGCGCCGACATCGCTGAGGTCGGCATGGTAGAAGACAATGGGATGGGCGAATTGGCCTGAAGTTTTGGCCACAAGCGCCTTACTGGGCTCCTCGGCTATATCGATGAAGGCGACCTTCGCCCCCTGCCGCGCAAAAGCTTCCACGAGGCTTGCGCCGATGCCAGAGCCTCCGCCGGTGACGAGGACGGTGCGATCTTTCAGATCGGGAAATTGCGCCTGAATATCCGCCAAGATATCTCCTCCCTACACCAATCGAAAGTTCCATTATTCGGAACATAATTTGACTATATGGAATTATCTGGCTACCCTTGCACAGTGTCAAGGACAGTGCGGTTTTGCCAGAGATAAATGAATGAATATGGGTCCGGGTTCGGAGACTGAAAAAAATAAAAAGCATCGCGACCGGGAAACCGGGACGCTCGGAAAGCTTGTCTCCCTGCTCGACCTCGTCGCGCTCGCCGATAGCCCGATGCGCTTTACCGACATTCTCTCGCTTTCCGATCAGCCGCGCGGCACGCTGCATCGGCAATTGTCGCATCTTGTCGAAGAGGGGCTTCTGGAGGTCGACCGCGACGGGCGCTATCGGATCGGATTGCGGCTCTTGACGCTGGCCTCGCGCAGCTGGGCGCGCAACGAATTTCGGGCGATTGCAGAGCCGCACCTTCACCGTTTGCAGGAGGTGACGGGTGAAACCGTCCATCTCGGCGTTCTGCGGGGGGCGGAGGTCATCTATCTCGACAAGGTCGAGGGTCAGCAATCCGTGCGAATGTATTCACAGGTCGGCAATGCCTCTCCGGCCTACTGTACCGGCGTTGGCAAGGCGGCGCTCTCCGCCCTCGACGATGCCGAGCTCGCAACGAGAATCTCTGGTCTTGAATATCGCCCTTACACGGAACATACCCTGCACTCTGCCTCAGAACTGCTCTCTGATATCGCGCAAATCAGGGCGCGGGGCTACGCCTTCGACCTCGAAGAGCACGAAAGCGGCATTTGCTGCGTCGCGGCGCCGATCCGCTCCGATGACCGTCATATGCTTGCGGGAGTCTCAGTGACCGGCCCGGCCTATCGCGTCACGCAGCAGAAGCTGCAGGCATGGGCGCCACTGGTGGTCGTTGCCGCTGATTCGATCATGATGGACATGCGCAACCGCATGGGCCCAAAACGCTGATCCCAGTAGGTCTGGCGCAACGATCGCGGGAAATCCCAGGATTTAATGCTGCCGGCGCGGGATCTTAGCGGAATTGCTCGTTTATCTTGAATTTTACTGTTGAGATATGGCGAAGAACTGCCATTATCCTGAGGTGATGGCTGAAGACATAAAGCTTTTGGCGAGGGGCGAGGGGGAGACAATAGTAATGGGCATTGAGGCGATCATGATTTCGCAAAACTTATATTTCGCCGGGTGGCTGATAGCGACGCCGGCACGTTAATCGCGAGGGCATGAGACGGAAGTTCCGTATTTTTTACCCTCTTTTACATAAAGAAGACTGATGATGGCGGCATTGGTGCAAGCAGGAATGTCCCCTCGCGATGAGGATCTGATCGAGGAAATCGCCAGACTCAAGACGCAGTTCGACGTGTTCCGTTTCATGAAGGGGTTGACCGAGGCCTATCGTTGTCGTGCCTTCATGGTGCTTAATCTCCCGTCGATTACCTCTTCCGACTTGCAAAGCAATTCGGTGATCAACAACTGGCCGGCAGAACTGTTGTCGATCTACGATCAGGAAAGCCTGCTGTCGACCAGCCCCGTGTTGCAGCGTCTGCGGGGCTCCACACTGCCTTTTCTTTATGATGTGGCGGCAAGCTCCAATCGGGAAGAGAACAAATCGCAGCTTGTCGTAGCTTTGTTCGAGCGTTTCCGTATGACGCATTTCGCCTATTTTCCGACCCACGATGTCTCGGGTCTTCGCGGTGCCGTATCTTTGGCTGGCGATCGTGAGCGCTTTTCACCGCAGGAGATTAAGGATCTCTTCTATATTGCGGTTCATGTCTTCGACCGGCTTGCCGAAATTCGCAGCCTGGATGTTCGCGTCATTGACGCCCTTACTGACCGGGAGATCGATTGCCTGAATTGGACGGCAGCTGGAAAGACCAGCGCCGAAATCGCTGAAATCCTTTCTCTCTCGGAGCATACGGTCAATCATTACCTCAACCGCGCGACTAAGAAGCTCGATACCGTCAACCGCACGCAGGCCGTCGCCAAGGCTCTGCGCGTCGGATTGATAAAATAATGATGCCTCTCCGTTTGCGGCGATGGCACGATACAGCGGTGATTGGAAATTGCGCAGCATGTGAATGATTTTTGTGCGCTGCGAATAAAATATGATGAAGCCCGCAGCGACTATTTGCTCCCCTGATCCGGGTGCGATTCGGATAACCTGCTGAAGAATCGGTGCTTTCCGGATTTCCGAAAACTGGCATGCTTCCTGCTTCTGAAGAAACAGAGGTCCAGAGGGGACTTTGATAACAGCGCCGATGAAACGTGCGCGTATCAAGCGACCGCCGCCGACACCTTCGCCATAGCTTCTCCCGGCGAAGGAATCGGCGGCGGTTGTTACTTTTTTGGCACGTCTATTCGGTTCCGGCGCATATTCGGCGCGATTTTCGCGTTGCTGCCCTATATCTTTCAAATGAATGATTTATGTCAGCCTGCGATCCTGTCTTTCCGAATTGGGAGAGCGTTGCGGCTGGTAAGGGTTCTTTCTTTATGGACCCGGCGGACCTGCCGGCCGCAACGAAGACGTTTTTATCGACGGCGTCCCGAATTAGGTTGGCGAAGCCACGCCTCTCCACTATCTAAACCAGAATGATTTCGGAAAGCGCTCGTCTATGCCGCGCTGCCGAAAAGATTCTGCAGTGAGGATGAAATGGCAGACATCACCAAGGAACAGGTGCTGGAAACGTTAAAGACGGTTCGTGGCCCCGACCTGGAGCACAATATCGTTGAGCTCGGCATGGTATCGGATGTCTTCATTTCCGACGGCAAGGTCTATTTCTCTATTACGGTTCCCGCGGAGCGTGCCAAGGAGCTGGAACCGCTGCGGCTTGCGGCCGAGCGCGTCATCAAGGACATGCCCGGCGTCAAGGGCGCGCTTGTGGCTCTGACCGCCGATAAGAAGGCCGGCGTTCCGGCGCCGCGGCCTGCGCCTGCACAGGCTGCGCCGCACGGCCATTCCCATCCGCATTCTCATCAACATGCGCCGCAACAGCCGCCCCGCACCGCCAAGATCGGCGTGCCGGGCGTCAAAGCCATCATCGCGGTCGCCTCGGGCAAAGGGGGCGTGGGCAAATCGACGACAGCGGTCAATCTGGCTCTGGGCCTGCTGGCCAACGGCCTGCGCGTCGGTATTCTGGATGCCGATATCTACGGCCCTTCGATGCCGCGTCTCTTGAAGATTTCCGGACGCCCGACCCAGATCGATGGCCGCATCATCAACCCGATGGAGAATTACGGCCTGAAGGTCATGTCGATGGGTTTCCTCGTCGAGGAGGAAACCGCGATGATCTGGCGGGGGCCGATGGTGCAATCGGCACTGCTACAGATGCTGCGCGAGGTCGCCTGGGGCGAGCTCGACGTGCTTGTTGTCGATATGCCGCCCGGCACCGGCGACGTGCAGCTGACCATGGCGCAGCAGGTGCCGCTTGCCGGTGCCGTCATTGTCTCGACGCCGCAGGATCTGGCGCTGATCGATGCGCGCAAGGGCCTGAACATGTTCCGCAAGGTCGAGGTTCCGGTCCTCGGCATCGTCGAGAATATGAGCTACTTCATCGCCCCCGATACCGGCGCGCGCTATGATATTTTCGGCCATGGCGGCGCCCGCAAGGAGGCGGAGCGCATCGGCGTGCCTTTCCTCGGCGAAGTGCCGCTGACCATGAGCATTCGCGAGACTTCGGACGCAGGAACACCGCTTGTCGCTGCCGAGCCGAATGGGGTAGTCGCAAATATCTATCGCGAAATCGCGGCCAATGTCTGGAAGCAAGTCGCGGATACCCCGCAGCGCGCGGCACCGGCGATCATATTTGAATAATTCACCAAAACGGGCCTGCTTTCCCTGAAGCGGCGGATTGTCTTGTCGGCAGCCTGTGCTATGACTTCGCAGGATTGGCCAAACTGCGGCGAAGCGCGCGATGAAGAGGTTGTGACTTGATTCTTTGCGAGCTTTGCTGCATATGCGCCGCCTGCGTGGAACTGGTCGGTCGTTTCCGATGACCAATCTCCGCCAAATGGTGGTTTTATTTCGACCGCTCAGGCGTTTTCGCCGGGACGGACGACGGATTGGTACAGCAGCGCAATGGAACATGAACACGGATTCCCGGCCGGACGGGCGGGATACGACCGGGGTTTTATGAGCTTTTTTTGTCGACCATTGGTGAGATCGCGATGGGTGCGGGCAACGCGGACTGAAGCCGCCTGCATCCGTGCCGCCGCAGGAGCGCGCAGTTGATAACTGCCTATTGCTCAGGTTCGAAGCCGATCGAACTTCCCGATCTCTCGGTGACCGACCGGTTGCCTGATGATGCCGTGTGGATCGACATGGTCGATCCTTCGCGCGAAGAGGAAGCCAATATCGAACGCCTGCTTGGGCTCGAAGTGCCGACGCGTGAGGATATGAAGGATATAGAGCCGTCGAGCCGGCTCTATATCGAGGATGGCTCGGTCTTTTTGACGGCCTCGCTCCTGTGCAAGGCCGACACCAGCCTGCCGATGCTGACCGATGTCGCCTTCATCCTGGCGGGACATCGGTTGATCACCATTCGTTATGCTCAGCCGAAGTCCTTCGCTCTCTTCATTGCAGCTCTTCCGCGTATTCCGCCGGAGCGGCGCACCGGCGCTGCACTCCTGGCGAAGCTGCTAGAAACCATCGTCGATCGTACCGCCGAGGTCCTTGAACAGACGGTTGCGGGTGTCGATATATTGTCGGTGCATGTCTTTGGCGATCGCGTGAAGAAGGTCCGCCGGCCGGGGAACTATCTCGAAGAAAAACTCAAGGACATAGCGCGCTATCACCGTACGCTCAGCAAGATACGTGACAGTCTGAGTTCGCTGTCGCGGCTGCTGACCTTCCTTCAAGCTATCCCCGCCATGCAGCAGGACCACGAAGCAAGAGACCTCTGTCATAATGTTTCGAGGGATGTTCAGTCCCTTTCCGAGCATGCGTCCTTCGTCGCTGGAAACATCACTTTCCTGCTCGACGCGTCGCTCGGGCTGATCAACATCGAGCAGAACGCCATCATCAAGATCTTCTCGATCGCTTCCGTGGTGTTCTTGCCGCCGACGCTTGTCGCCTCCGTCTATGGCATGAATTTCGAGCATATGCCCGAACTGCATTTTGATTTCGGCTACCCTGCATCGCTGTTGCTGATGGTGGTTTCCGCCATCGTTCCGTTTTTCTTTTTTCGCTGGAAAGGCTGGCTCTGAGAGTCTAGTGATCCTGAATGTCTAACGAAACCCATCATTCTCCCGACGGGAAAATGGACGCTCGCAAGCTCGCCTACCTCGCCCTCGGTTCGATCGGCGTTGTCTATGGCGATATCGGGACGAGCCCGCTCTATGCCTTTCGCGAAGCATTGAAGCCGGTGGCCGCTGACGGCCTGACGCGCGGCGAAGTCATCAGCGTCGTGTCGCTGATGTTCTGGACGCTGACGATCATCGTCACGATCAAATATGTCCTTTTTCTGCTTCGCGCCGACAATGATGGCGAAGGCGGCACGCTCTCGCTTCTGGCGCTGTTGATGAAGACGGCCAATGGCCATACCGCCATTCTAATGTTGCTGGGTCTGCTGGGTGCGGCACTCTTCCTCGGCGACGCGATGATTACGCCGGCGCTTTCGGTCCTCTCGGCCGTCGAAGGTCTGAAGCTCGTGACCCCGCAATTATCGGATTATATCGTGCCGATATCGGTGGCGATCCTGGCATTGCTTTTCGCGATCCAGTCGCATGGCACCGGTGCCGTCGCCCGTTTCTTCGGCCCGATCACGGCGCTGTGGTTCATCGTCATGGGTGTTGCCGGCATCATGCATATTTCCGATGATTACAGTATTCTGGCAGCGCTCAATCCCTGGTATGCGGTGAGCTTTCTGATGCGCGAGGGCTTCCTCGGCGTCGTGGTTCTCGGTGCCGTGTTCCTGACGGTGACGGGCGCGGAGGCGCTCTATGCCGACCTCGGCCATTTCGGCCGCCGCCCGATCCAGTGGGCCTGGTTCGTATTGGTGTTTCCGTCGCTGACCTTGAACTACTTCGGTCAGGGCGCGCTGGTGCTGCGCGAGCCGATGGCCATGTCGGATCCGTTCTTCTTGATGTATCCGCACTGGGCGATCCTGCCGGTGGTCATCCTTGCCACGATGGCGACGATCATCGCGAGCCAGGCCGTCATCACGGGTGCTTTCTCGTTGACGCGCCAGGCCATTCATCTCGGCTTCCTGCCGCGTATGGAAATCCTCTTCACGTCAGAGACCAATACCGGGCAGATCTTCCTACCGTCGGTCAACACGGTCCTGTTCTTCGGCGTCATCTTCCTGGTGCTGGCCTTCAAGACCTCGGATGCGCTGGCAACGGCCTATGGTATCTCAGTCACCGGCGCGATGGTCGTTACCTCGATCATGGCATTTGAATTCGTGCGGGTCCGCTGGAACTGGACGCTGCCGATGGCGGTTGCCGTGCTCACACCGCTTCTGCTGCTGGAATTCGTCTTCCTCGGCGCCAACCTCCTGAAGATCCATGACGGCGGCTACGTGCCGGTGATGATCGCGACGGCCTTCACCGTCATCATGTGGACCTGGCGCCGCGGCACCGCGATCCTTATGGAAAAGACACGCCACACCGATATCCCGCTATCGTCCTTCGTCAGCTCGATCGAGCGCAAGAGCGATCACTCGCCGGCACATGTGCCCGGTACAGCGATCTTTCTGACGAGCGATCCGGAATCCGCACCCGCCGCACTGTTGCACAATCTGAAGCATAATCATGTCCTGCACGACAAGAACGTCATCCTGACGATCCGCACCACCAACAAGCCGCGCGTCGCCCAGGAGGATCGTTATACCGTCGAGAAAGTCTCGGATCGTTTCTCGCGCGTCGAACTGCGCTTCGGCTTCATGGAATCGCAGAATGTCTCGCAGGCGCTCGCGACCCTGCGAAAGACCGGCCTGAAGTTCGACATTATGTCGACCTCCTTCTATCTCGGCCGACGCAAGCTGGTGCCGGATGCAAAATCCGGCATGCCGCACTGGCAGGACCGGCTTTACATCGCCCTCGCCAACGCTGCGACCGACCCCTCGGACTACTTCCGCCTGCCTGCCAACCGCGTGGTGGAACTGGGCTCGCACGTTATCATTTGACGCAGATATTCGTGCTGTTCGTTCAAAAGGCTTGGCGGATCTCCGCCAGGCCTTTTTGGTTTTCGGTTCACCGCCTGCATAACCATAGATTCGCCCGAATTAACCATCCATCAAGGTTAATGGGAGATTATTCCGGCTCCTAGTTTCGAGTGCCGTTTGGAGTCCGGTGTTGTCTCGCTCGCGTTATGTCAGCCGCACGTCGCGGTTCCTGCCACAAAATTGGATCTCGCCAGCCGTCTTCGGGCTTTGCGCCTGGCTTATTTTTCCATCAATGGCCGCTTATGGCGATCTTGCCGGTCTGCTTGCCGGGATCGACCGGGAAGGCGCCAATTGGCGCATGGTGATGACAGACTCGCCGGCCGGTTCCACCCATCAGGCGGAATTGGCCTTTGGCGACGCCAAGGCGTCGTCTGCCATTGGAGACGGTGGCCTGGTATTGCCGGATGGCCGACGTGTCGCGTTCCAGTCCGAAGTCAAGGGCAGCGATCCCAGGCCCGACGAAGAGCGTATCAACAGGCAGGACAAGAAGGGCAGAGTGGTGGCCATCACGCCCATGCAGCCGCCGAAGGATTTCTCCGCAGGCTCGGTGCTGCAGCGCCAAAGCCTGCTGCTTCGGCCGGAATCGGCAACCGGCGAGCGCACTGCATTCCTGAAACCGAAACTCGGCGGCAAGGAAATCCAGATTGCCACCGCTTTCTACAAGAAGGAGCCGCCGAAGCCGGACGAGAGCGTACCAGCCTATATCGCCAATCTGGTCACCAATCAGAATGCCGATGTTCTGGCCGCCGCCTATGCCTCACCGGCGCCGGATTATGCCCGCGTCTCTCCCTTCGATTCCATTCTCGCCAAGGATCAGGACGATGAGGGACGCTTCGTGCCGCAGATCGGCCCGAAGGATCATGCCTGGGCCGCCAATGTCCTGCCGCCGTCGGTCTTCTCGTCGGATGAGCAGCAGTGCCTTGCCACCGGCATCTATTTCGAGGCTCGCGGCGAGTCCGTGAAGGGGCAGGCGGCCGTTGCCCAGGTCATCCTCAACCGTGTCCGCAACCCCGCCTATCCAAAGACCATTTGCGGCGTCGTCTATCAGAATGAGGATTGGACCAACGCCTGTCAGTTTTCCTTCGCCTGCGACAACGTCAAGGAGCGCGTCAATTCGCCAGAACACTGGCGCATTGCCCGCCAGGTCGCCATGGCGGTGACCGCCGGCAAGATCTGGCTACCGGAAGTCGGCTCCGCCACGCATTATCACGCTGTCTACGTTCGACCGAAATGGGCCGCTGAAATGGTGAAGGTCGGCCGCATAGGCATGCACATCTTCTATAGGACTTATGGCGGCGGCTGGAGCTGAGGCGGCCGGTTCCGGCAGATTGCCACCCCTGCAGGGCCCGCTTCTCCTCGCAAAAAAGCCACGGGAAAGCACGGGCCGAAGAGGATTCTTCCGCTCAGTTTTCGGTCAATATGGCTCTTTCAGTCTAAAGTCATGATTTAATTGGGCTAATTTATGGCTGGACAGATGGTGTCTACGCCTTGACTATGCTTTTTCCTAAAACTATGTTGCGCGCGACTTCAAAACGGGCCGAAAGGTGGCGAAACCTGCCGTTCGTTTACGCGTTGACCGGGGTATAGGGATTACGCGCAGCGAAATGGGGAGGATGCTATCATGACGGATGACCGCGACGAGGGTCTGGAACAGCGGCGAGCGCAGCTGGGAGCCGAATTGGCGAACAAGCGCGCTGCGGTGAGAGAGGGTGAACGCGAGGAGGTTCGCGCCGAGGAAAGCCGTAAGGGTTATGCTCAGGCGATGAAGCTTTCCAGTGAGTTCATAGCTGCGATCATCGTTGGTGTCGTTCTAGGCTATGTCTTCGACCGTTTTATCGGTACGACGCCGTGGGGCATGATTATTTTTCTGCTTCTCGGATTCTGTGCCGGCGTGCTGAATGTGCTGCGCTCCGCAGGCAAGGTGGCGACACCGGAGCCGCCGGGACGTGAGCCTGATAGGAAATGAGCGGAAGCAACGCTGCGGTGTTGTTTCCAGGTGAGAAGCATCCGCTCGGTGGAGCGGAAAAATGAAAGAGAACAAGCGGTGGCAAACGATCCTACCCATCAGTTCCTGATCTTTAAGATTATCCCGATCGATATCGGTGGAATTGATTTTTCGTTCACCAATGCCTCTCTGTTCATGGTTGCTTCCGCAGTGCTGTCCGCGGGCTTCCTTTATTTCGCCAGCGCACCCCGCGCCGTCGTTCCGACCCGTTCGCAGTCGGTGGCGGAAATGGCCTATGAGTTCATAGCCTCGATGTTGAAAGAGGGGGCGGGGACGAAGGGAATGAAGTTCTTCCCGCTGGTTTTCTCGCTGTTCATGTTCGTGCTGACGGCGAACCTGCTGGGCCTCGTTCCTTACTTCTACACCGTCACCAGCCAGATTATCGTGACGCTGGCGCTTGCATTGCTCGTCATCTTCACCGTCATTTTCTACGGTTTGATCAAGCACGGCTTCGGCTTCTTCAAGATCTTCGTTCCTGAGGGCGTTCCGGGAGTTCTCTTGCCGCTGGTGGTGGCGATTGAAATCATCTCCTTCCTGTCCCGTCCCGTTTCGCTCTCCGTTCGTCTTTTCGCCAACATGCTGGCTGGTCATATCACGCTCAAGGTGTTCGCAGGCTTCGTCGCCTCGCTCGGAGCCCTCGGCGCGCTCGGCATCGGCGGAGCTGTCCTTCCTCTTATCATGACCGTCGCCCTCACCGGTCTCGAGTTCCTTGTCGCCTTCCTTCAGGCTTACGTCTTTGCGGTGCTGACTTGCATGTACCTCAACGACGCAATCCATCCGGGTGGCCACTAAGGATAAAGACATTGGCGTCTATCGGCGTCAGTCATTCACCGCACAACCATTTCAAAGGAGTTCAACATGGACGCGGAAGCAGCAAAGTTCATCGGCGCAGGTTTGGCTTGCTTTGGTATGGCCGGCACGGCTCTTGGCCTCGGCAATATCTTCGGCAGCTACCTGTCCGGCGCACTGCGCAACCCGTCGGCTGCTGACAGCCAGTTCGGCCGTCTGGTATTCGGCTTCGCCGTTACGGAAGCTCTGGGCATCTTCTCGCTGCTCGTCGCTCTCCTCCTGCTCTTCGCCGTCTGATATCAGCGGCGTCATAGATCACGGTTCGCGGGCAGCGAGCCGTGATTCTTTGTATTTGCAGACCACCTGGAGGTGAGCATGTTTGTGACCCCGGCATATGCTGAAGAAGCACCGCCGGCCGCCGGAGCGGTGCACACGGAAACGGGCGCGCCGAATGAAGGCCATCACGGCGGCGTATTCCCGCCGTTTGACCATACGACGTATCCATCACAGCTGCTTTGGCTGGTGATCACCTTCGTCATCTTCTACGTGGCCATGCAGAAGATCGTTATTCCGCGGGTCGGCACTATTCTGGAAAGCCGGCACGACCGGATTGCCCAGGATATTGAGGAAGCCTCTCGCCTGAAGGCCGAGGCCGACGCAGCCGTCGCGACTTACGAAAGCGAATTGGCTGCTGCACGCGCTAAGGCAAATTCCATCGGCGCCTCTGCTCGCGATGCCGCTAAAGCCAAGGCCGAAGAAGATCGCAAGGCGATCGAGGCAAGCCTGGCTGAGAAGCTCAAGACTGCCGAAGCCCGCATCGCGGAAATCAAGGCGAAAGCCTTCGGCGATGTCGGCGCGATTGCCGAAGAGACGGCCGGTGCTGTCGTCGAGCAGTTGGTCGGCAATGTCGCCGGCAAGGCCGACGTCGCTTCAGCGGTTGCGGCAGCTGCCGCCAAGCAGGAGGGCTGATCCATGGAGTTCGCTTTCGACAACACGTTCTTCGCTTTTGTCAGCCTTCTCATCTTCCTTGGCCTGATCGTTTACCTCAAGGTTCCGGGGATGATGGCAAAGTCGCTGGACGACCGCGCCGATCAGATCCGCAACGAGCTGGCAGAAGCCAAGCGCCTGCGCGAAGAAGCCCAGCATCTGCTGGCCGAATATCAGCGCAAGCGCAAGGAAGCCGAGGCTGAAGCAGCGCACATCGTTGCCGCCGCCGAGCGTGAAGCTGAAATGCTGACGACCGAGGCTCGCAAGAAGACCGAGGAATTCGTTGCCAACCGGACGGCTTTGTCCGAGCAGAAGATCAAGCAGGCCGAAGCGGATGCGATGAAGGCGGTCCGCTCCGCCGCCGTCGATCTCGCGATCGCCGCTGCTGAATCAGTTCTGGCAAAGAAGGCCGACGGCAACGTCCAGTCCGGTCTCTTCAACGACGCGGTCAAGGAAGTGAAGGCCCGGCTGAACTAAGCGCCGGGAATATCGAAACTCGAAAGAGCCCTGCTTCGGTAGGGCTTTTTTTGTTTTATACCCAGCCATGATTGATCATCTGCGCAAGAGGAAGCAAGATCAGTGGATGGGGGAGAGTGGATGCAGTCAATGGCTGGCAGCGAACCATTTCGGCAAGGCGATCTTATCGTGAGACCGGCTGCGGCATGGACACCGGGTGTGCACGCCTTGCTGGCTGCGCTGCACCGACATGGTTTCGATGCAGCTCCCCGTCCGGCTGGGTATGACGAAGCCTGGGAGCGGGTAACCTATCTGCCCGGAGATACCGGCGATCTCGATGACTGCATTGATATGCGCGGCGAAATGGCGCTGCGGTCGGCTGCATCGCTGCTGCGTCGCTATCATGATTGCTCCGCATTGTTCGCAAAAAGCGTTGAGGCCAGCAATGCATGGCAACTGCCAGCCCGATCGCCCTGCGAGGTCATCTGCCATGGGGATTTTGCCCCCTACAATGTCGTCCTGAACGATGGCGAAGTGACCGGTATCATCGATTTCGAGGCGGCGCATCCTGGCCCGCGAATGTGGGATCTAGCCTATGCCGTCTATCGCTGGGCCCCCTTGTCCTCCAGCGTCGCCGTCGAGGGAATGGATACACTTGTCGCCCAAGTCGGTCGTGCCCGGACCTTTGTCGATATCTATGGCTTGTCCCATGCCGAGCGTCTTTCATTGCCGGACATGATTATCGCGAGGCTTGAGACTCTGTTGGCTTTCATGGAGCGGGAAGCTGCGCGCGGTGTCGAAAGATATCGCCGAAACCTGCAGGATGGGCATGACGGCATCTACGGGACAGACATCGCCTATATCAGAAAATGCGCGGCCGAAATCGTCGCTGGGCTGACGGGCTGAGTGCTCAGACGGCCTCTTTGCGCAAAGGGCGGAAGCTCATGCGGTGCAGCGAACAGGGACCATGCTCCTCGATACCAGCGCGATGCTGAGGAGTGCCGTAACCGGCATGGGCTGCGAAACCATAGGCCGGAAAGACAATACCTGCCCGCGCCATCATCCGGTCGCGGGTCACTTTTGCGACAATCGATGCGGCAGCGATGGAGAAGGAGCGCGCGTCTCCTTTGACGACGGCCTTTCCGGGGCACGCAAGCCCGGCAGGCACATCGAGCCCGTCGGTCAATACATAGCTTGCCGGTACGGCAAGCCCGCAAATGGCGCGCCGCATCGCATCGAGGCTAGCTTTGCGGATATCGGTCGTGTCGATACGGCCGGCACTCGACGAGGCAATGGAAACCGTTGCCGTTGCGAGAATCTCGATGAACAGCTCTTCGCGCCTGACTGCGGTTAGCTGTTTTGAATCGTTGAGCCCTTGCGGGATGCGCTCCGGGTCTAAAATGACGGCGGCTGCGACCACCGGTCCGGCAAGCGGCCCCCGGCCAGCCTCATCGGCCCCAGCGACAGGCCAATGGCCGGCCCGGCGCGCAATCAGCTCCAGCTCGAAAGTGGGAACGAGCGGCGCGTCCTCGAAGAGCATTGGAGAATCGGGTGATGTGCTGCGTGTCATGCGGCGAAGCTCGCACACCACCCGATCTCCTGCAAGCCCCCGGTGGATCAGGGCGGCGAACCGAGGGGCTTTTCCAGCGGGGTCAGGGAAAACCCGCAAGGAATATCAAAGCAGCGACAACTGCACGCCGCTGCCGTCAGGCGGTATGAACAGATCGTCGCGCATTGCGATATTGCGACGCGTGAGCTCGAGCCGGCGCGTCGCCATTTCGAAGCGGCGGCTGATCTGCCAGGCATAAGGTCCGGCACCCTTCATGCGCTTGCCAAATTCGGCATCGTAATCCTTGCCGCCGCGCATGGAGCGGATCAGCGACATGACGTGGCGATAGCGATCCGGATAATGCTGCAGCAGCCAATCGCGAAACAGCGGGCTCACCTCCAGCGGCAGCCGCAGAATGACATAGCTCGCCTCCTGAGCCCCCGCAGCCTTGCCAGCATCGAGGATACGCTCGATTTCATGATCGTTGAGCGCAGGGATAATCGGCGCCACCATGATCGCGGTGCGGATGCCGGCCTCGTTCAAAGCCTGGATCGCTTCCAGCCGCCGTGGCGGTGTCGCTGCCCGCGGTTCCATGGTGCGTGCGAGCTTCCGGTCGAGTGTCGTCACCGATACTCCCACCCGCACAAGGTTCTTGGCTGCCATCTCCTTCAGAATATCGATATCGCGCATGACCAGCGCCGATTTGGTGACGATGGCAACTGGGTGGTTTGCCCGGTTCAGCACCTCAAGGATCTGGCGCATGATCCGCCATTCCTTCTCAATCGGCTGATAGGGGTCGGTATTGGTGCCGATGGCGATAACGCGCGGCTTGTAGCCGGGCTTTGCCAATTCGCGCTCCAGCAACTTGGCCGCATCCGGCTTGACGAATAGCTTCGATTCGAAATCCAGTCCGGCAGATAGCCCCATATAGGCATGCGTTGGCCGTGCGAAGCAGTAGATGCAGCCATGCTCGCAACCGCGATAGGGATTGATGGAACGATCGAAAGAAATATCGGGGGATTCGTTACGGGTAATGGCCGTGCGCGGCTTCTCCACCTGCACCTCGGTCTTGAAGGGCGGCAACTCCTCCCAGCTTTGCCAGCCGTCATCGAAGGCTTCGCGCTGCTGCGGCTCGAAGCGGCCGCTGGGGTTCAATCCGGCGCCGCGCCCACGCCGGCGTTCGGCGTCGATCCTGAGACCGGAATCGGCGATCAAAGCGTTGGCAACGTCTGCCGTATTGGCAGGCGCGAAAGCGGCCTGCCCTGCAAGGGACTGCTCGTTCATCGGTAGCTCCAGGGCGGTTCATGCCATCGCATGCCGCATCTAAGATGATTAAATTCCTATCCGACAAATGAGAACATTGCAAGAACAAAAATCCACGACCAGCATTTTCCACTGCATTCAGGAGAGGCATATGGCGATGCCGATTTTGAGAAATTCCGTCGGCTTATGATGCTTTTCTTAAACGTGCGGACCTGAGGGTTAGGTGCTGGCAATAAATTATGCGCTGCTCTATAAATGGGCAATGTTGACGGTCATCATAGAATGCCAGGATCATGAACCAGAACTGGCGCAGACATTGGCGGCATTGGTGGCAGGCGCGGTCGAGGGGCTGGTCAGCGATGTGGTCGTGCTCGATCACGGTTCGAGTGATGGCACATCTAAAGTGGCGGATGCTGCCGGCTGCCGCATTTATTCGCAGTGGGATATCAAGGACATAATGCGGTCGGCCCGCGGCGAATGGCTGTTGCTGGTCGAGCCGGGTGCGCGGCCGCAAGCGGGCTGGATCGACGAGATCGCTGAATATGTCTCCCTGAACAAAGGCCCGGCGCGGTTTACGGCATCACGCGGCTATCGGCGCCCCTTTCTGAAGCGGATCGGCCGCCGTTCGCCGCCATTGGAGCTGGGCCTGCTGCTTTCCAAACATCAGGCCATCGCGATCGCCAGGTCGGGCATGAGACTTGTGGATTTCGCCAAGGGCCAGAAGGGCCGCAGACTTTCAAGCGAACTCATTCCGTCCTGGGTGGCGCGCGCCGCGCGATAAGGCCCTGCGTTCCGCAGATTCCATTTGTAAACGCAGGAATAGGTGCGATAATTCCTGTGTGGCGGCACCTTACGCGTGTCGCGTTGTGGCCGACCATGAAGATGCCGATTTAGGCGGAACTGGTCAGCGGAACTCTCCTTTTCCGCCGGGATTTCGGCGAAAGGAGGTGCGTTATGAAACGCAAGATGTTCCGCCGCCTCACGGCAACCGTCTTCGTTGTGAATGCAATTCTTCTTCCCGGCATTGCCGCTGCTCAGGTAACCTTGGCCTGCGCTCAACGCGTCGATATCGTCGCGTTTCTTGGCGACCATCTTTCGGAAAAGCTTTCGGCGGTCGGGAAGCTCGATCAGAGCACGATTGTCGAGATCTACGCGGCCGAGAGCGGCAGCTGGACACTGCTAATGAGCGATGTATCCGGCCGGAGCTGCATCATTCTCAGCGGCGATTCTTGGGAATCAATTCCTGTTCTCCCGAAGGCATGACCCGCGCGCAATATCGCGGCGAGCAGAAGACCTATCTCGATCCGGCGCCCCGCTTTAAATGCTCGTCGAGGCGCGGCATGATCTCCACGAAATTGCAGGGCATGTGGCGATAGTCGAGCTGCGCCTTCAAGATGCCGTCCCAGGCATCCTTGCAGGCGCCGGGAGAGCCCGGCAGCACGAAGATGAAGGTGGCATTGGCCACACCGCCAGTTGCTCGCGACTGGATCGTCGCCGTGCCGATCTTGTCATAGGAAATGCGATGAAAGACCTCGGAAAAGCCGTCCATGCGCTTTTCGAACAGCGGCTCCACCGCCTCGGGCGTGACATCGCGGCCGGTAAAGCCCGTACCGCCGGTGGTGATCACGACGTCGACCGCATCGTCCTTCGTCCAGGCTTCCACCTGCGCGCGGATGCGCTCTTTGTCGTCTGGTACGATGGCGCGGGCAGCAAGCCTGTGGCCCGCCTCTGCAATGCGGGCAACCAGCGTATCGCCGGATTTATCGTCAGCGAGCGTGCGTGTATCGGAAACGGTCAACACGGCGATGCCGACGGGAATGAAGGATCTTTCGTTGCTTGACGCTGCCATCATGCCTCTCCTGGGATCGTTTCGGTTACCTGGAAATACCAACCCGGCTTCTGCCTGTGAAGCGATGCGGCGGCTTTCTTCGCCAGTTCGATATCTGCGAAAATGCCGAAGCATGTCGCACCGGAACCAGACATGCGTGTCAGGATTGGGGATTCACTTTCGATCAGTCCGGAAAGCATGCCAATCTCGCCGCAGACCGAGCGCGCCGGCGGTTCGAGATCGTTGCGCAGGGCCTTGATCGTGTCGATCCATTCGCCTCGACCTTGCGGCATCTGCGACGGAAACAGCAATGGCGGATTGTCCTTGCGTGACAGCTGGCGAAACACGTCGCGCGTGGAGACGCCAACGAGCGGATTGCCGAGAACCATCGGAAAGGAAGGAAAGAATGGCAGCAAGTCTATCGCCTCACCGATGCCGCGCGCGACCAGGGGTTGGCTGGCAAGGCACATCGGCACATCGGCGCCAAGCTTCAAGGCGATGGTCTTGACTGTCGTCTCCGGCAGGATAACACGCCATAGCCGCATCAGCCCGCGCAAGGTCGCCGCTGCATCCGCCGAGCCGCCGCCGATGCCGGATGCGATCGGTAGGTTCTTCTCCAGATGGATATAGGCAGGGGGCGCATCGAAGCCGGCCGAGTTGACTGCCTGTCGCAAGAGATCGCGTGCCTTGAGAACGAGATTGTCGCCGGCCTCGGCATCGGCTGAGAGGAGCGGGCCGAACCGTCCCGAAAGGCTGAAATCATCATCCTCGCTTGCGCGAAAGAAGAGACGGTCGCCATGGCGGGCAAAGCTGACGAGCATGTCGAGCAGATGATAGCCATCCGCACGGCGGCCGGTGACATGCAGCGCGAGATTGATCTTTGCGGGCGCTTCTTCCGTAAGGTCGAAATCGCCCGCTGCCAAGATCGTGTTCATGGAAATCTTAGGACTTCTTATCGACCGGCGCCGGAGCGTTCGTGTCGGGCGAAGGGGCTGGCGCCGGATCGGGCAGCTTGCTCTTGTCGACGGTCTTCGGATCGTTGTCGAGCGGCGGCAAGCCTTTCTCGACCTTCTCCTTGATCTTCGGAATATCGGCTTCTTCCGGCTTCGAGGCGAGCGCCCGGTTCCACTGATAGACGGCTTCGAGCTTGCGATTGACGCGCCAGTAGGCATCGCCGAGATGGTCGTTGATCGTCGGATCGCCGGCCTTGAGCTGCGCTGCCCGCTCCAATTCGCTCACCGCATCGTCGAAGCGGTTGAGGCGGAAATAAGCCCAGCCAAGGGAATCGACGATGTAGCCGTCATCCGGTCTCAGATCGACGGCCTTCTTGATCATGTTCAAACCCTGGTCGAGGTTCATGTTCATGTCGACCCAGGAATAGCCGAGATAGTTCAGAACCTGCGGTTGATCCGGATTGAGCTCAAGGGCCTTCTTGAAGTTCGGCTCTGCATCCGCCCACTTCTTCAGCCGCTCATAGGCAATGCCGCGTTGGAAGAACACCGCCCAATCGCTGCGCTTCGGCACGGGACCGATGATCTGCACGGCCTTGTCGTAATTGTCCGCCATGGCCTGGAAGTCCTTGGCATCGGAAAGCACGCTGCCATAGGCGAGATAGCTGCGGACATCGTTGGGATCGGAATCGATCAGCGCCTTCAGATGCTTGCGTGCATCGTCGACCTTACCTGCCTGGGCGAGCGCGAGGCCGAGCTGCAGCTCGGAGATGCGGGCCATCGGCGAATTATCGGGCACCTTCCTGTAGAAGCCGATCGCACGATCGGTCTGCTCCTGCTTTTCGGCCAGTCCGCCGAGCAGCACCAGCGTATCGGCCGCTTTCGGGTCGAGCGAATTGGCGATCTGCAGGTAAAGCGAGACGACATCCTCGGCACCATCACGGTTCAGCGCGGCACCGATGGTGAAGAGAACGGCGGCCGCACCCTCGCTGGCATTGGTGACCTGCTGGTCCGGCGTATCGCCCTTACTGATGCTGTCGCGCAGCGCATTCAACGGGGCATAATTGCTGACGAGATTATCACCGACGGAGATCGCATCCAGGGCCTTCTGTTTGTCGCCGGCCTTGGCTTCGAGGCGCGCGAGCGCCATGACGGCGCGCATAAACGTATCGGGAGCCGTCGCTCCGCCCGTCTTGTCCAGGATCGCATCGTTAAGGTGAGAACGTGCCGACTTCAGGTCGCCCATCGTCAGCGCAATGGCGCCGGCATGATAGTTCTTGAAGATGTTGAACCAATCCGGGCCCTTCATCTTGTCGATCATCGAGATCGCTTCCTTGCCGCGGCCGGATCCGGCGCGCGCCCAGGCGGCGAGCAGATTGGTCATCATCCGGTCGAGATCGTTCGGACCGTTGTATTTGAGGATTTCCTGCGCGGTACGGTATTCGTGGCGGCGGATGGCATCCATGCCGCGCACGATGGTGGTCACGCGTTCGACAGAAGGATCGCTCTTCAGCTCGTTGGCGTATTTGACGCCTTCTTCCAGATTGCCGTTGAGCAGCAGCGAGATCATCAGCCGCTGGCGAATTTCCGGATTGCTCGGGTCGATCATCAGCGCCTTTTTGTAGAGCGCAATGGCAGTATTGTAGTCATGATCGACATCGGCGGTGCGGGCAGCGAGGAACGCGCCTGCGAACGTATCGACACTATCCGTATCGAAGGCGACCGGGGCGCTGGCCTCCGGTGCAGCCGCCGGCTTATCATCGGCCCGCGCGACATTCAGGGCGGACACCGAAAGGACCGCCGCCAGGGCTACGCCCGAGAGGAAACGGATGGCAAGTCTCTGCCGCATTGGAAAGCCTTTCATCAAGGGACAGCCGGCGAAGACGCCGGCGGCATAAAGCGTTCGTGTCAACTGATTCACAACAGGATGGCTTTTTTGAAGCGGCCCTGCAACAAATTCAGGCCACCGCCATCAATTAACGCGTTCGATGCAGAAATCGATCACTTCCAGAAGTGCCGATTTCCAAGGCGTTTCCGGCAGGGGTGCCAGGGCGTCGCGCGCGATGGTGCCGTAATGGACGGCACGGGCAATTGTGTCGGCCAGCGCGCCATATTTCGTGATCAGCCCGAGAGCCTTTTCGAGATTCTCGTCGCTGTTGTTGCCGGTTTCGATGGCCTCACGCCAGAAGGCGCGTTCCTTCTCCGTGCCGCGGCGATAGGCGAGGATGACCGGCAGCGTGATCTTGCCCTCGCGGAAATCGTCGCCGACATTCTTGCCGAGATCGGCGGCCTTGCCGCCGTAGTCGAGCGCATCGTCGACGAGCTGGAAGGCGAGGCCGAGATTGGTGCCGTAGGATTTCAGCGCATTGCGCTCCGCCTTGCCGGCATTGGCGACGATCGGGCCGACTTCAGCCGCTGCGGCGAAGAGCGCTGCGGTCTTGGCGCGGATAACCGAGAGATAATCGTCTTCCGTCGTCTCCATGTTCTTGGAAACGGAAAGCTGCAGCACCTCGCCTTCGGCAATGACACAAGCAGCCGAGGACAAGACGTCGAGAGCATCGAGCGAGCCGACTTCCACCATCATACGGAAAGCTTGGCCGAGCAGGAAGTCGCCGACCAGCACGCTTGCCTGATTGCCCCAGATCATCCGGGCCGTGGATTTGCCGCGGCGCAGATCGCTTTCGTCGACCACATCGTCGTGCAGCAGCGTCGCTGTGTGCAGGAATTCGACCGATGTCGCGAGCTTGATGTGATTGTCGCCCTGGTAGCCGTAAAGAGCTGCGGAGGCGATGGTCAGCATCGGCCGCAAACGCTTGCCGCCGGAGGAGATCAGATGCTCCGCAACCTCGGGGATCATCTGCACATCGGAGCCCGCCTTGGATAGGATGAGCTGGTTGACGCGTTCCATATCCGCCTTGGTCAGGTCCACCAACGGCTTGATGGATGCCAGTTTATTCTTGCTTTCTTCAAGCGGTATCACGACGCCCAACGATCCGGACTCCTGTTCATTTTGTGAAAAGCACAATAAGAAGGGGCGAAAGAGGCGGCAAGAGGCGAATTGTCTCGTCGCGTAAATTTGACAGGAATTCTAAGGCTTATGCACGAGCTGATCCGCACCAACGACCCGGTCCTACTCTCATTTGCCGAGAGCCTGATGAAGGATGCCGGGATTCACTGCTTCGTTGCGGATCAGGCGATGAGCATTCTGGAGGGCTCACTCGGCATGCTGCCGCGCCGCTTTCTGGTGGAGGAGGAGCGTGCCGATCTGGCCCGGCGCATCCTGATCGATGCCGGCCTCGGTGGCGAGTTGCGGCCGGTGCGGACCTGAGATCGGCCATGACCGGCAAGCCCTCCGAAACCATCGATGCCTTCCACCGCGGCGGCTTCCACATCGTGCAGCCGAAGGGCAGGGGGCATCGTTCCGGTATGGATGCGATGCTGCTGGCAGCGCTCGTGGCCGACGAGCGTACGATCCGGGTGGCGGATCTCGGTGCAGGTGCTGGAGCAGCCGGAATGGCTGTGGCTTCCAGACTCGACCGGGCGGAGGTCGTGCTGTTCGAGCGCTCGTCCGATATGGCCGAGTTTGCGCGCAAGAGCCTCCTGCTACCGGAAAATGCCCGTTTTGCCGGCCGCGTCTCCGTTATCGAAGCCGATGTGACGCTGACCGGCAAGGATCGCAATGAAGCGGGACTTGTCGACGACAGTTTCCACCACGTCATCATGAACCCGCCCTTCAACGATGCCAGTGATCGGCTGACGCCCGATGCCTTGAAGGCCGAGGCGCATGCCATGACGGATGGGCTTTTCGAAAAATGGATTCGCACGGCAGGTGCGATCATGATCCCTGGCGGGCAGCTGTCGCTGATCGCCCGGCCGGAATCGATCGGCGAGATCATCGCCGCCTGCGGCCGCCGCTTCGGCGGCATAGAAATCACCCCTATCCATCCCCGCGAAGGCGAAAGTGCGGTGCGCATCCTGGTGACGGCGATCAAGGGTTCGAGGGCAAGGCTGGTGCTGCGTGCGCCCCTGATCATGCACGGCGAGGGGACGCATAAATTCACCGATTTCGTCGATGATATGAACAACGGCCGCGCTTCGTATCCGCGCCGCTAGCCATTCGGTGCGCTCCGCATCAGGGCATCAAATACGATCCGCAATATTGCGTTTGGCGTTTCCATGCATACATCACGGGCAGCAAACATCATGAAACAGGGATGACGAATGGTTGGGTTCTTGAGACGCATGCTTCCGAAGCGCTTCCGCAAGGAGGAGGTAATCGTCCCCGTCGTCCGTCTGAGCGGCGTCATCTCTTCCGGTGGAGGGCCGCTGCGGCAATCGCTGAATCTCTCCGGCGTTTCGCAGGCACTTGAAAAGGCCTTCAACGTGAAGACGGCACCGGCTGTTGCAATCGTTGTCAATTCGCCAGGTGGTTCTCCGGTGCAGTCGCGAATGATTTACAATCGCATACGCGATCTGGCCGCCGAGAAAGATAAGAAGGTCCTGGTCTTCGTCGAGGACGTTGCCGCGTCTGGCGGCTATATGATTGCGCTGGCAGGCGACGAGATTATTGCTGATGCCACCTCCATCGTCGGTTCGATCGGTGTCGTCTCCGGCGGGTTCGGCTTTCCGGAGTTGTTGAAGAAGATCGGCGTCGAGCGCCGCGTCTACACAGCCGGTGCGAACAAGGTGATCCTTGATCCGTTTCAGCCCGAAAAGGAAAAGGACATCGAATATCTGAAGAGCCTGCAGCTCGAGATCCACAAAGTCTTCATCGACATGGTGCTCGAGCGTCGCACAGGAAAGCTCTCGGCGGATGAAACGGTGTTCTCCGGCCTGTTCTGGACCGGCAGCCGCGGGCTGGAGCTTGGCCTAATCGACGGCCTGGGAGACATGCGTCAGGAATTGAGGAAGCGCTTCGGCGACAAGGTCAAGCCAACGCTGATCACCACGCCGCGCAGCCTTTTCGGCCGCAAGGCTCCCGGCATTTCGCTTGGCGGCATGGATGGCCTGGGCGCCGGGATTGCATCCGGGCTTGCGGAAGCAGCGGAGGAAAAGGCATTGTGGGGCCGGTACGGATTGTAGGCGGGAGCGCTGGCTAATGTCCCGGATCATCTTCTTCATCATCGCCGTCGGCGGGATCTGGTTCCTGTATCGGCGTTTCGTACGCGATGCCCAGCGGCTCGCCGAGAAATCCCGCCGCGCCGAAACGGAACGCCGTACCGGCGCCATGGGAACGCTGGTCAAGGACCCGAAGACAGGCGAGTATCATGTGAAGCGCGAGGATGAGTAGAACTCATACGCTTCGGTGAGGTGGGCTGCATCGCCGTTTGTGCTGCAAAGCCTTGACCCATTCGCCACGCCGTGGCACCTGTCCGCCAAACCATTCGCTAGCGGAAGAAATCAGTTCCCATGACTGCCAATGTGCCCGACCATATGAATCCGAAGCGCTCCTTTCAGGCGCTGATCTTGACGCTGCACAATTACTGGGCCGACAAGGGTTGCGCGGTTCTGCAGCCTTACGACATGGAGGTCGGCGCTGGCACGTTCCATCCGGCGACCACGCTGCGTTCGCTCGGCCCGAAGCCGTGGCGGGCTGCCTATGTGCAGCCGTCGCGTCGTCCGTCCGATGGCCGCTACGGCGAGAACCCGAACCGCCTGCAGCACTATTACCAGTATCAGGTCATCCTGAAGCCCAATCCGCCGAACCTTCAGGAGCTTTATCTCGGCTCGCTGAAGGCGATCGGCCTCGATCCGCTGCTGCACGATATCCGCTTCGTCGAGGACGATTGGGAAAGCCCGACGCTCGGCGCATGGGGCCTCGGCTGGGAATGCTGGTGCGACGGCATGGAAGTCTCGCAGTTCACCTACTTCCAGCAGGTCTGCGGCATCGAATGCGCACCGGTTGCCGGTGAGCTGACCTACGGGCTGGAGCGTCTTGCGATCTATGTTCAGGGTGTCGACAGCGTCTATGACCTGAACTTCAACGGCCTCGAAGGCGAAGACAAGATCACCTATGGTGATGTCTTCCTGCAGGCCGAGCAGGAATATTCCCGGCATAATTTCGAATATGCCAATACCGAGATGCTGCATCGCCACTTCATCGATGCGGAGAAGGAATGCCAGGCATTGCTGGCGGCCGGCGCCCCTGGCGACAACGAAAACCATCGCCTGCACAAGTGCGTCTTCCCGGCTTACGACCAGTGCATCAAGGCGAGCCATGTCTTCAACCTTCTCGATGCCCGCGGCGTCATCTCCGTGACGGAACGCCAGAGTTACATCCTGCGCGTGCGCACGCTGGCCAAAGCTTGCGGCGAAGCTTTCCTGCTGACGGATGCCGGCGGCATCAACTGGAACCAGCAGGCCGCATAAGGCAAGCTTCCCCAGGATCGGGCATCGCAACAGCCTATCTTGGCTCTGCGCTGCCGTTAAAGCCGGGTGACATTGGCGTGAAATCTGCCTAGTGTCCCTTGGGTTGCAGTCGCCACGGGGGATTTCAGATGCTTGTTCTTCTCGCGATCATAGTGCTGGCCGCGCTCTATGTCGTCTTCATTTACAACGGGCTCGTTCGTGCACGACAAGTCGCGGAAGAGGCATGGTCCGGTATCGACGTGCAGTTGAAGCGCCGCGCCGATCTCATTCCCAATCTGGTCGAGACGGTCAAAGGCTATGCCGGCCACGAGCGCCAGACCTTGGAAGAGGTCGTCGAACTGCGGAACAAGGCGCAGGCCGTGCCGTCTGGAGATGTCGCCGCCCGAGGCCAGGCCGAGGGCTTGTTGTCGCAGGCCCTCGGCCGCGTGATCGCGCTCGCCGAAGCCTATCCCGATCTCAAGGCTAATACCAATTTCCTCGAATTGCAGCGCTCGCTGGAAGGTGTGGAAGGCGAGATCCAGATGTCGCGCCGCTACTACAACGGTGCCGCACGCGATCTGAACGTCAAAGTCGAGACCTTCCCGAACAATCTCATCGCTGGTCCCTTCGGCTTCGTCAAGAAGGCCTATTTCGAGGTGACCAACGAAGCCGATCGCGCCGTTCCCACGGTAAAGTTCTGAGATTTCCGCTATCGGTTTTTCATATCAGGCGGTAAAGGATGCCGACCGCTGGCCATCGGCTGGCTTCCTGACTGACCAAAGAGAATGATGATGGGTAGAGCCAAACTCACGATTATCCCGCCGGGCAAACCTCTGACCGGGCGGGCCATGCCGCCGGGATCGAAGTCGATCACCAACCGCGCGCTGCTGCTCGCGGGCCTTGCCAAGGGCACCAGCCGGCTGACTGGCGCGCTGAAGAGCGACGATACCCGCTATATGGCCGAAGCGCTGCGCGCCATGGGCGTAGTCATCGACGAGCCCGACGACACGACCTTCATTGTGACCGGCAGCGGCAAGCTGAAGGCGCCGGCAGCCCCGCTTTTCCTGGGCAATGCCGGCACGGCGACGCGCTTCTTGACGGCTGCTGCGGCGCTGGTCGACGGCAAGGTCATCGTCGACGGCGACGCCCACATGCGCAAGCGGCCGATCGGGCCGCTCGTCGACGCGCTGCGCTCGCTCGGCGTCGACGCTTCGGCCGAAACCGGTTGCCCGCCCGTCATCATCAACGGCACCGGTCGTTTCGAGGCAAGCCGCGTGCAGATCGATGGTGGCCTGTCCAGCCAATATGTCTCGGCGCTGTTGATGATGGCGGCCGGCGGCGACCGTGCCGTCGATGTCGAGCTGCTCGGCGAGCATATCGGTGCTCTCGGCTATATCGATCTGACGGTCGCGGCCATGCGCGCTTTCGGTGCCAAGGCGGAGCGTGTGAGCCCCGCCGCCTGGCGCGTCGAGCCGACCGGCTACCATGCCGCTGACTTCGTTATCGAGCCCGATGCCTCCGCCGCGACCTATCTCTGGGCAGCCGAGGTGCTGAGTGGCGGCAAGATCGATCTAGGCACGCCGGCCGAGCAGTTCTCGCAGCCGGATGCGAAAGCCTATGATCTGATCTCGAAGTTTCCGCATCTTCCGGCCGTCATCGACGGCTCGCAGATGCAGGATGCTATCCCGACGCTTGCCGTTCTCGCCGCCTTCAATGAAACGCCGGTGCGCTTCGTCGGCATCGAGAACCTCCGCGTCAAGGAATGCGATCGTATCCGCGCGCTATCGAGCGGCCTGTCGCGCATCGTTCCGAACCTCGGCACGGAAGAGGGCGATGATCTGATCGTCGCATCCGATCCGAGCCTCGCCGGCAAAGTGCTGCCTGCGGAGATCGACAGTTTCGCCGATCACCGCATTGCCATGAGCTTTGCACTCGCCGGCCTGAAGATCGGCGGCATCACCATTCTCGACCCCGATTGCGTCGCCAAGACCTTCCCGTCCTATTGGAACGTGCTGGCTTCGCTCGGGGTTGCTTACGAAGATTGACGCTCCGCCATTCCGGGGGATGGTGGGGTGCGGAAGCATTCTTGACGCAAGGCGGCGCCTGCAATGGCGCCGCAGCCATCCTTTTGGGGGAGTGATGACACGGCTTTGCGGGTTCTTCCTGGCTCTGTGCCTGCTGCTTTGCGCACCGGCGGTAACGGCCGCCGAACTTATCACCAGTTTCGATCAGGCGATTGCCCTGCATCGCAACGGCTCCATGCGGGTGGTCGAGACCATTGCTGTCAATGCGGAGGGCCAAGACATTCGACGCGGTATTTTCCGCGATTTTCCGCTTGTTATGACCGATGCCGGCGGCCGGGAAATCCAGGTGGATTTCAAGGTCGTGTCCGTCGAGCGTGACGACCAGCCGGAGGATTGGCGCGCTGAGCGCATCAGGGGCGGCGAGCGCATATACATCGGCAATGCCGAGCGGGTCTTGAAACCCGGCCCGCATAGCTTCCGCATCACTTACGACACAAATCGTCAGATGCGCTATTTCGACGATCACGACGAACTCTATTGGAACGTGACCGGCAATGGCTGGCTGTTCCCGATCATCAACGCCAGGGCAACCGTCACATTGCCTGACGGCGTGCGCCCGCAACAGCTTGCTTTCTTCACCGGGCCGCTCGATGCCAACGGCAAGAGTGCCAGCGCCACCGCGGACGGCAATGTAGCTACCTTTACGACAACCCGGCCGCTCGCGAGCGCCGAAGGTCTGACAATCGCCATCAAGCTTGCAAAAGGGGCGATTGAGCCGCCGAGCGACAGTCAGCAATGGGGCTGGTTTCTCAGGGATCATCTCGACACGACGATCGCCGTCGGCGGCCTGATCCTGCTGTTTGTCTATTACATGCGGAGCTGGATTGCGGTTGGCCGCGACCCGCCGGCCGGCGTCATGGTCCCGCGCTGGGATCCGCCCGAAGGCATTTCGCCGGCGCTGGTCAACTATATCGACAACAAGGGTTTCGCCAGTTCCAGCTGGACGGCATTCTCGGCAACGGCGATCGATCTTGCCGTGCGCGGCTATGTCATTCTCGACGATCTCACGGGAAAGGTAGTCATCCGCCCCACGGGCAAGGCTGGCACTGATCTGGGCGGTGGCGACAAGGTGCTGATGCAGGCCGTCGGGCCATTCTCCCCACTTGTCATCGACAAGGCGAACGGCGAGGCTGTGCAGCGGCTCGGCTCTAAATTCCGCAGCGCCATCGAGCGCGATCATCGCGGCGAATATTATAAGGCCAATTCTCTCTACATTATCGGCGGTGTTGCCCTGTCGGTCCTCATTCTGGCCGCCATCGTCATCTTCGGCCGCCTCCACGAGAATGCTCTCCCGCTCATCGTCACGCCGGGTTTCCTCTCGATTTTCGTGACGATCTTTGCGAGCTCGATCGGTCGCAGGTTCCGCAGGCACAGCGCCAGCCTTGCCCAGCGCATTCTTTCGGTGCTGCTCTTCGCCTTTTTCGGCTTCGTCTTCGTCTCGATTGCCGTTAGCGGTTTTGCCGCCGCGGTCGTGCCGCTCTGGGAGGCGGGTCTCTTGCCGCTGGTGGCAGGCATCGTCGGCATTTTCGCGCTCAACGTCGTCTTCTATTTCCTGATGGGCGCGCCGACGCCGCTCGGGCGTAAGATGATGGATGGCATTGCCGGTCTCAGACAATATCTGACGCTGGCGGAACGCGACCGGATGAACATGCAGGGCGCACCACAGATGTCGCCAGGGCATTTCGAAACGCTGCTGCCCTATGCGGTAGCACTCGGCGTTGAAAAACCATGGTCCAGCGCCTTCGAGACATGGCTTGCCACGGCAGCGGGGGCAACAGCCGCCGCCGCCTATGTGCCGATGTGGTATTCCGGCGACTTCCGCCCGGGCAACATTGGCGGAACGATCGGCGACTTCTCTTCCTCGATGGCTTCCACCATCGCCTCGACCATTCCCGCACCCGTCTCCAGCTCGTCCTCTGCTTTCGGTAGTGGAGGAGGTGGCGGCGGTGGCGGTGGCTTCTCCGGAGGCGGTGGCGGCGGTGGCGGCGGCGGAGGTTGGTAAATTCGCCGTTTGCCTTGGTGACTTTTGTCACAGGGCTTGCTAAGTCCGCCCGGACCATTTCTGCCTCAACGCAAAGACAGCTCCCATGCCCGATCTCCTTCTCGAACTCCGCTCCGAGGAAATTCCCGCCCGTATGCAGCGCAAGGCTGCCGGTGACCTGAAGAAGCTGGTGACCGATGCCCTGGTCGAAGCGGGTCTTTCCTATGAGGGGGCCAGGGAATATTGGACGCCGCGGCGCCTCACGCTCGACATTCGCGGCCTGACCGCGCGCTCGGCCGATGTGCGGGAGGAGCGCAAGGGGCCGCGCACCGATGCCAATGAAAAGGCGATCGAAGGTTTTCTGCGCGGCGCCGGCCTGTCCTCCATTTCCGAGGCGCAGGTGCAGAGTGACCCGAAGAAGGGCGATTTCTACGTGGCGATCATTTCCAAGCCCGGCCGTGCCGCCGAGGAAATCGTCGCGGCCGTGATGCCCGACATCATAAGAAACTTCCCCTGGCCGAAATCCATGCGCTGGGGCAAGGCCTCGGTAAAGCCTGGCTCGCTGCGCTGGGTGCGCCCGCTGCAGTCGATCGTCTGCACCTTCGGCACCGAGCATGAAGAGACCGTGGTCATTCCCTTCGAGATCGACGGCATCGTCGCCTCGAACGTGACTTACGGCCATCGCTTCCATGCCCCCGGCCCGATCACGGTCAAGCGTTTCGAGGATTATGCGTCGAGTCTGGAAAAGGCCCATGTCGTTCTCGATGCCGAGCGCCGCAAGGACATCATCCTGCATGATGCCCGCGATGTCGCCTTTGCCAATGGTCTCGAACTGGTTGAGGATGAAGGCCTGCTGGAGGAAGTTTCCGGCCTCGTCGAATGGCCGCAGGTGCTGATGGGCTCCTTCGAGGAGGATTATCTCTCGATCCCGTCCGAGATCATCCGCCTGACCATCAAGACCAATCAGAAGTGTTTCGTCACGCGGCCACCGGCCGGCGAGACGCTGTCCAACCGCTTCATTCTCGTCGCCAATATCCAGGCGACGGATGGCGGCAAGGAAATCATCCATGGCAACGGCAAGGTCGTGCGCGCCCGTCTGTCCGACGCGCTGCACTTCTGGAAGCGGGACCAGGGCGATCTGCCCGATCTCGAAACGCTGGAAGCCTCCGCCAAGAAGTTCGGCCTCGATCTGAAGAAGCCGCTCGATCAGCGTATGGCCAAGCTCGACGCTCTGAACGTCACCTTCCATGCCAAGCTTGGCAGCCAGGGCGAGCGCGTCGCCCGCATCCGTGCGCTGGCCGCTGACCTCGCCAAGATCACCGGCGCCGATGCTGCCCTGGTCGACCGCGCCGTCGTGCTCGCCAAGGCCGATCTGCGCACCGAAGCCGTCGGCGAATTCCCCGAACTGCAGGGCGTAATGGGCCGCAAATACGCATCGCTGCAGGGCGAGAATGCCTCGGTGGCAACGGCGATCGAAGATCATTACAAGCCGCAAGGTCCCTCTGATCGCGTTCCCGAAGACAAGGTTGCAATCACCGTCGCGCTGGCCGACAAGCTGGATACGCTCGTCGGCTTCTGGGCAATCGACGAAAAGCCCACGGGCTCGAAGGACCCTTATGCACTGCGCCGCGCAGCCCTCGGTGTTGTCCGTATCCTATTGGAGCGTGGCGTGCGCCTGCCGCTGCTCGCCACCACCAGGGATGCCGACCTGCTCGCCTTCTTCCACGATCGCCTCAAAGTCTATCTCCGCGATCTCGGTGCCCGCCATGACCTGATCGACGCAGTGCTGACGCCGGAGGCCGACGATCTGCTGATGGTCGCCCGCCGCGTCGAGGCGCTGACCGCCTTCATTACGTCAGAAGATGGCAAGAATCTTCTGGCCGGCACCAAGCGCGCCACGCAGCTTCTGGCCGCCGAAGAGAAGAAGGGCACCGTCGTTGCCGACGGCGTTTCGGAAGCCTTGCTGAAACTCGACGCGGAAAAGGATCTCTTTGCTGCCGTCAAGGCCGCCTCTGCTGAGGCCTCCGATGCGATCGCCAAGGAAGATTTCCGTTCGGCCATGTCAGCCCTTTCCAAGCTGCGCGCACCCGTCGACCGCTTCTTCGAAGACGTGCTCGTCAATGATGAAGATGCCGCCATCCGCGCCAATCGCCTGGCCCTACTGCGCCTGATCCGCCAAGCGACCGGCACGGTCGCCGACTTCTCGAAGATCGCGGGATAAGACATGGGGGCGCGATGACTGGAAAGATTCTCGTCAGCGCCTGCCTCATGGGCCATGCCGTCCGCTATGACGGCCGCTCCAAGCCTCTTGTCCATCCGGCGATCGATCGCTGGCGCGAGGAGGGGCGGCTGGTCACGATCTGTCCGGAAATGTCCGCGGGCATGGTGGTTCCGAGACCTCCGGCCGAAATTGCCGGCGGCGCAGCCGGCGAGGACGTGCTTGCCGGCACAGCAAGGGTGATGGAGATCACCGGCGGTGATGTCACGGCGGAGTTTCGCCAGGCGGCGGAAAATGCGCTGACGCTGGCGACGGAAACAGGCTGTCGTTACGCTCTCCTGATCGACGGCAGTCCGTCCTGCGGCTCGGGCTTCATCTATGACGGAACCTTCTCCGGTAGCCGGCAGAGCGGCCGCGGCGTCACGGCGGCATTGCTCAAGCAGGCCGGTATCGAGGTCTATTCCGATCGCGAGATCGACCTGCTGGTTGAGCGCCTGAAGGTCGCGGACTAACGCACAAAGCTTTGCTCAAAAGAAAACCGCCGGACGCGAGCCCGGCGGTTTCGTTTTCTGTCCTGCGCAGCTCAGGCGGCGCGGCGATGATCCATAACGGCGCGGCCTTCGTTGACACGGAATCCGCGGATGAGAGCGAGAAGATCTTCCGTGTCGGCGGCGAGCGTCTCGGCCGATGCGGTGGTCTCTTCGGCCATGGCAGCGTTCTGCTGCGTGGCGGCATCGAGCTGGTTCATCGAAGAGGAGATCGAGCGCAGCGTCGTGTCCTGCTCGGAGGCGCTGTGGGCGATCTTCGAGACGATCTCGTTGGCGGCCTTGATCTGACCGGAGATGCGCTTCAGCGCTTCGCCTGCCTCGCCGACGAGACGGACGCCCTGGTCGACCTGGCCGGAGGAGCGAGCGATCTGATCCTTGATCTCCTTGGCGGCTGCGGCGGAGCGCTGGGCGAGCTCACGCACTTCCTGGGCGACGACGGCAAAACCCTTACCGGATTCACCCGCGCGGGCCGCTTCTACGCCGGCGTTCAGCGCCAGCAGGTTGGTCTGGAAGGCGATTTCGTCGATGACGCCGATGATCTTGCCGATTTCGGCCGAGGACTTCTCGATGCCGCTCATGGCTTCGATTGCCTGGGCAACCACGGCATCGCTGCGCGATGCTTCGGCGCTGACGGCATGGACGCGCTTGCTGGCCTCATCGGCCCCTTCCGCGGTCTGGCGGACGGCGACGGTGAGCTCGTCGAGTGCTGCCGAGGTTTCTTCCAGGCTTGCCGCCTGACGTTCGGTGCGTTGCGATAGCTCGTTGGAGGCGCGGCGGATTTCTTCCTTGCTGAGGCCGATGTCATTGCCCTTGGCGTTGACGCGGCCCATCGCGGCTTCGAGATGCGATAGCGCCTCGTTGAAGTTGTTGCGAAGGCCGGCATAGCTAGCGCCGAGATCGCCGCAGCGCACCGTCAGATCGCCGCGAGCAAGCTCTTCGAGCGACTTGCCGATGACCGCGACGACGCGGGCCTGTTCGCGGGCCTCATCTTGCTGCTGGCGCAGGTTCTGCTCGCGCTCGCTGCTGATTTCCAGCTCCTGTGCCGCCTGGCGGTCGGCAAGCGCATGACGTTCGCGAACCTTTTCCTGCAGCGCCTGCGTTGCCTTCGCCATCAGCCCGATTTCATTCTGCATCTCGGTATGGGGGATGGCGATCTTCACGTCTTCGTCGGCGACGGCCTTCAGGGCTGCATGGACGTCGGTCAGTGGCTTCGTGATGCCGCGGATGAAGTAGAAGGCGGCGGCGATGCCGATCAGGAAGACAATGCCGCAGATCATGAGCGCACGCCACATGGTGGCATTGATCTGCGCCTCGAGGTCATCCATGTAGACACCGCAGCCAAGCACGATCTGCCAGGGCGCGAATGCTGCCGAATAGCTGCCCTTCAGGAAGAACTCGCTTTCGGAGTGACCCGGCTTGTTCCAGTAATAGATGGTGCGGCCGCCGCCCTTGATGCCCTTCTCGACCATTTCCTTGCTGAAATGGGTGCCGTTCTTGTCGACTTGGCCGGACATGTCCTTGCCGATATTGACCGGGCTCGGATGAATGCGCTGGATCACATTGTAATCGAAGCCGAAGAAATAGCCTGCCGGCGCGAAGCTTACGTGTGACAGGACCTTGAAGGCTTCGGCCTGGGCCGCCTCATGGGTCATTTCGCCGGATTTTTCACGCTGATAATAATGGTTTAGAACCGAGATGCCGGATTCGACCTGCGTGCGCAGCATGTCGAAGCGATCATCATAAATCGAATCGGCTTGGGACCGGATCTGGAAATAAGTCGCCACCGCAAAGGCGGCCATCAGGACGCCAAGCAGGGCAAATAATTGATGCGAAATCTTGAGATTCTTCATGGTGCCTCCCACAGGGGTGAATACCGGTGCGGTTTCCTACCGCCTGTGCGATCGCCTGAGAGAATCCCAATACGCTTGCCGCCGCTTGAATGACATGCTGCTGTCCGGTGGCAGTAAAATCGCTGTTTATGTCTAAAAAAGCTTTAATTGCGAGGCTTTGGTTGTATTTAATTCTAAATTAAACCGGAGATATGCGCAACAGTTGTAAGTAATACGTAGTTTTATTTAAGGATAGCGTCGACGAAACTTGGATTTTCTCAGAGATTATGTAGCTCTCTCGAATATCAGAAGGATATATTTCGAAATATTAATGTAGTCAGCATTCGGCAGGTGCCAAAGGGCGCCGGAACGCCTTACGAGGATTACTGGCGAAGCTGGAAGTCGGAAATATCGAGCGGCGCAGGTTCGTGAGCTGCGGAGGAATTGGACAAAGCCGCCGTCTGAGCGGTCATGTCGATGCCGTCCACGGGTTCACCGGCCGCCGCGAGCGCTTCTGGCGTAGGCTTGCTGACGAAGTTAACAGGCGAGCCACCCATCCAGGCTTCAGTGCGTACGACCCTTTTCTGACCATCGATATTGCGCACGGCGACGGATTGGGTGCCGGGCTCCAGCGTCGGCACGATATATTCCTTTTCGGTGGCCGGCGGCTTGAGAGGAGGGCATTCGGCGCAGCTTTTGGCGATAATGCTGCCTCTCCCGCCGATCATCGTGCCGTCGATCGGCTGAATGGACGAGGCCATGGCGGAGCCGCCTGCCAGCACGCATGCCAAGGTCAGAAAAAAGGAACGCATAACCAGAAACTCCGCCTATAGTGTCGGAGACATTACGGCAGCTTTATTTCCATCCCGTCAGAAGATTAGGTAAAAATTTAATGGACTTGCGATTGCAGAGCCGCAGTGATGTTTACCTTTCACGCTCCACTGCGCGCCATCCGATATCATTGCGATAGAAGCCGTTATCCCATTTCACCTTGCCCGCCAGGGCATAGGCCCGTTCTTTTGCTTCGCTCACTGTCTTGCCCGTTGCCGTGATATTTAGCACACGTCCGCCGGTCGCGACGAGTGCGCCGTCCTGCAGGCCTGTGCCGGCATGAAACACTTTCTCGCCGTCACCGCTGGTCGGCAGCGCCGTGATCGGCGTGTTCTTGGCATAGGAGCCGGGATAGCCTTTCGAGGCCATGACGACGGTCAGTGCGGGGTCGTCGCTCCATTCGGCCGTTACCTGATCCAGCGTGCCGTTGGCGCAGGCGTAAAGCAGCGGTAGCAGGTCGCTCTTCAGCCGCATCATCAGCACCTGGCATTCGGGATCGCCGAAGCGGACATTGTATTCGATCAGTTCCGGCCCCTTGGCGGTGATCATCAGCCCGGCGAAGAAGACGCCGCTGAAGGGATGACCGCTTTCCGCCATGCCGCGCATCGTCGGCTCGATGATTTCCTTCATGGTGCGCTCCACCATGTCAGGCGTCATGACAGGGGCGGGGGAATAGGCGCCCATGCCGCCGGTGTTCGGGCCGGTATCGCCATCGCCGACACGCTTATGGTCCTGCGCGGTCGCGAGCGCTAGCGCATGCTTGCCGTCGCAAAGACAGAAGAAGCTTGCTTCTTCGCCGTCGAGATAAGCCTCGATCACCACTTCCGCGCCGGCCTCACCGAAAGCGCCCTCGAAGCAATCGTCGATCGCGGCCAGCGCTTCGTCGATGGTCATGGCGACGGTGACGCCCTTGCCCGCTGCAAGCCCATCCGCTTTCACGACGATCGGCGCGCCTTGAGCGCGGATATAGGCTTTCGCCTTCGGTGCATTGTTGAAGCGCTGGTAGGCGCCCGTCGGAATATTGTAGCGGGCGCAGATATCCTTGGTGAAACCCTTGGATCCTTCAAGCTGGGCTGCGGCTGCGGAAGGGCCAAAAACGGCGATATCGGCGGCACGCAGGACGTCGGCAATACCGGCGACCAAAGGCGCTTCCGGGCCGACCACGGCGAAGTCGATGGCCTTGTCCTTGCAGAAGGTAACGACGGCATCGTGATTGTCGATATCGAGTGCGGCAAGCGTCGCATGCTCGGCAATGCCGGGATTGCCCGGTGCGGCATAGAGTTCCGTCATGAGAGGCGATTGCGCCAGTTTCCAGGCCAGTGCGTGTTCGCGTCCGCCCGATCCGATCAACAGAACTCTCATGGCTTGCCCTTTCATTGCGTCCTTTTGCGCGGTTAAGGGGGGATGAGCCAAAGGTCAAGCGGCAAATCCTGTGGAGGCAGAGCCGGCAACATTGCTATGCCTTTTTATCCCGCTAAAGCGGATGCTGCTTTGCCCTCCACGCCATCTCCGCACCGGGATTGGCGTGTTCCGCGGCGAAAACCGCTTCTTATGTCCGTGGGATCATGCTTATGGTCCCCTCACGATTGTACAGTTCAGAGAGACACATGGCCGCTGATATCCGTTCCCTTGCCGCAACCATCGCCTCCGAGATCAATGCACGCCCGGATCAAGCCAAGGCGGCCATCGAGCTTTTGGACGAGGGCGCGACCGTGCCGTTCATTGCCCGCTACCGCAAGGAAGTGACCGGCGGCCTCGATGACACCCAGCTTCGCACGCTCTCGGAACGTCTCGTCTATCTACGTGAGCTCGAAGCCCGTCGCGCCGCCATCATCGAATCCATCGCCGGCCAGGGCAAGATGACCGATGAGTTGATGGGCAAGATCGTCACCGTCGCCACCAAGTCCGAGCTGGAAGATCTCTATCTGCCCTACAAGCCGAAGCGCCGCACGCGCGCCGAGATTGCCAGAGAGCGCGGCCTCGGCCCCTTGGCCGACACGATCCTTGCTGATCGCTCCAAGGAGCCTACGGTGCTGGCCGAAGGGTTCATCACGGCCGATGTGCCTGACGTGAAGACGGCGCTGGAAGGCGCGCGCGATATTATCGCCGAAGGCATTGCCGAAAATGCCGATCTGCTCGGCAAGCTGCGCAATTACATGAAGACCAATGCTACGCTGAAGGCCACCGTCGTTGACGGCAAGCAGGAGGCAGGCGCCAAGTTCTCGGATTATTTCGCCCATCAGGAGCGTTGGGCGACGGCTCCGGGCCATCGCGCGCTTGCCATGCTGCGCGGTTGGAACGAAGAAGTGCTGACGCTGACCATCGAGGTTGATACGGATGCCGTCTCGCCCAACAAGCCCGTCGAGCGCATGATCACTGCGGCCTATGATATCGGCGCCAGCCGGCCCGGCGACCGCTGGCTGACGGAGGTCGCAAGCTGGACCTGGCGCGTAAAGCTCTCCATGTCGCTGTCGCTCGACCTGATGCGCGAGCTGCGGGAACGTGCCGAGGAGGAAGCGATCCATGTCTTCGCCCGCAATCTGAAGGATCTGCTGCTGGCAGCTCCTGCCGGTTCGCGCGCCACCATGGGCCTCGATCCGGGCATCCGCACCGGCGTCAAAGTCGCAGTCGTCGACGGCACCGGCAAGCTCCTGGAAACGACGACCGTCTATCCTTTCCCACCGAAGAATGACGTGCGCGGCACGCAGGCCGTACTTGCCTCGCTCATCCGCAAGCACAAGGTCGAGCTGATCGCCATCGGCAACGGTACCGGCAGCCGCGAAACTGAAAAGCTTGTGGCCGACATGCTGGCCGAACTGCCGGCGCCGAAGCCGACCAAGGTCATCGTCTCCGAAGCCGGTGCATCGGTCTATTCCGCCTCGGAAACGGCAGCGCTGGAATTCCCCGGCCTTGACGTCTCGCTGCGTGGCGCCGTCTCCATCGCCCGCCGCCTGCAGGATCCGCTGGCAGAGTTGGTGAAGATCGAGCCCAAATCGATCGGCGTCGGCCAGTACCAGCACGATGTCGACCAGCAGAAGCTGTCCCGCTCGCTGGACGCCGTGGTCGAAGATGCGGTGAATGCCGTCGGTGTCGACTTGAACACGGCCTCGGCGCCGCTGCTTGCCCGCGTCTCCGGCCTCGGCCCGTCGATCGCCGACGCCATCGTCAGGCATCGTGATGTCGAAGGCGCATTCGAGACACGGCGTGATCTCCTGAAGGTCGCCCGTCTCGGCCAGCGCACCTTCGAGCAATGCGCCGGCTTCCTGCGCATCCCGAATGGCAAGGAGCCGCTCGACGCTTCCTCGGTGCACCCGGAAGCCTATGGCGTCGCCAAGAAGATCGTCGCTGCCTGCGGCCGCGATCTCCGCACGCTGATGGGCGATACGGCAATGCTGAAGGCCCTCGATCCCAGGCAATTCATCGACGACAAATTCGGCCTGCCGACCGTGCGTGATATCATCGCCGAACTGGAAAAGCCGGGTCGAGATCCGCGCCCGAGTTTCAAGACCGCAACCTTTGCCGAGGGCGTCAACGAGATCAGCGACCTCAAGCCCGGAATGCTGCTGGAAGGTACCGTCACCAATGTCGCCGCGTTCGGCGCCTTCGTCGATATTGGCGTCCATCAGGACGGTTTGGTGCATGTCTCGCAGCTGGCGGATCGTTTCGTCAAGGACCCGCATGAGGTCGTGAAGGCCGGCGATGTCGTCAAGGTCAGGGTCGTGGAAGTCGATGCGAAGCGTAAGCGAATCGGCCTTTCCATGCGCAAAGATGGCGGCACTGTGGCAGCCCCGTCGGAGCGTGACACACGCGAACAGGGTGGTCCGCGCAACGCTGGCGTTAAGGGAAATACCCGTCCGAAGACCGAACAGCAGGGTAGTTTTGGGGCCGCTTTGGCCGATGCCCTCAAACGAAAATAAGGACTTAGCGGAATTTTATGCAAGAATGTCACACTCTGGCAGCGTTGTTGCCGGAGTGCCAATGACTGTGGAAAGGTGCGCTTGCCACAATGCTGGGAGGCGTTAAAGTTGCCTTAATGTCATGTCATAACATTCGGGGCGTCCATGGCGTCGACACTCTTTTCTCTCGTCAAGAAAATCATCCGTAAAGGTTCACTCAGGCTTACGCTCGCATCCGGCGAGACCCATATGGTCGGCGACGGAACCGGAGAGACGGTGGCCGTCCGTTTTGCCGATCAGCAGGCAGAAGATGCGGTTGCCCGCGATCCGACGCTCAAGCTCGGCGAAATGTATATGGAAGGCCGCTTCATCCTGGAGCAGGGGGACATTTACGAGTTCCTGTCGCTGGTGAAGCAGAATACCACCAATGAGATTTTCGACTTCCGCATGGCGGCGCTGCTGATCGGTCGCATCGTCTGGCAGCAGATCAAGAGCCGTTCGCCGATCAACCGCAACAAATACAATGTTGCGCATCACTACGATCTCTCAGCGAAGCTCTTCGATCTCTTCCTCGATGACGATTGGCAGTATTCCTGCGCTTATTTCAATCCGCCTGGCATCAGCCTGGATGAAGCGCAACTGGCCAAGAAGCGCCATATCGCGGCGAAGCTTCTGGTCGAGCCCGGTCAGAAGGTACTGGAGATCGGCTCCGGCTGGGGCGGCATGGCCATGTATCTTGCCGAAGCCTATCCCGGCCTCGACGTGACCGGCATCACGCTCAGCGAAGAACAGCTGAAAGTATCGCGCGAGCGGGCGGCCAAGCGTGGCCTCTCCGATCGCGTCCGCTTCGAGCTGCAGGATTATCGCTACATGACCGGCAAGAAATTCGACCGTATCGTCTCGGTCGGCATGTTCGAGCATGTCGGCATCGGCGACTACGGCAAGTTCTTCCGCAAGGTTTCGGAGCTGCTTGATGACAACGGCGTCATGCTGCTGCACTCCATTGCCCGCCCGAAGCCGAGCTTTGCCACCAACGCCTTCATAGAAAAGTATATCTTCCCAGGCGGCTACATCCCGTCGATCGGCGAGACCACGCCGCCGCTGGAAAAGGCCGGCTTGCTCACGCGGGATGTCGAAACCCTGCCGATGCACTATGCCTATACGCTCAGGCACTGGCGCAACCGTTTCGTGGCGCGCAAGGCCGAGGCCGTGGCGCTCTACGACGAAAAATTCTTCCGCATGTGGGAGTTCTATCTGGCCGGTTCCGAAATGGGCTTCCGCTGGGATGAGCTCTTCATCATGCAGCTCCAGATCACCAAAAACCAGTTCGCCGTCCCCGACAACCGCAATTACATCGCGGAGCGCGAGGCACAGCTGAAGGAATTCGAGGCAGAGCGCGCGCCGTTGGAGAAGGTGACGTTCTGAGCCTCCGTCATCGCGCCGTTTGACGGGCCGGACCATGGAAAGCTACGGTCCGGCCTTTTTTACTCACGCCTGCGCGTCGTCAAACTCGCTATCTACCAACATGGACGGTGAAGGTGCCGTCTTGCACCGTACCATCTGTGTTGAGCCCCGTAAGGCGCAGGGTGAATTGGTCGGTGCCTGAGAAACCAGGGTTCGGCGTGTAGTAGACGATGTTCCCCTGGACCGTCTTGCCCGAGCACAGATAGGCAGTGCTGTCTTTCGAAAACTTCGCTGTAACTGGCCCATGCTCGACGTCAACCTTGCCGTGGGCAGGCTGCTTGATGACGCCCGTATAGGGAAATCCCGCAAAGGTGCAGTCCTGTTTCACGAGCGAAGTACTCGTAATCTTCGTCTTCTTGCCGGGGGCGGCACTTCCCGAAAAATGGCTTTGTTTTGCGCCGCCGATGGGCGTGCCGACGCAACCGGAAAGCGCCATGCCGGCAGTCAGGATCAGACCTAAGGAGATCGGAGATATGCTCTTCATTCGTTTCTCATCTTTTGAAGTTGGGGGCTATGAGATGGCGGGCCTTGGCAATTGCGACCATTACCCAAGATTGAGTATCTATACAGAAATTAAATCAACGCGATAGGTCGTCGCATGTCGAGCGGCGTCTGAATTGGACCAAGCTGAATTTGATATTTTTACCGAATTCACCGTCTTTTGGTTAAGGGAGCGGTAACGCGATCCGCATAATTTGCAGCAACTCTCGGGTCATATGACCCTTTGTATTGCGTATCATGGAGTTTCGTTGTGTTTGAAAAGTTAAGGGTCCTTTTCATTGGTGGCCTCTCCGCCGTCGCTTGCGCCGGCGCTGCCGAGGCGGGGGACGGCCAGCATTTGTGGTCGGGTGACTGGTACCTGAGCGTCGGCGCGGCCGGTTTCTCTGCACCGAAGTTCGAAGGCGGCAAGCACAACAAGCTGCAATGGTCGCCGTTGGTATCCATCGGCCGGCAAGGCCCAGGCCCTCGTTTTTCCTCGCGCAACGACAATCCGTCCTTTGCCCTGATCGAAAGCGATGCATTCCGCATCGGCATCGTCGGCAAGTTCGTGCCGAGCCGCGATAGCGGCGACGGCCACGAACTAAGAGGATTGAAGAAGGTCAAGTGGGGTGTGGAAGCCGGCGGCTTTGCCGAGGCCTATCCCACGGATTGGCTGCGCGCCCGCGTAGAAGTTCGCCAGGGCATTCGCGCCCATAGCGGCGTCGTCGCTGATGCCGCGGTCGATGCCTTTACCGACATTACGCCGGAGCTTCGCGCCTCGGCCGGTCCGCGCATGACGCTTGCCAGCAGCGACTATTTCGACACCTACTACGGCGTTAATGCACGCGAATCGGCCGCCTCCGGCCTTAGCGGCTACAAGCCCGGCGGCGGCGTCAAATCCGTCGGCTTCGGCGGCGCACTCACCTGGAAGGCCTCGCAGAACTGGACCACCAGCACCTTCCTTGAATATACCCGGCTCACCGGCCCGGCCGCCGACAGCAGCCTCGTGCGCGAGCGCGGCGATCGCAACCAGCTGTTGATCGGCGTTTCCGCCAGCTACAAGTTCAATTTCACCATGAACTGAGCAACGGGCGAGGTCGTGTCTCGTTATGGCCTCGCCGCTTGACCTCCGGTGCCGGATGTCACTACTACTCGCCTATGCAAAAGACAGGCGACATCAACGGGCGCGTCGCTGACGCGCCATCCGGCAACTGGGTCTACCGCGTTCTGCCTCCGAAGCTATGGCCTTACGCCCAGCTTGCACGCTGGGACAGGCCGATCGGCTGGCAGCTCCTGATGTGGCCATGCTTCTGGTCAGTGGCGCTTGCGGCCAATGCCTCCGTCGCCTCGGGGCAGGGCTCTCCCGGATTCGTGGTGATCTATCACCTCTTTCTCTATTTCGTCGGCGCCGTCGCAATGCGTGGCGCCGGCTGCGCTTACAATGACCTCGTCGACCACGAGATCGACATGTCGGTCGCACGCACGCGTTCGCGCCCGCTGCCTTCGGGCCGCGTGACGCGCATGCAGACCAAGGTTTTCATAGCGCTGCAGGCTTTGGTCGGGTTGCTGGTTCTGCTGCAATTCAATTGGTTTGCCGTCGTGCTCGGCATTCTCTCGCTCGCCATCGTTGCGCTCTATCCTTTTGCCAAGCGCTTCACGGACTGGCCGCAATTCTTCCTTGGCCTTGCCTTTTCCTGGGGAGCGCTGATGGGCTGGGCGGGCCTCTTCGGCAGCATGTCGCTGGCCCCGATCGTGCTCTATCTCGCAGCCATCCTCTGGACCATCGGCTACGACACGATCTATGCGCATCAGGACAAGGAGGATGACGAGCTGATCGGCGTGCGCTCGACTGCCCGGCTTTTCGGCGATCAGACGCGCCTCTGGTTGGTCGGGCTCTATGGGGTGACGCTGCTTCTGATGCTGCTGTCCTTTGCGCTCGTTGGGACAAGCTGGCTTGCCTATCTCGGTCTGATCGTCGCCGGCGGCATGTTCGCCTATCAGATCGCTGTGCTCGACATCAACGACGGTGCCCAATGCCTTGCGCTGTTCAAGTCGAACAATCGCGTCGGCTTGATCATTTTCGCCGGGCTCTTCCTGTCGTTCCTGTTTCTTAGCCCCTGAAAATGCAAAGATTTCGGCCGCGGGATCGGTTCTCCCGCGGCCGATTTCCGGCGATATTCGGTTTCAAGCCTTATCGGCTTAATGCCTGGCGATGATCTCGCGGCCCTGGATCTTCATCTTGATGCCGAGCTTGCCTGTTGTGCGGCGCACGAGGAAGCGGGGGCGGCGGTTTGCGAAGTAGGAATGGCGGCGACGCGGCTGGCTGTCCTGCGAGCGGACGCCGCCGAGATGTTCTTCCAGCGGACGGGCCACGCCGTCGGCTTCGATCATCAGCATCGGGATGCGGAAGGCTTCCGACCAGGAGCGCCAGTCGGCGGCGATATCGCTCAAGTCATGAGCGACGAGAAGGGGGATGCAGAGATCCGGATCGGAGTGATGCAGTTCCAGCGTGACGGTGACTTCGCCGTCGCCATGGTCGATGGCGCGGGCTGCAACACCCTTGAATGCACGCTTGGGCAAGGCGACGGACAGCGGCAGGCCGCTGGACGGCAGGATCTTGCGCAGCACTGCGCCGCGCTCATCGATCGTAATGGTGACGTCACCCTCGGCACCTCGCATGGCATAGCTGACCTGTTGCGGGAAGCGCGCCGGATCAAGCCGCAGTGTGGTTCCAGCCCAGTCGGGCTTCAGGACGGTATTAGTCATCGATTTCTCTACCCTTGCTTTACCTGAGAGCCGGTTGTTCCGGTCTTCTCTCGGAGAACTTTTGTCCTCTCGTTGTTGGGCAGATTAGGCGCCGTCCCTTCCAGACAGCTTAAAAATCGAGGTTAAGAAAACTTTGCATCCTCAAATGGTTAGCAAAGTCGGATGCATCAGGGTTTCCATAAGGTGAATACAGGGCAGGGTGGTGCATCAATATAGTACACGCATTGGGCGAGTGCCTGTAAGTCTCAGGTAAGGTTTATATGAAATAATGTCAGCCAGATTCGCCGCTTTTATTAGAGATCTATTGGGATTCTGCTGATGATTTCCACTTATCTTGGTTATACGATCGCAACCAGAGATATGACGACGTCGCTCAATCAGGTGGCGCAGCAGTCGCAAAACAAGCGTTTGATCGACTATTACAACGCCAATATCGGCAAAGTAACTGATGTCGACAGCTTCCTGAATGACTATCAGTTATACAGTTATGCGATGGAAGCCTACGGGCTTTCCGACATGACCTATGCCAAGGCCTTTATGAAACAGGTCCTGACCAGCGACCTTAGCGACTCCAGCAGTTTCGCCAATAAGCTCACCGATCCGCGCTATAAGGAATTCGCTGCGGCGTTCAATTTCGGCACGAGCGCGACAGGCTCGACGAATACCGCGCAAACCAGCACACAGGAAGACGACCTGATCGGGCTTTACCAACAATCCTTTACGAATGAGGAGACGTCGGCGGCGACCGAAACGAGTTATTACAGCCAGAACATCGCCTCGGTTAAGACGGTTGATGACCTGCTCGGCAACACCCGCCTGCGCAATTATGTGCTGCAGGCCTATGGCATCGATCCGACCTATGTATCGAATTCGGCTCTGAAGCAGATGCTGACGAGCGATCCCAGCGATCCGAACAGCTACGTCAATCAGAACGGCAGCGCCGCCGACAAGGCTCTGGCGGCGGAATTCAATTTCAATGCCGACGGCACTGTCAAAACGTCGACGCCGGACGGCGATACGGCCTATTACCAGGCCAATATCGGCAACATCACCTCGGTCGACCAGCTGACGTCCAATCCGCAACTGTTCCAATACGTCAAGACGGCTTTCAATATCCCGTCCTACATCACCGCGGATCAGTTCAATGCATCGGCCAAGGACGCCAGTACCGCGAGTTCGAACGGACTGACCGCCGTCATGGCCGAGTTCAATTTCCAGAGCGACGGCACGGTCGCATCCGGCTCGCAGGCGCAGACGTCCGGCCAGATAAGCACCACCACGGCCGGCTATACCGCGAACTATCCGGGTGGGCCGCAGACGCTCAGCCAGCAGGCCGATGTGATGAGCGCCTATAATTTCACCGTGCCCTCCTTCGTTACGAGCGTCGGCGCGGCCGACAACGATCTCTATTACAAGAACCATATCGGCTCCATTACGTCGGTCGACCAGCTGACATCGGACACGCGTCTTTTCGACTACGTCAAGACGGCCTACGGCATCGATCCGACGACGCCCGCCGCCGTCTTCAAGAACGCCTTCGCCGATCCGACGACTGCTGCCATCTTCGGCCTGACTTACGCCGTCTCCCAGTTCAATTTCCAGTCGGACGGGACGCTTGCTTCCGGCCAGACGGCGCAGTCGCAGACTGAGATCGACGCGGCCTCAAAGGCCTATATGAGTAATTACCAATCGTCGCAGTCGACCCTGAACACGGATGCGGTCAACAACTACAAGAACCGCATCGCCGATGTGAAAACCATCAAGGATTTTTTTGCGAGCAATACGTCCGACAGCAGTGCCGCCAATGACAGCGCGCCAGAGCTCTATCAGATGGCGTTGCGCGCCTACGGTATCGGCGAAAACGAAGTCACTAAGTCACAGCTGACCAAGATTCTCGAAAGCGATCCCTATGATCCGAAGAGCTATGTCAACTCGCTCAAGGACCCCAGGTTCACGGCCCTTGCCAAGGCATTCAATTTCGACAGCAAAGGCAACTTGAAGCCGCCGGTGCAGGCTCTGTCACAGACGCAGATCAACAGCTATATCTCGCAATATTCCAGCCACAGCACGGCGGGACTGTCGGGCGCCGAACTGACCAAGGCTACCAGCGATGCCAAGACGGCCGCCACCTATTTCGCCACCAACATCGTCAAGGTGACCAGCGTTACGGATCTGCTGGCCGACAGCAAACTTACGAATTTCATTCTGACGGCCAACGGTATCGACCCAAAGACGGTCGATACGGCGACGCTGAAGAAAGCTTTTGCGTCCGATCCGTCCGATGCGAAGAGCTTCATCAACACGGCTGACGGCGCCAAGTTCAAGAGTATCGTCGAGGCGTTCAATTTCGGCACCGACGGAAACCTGACCGACAGCAAGCTCGGCACGGCGCAAAACCAGGGCGCGCTTTCAGCGACCAATGATCTCTTCCTGCATCAGACGCTGGAAGATCAGCAGGGTGACAGCAATCCCGGCGTACGCCTTGCGCTTTATTTCCAGCGTAAGGCGCCTGATATCAATTCGATCTACGACATCATGGGTGATGCCGCCCTTTATGAGGTCGTCACGACCACCTTCAATCTGCCGAGCTCGATCTCCAATATGGACGTCGATACCCAGGCAAAGATGCTCGGTAATTTCATCAATGTGAGCGACCTGCACGATCCCGACAAGCTCAATCAGCTGCTGCAGCGATTCTCGGCCATGTACGACCTGCAGAACAATACGACCTCCTCGACATCCCCTGCGCTTTCGATTCTGACGAGTTCCTCCCCGGGCGTGGGTATCAGCGCCGACACGCTGCTTTCCATCGCGCAGCTGTCCTCATCGCGCTAGCGGGCCCGACAAAAAATTTAACCTGTCTCATTGCCGCGCTTCCGCGCGGCTGAGCTGCGTCATGCCCTTGTTTCCATGGAGATTCCGAGGATATTCGGATGTGTTTTTCCGGTGCGGAATGGCTGCTTTCCACAAGCGCAGGAAGGAACTTATTAACCATCCTTGCCCTATTCGATTTGAGAAGCCAACGGCAATATCAATGACTGGGTTGCAGGTCTCATGCGTCTTTCCCGAACGACACTTTCCAATGCCTCGCAAGGCGTCCAGCCGGAGGGCGATCTCGACCCGGAGCAGGCGGCCGAAGAGGCGCGCCGCGCCGAGCAGATCGCGGCTCGCCGCGCGTTCCTGGAAGAGAAGATCCGCAACGCCCGCGAAGCCAAGCGCAAGGCTGAAGAGCAGCGTCACGCCGAGGAAAAGCGCCTTGCCGAAGAGGTGAGGAAGCGCACCGCCGCGGCCCCGCCGCCTGTTGTAGAGGCGCTGCAGGCTGCCGCCGTTACGAGCGAGCAGGAAATGCCGGTTCTGCCGCAGGGAATCTCCGCGGAAGATCTCGCTTCGCCCGGCTGGCAGAATGCCTTCCTGATGGGGCCGAACGTGCGCTTTACCCGCACCCGCGAAAACGAAATCATCAGCCGCCGTCCGCCTGTCGAGCCGAAGGCTGAGATGCGGCCGCAGGCTTCCGCGCACGCCGCGATGCGGGTCATGGAGCCGCCGGCCGTCGAGGCTCCGATCGCCGCCGTCATTCAGCAGCCGATGCAATCATCAGACTTCCATCTGCCAGCGCTCGAAGACATGCCGCTGGTGGTGGAAGGCTATATTCCGACAGTAATTCAGAATTCCCCGGCAACCGAGCCGGACGCATTGGAGATGACCGTTATCGCTACCGCATTCTCGAAAGCTCCTGCGATCGCGCTGGATGCTTCCCCTGTTCAGTCAAATGTTCCCGAGTCCCTAGCCGCGCCTGTGGTCGAGTCGCGTCTTGTCCATCTTTCCGATTTCGCTTTTTGGGATGCGATGCCATTCGACGGCGAATTCGTCTCTGCCCTCAAGGGCGAGCCGAAGCAGCCGGCGACGCCCAAGCCGGAAGTCGATGCCGAATCGATCATCGCCAAGTTCCGCGTCGTCGAGTGCCGCCGTCCGGCTGCCGCAGTCGAGCCGCAGCCCGTTGTCGCGCAGCCTGCGGCAGTCGAGATCGCAGCTCATGTCGAAACCGTTTCCAGACCGTCAGCGGCAGATATCAGCACGCCGGCCATGGACGAGCTTGCCGCGCTTGAGGCTGCCGTTCTGGCCCCCGTCGTCGAGGTGGCCCCCGTTGTCGTCGAAGTACCTGCTGCCGAGCCGCAGACTGTGGTGCTGCCAGCCGAAACATTCGTGCCGCCCGCTTTCGTAACCGCCGTCTATGGTGCCGACGCCGAAACCCGGCCCGCGCCCGTCATGGTCGTGGCGCCGATGCCGACGAAGGCCGCCGCGCCGGCTGCGGCCCAACCGGTCGCCAAGGCTGCGCCGACGCTCCCCGCGGTCGAAGCCGCGGCGCAGCGCCTGATCGACGCACCGCCATCGCGGATCTCGCCGCGCCGGCCCGCATCGCTGACGCCGCCCGAATGGCGGCCGATTGCCCGTTCCGCTGACGGCGAATACGAGCTGCCGCCGCGCGAACTGCTGCAGGAGCCTGCCATCCGCTCCGGCGTGATCATGACGCAGGAAACGCTGGAGCAGAATGCCGGCCTGCTGGAAAGCGTGCTGGAGGATTTCGGCGTCAAGGGAGAGATCATCCATGTCCGTCCCGGCCCGGTCGTCACGCTCTATGAATTCGAGCCGGCGCCCGGCGTCAAATCCTCGCGCGTCATCAACCTTGCGGACGATATCGCCCGTTCGATGTCGGCCCTCTCGGCCCGTGTCGCTGTGGTCCCCGGCCGCAACGTGATCGGCATCGAACTGCCGAACGTCAACCGCGAGACCGTCTATTTCCGCGAGATGATCGATTCGCCCGATTTCGAGAAGAGCGGCTACAAGCTCGCGCTCGGCCTCGGCAAGACGATCGGCGGCGAACCTGTCATCGCCGAACTCGCCAAGATGCCGCATCTGCTCGTTGCCGGCACCACTGGCTCGGGCAAGTCCGTCGCCATCAACACGATGATCCTGTCGCTGCTCTATCGCATGACACCGGAGCAGTGCCGTCTGATCATGGTCGATCCAAAGATGCTCGAACTCTCCGTTTATGACGGCATCCCGCACCTGCTGACCCCCGTCGTTACCGATCCCAAGAAGGCCGTGATGGCGCTGAAATGGGCGGTGCGCGAAATGGAGGATCGCTACAAGAAGATGTCGCGCCTCGGCGTGCGCAACATCGACGGCTATAATAGCCGCGTTGCCTCCGCAAAGGAAAAGGGCGAGACGATCCACGTCATGGTCCAGACCGGCTTCGACAAGGGCACTGGTGCCCCGATCGAAGAGAGCCAGGAAATGGACCTGACGCCGATGCCCTATATCGTCGTCATCGTCGACGAAATGGCCGACCTGATGATGGTCGCCGGCAAGGAAATCGAAGGCGCGATCCAGCGCCTGGCGCAGATGGCGCGCGCCGCCGGCATTCATTTGATCATGGCGACGCAGCGTCCCTCGGTCGACGTCATCACCGGCACGATCAAGGCAAACTTCCCGACCCGCATCTCCTTCCAGGTGACGTCGAAGATCGACAGCCGCACCATTCTCGGCGAGCAGGGTGCGGAACAGCTCCTCGGCCAAGGCGACATGCTGCATATGGCCGGCGGCGGCCGCATTTCCCGCGTTCACGGCCCCTTCGTTTCGGATGAGGAAGTCGAGAAGGTCGTGGCGCACCTGAAACTGCAGGGCCGTCCGGAATATCTCGACACGGTGACCGCCGACGAGGACGAAGAAGACGAGGAAGAAGATACGGCTGTCTTCGACAAGGGCGCGATTGCCTCGGAAGACGGCGATGATCTCTACGAGCAAGCGATCAAGGTCGTCATGCGCGACAAGAAGTGCTCGACCTCCTACATCCAGCGCCGCCTCGGCATCGGCTACAACCGCGCTGCCTCACTCGTCGAACGGATGGAAAAGGACGGCCTGGTCGGCCCCGCCAACCATGTCGGCAAGCGCGAGATCATCTCCGGCAACCGCAATGGCGGTGGCAATTCGGGCAATGAGGATTTCGATTGATCCACTCGGCGGCTTTGCCGAATGGTACTAAATAAGATTAAAAGCGGCTCTCCATCGGAGGGCCGCTTTTTCATTATCAAACCCGCTCGAGCTTCACATGCGGCAGCGGCGGCAACTCGACACGAATGTCGTCATCTCGCTGCACACGGCCGCCCTGCACGACGATGCTCATGATCCCCGCCTTGCGGATCAGCCCGCCATCGGCATCCTTGTCGAGCACGGCATGCAGCAAGCCCTTTTGGAAATTGTCGATCTGCTTGCAGGGATTGCGCAGGCCCGTCACCTCGACGATCGCTTCCGCGCCGATATGCAGACGTGTCCCCTGGGGCAGCGAGAGTAGGTCGATCCCTCGGGTGGCAATATTCTCGCCCATATCGCCGGGAGCGACGGAGACCCCCTTTTCGGTGAGCTCGTCAAACAGCTCTTCCTGGATGAGGTGTACCTGGCGCAGATTGGGCTGGGTCGGATCGACCGCGACGCGCGAGCGGTGCTTCACCGTCACCCCCATATGCGCATCGCCTTCGACGCCGAGCCCTGCCAGCAGTTGAATATGATCCTTGGTCTGCTTGCTGAACCCGTGCACGCCGCTGCTGCTAACCGTTGTCACATATATGCGCTTGTCGCCCATGCGAACCCTTCCATAAACGATCTGGATCTTATAAATTGGTATATACCAATTTCAAGGCGACGGTATTGTGATAGACGAGAAAAATCGACAGGGCAAAGATGCAAAAACTGCTGGAGGCTGGGCGAGCGTTGCTGCGGAACTCCGACGCGCTATCGACAAGGGCAGGCATGCACCCGGTAGCCGGCTGCCGAGCGAACGTGCTCTGTCCGAGCAGTTCGGCGTCTCCAGGGTGACGATGCGGCGTGCGATCGCGGAGCTGGAAGGGGAGGGCTTGCTGCGCGTGGCGCGCGGAAGCGGCGCCTATGTCCGCGCAGATATCCCCGTTCGTTTCCAACTGGGCGACAAGGTGCGGTTCAGCAAGGATCTGACCGCGACGGATGCGAACCTCACGCGCAAGGTTTTTTCGGCCAGGGAAGTTCCGGCAAGCGTCGATATAGCTGCAAGGCTAAATCTCGAGCCGGGCGAGGCTGTGCTGGACATGTGCGTGATCGCCTATGCCGACGCGCTTCCCGTATCCGTCGTCACGCGCAGCTGCTCGGCGAGGCGCTTTCCGGGCTTGGCGGGGAAGTTCGCTGCAATGGGCTCGTTCACGGCAGCCTTGAGGGATTATGCCATAACGGATTATTGGCGGCGCTCCACCGACATCACCGCGCGCATGCCGACAGAGGCAGAAGCACGCCTGCTGCAGCAATCGCGCCTCGTGCCTGTGATTGCCTATGCCGGCGAAGACATTGATGCCGATGGCACTGTGATTTCCTGCCAGATCGGCTGCTTCGCCTCTGAACGCGTCGTCTTGACGGTCTAGACCCTAGACCTTCAAGACCTTCCCAGGATTCATGATCCCCGCCGGGTCGAAGGCCGTCTTGATGCGTCGCATCAGATCCATCTCGATATCGGAGCGGATGGATGCCAACTCGTCGCGCTTCAGCTGGCCGATGCCGTGCTCGGCGGAGATCGAGCCGCCATGCTGCAGCACCAGACCATGCACGATTTTGTTTATCTCGCGCCAGCGGCCGATGAACTCGGCCTTGTCGGCGCCGACGGGTTGCGAGATGTTGTAGTGGATATTGCCGTCGCCCATGTGGCCGAAGGCGCAGACGCGCGCGCCAGGCATGGCGGCGACAACGGCCTTTTCGGCTTCCGCCATGAATTGTGGGATCTGCGCGACCGGCACGGAAACATCGTGCTTGATCGAGCCGCCCTCCGGCTTCTGGGCGTCCGACATGCTCTCGCGCATATGCCAGATGGCCTTCTGCTGCGCTTCGGAGCCGGCGATGGTCGCATCCTGCACCAGACCGTCTTCGTAGCCTTTTTCCAGCAGCGTCGTCATCATCCGCTCGGCCGTTTCGGCCGAATCCGAGGTGGAGATGTCGATCAGCACATACCAGGGATGCACCGTCTCCAGCGGATCGCGCACGCCCGGAATATGTCGCGTGGTGAATTCGACGCCGATGCGCGGCATCAGCTCGAAGCCGGTCAGCGCAGTGCCGCAGAGGCTCGACGCGTTCTTGAACAAAGTCAACGCGTCATCAACCGATTGCAGGCCGGCAAAGGCCACCTGATGGCCAAGCGGCTGCGGAAAGAGTTTTAGCACTGCGCCGGTGATGACCCCGAGCGTGCCTTCCGCGCCGATGAAGAGATCGCGCAGATCGTAGCCGGTATTGTCCTTCTTCAGGCGGCGCAATCCGTTCCAGATCTCGCCCGTGGGCAGCACGACTTCGAGGCCGAGGCAGAGCTGGCGCATGTTGCCATAGGCAAGAACCGCCGTGCCCCCGGCATTGGTGGAAAGATTGCCGGCAATGCGGCAGGAGCCTTCGGAACCCAGCGAAAGCGGAAACATGCGGCCATGCTCAGCCGCCGCCTTGTGAACATCAGCGAGAATGCAGCCGCCGTCAACGATCATCGTATTGCCGACGGGATCGATGTCGCGGATGCGATTCATGCGCTCCAGCGACAGGATGATATCGGAGCCGCCCTCGCGCGGCGTCTGGCCGCCGACAAGGCCGGTATTGCCGGTCTGTGGAACGATGGCCGTGCCGGTTTCGCTGGCAAGCTTGAGAATCGCCGAAACCTCTTCCACCGAGCCGGGCTTCAGCAAGATGGGCGAGGCGCCGTGATAGAGACCGCGGTTTTCCACCAGATGCGGCGCAATTTCCGTCGGGTCCCGTACGGCATGCCTTTCGCCGACGATGACGGCGAAGCGATCGAGAAGGTCGGAAGAGGGGACGGAGCTGCTCATGGCGTGTCCTTTGCCGATGGCTGATTTATTCTCTGGGCGCGGCGGCGCGACGCAGTCGGTCGTTGATGGCCTCGCCGAGGCCCTCGTCGGGAATATGCGAAAAGGCAATGGTCGCAGCACCGGTAGCATCGGCGCGCTTCATGAAGTCAAAGAGGTTTGCTGCGGCTTCGGCGAGATCGCCGCTGGCGCTGAGGTCCAGCACGGCAATGGCCTTTTCGCTGCCGGGAATATCTTGTGTCCCGAAGCGGATCAGCGCTTCGTTCGCGAAAACCTCAGTCGCGTCGAGGCGCACGGCTGCGCCCGGTGCATAATGCGAAGCCATCATCCCCGGCGCTTCGATGGCAGCCGAGGCTTTCTTCTTGCGCTTCAGCGCCTTGCCGGCCACCCGCTCGATCTCGCCTGCCGCAAGACCGCCCGGTCGTAAGAGGCGCATCTCGCCATCCTCGACCTTTACGATGGTCGACTCCACGCCGATAGCCGAGGCACCGGCGTCGAGGATGAGCGTGATCCGCTCCCCTAGGTCGTCACTCACGTGATCGGCGCTGGTGGCGCTGATCTTGCCCGAGGCATTGGCGCTCGGCGCGGCAAGCGGCCGATCGAAGGCACGGATCAGTTCACCGGCAAAACCTTGCGGCACGCGGATGCCCACTGTATCGAGCCCTGCGGTCGCCAGCGGATGAATGCCGCTGTCTGGTCTCAACGGCAGCACCAGCGTCAGCGGGCCAGGCCAGAAGGCTTCCGCGAGTTTGCGCGAGATGGGATCGAAGATCGCATAGCGCTCGGCCATAGCGAGATCGCTCATATGGCAGATCAGCGGATTGAAGCGCGGCCGGCCCTTCGTCTCGTAGATCCGGGTAATGGCGGCTGGATTGGTGGCATCGGCGGCAAGGCCGTAGACCGTCTCCGTCGGCAGCCCGATCGGCAGACCCTCGGCGAGAGTCGCTGTCGCAACTTCGATCGCCGTTTGCGGATGTTCGAGAATGTCTATGTGTCGTGCCATGGCCTGCCTGCTTGCAGTTCAGGCCGTTTCTTATGCTCTTCGAGTTTTCGGATCAATCGTCAAAGCTGGCGAATGATGTCGCGAAGCTGCTCGTTGCGGGCGCCGAGCAAGAGAACATTGCGGATGGCGATCTGCGGATCGTGGGTATGGAACAGGACGCCATTGCCGCGAATATCGCGATTGATCGTCAGCTTCTTGTCTTCGGCTTGCTTGTCCGGATGAATGGCAACGGCGAAATACATCCGCGAATATTTGAGGCTGATGTCTTCGAAGAAGTTCTCTTCCTGGCCGATGCGGGCAAAGAAATTGGCGATATAGAAGGCCCAGTTCACGTCCTCGTAATGCGCGAACTGCGTCCGCGCCGCGGTGACGTGACAATAGCCGAGATGCGGCGTGTCCTTTAGCGTGTGGTGAAAGATGAGCTTCGGAAAGCGGATGGACTTGTGGAAGCTGTTGAGCCGGTCATGGGTCTTTTCGCCGGCATCCCTGAGCTTCTGTGCCGTGCGCACAGCCACCTGCTCATGGGTAAGATATTCCCGCTCTTCCGCCAGCCAATGTAGTCTGTTGCGGTTGATGCGACCTGTGCGCAGGAATTCGGTATATCCCGTCGTCGATACCGCTGGCGCCGGTTCGGGCTCGGCGGGCTTCCCAGCGTCGAAATATCTGAGTTTGGCCATGCCGGATCTCGCTATAAAATTCTTTGGAGGACATGATGGATTACGGAGCTTGAGCCGAGCTTGATCGCGCCTGAGCGAAGACTACCGCTGCCGACTCTGCAGGCGCTCTCCGCCGCCCACTTATTGTCCTGATTAGCGGCCGTTCGCTGGCTTGTCGCAATCAGAATAAAGCGTCATTGGTGGAATGGACATGCGATGCCCGGACCGTCTTCGATGCAGGCGCCCAAGCGATTGAATTGCCTGTCAATATTCTCACGGCCTGCAACCGTCCTATCGTCCGGTTTTGCCTGTCGTCAAATTCGAAGCCGATGTCGCATTGCAACGCAGCGGCCGATGAGGCCGAGAGCTATGATGATATCAATCTCAAGGTGCCGTCTGCTAGGGAGATGGAGAATTGGGAAGCCGGTCAAAATCCGGCGCTGCCCCCGCAACGGTGGTGGAGTGAGGCATGGCGGATAAAGCCACTGGACCGATCGGTCTGGGAAGGTGCCATGGGGTCCTGGAAGCAGGGCCGCTCCAGAGCCCGGAAACCAGCCTTGGGCACATATGGGTTACTGACCGCGGCGGGCGGTCGGGGCATTGCTTTCGGCCGTTCCCAACGGCCTTGCATGTCCTCTGCTCGTCTTCCGGTATTGCGCAAGGATAGGCAAATGGATATCGGCAGCAAAGTTCTGCGGCAACTGAAGAACCACCGGACGGGTTTCAGCCTGGAGCAACCCTTCTACACCGATCCGGATTACTTCAAGCTCGACATGGAGACGATCTACTATCGCGACTGGCTTTTCATCGGCCATGATTGCGAAGTGCCGCGTGCGGGCAATTACTTCACAGTCCAGATCGGCGATTATCCCGTCGTGATCGTTCGTGGTCGCGATCAGGTCATCCGCGCCTTCCACAATAGCTGCCGCCATCGCGGCTCGCGCGTGTGTACGACCGAGCGCGGATCGTCGGCAAAGCTAGTCTGCCCCTATCACCAATGGACCTACGAGCTCGACGGCTCGCTGCTGTTTGCCCGTCAGATGGCCGAGGATTTCGACAAGAGCCAGTATTCGCTGAAGCCGGTACACTGCGAAAGTGTCGCTGGCTACATCTTCATCTGCCTCGCGCAGAACGCACCGGATTTCGCGCCGGTTCGCGCCACGATCGAGCCTTACATGGCCCCGCATCGCATCAGCGAAGCCAAGGTCGCCTTCCAGAGCACCATTATCGAGAAGGGCAACTGGAAGCTCGTCTGGGAAAATAACCGCGAGTGCTATCATTGCGCGGCCAATCACCCCGAACTGTGCCGCACCTTCCCGGAAGCGCCGACCGTGACCGGCGTACAGGGCGCGATGAACGATCCCGTCATCACCGAGCACTGGCAGCGCTGCGAGGCCGCCGGCCTGCCGAGCGAATTCAAGATCTCTCCTGACGGGCAGTTCCGCACCGCCCGCATGCCGCTGATCGAAGGCGCCGAGAGCTACACCATGTCCGGCCAGAATGCCGTCAGGCGGCCGCTCTCGCCCGACGTGACGATCAACGGCATCGGCACCATGCTGCTGTTCCACTATCCGACGACGTGGAACCACATGCTCGGCGACCACGCGATTTCCTTCCGCGTCCTGCCGATCAGCGCCGAGGAAACCGCCGTGACCACGAAATGGCTCGTTCACAAGGATGCCGTCGAGGGTGTCGACTACAATCTCGAGGAACTGACGCACGTCTGGACCGAAACCAACGACCAGGATCGCCGCATCGTCGAGGAAAATGCCTTCGGCATCCGCTCGCCAGCCTATGAGCCAGGTCCCTATTCGGAAATCCATGAAGGCGGCGTCATGCAGTTTGTCGAATGGTACACCACTTTCATGATCAACCGGCTGCAGGGCGACCAGGCCAAGTTGTCTGCGGTTGCCTGAGTATGAACATGACCGTCTCCTATCCGCATCGACACCTCGACCAGATGCAGCCCTGGAACGACAGGCAGCATTTGCTTGAATGTCTCTCGGTCACGCCCGAAGCGCCCGACGTGATGACCTTCACTTTCGGGTCCGACAAGGACAACTGGTTCCGCTATCTGCCGGGCCAGTTCGTGACGCTGGAGCTGCCGACGGCTCCGGAGCCGGTCATGCGTACCTATACGCTATCGTCCACGCCGTCGCGGCCCTTCTCGGTCGCCGTGACGGTGAAGGCGCAGAAGGATAGCATCGGCACCCGCTGGATGTTCGAGAACCTGAAGCCCGGCATGCGCATCAAGGCTTTTGGCCCGCTCGGCGATTTCAGCCATATTCGCCATCCCGGCGAGAAATATCTCTTCGTCTCGGCCGGCTCCGGCATCACGCCGATGATGTCGATGACGCGGTATATGTCCGATATCGCACCGCTGTCTGACATTAGTTTCGTCAATTGCTCGCGCAGCCCGACGGACATTATTTTCCGCTCGGAGCTCGAATATCTCGCGCGCTTCATGCCGAACCTCAATCTCGGTTTTATCGTCGAGGGCTGTGGCCGCACCGACCTCTGGTCGGGCTTGAAGGGCCGCATCGACAAGGCGAAGATTGGTCTGCTGGCACCCGATTTCATGGACCGGATCATCTTCTGCTGCGGTCCGGAAGTCTTCATGGATGCCGTGCGTTCCATGTTGGAAGCCCATGGCTTTGACATGTCGCGCTATCACCAGGAAAGCTTCCAGCCGGCCAATGCGGCAACGCCGCTTGCGGAAGTCTCCGACGACGCCCCCGGCGAGGCGGCGACTACGATCCGCTTCACCATGGCGGGCAGGGATGTGGCCTGTGCCGCGGGCCAGACCGTGCTTCAGGCGGCCCGTGGCGCCGGCGTGCGCATCGGCGCGGCCTGCGAATCCGGCCTTTGCGGCACATGCCGTGTCATGAAGCTCTCCGGTGAAGTCGAGATGAGCCACAATGGCGGCATCCTCGACGACGAGATCGACGAGGGTTACATCCTCGCCTGCTGCTCGCGCCCGAAGACGGATGTGCAGATCGAAGCCTAGAGTCGGATGATTTTAGGTCTATTCGACCTAAATCTGAATCCGCTCCAGCATCAAAGAAGTAGAGCGTTATGTCGTCCGAAAACCGCCCACACTTCTCGGCATCACACTCTAGAAATCCTGGTAATTCAGCTCGTTGATCTCGACCGGCTTCGTCTGCGGGGTCGAGGCCGTGACGACGGGATCGACTTCGAGCATCAGCGAAACGAGCATCTGCCGCGGTCCGCTGCACATTTGTGCGAGCGCGATCGTCAGATCCGGTGCAGGCAGGGGTTTGGCCGGCAGGAGATCGCCCTGCGGCCAGATCTTCGCAAGCTGAACCTTCGTCATCGGCACGACGTTGACGTCGATATCGGTGAGCGTGCCCGGCACCCGGTAAGGGCAGCTTTTCTCCGAGCAATTGTCCGACGAAGCAAACTGCCAGATGGCGTAATTATCCCAATTGCCGAGAGGAAAGGTGCCTTTCACATCGGGCTTGTAGCGCGCATACCACAAGGGCAACCGCGACAGCAGCGGATAGGTGCCGCGATGATCGGCGATATAGCGCGCCGTATTGTGGTTGACGTAGAGAATGGGATAGCGCCCGGTTCTGACCTTGATGTGGGCGACGTAGATCTGCGCATCGTCAAGTGACATGAATTGCGCGGCGTCCATGCCGTCAATGTCGAGCACCATCAGCTCGTCCGGCTGCGGATTGGCGTAATCGAGAAAATGATTGGCCTGATCGATCGGATTGCCGGGCCGTCCCAGATGATAAGCGCCCCATAACAGGCCGTTCGCCTTTGCCAGCATTCGGCGTGTTTGAAACAGTTCCCGGCTGACCGCGTACTTACGCCACATCGTCCTGCAATGGGCCACCGTATCGCCGCCATGGTCGCCGGTGCAACTGAAGCTTTCAGGAAGCCCATCGGACGCCTTGGAGATGAATCCGGCGATCCTCTTGTCCTGTAAAAACGCATTCCAGTCGATGGTGTTCAGCTCGTAAGCATCGACGATCAGGGCGTTTTTCGGATCGTTCCATGGCTGGTTTTCACCGGCCGAAGGTTTGGAGACCGGCCCCATCAGGGCCAGGATCGTCAGCAAGCTGCAAATGAGTAGGTTACTCTTTCGGTATCCTTTCATGAAATAATAGTAAGGATTGCTGGTTAATCTTGGGTTAAGAGTGAAATCGCTATAGGTTCATCCCGGAGTCCCGCATAACTCCTTAATTCGGTAGGGATTTAAGGAACTAAATAACGTGCTGCCGCGTTCTTGTCGTCTACTCGGATATGCGAGGAAGCAGGCAGTGAAACCTTGCTCGGGAGCATTCCCGACATGAAACGCCTACAGGCTTGAGTAGCAAGCCGAACCAGGGAAATGGAGATAAAAATGCTTGGTTTCCGTGCAAAAATCGCGACAGTCGCCCTGACGGCTGCAGTCGCCCTGACGAGCTTCACACCGTCTTTCGCCATTCAGATGCCTGCTGCCCCGATCGTGAATCAATCCTCGCCCACCCAGGCCGCGCCTGGCAACGTCGAGCAGGTGCAGTGGCGCCATGGCGGTTACTATCGCCGTGGCTGGTATGGTGGCTATCGCGGTTATCGCGGCGGCTATCGTCATGGTTATCGCTATCATGATGGCTATTGGTTCCCGCTGGCAGCCTTCGGCGCAGGCGCGCTGATCGGTGGCGCGATCGCCAGCCAGCCGCGTTATTACGAGCCGGCTCCAGCTCCGTCCGTAGGCATCAACCCGCGGCACGTCGCTTGGTGCGAGTCGCGCTATCGCTCCTATCGCGCTTACGACAATACCTTCCAGCCAAATTCCGGCCCGCGCCGTCAGTGCTACTCGCCGTATTTCTAAGCAGCGCTTTCAGAACGACCAACGCCGGCCGTCCGGTTTCCCGCCGGGCGGCTTTTTGCATGGTTCGACATCAGAGAATATTGACGCGCTTGAGCAGCCACCATGCCAGCAGCATGGAGGCAATGATGAAGCCAACGGCGTATCCAGTGCCGCTTGCACCGCCCGCCAGCGGCAGGCCGGATGTATTCATGCCGAAGAAGCCCGTCACCAGCGTCGGCGGCAGCAGGAACGCAGTCATGATCGACAGGATATAGAGATGCCGGTTGATCTCGGAGGCAAGCTTTGAATCGATCTCTTCATGCAGCAGCCTCGCCCGCTCCTGCAATGCGTAGACATCGTGTTCGACTGCTTCCAGCCGCCCGGTCAGGCGGCCCGCAACATCCTCAAATCCGAGCGGCATTTCCTCGTCGTCCGAGGCGGCGGCGTGGCGCATCAGGGAGAGAACGGTGCCAAGATGACGATGAAGACGCACGATGGTCCTTCGAATGGGCGGCAGCTTGGCACGCTCGTCGTGCGTCGTGTTGCCGTGCACGAAGTCCTCGATGGCATTTAATTCTTCGCTGATCTCTATGACCACCGAAATCAGCGTCCGCTGGAATTCGACGACGATCAGCTCGAAAATATCCACCGGGCTCGCAAATCGTGTGGCATTCTTCTCAATCAGCATGCGGGTTCTGTCGAGGCTGCGGAGTGGCTGTAGCCGCGTCGTGATCAGCATGCGATCGGTGACGGCGAAATGCAGCCAGCCGATATCGTGGGTGTTGTGAGCGAAGTCACGCTGGAAGTCGACTAATGTGCCGAACAGCATCTGATCATCGACCGTAATCGTCGCATGGGTCTCATGCGTGGTCAAAGCGACGCGCGCGGCTTCGTTCAATCCAGGTGCGTCCTCGAGGAAGGCCGGCACGCGGGCATCGACGAGATTGAGATGCAGCCAGAGAAAACCGTCATCGCTGAAAAGCGTCGAGCGATCGGTATCATCGGGCAGGCGCTCCGGCTTGGCTGCGCCGGGGCGGATACGGTACGCCCAGATAAAACCGGGTATAGAATTGACTGACGTGAGCGTGTTCATGGGGGCATCGTTCGCTTTGTCTGAACAGTTGCCTTAGTCTTCATTCATGACGATTGTTTATGCACGTCCGAGCCCTGGTAGAATAATCCCGGATTTAGGCGGCGTTGCCACCACCACGTCAAACGCGTGTTGGATTCGGGTGCGCGAGATGGTGGAAATCGATGCCGCTTGCAATATGAAAAAATTGACGTTTACGTAAAAATAAACTAGCTGTAGCAGATGTGATTGATGATCCGGGTGAGGCGGCTCATCGCTAATGCCAGTGCGGAGGAAGCAGCATGTATAAGGCGCCAGTCGAAGAAATCGCATTCACGCTGAAGCATGTCGCGGGCATGCAGCGCGCGATGGACGAAGGCATTTTGGGCGACCTGAGCGCCGATGTCGTCGATGCCATCCTGTCGGAAGCAGGCCGTTTTGCCGGCGAGGAGATGGAGCCCCTTGCCGAGATTGGCGACAAGCAGGGTGCGAAACTGGTCGATGGCAAGGTGGTGCTTCCCGATGGTTGGGAAAAGCTCTATCGCGACTGGATCGCCGGCGGCTGGAACGGTTTGACCGCCCCCGAGCAATTCGGCGGGCAGGGCCTGCCGCATATGCTGAATGTCGCGACGCTGGAAATGTGGAACTCGGCTTCCATGGCATTCGGTCTCGCGCCGACGCTGACCATGGGCGCTGTCGAGGCGCTGATTGCCCATGGCAGTGACGACCTCAAGAGCAAATACCTGGAAAAGCTCGTATCCGGGCAATGGTCCGGCACCATGAACCTGACCGAGCCGCATGCCGGTTCCGACGTCGGCGCCTTGCGCACCCGTGCCGAACGCCGCGACGACGGCACCTATCGTCTTTTCGGCCAGAAGATCTTCATCACCTGGGGCGATCACGAGGCGGCGGAGAATATCGTTCATTTCGTCCTCGCCCGTCTTCCGGATGCGCCTGCCGGCACGCGCGGCATTTCGCTCTTTCTCGTGCCGAAATTCCTGATCAACGATGATGGTTCTCTTGGCGCTCGTAACGATTATTTTGCCCATTCCCTCGAACATAAGCTGGGTATTCACGGTTCGCCGACCTGCACGATAATTTATGGTGATGGAAAATACGGGTCGGAAAAGGGTGCAGTTGGCTGGCTCGTCGGCGAGGAGAACAAAGGCCTCGCTTGCATGTTCACGATGATGAACAATGCCCGCTTGGCTGTCGGCATCCAGGGTGTCGCGATTGCCGGAGCGGCAACTCAGAAAGCCATTGCCTATGCCCGCGAGCGCACCCAGGGCCGCGCGCCGGGTACGACATCCTCGGGCATGAGCCCGATCATCGAGCATCCCGATGTCGCGCGTATGCTGCTGACGATGAAGGCTTTGACACAGGGCTCGCGCGCGATCTGCTACGCTTGTGCGGAGGCGATCGACATGTCGCATCGTGATCCGCAGAAGGCCCGCTTCTGGCAGGAGCGCGCCGCATTGCTGACGCCGATTGCCAAGTCCTTCTCCACAGATGCCGGCGTCGATGTCGCTTCGCTTGGCATTCAGGTTCATGGCGGCATGGGCTTCATAGAGGAGACAGGTGCTGCGCGCCTGCTGAGGGATGCCCGTATCGCGCCGATCTATGAGGGCACGAACGGTATCCAGGCCATCGATTTGGTGACGCGCAAGTTGACGCTCGCCAATGGCGACCACGTGCGCGGCTTCATCGCCCAATTGCGTGATATCGCCGATACGGTCGCCAAGTCCAATCTTGAGGGTTTCGGCGAAACGGCGCCGCGGCTGCAGGCAGCCATTGCCGATCTGGAAAAGGCAAGCGAATGGCTCCTGTCGAAACAAGCAGAGGGCGTTATTGCCGAAGCATTGGCAGGCGCCACGCCTTACCAGCGGCTTTTCGGCCTCGTACTAACAGGCTCTTATCTGGCAAAGGGCGGTCTTGCGAAAGCTGGCGACGGTGAGGGGGCCAAGCGCATCGCGCTTTGCCGCTTCGCTGCCGAAAATCTCCTGGCCGAGACCGCCGCTCTGTCTGATCGGGTCATTGCCGGTGCATCCAGCCTCGAAGCCGCTCGCATCGCACTCGCCTGAGGAAGAGCCATGACCGACCATATCCTCATCGAACGCCCCGAGACTGCATCGCAGGTCCAGATCATCCGTTTCAACCGGCCGGAAAAGAAGAACGCTATCACTCGCGTCATGTATCAGACGATGACTGACGCGCTGAAGGCTGCGGAAGCTGCGCCAGATATCCGCGTTCATGCCTTCCTGGGCACGGAAGGCTGCTTTTCTGCCGGCAATGATCTCGCCGATTTCCTCGCCTTCGCCATGAGCGGCAATATGGGGCATGAAGTGTTCGATTTCCTCGTCGCACTGGCCAGCACGAAGAAGCCCGTCGTCTCCGGCGTCGATGGTCTGGCGATCGGTATTGGCACCACGATCCATCTGCATTGCGATCTTACGATTGCTTCCGATCGCAGCCTATTCAAGACACCTTTCGTGGATCTTGCTCTGGTTCCCGAAGCGGCCTCGAGCCTGCTAGCGCCGCGCGCCATGGGCCATCAACGCGCCTTCGCGCTGCTTGCGCTTGGGGAAGGTTTTTCTGCTGCTGACGCCAAGGAAGCCGGGCTGATCTGGAAGGTGGTGCCACCGGAGGCGGTGGAGGCCGAGACACTGTCGCTGGCAGCCAAACTCGCCGCCAAGCCGCCGGAGGCGCTCAGGATTGCCCGTGATCTCATGCGCGGTCCACCTGAGGCCGTCTTAGACCGCATCCAGAAGGAAGCCGAGCATTTCGCCGCCCAGCTGAAAAGCGCCGAAGCCCGCGCGGCTTTCGAAGCCTTCATGAAGCGGTGAAGACTTATTTCTCAAGCGCCGCAACCACCTCGACATGTGAGGTCCACAGGAACTGGTCGATCGGCGTCACCCGGGTAATCCGGTAGCCTCCCTCGACCAGCAGGGCCAGATCGCGCGCGAGCGTGAGCGGGTTGCAGGAGACGGCCACGATCTTCTTGACCTGCGATCGAGCCAACTCCTTACTCTGGAATTCCGCGCCGGCGCGGGGCGGGTCGAAGACGACGGCGTCGTAGACCTTCAGTTCCTGCGTCATCAGCGGCCGGCGGAAGAGGTCGCGGCGTTCGACGCTGACAGGCTTCAGTCCCTGCATGTTGCGGGCAGCGTGATCCAATGCCGCGAGCGGCTTGTCTTCGCTTTCCACCGCATGCACGCGTCCGATCCGCGCCAGGCGCAGCGAGAAGGTGCCGCTGCCTGCGAAGAGATCGGCAATGCGTTTTGCCTTGCCCACATGGGTCACAACCAGTTCCGCCATGGCATCATCGGCCTGCTTGGTTGCCTGCGTGAAGGCGCCCGGCGGCGGCGCGACCTGGACGCCGCCGAAATCGATTATCGGCTTTACCGGTTCGACCAGGATCTCGCCGTTCAGCGAGACGCGGGCGATACCGCGAAGCGACAACACTGTTTCGATCGTGCTGCGGCGCTGTTTGTCCGAAAGAGACTTGATGCCGTCGACGGCAAGGTCGAGGCCCGTCTGCGTCTCCAATACGGAGATGCGGAAGGCTTCGGCGTTGATGGCGATTGCCGCCGCAATCGTCTTGATGGCGGGCAGCCTGGCCATAATGCCGGCCGAGGCGATGGGACATTCCTCGATGGCGACGATGTGGTGGCTTTCGGCCTGATTGAAGCCGATCAGCATATCCTTTTCAGTCTTGCGCGCAGCGAAGACGACCCTGCGCCGTTCGCCCGGATGTGCGGCGACGATATCGTCCACTTCTGGCGTCAGGCCCTTGGAGCGCAGGGCATCGACCACGAGCTGACGCTTGAAGGAGCGATAGGGGGCATCGGCATAATGTTGCAGGGTACATCCGCCGCAGGCGCCGTTGACGCCATGTGGGCCGAAATGCCGACAGTGCGGCTCCTGGCGATCCGGCGAGGCCGCCGTGATCGACATCAGCGTGCCCTGGCTCTTCACCCGCGCGACGGCGACACTTTCGCCCGGAAGCGTGAAGGGTATGTAGATCGGGCCATCGGCGCCTTGCGCGATGCCGTCGCCCTGGGCGCCGAGCTTTTGGATGGTAACGGTTTCGGTGCTCATGGCTTGATCCCTGCGAGAAGAAATTCCTGATTGCCGTCGCCGCCTGCGATCGGTGAGGCGATGAGGCCGAGGCTTTGCCAGCCCATATCTTCGGTGAACCAGCGCTCGAGTTCGGCCGCCACCGCCGGAGCGGTGGAGGGGTCCTTCAAGAGACCGGACTTGCCGATCGCATCGCGACCCGCCTCGAATTGCGGCTTTACCAGCAGCGCCGCCCGCGCGCCGGGTTCGGCGAGTGAAAGCGCCGGCGCGAGAGCAAGCTTCAACGAAATGAAAGAAACATCGGAAACGATGAAGGAGAAGGGTTCGCCTATGTCCTCGGCGGTCAGATTGCGCGCGTTCAGCCCTTCGATGCTGGTCACGCGCGCGTCGGCTTCCACACGCGGATGCATCTGGTCGTGGCCAACGTCGATTGCCGTGACATGGGCGGCACCGCGCTCAAGCAACACCTCGGTAAAGCCTCCGGTCGATGCGCCGACATCGAGGCAATTCTGTCCGCGCGGATCGAGACCGAAATGATCGAGGGCCGCCACCAGCTTCAGCGCCGCACGGGAAACATAATCCTGCGCCGGATCGTCGATGCTGATCTGTGCGTCTTCGGTGAAGAGTGCCCCGGGCTTCGTCACGATCTTGCCGTTCACGGCGACCGTGCCGCGCTGGATCGCATCGCGAGCGCGAGAGCGGCTGGCGAAGAGCGAAAGGGTGACGAGAAGCTGGTCGAGGCGTTGTGGTTCTGACATGGGCTGTCCATGCCGGGCAATGGGCTGTGTTGCAAGCCTTTTATGCTGATATCGTCGTTGACGCAGGATTGCGACAGGCGATAATCGTTGTCATCAACGGTGAGGGCACCATGCGAAAGATCTGTGGCTGTGCAGTGCTGATGGCGATGATCGCCGTTCCTGCTATGGCAAATGATACGATGGCCGAGCTGAAGACCGGCGGTCTCGCCTATGTCCGCACCGGCGATATCAGCATGGATCAGGAAAAACTGTTCATTTCGCAGAGCGAAGTGCGCGTCGATTACGTGTTCGAAAATACCTCCGACAAGGACGTCGAAAGCGTCGTCGCCTTCCCGATGCCCGACATCAAGGGCGACATAGACAGCATGGTCGATACGGGGAATGTCGATTCCGATAATTTCCTCGGCTTCAGCGTGACGCAGGATGGCAAGGCCATTGTCCCGACCCTACAGCAGCGCGTATCGGTTGCCGGGGTCGACATGACGGATGAATTGAAGGCTCATGGCGTACCCCTGCTACCGCTGAGCAAGGCGGCCATGGATGCCGTGGCAAAGCTGCCCCTCGATGTACTCGAGGATTGGACGGCCCGCGGTTTGATTGCCGACGACGAATACGACAATGACGGCCAAGGCATGAAGCATCATCCCACACCGATGTGGACGCTGCATACCACCTATTGGTGGCGCACGAAATTCCCGGCCAAGGCGAAGATTACGGTTGAGCATCGCTACAAGCCAAGCGTCGGCGGCACTGTCGCCATTACCTTCGCCGGCGATGAAGAGTACCAAAAGCAGCAGCTGCAGGCCTATCGCGGCAAATATTGCCTCGACGAGACTTTTCTGAAGACAGCGGTGAAACTTGCCGCGGCGGCCGACAAGGGTGGTCGCGGTTACACCGAAAGCTGGATCTCCTATGTGCTGACGACCGGAGCCAACTGGTCCGGGCCGATCAAGCATTTCGAGTTGACGGTCGATAAGGGTCGTCCCGAGAACTACATCAGCTTCTGTGGTACGAATGTAAAGAAGATCGGCGCGACGACGTTCCAGATGACGGCGCAGGATTTCTATCCCGAGCACGATTTGGATATCCTGATCCTGGCCGCGGCTGCCGTGAACTAGCGGCATACAAACCGCCTCTCAAATTAAATAAATTTAAAGCCGAAGCCTCTACTGATGCCCTTGATTGTGGCGATCCGCTTCAAGATCGCCGCCTGCCATGAAGGCTTCGCGCGTCAGCGTCCCAATCATGCCCCCTCCCTGAATTCTCCGAGCATAGCCGCATCCTTCCTCGCGCGGTTCTAAAAATGCTCGCCAGGACCTGCGCTCAGGAGGCGCCCGCTCATGTCCGCGAAAAAGCTCTCCTTGAATGGCAAGCTTGCCATCACATTTACGGCTCTGATTGCCATTTTCGCCTGCGTTTCCGCATTCGTCTATTCCAAGGAAGAGGTTTCCGCCGGCGCTGCCGTCGAACAGGAAAGGTCGCAGCAGCTCGTCAGCCTGATCGATGATTCGCTGCAGGCCATGCTGGAGCAGGCCGTCAACCTGCGCGGCTTTCTGCTTCTGCGCAGCGATAGCACCTATGGCGATATCTTCAACAATCGCGAGCGGATGCTGAAGAGCATCGCCGCCGCCAAGCAGGCAGCTGCCGATTCACCGGATCTCCAGCAGGCGATCGACAACATGCAGAAGGCGGCCGATCTCTATTTCCATCAGCTCGCGGAGCCGCAGGCCAAGGCGCGCAAGGAAACCGAAATGCCGCTCGATCAGATCGTCAAGATCGGTCAGAACGAAACCAAGGGCCAGCTTGACGGCTTCCGCGATGCCGCGGCCAAGATCAAGCAGGCTGCCCGCGCCAAGGCAAGCAACCTCGCAGCCATGCAGGACGACGCCAACGGCGATCTTCGCTTGACCCTCATCCTCGGCAGCATCTTCGCCTCGCTCGCCGCCGCAGTGCTTGCCTGGCTGCTCTCGCGCATCATCGTGCGCCCGATCGTTGGCATGACGGCGGCCATGGGCCGTCTGGCAAATGGCGAGCACGACATCGAAGTCCCGGCTGTTGGCCGCGGCGATGAAATCGGCCGCATGGCGGATGCCGTCCTCGTCTTCAAGGAGGCCGGCATCGAGAAGCTGCGTCTTGCCGGCGAGACCGAGCGCATGCGTGGTGATGCCGAACGTCAGCGCCTGATGAATGATGAGCAGAAGGCGCGTGAAGAAGGTGAAATCCGTTTCGCCATGGAAGCGCTCGCCGGCGGCCTCTCAGCCCTGTCTTCGGGCAATGTCGCAACCCGTCTTAACGACAGCTTCGCGCCGCAGTTCGACAGCGTCCGCGCCGATTTCAACCATGCGGTCGAGAAGCTTGAAGCGGCTTTGCGGTCCGTTGGCCAAAATGCATCCGCCATCAATGCCGGTGCTGACGAAATCCGTTCGGCGGCCGATGATCTGGCGCACCGCACCGAGCAGCAGGCCGCTGCCGTCGAAGAGACGGCCGCAGCACTCGAAGAGGTCACGATCACGGTTCGTGATTCCGCCAAGCGGGCCGAGGATGTCGGCCATCTCGTCGAACGCGCCCGCCTCGGTGCGGAACGATCGGGCGAAGTGGTTCGTAAAGCCGTCGCGGCCATGCAGCAGATCGAAAAGTCCTCTGGCGAGATCAGCAACATCATCAGCGTCATCGATGACATCGCGTTCCAGACCAATCTTCTGGCGCTCAATGCCGGTGTCGAGGCAGCACGTGCCGGAGATGCCGGCAAGGGCTTTGCCGTCGTTGCCCAGGAAGTGCGCGAGCTTGCGCAGCGCTCGGCCAATGCCGCCAAGGAAATCAAGTCGCTCATCACGACATCGAGCGATCAGGTCAATACGGGTGTGTCGCTGGTCGGCGAGACCGGCAAGGCCCTTGAACTGATCGTATCCGAGGTGCAGGAAATCAACCGCCATGTCGGCGCAATCGTGACGGCTACCCGCGAGCAGTCGACCGGCCTGCAGGAGATCAACACGGCGGTCAACAACATGGATCAGGGTACGCAGAAGAATGCTGCCATGGTCGAGGAACAGACGGCGGCCAGCCATGCGCTTGCTCGCGAGGCTGCAGCACTCAATGAGCTGCTCCAGCAGTTCCGCCTTGGTAACTCCATTCAGGCGGCGGCCGCGCAGGCAACGCTTGCACGACCCGTCGTGGCAACGGCGCGTTCGAAGCCGGCGGTGTCGCCGGCCCGCGCTCTCGGGCGCACGGTCGCCAAAGCCTTTGCCGGCAAGGCAACCGCTGCCGCGCCCCAGGACGATTGGGAAGAATTCTGATCCATCTCTGCGAATCGCTGCCGCTAGCGTTCTCGGCCCGCCGCTTTGCGGCGGGCCGTTTCGTTTTTCATGGATGATACTATTCCATTGCCACAACTTGCCCAGTTTTGCTGCGGTAATGCCTCTCCCTTTCGGGGATAGGTTGTTTAAGCCGCAGGATCGTTCTCGCGCGCTGGTGAGTCATCCTTTCGGTCGAGATTTGTTAGATATTTTATCGTCGGCAGGGTTGCCCTGAGCGAAGAACCGCTAACTCCATAAGTCGCACGCTGATCGCAGAGGGAGATTCGAATGGGACAGCTCGTCCGAGTTCCGGCCAATGAAACACAGAGGCTTTTGGCCGTACGATCCCTGAATGCGATTCACAACAGCCCCACACCTGAGCTTGCGATCCTTGCCGAACTGGCGAGGAGTGTGTTCGAAACGCCGTATGCAGCCATCAATATCATTGATGAGGACTGGCAGCGCATAGCAGGCCAGGCAGGCCTGAAGATCGCCGAATGCTCGCGCGATATGTCGATCTGCACGCGGGTGGTTTTCGATGACGAACTGCTGGTCCTGCCAGATCTCAAGGAAGAACCGGACCTGAAGACCGCCCCCTTCGTTCTCGACGATCCCTATTTCCGCTTTTATGCAGGCGCTCCCGTGCGACTGGAGAACGGACTGCCGGTAGGTGCCTTCTGCATTCTGGATCAGAAGCCAAGGCAGTTCTCCTCGAGTGAGGAGCAAAGTCTCAGGCGCTTTGCCCAGATCGCAAGTGCGCTTCTGCGTCTGCAGAAAACGAACTTGCTGATGGGAATAGCCGAGAACAGCTTGCGCGCGGCAGCCATGACCGATCCACTGACCCGTTTCTTCAACCGGTCGGCGCTGGAAAGCCTGGTTGATAGCGCATTGAGTTCAGCCATTGCCGCTGGCCGCCACTTCGGCGTTCTTTATCTCGACATGGATGGCTTCAAATCCATCAACGACCGCTTCGGTCATAATGTCGGCGATGAAGTTCTCTGCGAGGCGGCATCCCGCATCCGCTCTGTGATCCGCACCGATGACATGGTCGTTCGTATGGGAGGCGACGAATTCGCCATCTTCGTGCCGGACCCGACCGACAGGAGCGCACTTGTCTCTCTGTCCGAGCGCTTGCTGATGGCATTCCGAACGCCGTTCACAGTGGATGGCGTATCCGTCTCCGCACGGCTGAGCATCGGTGCAGCACTGGCGCCGGATGATGGCGCAACACGTGCCGTGCTGTTAAAAAATGTCGATTCCGCGCTCTATCAGGCCAAGGCCGCCGGCCGGGACCGCGTGGCGATCTTCAACGGGCTCGATGGTTGACGACATCGGGCAGCCTTGGGGTCGCCTGATTTTTGCGTTTATCCAGCAACTTCGACGATACGGCCATGGCCGAGTGCGCGGAATACCGTCTGCACGATGCCGGCGCGGTCAAGGCCGGCCATGGCATTCATGGCCTCGGGCTTGGCCTGTTCCATCCAGATATCGGGCATGACCAGCGAGCGGATTTTGAGGCCATTGTCGAGCAGGCCTTCATTGGCAAGGAACTGCATGACCTGACTGCCGAAGCCGCCGACGGAACCTTCCTCGATCGTGATCAGGATCTCGTGATGGGCGGCAAGTTGGCGGATGAGATCGTGGTCGAGCGGCTTGGCGAAGCGTGCGTCCGCGACCGTCGTCGAAAGTCCGGCAGCATCCAGATCTTCGGCGGCGGCAAGGCTGTCGGCCAGGCGCGTGCCGAAGGATAGCAACGCGACCTTCGAACCCTGCTTGATGACGCGGCCCTTGCCGATTTCGAGGATCTGGCCGCGCTCCGGCAGATCGACGCCGACGCCTTCTCCGCGTGGATAGCGGAAGGAAATCGGGCCGAGATCATAGGCAGCGGCGGTGCGCACCATATGCTTGAGTTCCGCCTCATCGGCCGCGGCCATGACGACGAAACCAGGTAGCGTGGCGAGAAATGCGGTATCGAAGGAGCCGGCATGTGTCGGCCCATCGGCGCCGACGAAGCCGGCGCGGTCGATCGGGAAGCGAACCGGCAGGCCCTGGATGGCCACATCATGCACCACCTGGTCATAGGCGCGCTGCAGGAAGGTGGAGTAAAGGGCGGCAAAGGGCTTGTAACCTTCGGCAGCAAGGCCGGCGGCGAAAGTCACAGCATGCTGCTCGGCAATGCCGACATCGAAACAGCGCTTGGGGAAGAACTCCTGCAGCTTGTCGAGGCCGGTACCGTTCGGCATGGCGGCGGTGATACCGACGATCTTCTCGTCGAGTGCCGCCTCCTGCACCAAAGCGTCCGCAAAGACGCTAGTGTAGCTTGGCGCATTCGGCTTCACCTTCGTCTGAGCGCCGGTGATGACGTCGAACTTGTTGACGCCATGATATTTGTCCGCAGCCGCCTCGGCGGGCGCATAACCCTTGCCCTTCTGCGTCACGACATGGATCAGCACAGGGCCTTGTGCATTGTCGCGCACGTTGCGCAGCACGGGCAGCAGATGCTCAAAGGAGTGGCCGTCGATAGGGCCGATATGATAGAAGCCCATCTCCTCGAACATGGTGCCGCCGGTCACATAACCTCGTGCATGTTCGACTGCCCGCGTGATGGCGCGGTCGACCTTCTTGCCGAGATAGGCGGTCAGCTTCTTGCCGAAATCCCGGAAGCCCATATAGGTGCGGCCGGAGGCGAGGCGGGCGAGATAAGCGCTCATCGCTCCTGTCGGCGGGGCAATCGACATGTCATTGTCGTTGAGGATGACGATCAGCCGCGCATCGAGCGCGCCGGCATTGTTCAGCGCCTCATAAGCCATGCCGGCTGACATGGCGCCGTCGCCGATGACGGCGATCACGCGACGGTCGGTATTATCGAGCTCGGCGGCAACGGCCATGCCGAGGCCGGCGGAAATGGATGTCGAGGAATGCGCGGCGCCAAAAGGATCATACTCGCTTTCGGCACGGCGCGTGAAGCCGGAAAGGCCGCCTTCCTGCCGCAGCGTGCGGATGCGGTCACGGCGCCCGGTCAGGATCTTATGCGGATAACATTGATGCCCGACATCGAAGATCAGACGATCGTTCGGTGTATTGAAGACGCTGTGGATCGCAATGGTCAGCTCGACGACGCCGAGGCCGGCACCAAGATGTCCGCCGGTGCGCGATACCGCATCGATCATCTCGTCGCGAACTTCGCGGGCGAGCTGCGGCAATTCCCGGTCCTCCAGCTTTCGCAGGTCGGAAGGATATTGGACCCGGTCCAGCAGGGGCGTCTGTGGCATTTGTGTCAAGGCTGAAGCCTCTTTCTTGCTATTCTTGGGCGGTTGTCCGCCTTTACGTCAAAACAGATTGCGACAAAAGGCGCCGAATTCAAGGTGTTCCCGAACAAGAAACATGTGGGAGTGTTATGAACCCGTTAGCCCTCCGGCAGGGGAATGAACTCTTCCTCGTCGCCCGGCACGATATCGAAGCGGCCCGTGCGCCATTCTTCCTTGGCCTTTTCGATGCGCTCCTTCGAGGACGAGACGAAATTCCACCAGATATAGCGCTTCGAATTGAGCGCTGCACCGCCAAAAAGCATGAGATGACAGCCTTTTTCAGCGGCCTCCAGCGTTATCGCGTCGCCCGGCCGGAAGACGAGGAGCTGATCCTGTTCGAAACGGTCGCCGGCGACGACGAGCGAACCGGAGAGAATATAGACCGCTCGTTCCTCATGTGCTGCCCCAAAAGGAAACGTCGTGTTCGGCTGCAGCTGCAGATCGACATAGAGTGTGTCCGAGAAGGATTTCACCGGCGATTTCAGGCCCTCGAAATCGCCGATGACAACGCGCCCGCTCACGCCGCCATCGGCGATCACAGGCAGCTCGTCCTTTTCTGTATGGGCAAAGGACGGATCGATTTCTTCCTTCTCGTCGGGCAGCGCCAGCCACGTCTGCAGGCCGGACATGGAAAACGGATGGTCGCGCAGGTTCTCCGGCGTGCGCTCGGAATGCACGATGCCGCGCCCGGCCGTCATCAGGTTGATGTCGCCCGGGCGGATCACCTTGGCCGTGCCGAGGCTGTCCATATGGCGGATTTCGCCATCGAACAGATAGGTGACGGTGGAAAGGCCGATATGCGGATGCGGGCGCACGTCGAGCGCCTGACCCGGCCGTAAAATGGCAGGCCCCATGCGATCGAAGAAGATGAACGGCCCCACCAGCCGCCGCCGGCTGCTCGGAAGCGCGCGCCGCACGGAGAAGCCGCCGAGGTCACTGGTGCGCGGGATAATCAGATTTTCGATCGCATCGCAAGCGAAGGCGTCGCCGGCCTGCGGATCGTTGCCTGGGAAGAAGGACATATCGGCTCTCCTTTCGGTTGGGACACAACCTACCGGGTCAACCTACCGGCAATGTCATCCAAACTCAAATTTTCTGGCTTTGTCTCAGGCACCATCCAGCGCTTCCGTGCCCTGCGGCTTGCCGGCGCGGTCGAGTCTGATCTTTTCGATGCGGTTTTCCGCAGCCGAAAGCAGCGCCTCGCAATGCTTCTTCAGCGCTTCGCCACGCTCATAGATCGAAATGGATTCATCGAGCGCCACATCGCCGCGCTCAAGCCGTGCAACGATGCTTTCAAGCTCCGCCACGGCCTTCTCGAAGGAATAGCCTGATACATCTGCCTTGGCGCTCTCGCTCATCGTCAACCTCTCATCATGCGTAGAATATGCATCCCCGCCGATTCGGCGAGGCCCTCTAGATCATAGCCGCCTTCGAGCAGGCTGACGACCCGGTTCTTGGCGCTGCGGTCGGCAACCTCAAGCAGCCGCCCCGTCGCCCAGTCGAAATCCTCGCCGGTCAGATTCAGTTGCGCCAGGGGATCGCGGTGATGGGCGTCGAAACCAGCAGAGATGATGATGAGATCAGGGCTGAAGTCGGCGAGCGCCGGAAGGATGCGCGACTTGAAGGCCTCTCGGAAATGATCGCCCCCCGTGTTAGGCGAAAGCGGTGCGTTGACGATGGTATTGTGGGCGCCGTTCTCGTCCTTTTTCCCCGTGCCAGGATAAAGTGGCATCTGGTGGGTGGAACAGAAGAGCACGGACGGATCGTCCCAGAAGATGTCCTGCGTGCCGTTGCCGTGGTGCACGTCCCAATCGACGATGGCGACACGCTCGGCACCATGAGCCTTTTGCGCATGGCGTGCGGCAATCGCGGCATTGTTGAAGAAACAGAAGCCCATGGCCTTGGCCTTCTCGGCATGGTGGCCCGGCGGACGGGCTGCGACGAAGACATTGTCGGCCGCACCCGAGAAGACATCGTCGACCGCCGCCATGGCGCCGCCGACGCCGTGCATGATCGCCTGCAGCGTCTTCGGGCTGGCATAGGTATCGGCTTCGAGCTGATTGATCTCGCCGTCGTCGCCTCTGTCCGGCATCGAACGCAGCACGAAATCCAGATGCTCTTCAGGATGAGCAAGCAGCACCGCATCCTCGTTTGCGGCAGGCGCTTTTCGCCGGTCCAGCCGCTCGAAATTCGGATGCTCCAGCGCGATATTCAACGATCGCAGCCGGTCTGGCCGTTCGGGGTGACCTTCCGGAACGATGTGTTCAAGGAAGATCGGGTGTTCGTAAAGACGTGTGCTCATGGGGCCAATCTATAAAGAAGGTGTGACGCCTATTACAGGACATGGACCGTGTCACTACAATGTCAACAATCCATCTTAACCACTTTGGAATGGCGCCCGTTTACTTATCGAAGCGTGGTGTTAAGCTTTCATTAAGGTCAGTATGGCGTTGGCCAAGGTTTATTGCGTCATGGCGAGAGCAGAACGATCCGATGTCATCGAGGTAAGGGTGCCGCCGCGTGATGTCGATCGGCACGGCCAGATGTTTATCGCATCCTATATCTCGCAGGCGGAGACCGCACTCTCGAACTTCTGGCGCACGCGGCCGCTGGTCGATGACGAGCCCGTCTACATCGCCAAGAAGGTCTCCTGTTCGCTGCACCGTGCCTTGCACTATGATGAACTCGCCCGCTACTCGATCAGCGTCAACAAGATCGGCGGCAAGTCGGTCGGTTTCGTCGTGGCGGTCGAAACCGACAATGAACTGGCAGCAGAGGTGGAAATCCTCTGGCTCGCGGTGCGCGGCGACGAGCATGACCCGGTGCCGCTGCCGGAAGACACGCGCGACTGGCTCTACAAATATCTGGCTTAGTCTCGATTTAGCTCCGCTGCGGCAGAAGCGGGTAGCCGACCATGACGGCGCGGCCGACGAGAGCCGCGACCACTGCTTTGATGACATCTCCCGGCACAAAGCCCAAGGACCCGATAAATGCCTTGCTGAAGCCGATATTGATCGCCAGCCAGGCAATGCCGAATGCATAGAGCACCACGATGCCGCCAATGACCGCAGCGATGAAGAAGCCGATACCCTGCGTCAGGCCGCTCTGTTCCGGCTCGACCAATCGTTCGGAGAGATAGCCGGTGACGAAGGCTGCGAAAATCCAGCCGACGAAGAAGCCGGCTGTCGGGCCGGCAAAGACGGCAAGGCCGCCGCGACCGCCGGAAAGGACCGGCAGGCCGATCGAAACAAGCACCACTACCAGCAGCACGGCGATCGTCCCGCGCTTGGCGCCGAGCACGACACCCGCGAGCATGACGCCGAGCGATTGCGCCGTGATCGGAACCGGAATGATGCCGATCGGGATCGGCGGCAACAAGCCGAGCGCCACGATGATGGCGGCAAAAAGTGCCGAAAGCACGAGATCGCGGGTGTTCATGGCGGCTCCTTCCGAAAAAGATCTATGTTCATTGACGCCGAATGCCGCGCGCGTCAATCGCCGCCGCGATATTGTCGGCATCGCGCAGCGTCAGGATGATGAGCGGCGCAAGCGTGGTTGCCAGGCGAACCTTGATCCCGCGCGCCTGATGCGCCTCGCGGATTGCACGGTAGCGATCGAGGATATCGGGGACGAAGCGGATCACAAGGCCGATCGCCAACCCGATATCGGCGGCCTTAAGCAAGCCGATTTTTTCCAGCGGCATGGCAAGGGCGGTTATCTCGTCAATGAAAGCGGCCATCGATGTCGTCGCCGTCACCGTGGCGGCGAATAGCGCGAGCGCGGTCAGACGCAGGGCAGTAACGATCGCCGCGTGAAGTGGGCCGACTAGGGCCGCGAAGATCGCGAGCACGGCAATCGAGATCAGAATAGGCCGAAGCCGCTTTATTGCGTCTCCCACCGGCAGGCCGCTGCGAAGATAGAGGGCAGCACCGATAAGGTTTGCGCAGGCAAGCACCGGGATAGACTGGGTCAGGAACAGCAGGAGGCCGAGTGCGGCAAGCGCCAGCAGCTTCAGGCGTGGCGAAAGCCGGTGCAACCATGTATCGACATCGACATGCAGCGTCTGCATCAGCCTGCCATCTCCTTGTAGCGGGCGATCGCTTCCTCTGCCGGCGCATCGACAACAAGCCGGCCCTGATCGAACAGCAGCACCCGTTCGAAATCCTCAAGCAGCGGCAGGTCGTGACTGATGACGATCACTTTCTCCGGAAGCGTTGCCATAGTCTTTTGCACAAGCGCTCGGTTCTTCAGATCGAGCTGGTTGGTAGGTTCGTCCAAGATAAGGATATCGGGTCCGGTGACGAGCACCGAGCAGAGTGCGGCCATCTGCAACTCCCCGCCGGAAAGCTCATGTGCCCGGCGCGACCCAAGGTGGCTAACGCCGAACCGTCCGAGAATGGCTTCGACCGCGGATTCGATCCGCGCCTTGTCATATCCGCGCGCCTTGAGGCCGAAGGCGATGTCGTCGCGCACGATGGGCAAGATGATCTGGTTCTGCGGCGATTGGAAGATGTAGCCGACCTTTCCAAGCACCTCGCTGGCGTTGCCGACCGTATCGAGCCCGTCGACCAAGACGCGTCCCGTCGTCGGCTTGACGAGCCCGTTGATGAGCCGCGCGAAGGTCGTCTTGCCGGAACCGTTGAGGCCGATCACCCCGATACGGCGCTCCTGAAGCGTGAGATTCAGAGGAAACAGCGCGGTGCGCTTGCCATAATCGACGCCGGCGTTTTCGAAGCGGATGTCCAAGCAGCTTCCTTGTTCGGTAGTGTGATCGCGGAGCTATAGCGCATTGCATCGAATTATCAAATCGACGCCTCTTTGAAAGCATGGGAATTTATGCCTATGATCCTGCAATGACGAATCTGCTCTCGAATCGTGACGCCCGCCGCGTGTTCCTTGCCAAACAGGGGCTTGCCAACCCGCCGAACCGCGCCTTGACCAAGGCGGGGCTGCTGCAGCTCATCCACGACATCGGTTTCGTGCAGGTGGACAGTATCGCCACCGTCGAGCGCGCCCATCACCAGATCCTGTTCTCGCGCAACCAGACCTATCGGCGAGAGCACCTGACGGAGCTTCTGGAAAAGGACGGCGCGCTCTTTGAAAACTGGACGCATGACGCCTCGATCCTGCCGAGCGCCTTCTTCGTCTACTGGAAGCATCGCTTCCGCCGCGAGGAAGCGGCGATCATCGAGCGCTGGCGGAAATGGCGCGGCGAGGGGTTCGAGGCGGCTTTCGAGGAAACTTACGAGCGCGTGCTGAAGAATGGGGCAATCACCGCCCGCGAGGTCAAAGCGGAGGATCATGTCTCCGGCGGCTGGTGGAACTGGCACCCCAACAAGACGGCGCTCGAATATTTCTGGCGCACCGGCAAGTTCGCGATCGCCGGCCGCGCCAATTTCCAGAAGGTCTATGATCTCGTGGAGCGTGTGCTGCCGGCCCATTTTCATGAGCCGGAAGTCGGGCACGACGAATTCGTCGATTGGGCCTGCCGCAGCGCGCTGCAGCGCCTCGGCTTTGCGACCTCAGGTGAAATCGCCGCCTTCTGGGATCTGGTGACGCCGCAGGAGGCCAAAAGCTGGGTCGAGACGCATCGCGATGAACTGACCGAAGTGTTGATCGAGCCTGCCGCCGGCGGCAAGCCACGACCGTCGCTTGCTTTCCTCGACTTCCATGATACGCTCGATAGTCACGCCGAAGCGCCGGCGCGCATCCGCGTCCTCAGCCCTTTCGATCCGACCCTGCGGGACCGCAATCGTACCGAACGCCTTTTCGGCTTCTTCTACCGCATCGAGATTTTCGTGCCCGAGCCGAAGCGCGAATACGGCTATTATGTCTTTCCGCTGCTGGAGGGCGACCGTCTGATCGGACGGATCGACATGAAGGCCGACCGCAAGGCTGGTACTCTCGACGTCAAGCGCCTGTGGCTGGAACCGGGTGTCAAGGCATCGGCGGGCCGGTTGGAGAAGCTAGAAGCGGAGCTGGAGCGCGTCGCCCGTTTCACCGGCGTCGAGAAGGTCGTTTTTCTCGAGGGCTGGCGGGGATGACCGACGGTTCCCTTTCGGGAAATCGGTACTGAGTGGCGTCAGGGAAGCTGCCACTGATTTTAGGGGACAGCGATCGCATGGACACCGTTCGGGTTTTCGATGGGCATAATGATGCAGTTCAGTTCATACTGGATTATAAGCCGGACGGCCGGGATTTTCTGGCTCGATCCGAGGCCGGGCATCTCGATCTTCCGCGAGCACTTGAAGGAGGGCTAGCCGGCGGATTGTTTGCGATGTACGCCGCGCCGGAGCATGAGCCGGTAGATGATCTGACGATCACGCATGATGGCTACGAAGTTCGCTATGCTGAAGCTTTGCATCCGGACGATGCCCGGCTGCAGATCGAAGGGCAGCTTGCGGCCATAAAGACGCTGATCGGGCGTTCGGGTGATAAAATCCGTCTGGCAACGAGCGTCAGCGAGATCGAGGCGGCACGACGTGATGGTGTCTTTGCCGTCGTGCTCCATATGGAAGGCGCCGACGCCATCGGCCCCGATCTCGGCTATCTGGATAGCCTCTACAATGCCGGCCTTCGATCCCTGGGCATCGTATGGAGCCGCCCGAATATCTTCGGCTATGGCGTACCGTTCGCCTATCCGAGATCGCCCGATACGGGACCCGGCCTTACGGATGTGGGGAAGGCTCTGGTCAGAAGGTGCAACGAGCTGGGGATCATGATCGATGTTTCTCATCTGAACGAGCGCGGATTTTGGGATGTCGCCGCATTGAGCACCGCTCCGCTCGTCGCCACGCATGCCTGCGCTCACACCATATGTCCATCGACCCGAAACCTCACCGACCGGCAATTGGACGCCATCCGCGACACCGGCGGGGTCATCGGGCTGAATTTGGCCGTCAATGACATTCGCGCCGATGCCCATCTTGCTGAAGATACCCCGCTCGATGATGTCGTTCGCCAAATCAACTATCTGGTCCACCGCGTTGGATCGGATGGGGTCGCTCTTGGATCGGATTTCGATGGCGCCGTCATGCCTCGCGAGATCAGGGACGCAAGCGGCTTGCCGCGCCTCGTCGATGCTATGCACAAGAGCGGATTCGATGAACTGACCTTGCGAAAATTTGCCTATGACAATTGGCTTCGCGTATTCGGCGTCACATGGTCGGATCGATCGTAAGCTTTGTCGCCCCCTTTGAGGGGACACAACTAACAGAGCCCAATAGGCAGAAGAGCACCCGAAGAGGAAAGTTCGTTGTCGTCGCTGATTCTAAAAGGCCGCAATGTTAGGCTCCGCCCGCCATGCGCCGAGGACGCCGATGAGCGCCTCTTCTTGGGCACCAATGCCGAGATCGCGGAGATGTATGGCGTCGGCAAGGAGGACATCAAGCCCATCACTCGGGAGCGCGCGGTCGGATGGGTTCAGGGTCTCGCCGATCACCCTCACGCATGGGTTATCGAGATCAAGGGCGCTTTTGCCGGCGAAATCAGATTGGACAACGTCAATCGTCAGGACAGGCGCGCGACGATGGCGATCGGGATCTATAATCCCGCTTTGCTCGGCAAAGGCTTTGGCACGGAAGCGATCATGCTTCTACTGCGTCATGCTTTCGGCGAGATGGAGCTGCATCGCATCGGAATACGCGTGCTCGCCTACAACAAACGCGCCATCCGCGCCTATGAGAAATGCGGCTTCGTTGTCGAAGGAAGGGAGCGAGAAACCGCTTTTGTCAACGGCAGCTGGCACGATGACATCATGATGGGGCTGCTTGATCGCGAGTTTTCGACACCTCCCCTATGAAGGGAGGTCACCGCACAGCGGCGGGTGGGCTTACAATTGTTTGGCTATGGAGATCGACGCGATCACCCCACCCCGACACTTTGTGCCGACCGTCCCACTCAAGGGTAAGTCGGAGATCAGCAAATCTCCGTCTTGGCGATCTTGATCCCGAAACCTTCTAGGCCGACATAGTGCCGCTCGCGGCTGGTGAGCAGCTTGATCGAGCTCACGCCGAGATCCTTCAGGATCTGTGCGCCGAGACCGATTTCCAGCCACTCGCTCTCGCGCGTTTGCGCTTCCGCATGGGCTTCGCGACCGGCCTGGCGTGATTTGCGGCCGTTGTCGAAATGGCCGACGCCGACAGAGCCTTCCCGCAGATAGACAATGATGCCGCGGCCCTCTTCGGCGATCTTTTTCATATAGAAATCGACCGGGCTGTTCTTGCCGAAAATATCCTCGGCAACGTTTTCCGGATGCAGGCGCACCGGAATGTCGATGCCGTCGCGAATGTCGCCAAAGACGACGGCAAGGTGCTGCATGGGATCCCAGGGCAGCGAATAGGTATGGGCGCGCGCCTTGCCGAATGGCGTCTCGACATCAAAGCTGGCGCCGAGTTCGATCAGCGTTTCCTTGCGCTGACGATAGGCGATAAGGTCGGCGACCGAAACGAGCTTCAGCCCATGCTGTTCGGCGAAGCTCACCACCTGCTGACCGCGGGTGACGGTGCCATCGTCATTGACGAGCTCGCAGATGACGCCGATCGGCGGCAGGCCGGCGAGCTTGCAGAGATCGACCGCGGCTTCCGTATGGCCAGAACGCATCAGCACGCCGCCTTCGCGGGCAACCAGCGGGAAGATATGGCCCGGGCGGACGAAATCCGCAGGTCCTACATTCGGATTGGCGAGATTGCGCACCGTCAGCGTCCGGTCGTCGGCGGAAATGCCGGTCGTAGTGCCGTGCTTGAAATCGACGGAAACAGTGAAGGCCGTCGTATGTGCCGAGTCGTTTTCTGCGACCATGGCATTGAGGTTCAGCCGCTTGGCTTCTTCGCGCGGCATCGGCGTGCAGACGATGCCGGAGGTGTGGCGAACGATGAAGGCCATCTTGTCGGGTGTGCAGTGGACGGCGGCAACGATCAGGTCGCCTTCGTTTTCGCGGTCGTTGTCGTCCATGACGACGACGATCTCGCCGGCTTCGAAAGCCCGGATTGCATCGACAACACGCTTCTGGTCGTAAGGCATCTGGAAATTCCTATCTCTGCTGGCCCGTCTGGCCGCGATCTCTCAGATAATGGTCGGCAACCGCGCAAGCAATCATGGCTTCGCCGATCGGCACGGCACGAATACCGACGCAAGGATCGTGGCGACCCTTGGTGCGCACATCGACATTATTGCCATCGGCATCGATCGACTGGCGTTCCGTCAAGATCGACGATGTCGGCTTGATGGCAAAGCGTGCGACAATAGGCTCGCCTGTGGAAATGCCGCCCAGGATGCCGCCGGCATGATTGGACAGGAAGATGCGCTTGCCGTCGTTCCCCATGCGCATGGCGTCGGCATTTTCCTCGCCTGTGAGTTCAGCGGAGGCGAAACCCTCACCGATTTCGACACCCTTGACGGCGTTGATCGACATCAGCAGCGAGGCGATGTCCTGATCGAGCTTGCCGTAGATCGGAGCGCCGAGACCGGCCGGCACGCCTTCGGCCACGACTTCGACGACTGCGCCGATCGATGAGCCAGCCTTGCGGATGCCGTCGAGATACTCTTCCCACACCGGCACGATTTCCGGATCAGGTGCAAAGAACGGGTTCTGATCGACCTGAGCCCAATCCCAGTTGGCGCGGTTGATCTTATGCTTGCCGATCTGCACCAGCGCGCCGCGGATGGTCACGCCGGGCACGACGAGACGGGCGATACCACCGGCAGCGACGCGTGCTGCGGTTTCGCGGGCTGAGGAGCGGCCGCCGCCGCGATAGTCGCGAATCCCGTATTTGACGTCATAGGTATAGTCAGCGTGGCCAGGACGATAGCGTCGCGCGATCTCGCCATAATCCTTCGAGCGCTGGTCGGTATTCTCGATCAGCATCGAGATCGGCGTCCCGGTCGAGATCATCGTCTCGCCGTCCTCGTCCATCATCACGCCGGAGAGAACCTTGACGAGATCGTCCTCGCGCCGCTGAGTCACGAAACGCGATTGCCCCGGCTTGCGCTTGTCGAGCCAGGTCTGAATCTCCTGCAGCTTGAAACGGAGGCCTGGAGGGCAGCCGTCAACGACGCAGCCGAGCGCCGGGCCGTGGCTTTCGCCCCAGGTGGTGACGCGGAAAAGGTGACCGAATGTATTATGCGACATGTAAAACGCCCGGATTAGCGCAGCCTGACGGTAGGCCGCGTCTTGGCACTTGCAATTGCGGCCCACTCATAGGCCAAAATGCCGACAAGACAAAATCTTTCTTTCACTTGCCTGGGAAACGGCGACCGGCCCTTTTCCTCCTCAAGCATCGGCATGGTAAACAAAGATTAATCCGAATTGTGGATTGTGACGATGCATTCACCAATTGGGCGGGCGAAGTCATTATTGGGGGCAACTTCCGCCATATTCGACGTGTTTTCTAGGCCGCATAAGAAATCATAATCAATTTACCTGAAGGGTGACGACGATGCGCTTTTTTGTAGCGACGCTTTTGGCCACGGCAAGCCTGCTTGCTCCTGTCGCTGGTTTTGCCGAGAGCGCGGATGTCGAGGCTGTCATCAAGAAGGTCGATGCGAAGAATTTCAACATCACGCTGGATGACGGCAAGAGCTATCAAGTGCCGGAGGATTTCGATTTTAGCGGCCTTCAGGCCGGTGTGAAGGTCGTGGTCTTCTATACGGAAGTCGACGGCAAGCGCGTCGTCAACGATCTTGATATCGTCCAGTAATCCCGACACCGCCCAGTAATCCCGACACCGCCAAGTACTGGGCGGTGAGCTGAGCGTCGAAATTTCTCGATTGATCGATTTCAAGCAGTTCGGAGAGCCAACTCTCTCTCGCCTCATGCGCAAGCGCGCTACATCCAGCCGATAATCTTCATTCCCGGATCGACTTTCAGGATCTGGTCCTGGTGGATGGGGATTTCGGCCGCCTCTTCCTTGTCGACATCGCCGATCAGACGAAACAATGTGCGGATGACGCCGCCATGCGTGACACAGACCGTCGGTCGGTCGATGGACGTCAGCCAGGCACCCACGCGCCAGGAGAGGATTTCGTAGCTTTCGGCATCATCGCCGGGCGGGATGAAATCCCATTTGTTGGCCTTGCGCTCGGCAAGACGGTCAGGCTCGGTCGCCTTCAATTCCTTGAGCGTAAAGCCCTCCCAGGCGCCGAAGGACACTTCGACCAATCGGTCGTCGGTGCTGTAATCCTTGGGCGGCAGGCCCATGGCCTGACGAACGATTTCCATGGTTTCGCGCGTGCGCCGCAAGGGGCTGGCGACGAAATCGAAGGGAATGTTTTCGAAGGCAAGGATTTCCGCGAGGTCGATGCCGTTCTGCCGCGCCTGTTCGCGGCCGATGGCGTTCAGATCGATATCCTTCTGCCCTTGCAGCCGGCGCTCGGCATTCCAATCGGTCTGACCGTGGCGTATCACATAGAGGATGGGCGACACGGTCAGATTCCTGTTGGTCAGTCCTTCGCGACGGAAATGTCGGGCGCGTCCACGGCCTTCATGCCGACTGTGTGATAGCCGGAATCGACGTGGTGGATTTCGCCGGTCACGGCTGTCGACAGATCCGACAGCAGGTAGAGGGCGGAATTGCCGACTTCGTCGATCGTGACGGTCCGCTTCAGCGGTGCGTTGTACTCGTTCCACTTTAGGATGTAGCGGAAGTCGCCGATGCCGGACGCTGCAAGCGTCTTGATCGGGCCTGCCGAGATCGCGTTGACGCGGATGCCGCGACTGCCGAGGTCGACTGCGAGGTAGCGCACGCTTGCTTCGAGGGCAGCCTTGGCGACACCCATGACATTGTAATGCGGCATGACCTTCTCCGCACCATAATAGGTGAGGGTGATCATCGAGCCGCCGTCATTCATGATTCGCTCGGCGCGCTGTGCAACCGCCGTGAAGGAATAGACGGAGATGTCCATCGTCTTCGTGAAGTTGTCGCGGCTGGTATCGAGGTAACGGCCGGTCAACTCGTCCTTGTCCGAAAAGGCGATGGCGTGCACGACGAAATCGATCTTGCCCCATTTCGCCTCAAGCGTGTCCATGACGGCGTCGATCGTCGCCGGCTCGGTTACGTCGCAATGGCCGGCCATGAAGGCGCCGAGTTCCTGAGCGAGCGGCTCGACGCGCTTCTTCAGGGCATCGCCCTGCCACGTCAATGCGAGTTCGGCTCCGGCATCCGAGCAGGCCTTGGCAATACCCCACGCTATCGAACGGTTGTTTGCCACGCCGAGGATGACGCCGCGCTTGCCTGCCATGAGGCCAGTGGATTGAGCCATATTCTGCTCCCTTGAACTTTAGATGAACCTGCCTATGGCATAGGCCGTTCCCCGGTTCAAGCATCGTAAAGATCATCAACTGTTAGGGATCGTAACAAAGGGTGCTGTTGTCACCAAAATTTCACAGGAAAAGTCCTTCGCGCATGCTCCGCATGAGATCCGTGACCTTATCGTCAGGTTTTTCCCACAGCATCAGCCGCAATTCGACAATGAGATCGCCTTTTCCGCCATTGCCATCGGGCAATCCCTCGCCGGAAATGCGAATGATCTGATCCGAACCGGACCAGGCCGGCACGGTAAGCTTGACCGGCCCGTTCAATCCCTCGACCGTGGTTTCGCAACCAAGAACGGCATTCTCTATCGTAACGGGTAATATTGTACGCACATCGCTGCCGTCGAGCGTGAAGCGTCCGTCGGTCGACAGGTGAATGGTGACGGCGACATCGCCGCGCAGCATGCCCTGCAGTTTCAGTCCCTGGCCCTTGAGGTGAAGCACCTGGCCATTGGAGATATCAGTCGTCGCCTGGAAGCGCGCCTCCCGGTTGTCGGGCAGCGGAACGGCAATCCAGCGGCTCTTCAGCATGTCGTCGAGCGTTACCGTGGCTTCGGCGGCGACCTCCGGGGTTTTCTCCGGCGGCTTTTCGGGCGCACTGCCGCCCGTGATGCGCCGTACCAGAGAGCCGAGGATGCCGAAGGCCGAGCGCGAGCCGGCTGCTGCCGAAACCGTAGCAAGCTGCTCTTCTTCTTCCACCTGCCGCTCTTCCGGTGTCACGCTATCGGGTTGCTCCTGCGGTTTTTCCGCCTGTTTCGCGCCTGCTGCCGCCGTGGCCTGCGCCTGGCCGGTCTTCACTCCGAAAATGCGTTCGACCATATCTTCCGGAGATTCGGTGGCATTGCCCTGTTGGCCGGATGCTGCGGATGCTGCCGCTTTGCGGGCATTAGCCCTGGCAAGTTCTTCCATGATCTTATCGGCATTGGCACGCGCGGCCTTGGCTCGTTCGGCTGCCTCGCGAGCCGCTTGCCGCTGCTGCATGATCGTCTGTTCCTGGCTCTGGCCCTTCGCCTCTGCCATGCGCGCAATCTGATCGTAGCGGCTGCGCTTCTGCGGATCCTTTAACGTCTCGTAAGCACGGCCGATTTCGGCAAACCGCTCCGAGGCGGTCGGATCGCCAGGATTGTGATCGGGATGCGCGGTCTTGGCCAAGCTACGCCAGGCCGATTTGATTTCGTCCGCTCCCGCATCTTTTCTAACGCCCAGCACCTTATACGGATCGCGCATCTTTCCCGCCATCATTCGTGGGTGTGCCGAGCCCCATCGCAGCACCCCAAGCAAAGAAACCAGTTGATAGCGCTTCGCCATCCTGCCCCCTGTCATGGGAGGCAAGGCTGGTGCGCCGATGAACCGATCCTGCGGGAAGAGTTGCTAATCAGGCGTTACGGCGGGGAGGGGCGGCAGATCCCCATTTGGCGGCATGGTTAGCCAATCGCTAACAGATGATGCCCGAAATTCGCAGCCAAATCGTGAGCGCAGATGTCGACATCATGCGTGCGGAACCAAAATGCTTTAAAGGCGACGAAAAAACAGGAGGGCGGCGGTCAGCCCGCCTGCTGGAAGCTCAGCAATTGCCATTCGCCAAGGCCGACAAGGCACGTCCTGCCGGAGAAGTTGGCAACACCCTGATAGGAATGCCGGCTCGTGCGGAATTGGCGGCAGACCACGCCGGAGGCGTTGCTTTCGACAATCGTGTCGATGACACCGGCGCTGCCGGTCGAGGTGTTTGCCCAGGGTATGGGCTGTCCATTGAGCTTATTGAGATCCGCCGAGGTGACGGCATTGCGCACTGTGGTCTCGTCGGAGATGCTGTCCGCTGTTACGGGGGCCGTTGGCACGGTGCCCGTCGATACGCTGCGATCCACTTTGGCCGAGCTCAGATAGTCCATGCCGCCGCCGACGCAGCCGCCAAGGGTGAAAAGGGAGATGAGGGCGACAGCCATCGTCACGCCTTTTGCAAGCTTGCGCTTTGTATGAACGATCGACTTTGCTATGACTTCCACCCGAACTTCTTGGCCAGCCAGAGAGGCCGGCGGTTATTAGGAATTGCGGAGCTTTTGAATTAATATGTCGGAAAACGAGTTAACAAGCGGTGACTTCACCGAGCAGAACGAACCTTTCAGTCTCTTTGCGTCCTGGCTGCGTGAGGCGGAGACCACCGAACCGAACGATCCGAATGCGGTAGCGCTGGCAACGGTGGATAAGGATGGTTTGCCAAATGTCCGCATGGTTCTTCTGAAAGGTTTCGATAGCGACGGATTCGTATTCTATACAAATTTCGAGAGCCAGAAAGGCCAAGAAATTCTTTCTCAGAAGAAAGCGGCCATGTGTTTCCACTGGAAGTCGCTGCGGCGCCAGGTGCGCCTGCGCGGCCTGGTTGAGGTGGTGAGCGATAAGGAGGCCGACGAGTATTATAAGACAAGGCCCCGCGGCAGCCGCATCGGGGCCTGGGCCTCAAAGCAGTCACGCCCTCTGGAAGGCCGCTTCGCGCTGGAAAAGGCCGTCGCCGAATATACAGCTCGTTACGCGATCGGCGATATTCCGCGCCCGCCTTACTGGTCCGGCTTTCGCATTCGGCCGCTGTCGATCGAATTCTGGCACGATCGCCAGTTCCGCCTGCACGATCGCATCGAATTTCGCCGCGATGTACCGGAGGGTGCTTGGCAGAAGGTGCGGATGTATCCCTAAAGTTCGCCGCGATCTCTAAGATTCGCTCCCCGCACTTTAGGTCTTTGGATGTTACGGATGTCGTCGCCGCAAAACCGCTGCACATTTTTGCGCGACATGCTTTGAATCCTATGCCGTTTCTCGGCGCCCCATCAGCCGCATGGGGATGCCGGATGCAAGCGCCGATGCATAGCGGGGCTTCTGGTAATGGCCGTTCAGCGATAGCCGCGGCAGCAATAGCGGCGAGTTGGCGTTTGCTGTCGTGATCGTCCCGGGGCGCGTGGTGACGCCGACGGAGAAGCCGAGCTCCGCCGCAAGCCGACCCTCGCGCGGCGAGACGGCTTCGTTCGTGCCGTAGGGATAGGCGATCGCGGTTGGTCGCTGTCTCGTGATATCGGCGACGTAGTCAGCCGAAAGCGCCATTTCTGCCGCGGCCTCCGCTTCCGGAAGCCTTGCCAGTGCCCGATGGCTAACCGTATGGGCGCCGAGGGAGGCAAGGGGATGGCAAGCTAGCTGCTGCAATTCGTTGCGATCCATGATCGATGTACGGACGATGTCGAGCGGCTCCAGATCATGACGCCGCGCAAGCTCATCGATCCGGCTGACGGCTTCGCTTTCCTCATGATTATGGACAAATGCGGCGAAGCGCGCAAATACGGCATGCTTCTGGCTGTTCTTGCCGAGTGGCAGAAATTCTTCTCCCGACCCGAAATCGAATGTCAGCCGATCAAGCCGGCCCAGCAGTTCGCCCAGCGTCTCCCACCATATGCTATGAGTCCGCTCCGAAAGCCCCTGGGCAACGAAGACGGTGAAGGGCACGTGATGGCGCGCAAAAATCGGCAATGCGTAATCGAGATTGTCGCGATTACCGTCATCGAGCGTGAAGGCGACGAAGGGCCGCTTGCCGGCAGCCACTTTTGCTCGTGACGGAAGAGCGTCGAGCGCGATGAACTCGTAGCCATCCTGTTTCAGCCGAGTGATCGCCTGATCGAGAAAGTCGGGCGAGATCTCCAGATGGGCATTGGGCGCAAAACGGCGGGAGAGGGCAGGGCGGACGTGATGAAGGGTGAAGATCGTGCCGAGCCCGGCCACATCGCGCATCAGTCCCGCACCCTTCAAGATTGCGGAAGCCTCAAGCCCGCTTGAGATCATCGTGCGCTTGAGGCGGACCTTGATGCCCTGTTCCATGCGGCTCGACCCGGTTGACCAATGTCAACGCTGTAGCGCATCCCCGTTAAACCTTACTGAATCTTCGTCATAATTTCCAATGCGTTAATGGTTATTTTACCAGGAAAGGCAAAATTGAAGAACTATCGAGGCTGTTGCCTCAATATCGCACCGATATCAGGCTTTTTGTCGCAAAATCATACAGGGATTGATGCGGTGTGTTGGCATTCTTTCGGTTGGGGACAATTATGAAACGACTTTTGATGGCTTTGTCTGCGGCCGTCTTGCTGTTGAGCGCTCCTGTGGCAAGCTTCGCCGGCAGCGCCTATTTCATCATGGATGCAAAGACCGGCAAAGTGCTGGCATCGAGCAATGCGGATGACCTCAACCATCCGGCATCGCTGACCAAGATGATGACCCTGTATATGACCTTCGAGGCGATCCATCGCGGTAAGCTGAGCTGGAGCACCCGGATCCCGGTTTCGCGCTTCGCTGCCACTAAGCCGCCGACCAAGCTCGGCCTGAAACCCGGCGGCACCGTGACGGTCCGCGAAGCCGTCGACGGGATGATCATCAAGTCCGCCAACGATGCCGCCACCGCCATGGCGGAAGCCCTCGGCGGCAGCGAGAGCGGCTTTGCGCGGATGATGACGCAGAAGGCGCGCGAACTCGGCATGCGCCGCACCACCTTCCTGAATGCCTCCGGTCTTCCGAACATGCAGCAGTGGACGACTGCCCGCGATATGTCGACGCTCGCCGTCGCACTCATCAACAACTACCCTCAGGAGTACCGGCTCTTCTCGCAGACGAGCTTCAATTACCGCGGCCATTACGTGCGCGGCCATAACAACCTGATGTATCGCTATGAGGGCATGGACGGTATCAAGACCGGCTACACCAATGCCTCCGGCTTCAACCTCGTTAGCGCTGTGCGTCAGGGCAATCGCCGGGTGATCGGCGTCGTCATGGGCGGCGCCACCGCGCGCGGCCGCGATGCGATGATGGCATCGCTGCTGGACCGCTACGTGCCGAAGGCAGCCCCCGTCGCGACATCGCGTCTGATGGCGAGCGTCGGCGGCGGCAAGATGGGCAAGCAGGTTGAAGTGGCGTCTGCATCGGACGATGTGGCCGTCGATGTCGATGCCCAGACCACTGCCACGACGACACCGGCACCGGCACGCAAGCGTGCCGAGGTCGTCCCAATGGCATTCGCCGCCGCCTCGAATGTCACCGTGCCGATGGATCGTCCGGCTGCGATGGACGAGATCCTCGTCGATAACAAGCAGACGGCAGCTGCCAGCAAGCCGGTGGTGTCCGGAAGCTGGCAGGTGCAGATCGCCGCGACGCCAACCGCCCAGGCTGCCAAGGATCTGCTCTCGGAAGCGAAGTCCAAGGCTGGCAATGCGCTCGCCAATGCCTCGCCCTATACAGAGGCCGTCGGCAAGGGCGCCAGCATGGTCTATCGCGCCCGCTTCACCGGCTTTGCAAGCCGCGACGATGCAAGTTCGGCTTGCTCCGCTCTGAAGCGCAAGGACTTCGATTGCATGCTGCTACCGAGCAAGGGCTGAGCAAAATCTCGATTGGAGAGAAGCGAGCCGGCGGAGCAAATCTCCGCCGGCTCGACTTTTTGGTGGGAATCGTTCATTGATGAAGGGAACATAAAGGGAACGATTTCGATGTTGAGAGATCTGATGGAGCAATTCGAAACGGCTTCGGCACGCTACGCCGCCGACAATGGCATGGAGCGCGACGATGATTGGTTCGTGCTGAAACTCCAGGAAGAAATGGGCGAGTTGGTCCAGATCTGGAACAGGGTCACCGGCCGCGGGCGGAGCAAGGGCATGAGCGACGCGGATCTGGCAACCGCGCTTGCCGATGAAACGGCCGATGTGCTCGGCCATGTTCTTCTATTCGCGCATCGCAACGGTCTGGATCTGACCGCTGCGGTGGAGCGCAAATGGCGTTTCCGTCCGGAGGCGTGACAGGCGCCCCCTCGAATGGTGAGAGGAACTCTAGGCCTTAGTGCCGCCGACCGTGATCTGGTCCATGCGCAGATGCGGCTGACCGACGCCGACGGGAACCCATTGGCCGGCCTTGCCGCAATTGCCGATGCCGGTATCGAGCTTCATGTCGTTGCCGATCATCGAAACACGCTTCATTGCGTCCGGCCCGTTGCCGATCAGCATGGCTCCCTTGATCGGAGCGCCGACCTTGCCGTCCTCGATGAGGTAGGCTTCGGTGCAGCCGAAGACGAACTTGCCTGAGGTGATATCCACCTGACCGCCGCCAAAGGAAACGGCATAAATGCCCTTCTTCACCGAGGCGATGATTTCGTCCGGCGTTTTGTCGCCTCCGAGCATATAGGTGTTGGTCATGCGCGGCATCGGCGTATGGGCATAGCCTTGGCGACGGCCGTTGCCGGTCGCCTTCATGCCCATCAACCGCGCATTCTGCCGGTCCTGCATGTAGCCGACCAGTTTGCCGTTCTCGATCAGCACGTTGTAGGCCGAAGGCGTGCCTTCGTCGTCGACGGTGATTGAGCCGCGGCGGTTCTCGATCGTGCCGTCATCGACGACGGTAACGCCGGGAGCGGCCACCATCTGGCCGAGCAGGCCGGCGAAAGCCGATGTCTTCTTGCGGTTGAAATCACCTTCCAGCCCGTGGCCGACGGCTTCGTGCAGCATGACACCCGGCCAGCCGGAGCCGAGCACGACGTCCATCGTGCCGGCGGGTGCCTCGATCGCCTCGAGGTTGACAAGCGCCTGGCGAAGCGCCTCGTCGGCGCCATGGTGCCAATTGTCTTCCGTGACGAAATCGCCGAAGCCAATGCGGCCGCCCGTGCCAAAGGAGCCGGATTCCTGCCGGTCGCCGTCACCGACGATGACGGAGATATTGACGCGCGTCATCGGCCTGACATCGCGGACGCGATGACCGTCGGCGCGCAGGATGTCGACCACCTGCCAGCTTGCGGCGATTGATGCCGTCACTTGGCGGACCTTATCGTCCTTGTCGCGCAGGTAGCTGTCGATCCGCTGCAGGAGCTTCGCCTTCTCCTCGAAGCTCGGCGTGCCGATCGGGTTCTCGTCGCCGTAAAGCAGCTTGTTGGTGCGTTGTGGCGCGGCCGCATAGGAACCGGCATAGCCCGATGTTACCGCACGCACCGCATCGGCGGCGCGTTTCAGGGCGGCTTCGGACAGATCGCCCGCATGCGCATAGCCCACCGCTTCGCCGGCAACGGCGCGAAGGCCAAAGCCCTGTTCGGTGTTGAAGCTGCCGCCCTTCATACGGCCATTGTCGAATGTCAGCGATTCCGCCTGTACATGCTCGACGAAGAGTTCGCCGTCGTCGGCGCCGGACAGCGCCTCAGCAACGATGCCGCGCAGCTTGGCTTCATCGGCATCGAAAAGAGTAAGGAGATCGGTATTCATGGATCAGGTGCTCCGTTCAGAGCCGATGTAGGCTTCGCACCGCGCAAGAGCAAGCCCATCCGGTCAGGGAAGGGCGTCGTAGCCGTCCGCAAAGCCCTTGAGGTCCACAGGGATGCCGATGCCTTCTTCCGGCGACTGGAAGACGATGAAGGTTGCCGTGGCGCCGCTGCGCAGCGTCTTCAGCAACTGGTCCTCCAGCACAACTTCGGCGTAGCAGCCATCGGAGAAGCAGCGCACGAAATAGGCGCGGCCGATATCCTTGCCGTCGATATTGAGGCCGAGACCGTTCGGCAGCAGCACGCCGAGCGGCGCCAGCACGCGAAGGATCTTGGATTTGCGGTCAGCCGTCTTCAGCACGACGACGGACAGACCGATTTCCGGACGATCCTCGGCGATCACGTTCTGCATCAGAGCGCATTGCTCGGTCGAGGCGCCGGCCGGCTTGTCGCAGACGACGGACCACGCGCCATGGCTGGAGCGAACCGTACCCGGCGGTTGCGGAACCTGACTTGTCGGAACCTGCTGCGTATGCGGCTGTTGCTGGCCCGGCTGGTCCGGCTGCAACTGTTGGGTCTGCTGCGCCGGCGGCTGAGTCTGCTGTGCCTGTTGCGCCCATGCGGGTGCCGCCGCGGCGGCAGCGACGCCGCCGGTAACAAGCAAAAGCCGGGCGAGGGAACGAAAACCCATGGAAACCTCTAGATTCGAATCAGTGCCGCTATTGTTGAAGCCCAGGCCGGCAAATGAAAAGCCCCGGCTGCTGGATTCCAACCGAGTACGGCGGAAATACGACGTCTACTCCATTTTGTCCCGGCGCCGCCATGGACCGCGATGCAATTTTTCGTATGATGATGAAATGCTTGCCATGTCCGGGACAAGCATGGGGGGAGATTCGCGCAAAAATGCCGCACTAACAAATGGCTTGAGTTGTTGCGGAGCACCCCAAACTGTGGTTTGAAGCGCAATGGATTGTAGGGATACTGCGTTTGAGGAAGATCTGGGATCAAACGCTGGAGGGAGAGACATCGTGATGAAAAGAGCTTACGCGGCTCTGGCGGCTATGATCTGTCTGCTTTTTGCGACAGGTAGCTATGCCGATCAGCCGAGACCTTGGGAAACCGGTATGCAGCAGGCTGCAACCGGCAACATGCATCAAATCCGCTGGTTTGAAGCATACACGCTTTGGTTTATCATTCCGATCACGCTGCTTGTTCTGGTCCTCCTGGTGGTGGTCATGGTGAAGTTCCGGGCTTCCAAGAACCCGGTTCCGTCCAAGACGAGCCACAACACGCTGATCGAAGTCATCTGGACCATCGGACCGGTCCTCATTCTTCTCTTCCTGGCCATTCCCTCCTTCAATCTACTGACCGATCAGCTGACCTTCCCGGAGAAGACAGATGTCACCGTCAAGGCGACAGCGACGCAATGGCAGTGGAATTATGAATATGAAGGCAGTGGCGCGACCCCGGTTGCCTTCGATTCCTTCATGCTGAAGGAGCAGGACCGCACCGCCGCTGGCAAGGACGACAAGTCGAAATATCCGCGGCTGCTCGCCGTCGACAACGAAATGGTCGTTCCCGTCGGCAAGAACATCCGCCTTCTCATCACTGCCGCACCGGCCGACGTCATCCATTCCTTCGCCATGCCTGCATTTGGTGTTAGGATCGATGCCATTCCGGGCCGCCTGAACGAAACCTGGTTCAATGCCGACCGAGAAGGCCTGTATTATGGACAGTGTTCCGAGCTCTGCGGCAAGGATCACTCTTTCATGCCGATCGCCATCCGCGTCGTCTCCGATGATCAGTACAAGCAGTGGCTTGCCGCTGCTGCAACCGATGTCGGCAAGGCGAACAAGGCTCTGATGGCCGCCGTCGATCAGCCGACGACCGTCAAGGTCGCGGAAAACACGGCGAAGTAAGAGGGTAGGAACAATGGCTGGATCCAAGGCACACGACGATCACTCGCACGCTCTTCAAGACGCACATGCGCATGACGATCATCACTCACACAAGCAATCCTTCGCTGACCGTTGGCTGTTTTCGACGAATCACAAGGACATCGGCACGCTTTATCTGATCTTCGCGATCTTCGCGGGCGTGATCGGCTTCCTCCTCTCCGTTGCCATCCGCATGGAATTGCAGGAGCCCGGCATCCAGATCTTCAGCGGTCTGGCATCGATGGTCTATGGCTATTCCGGCGATGCCGCCATCGATGGCGGCAAGCAGATGTACAACGTCTTCGTCACCGCCCATGCGCTGATCATGATCTTCTTCATGGTCATGCCGGCGATGATTGGTGGCTTTGCCAACTGGATGGTGCCGATCATGATCGGTGCGCCTGACATGGCCTTCCCGCGCCTCAACAACATTTCGTTCTGGCTGCTGGTTCCCGCCTTCCTGCTGCTCATCCTTTCGATGTTCGTCGAAGGCCCGGCCGGCGCCTACGGCGCGGGCGGCGGCTGGACGATGTATGCGCCCTTGTCGGGCACGGTCGGCCATCCCGGCCCGGCGATCGATCTGGTCATCTTCGCGCTGCATATCGCCGGTGCCTCGTCGATCCTCGGCGCAATCAACTTCATTACCACAATCCTGAACATGCGCGCTCCTGGCATGACGCTGCACAAGATGCCGCTGTTTGCCTGGTCGGTTCTGATCACCGCCTTCCTGCTGCTCCTGTCGCTTCCGGTTCTCGCCGGTGCGATCACCATGCTGTTGACGGACCGCAACTTCGGCACGACCTTCTTCGCGCCGGAAGGCGGCGGTGACCCGCTGCTCTATCAGCATCTCTTCTGGTTCTTCGGCCATCCGGAAGTCTACATCCTGATCCTGCCCGGTTTCGGCATGATCAGCCACATCATCTCCACCTTCTCGCGCAAGCCGATCTTCGGCTATCTCGGCATGGCCTACGCCATGGTCGCGATCGGCGCCGTCGGCTTCGTCGTCTGGGCTCACCACATGTATGTGACCGGTCTCTCGCTCGACACGCAGCGCTACTTCGTCTTCGCGACGATGGTCATCGCGGTTCCGACAGGCGTCAAGGTCTTCTCGTGGATTGCGACCATGTGGGGCGGTTCGATCCAGTTCCGCACGCCGATGATCTGGGCGCTCGGCTTCATCTTCCTGTTCACGCTCGGCGGCGTCACCGGCGTCCAGCTCGCCAATGCCGGCCTCGATCGAGAACTGCATGCGACCTATTACGTCGTGGCCCACTTCCACTACGTTCTGTCGCTCGGCGCCGTCTTCGCCATCTTTGCAGCCTGGTACTACTGGTTCCCGAAGATGACCGGCTACATGTACAATGAGCGGATCGGCAACTGGCACTTCTGGATTACCTTCATTGGCGTGAACATGGTGTTCTTCCCGCAGCACTTCCTGGGTCGTGCGGGCATGCCGCGCCGCTACATCGACTATCCAGATGCCTATGCCGGCTGGAACTTCGTTTCCTCCATCGGCTCCTATGTCGCAGCCGTGGGCCTTTGCTTCTTCTTCTGGGGCGTTATAGATGCCTTCGCAAAGAAGCGCGTCGCAGGCGACAATCCCTGGGGCGATGGCGCAACCACGCTGGAATGGCAGCTGTCGTCGCCGCCGCCGCACCATCAATGGGAAGAGCTGCCGCGCATCAAGTAGCTCATTTCCGGACGCCGTGATCAGCGGCGTCCGGTTCAACGGATAATTGGAAGAGAGAATGACTGTCATCGACAATCACGAAGCGCTCGCGAAGCAAGGCGAAACCAGCCTGTCGGAAGCGGGTGCGCGCGATTATTTCGAGCTTTTGAAGCCGCGCGTGATGTCGCTGGTCGTCTTTACCGCTTTCACTGGCCTGGTGCTGGCGCCCGGCCACATCAACCCCGTTCTCGGCTTTATCGCCATTCTTTGTATTGCCGTCGGTGCCGGTGCATCCGGCGCCTTGAACATGTGGTATGATGCCGATATCGACGCCGTCATGACCCGCACCGCGCGCCGGCCGATACCTTCAGGCCGTATCAATCCGTCAGAAGCCCTGGCGTTCGGCTTGGTGTTGTCGGGCTTCTCGGTGACGATCCTCGGTCTTGCGATCAACTGGCTTTCCGCCGGTATTCTCGCCTTCACCATTTTCTTCTATGCCGTCGTCTACACAATGTGGCTGAAGCGCTCGACGCCGCAGAACATCGTCATCGGCGGTGCAGCCGGCGCTTTCCCGCCCGTCATCGGCTGGGCATGCGTGACCGGCAGCGTGCCGGTCGAGAGCATCGTGCTCTTCCTCATCATCTTCCTCTGGACGCCGGCCCATTTCTGGGCGCTGGCCTTGTTCAAGATGGGGGATTACGAGGCCGTCGGCGTACCGATGCTGCCGAATGTCTCCGGCATTAAGACGACGAAGAATCAGATCGTCGTCTATGCGGTGCTGACCGCCATCTTCGGCGTCGTGCCGGCCTTCATGGGCTTTGCGAGCCTTGGTTATGGTATTGTTGCCGCGATCCTGGGCGTGATCTTCGTCCACTGTTCCATCGCCGTTTGGCGAATGGCCGATGGCGACGTAAAGATGGTGCCGGCAAAGAAGCTCTTCGGCTTCTCCATTTTCTATCTTTTCGCGATCTTTTCCGCGCTGCTGATCGACCGGCTCGTTGCTGTGTTGATGTCGGGCGGCGCCGGAGGCTGGCTATGATCGAGCTCGTCAAGCTGACCGAGGCGCAGAAGAAATCGCGGCGAGGGCGCAATATCGCGCTCGGGCTGGTGCTTGCCGGTCTGGTGGTGCTGTTCTACGCAATCACCATCATCAAGGTCGGTTCCGGACACGTTTGAGGAGGCGTCATGGAGGGGGAGGTCACAAAGAGCAACAGAAGCGACGGCCGTAACAACGGCATGATCGTTGCCATGTGCCTGAGCTTCGTCGTCGGCATGAGTGCCATGTGCGCCGCCGCCGTGCCGCTCTATCGCATGTTCTGCCAGGTAACAGGCTATAACGGCACCACGCAGCGCGTCGAGCAGGTTTCGAACGTCATCCTCGACAAGCAGATACAGGTTTCCTTCGATGCCAACGTCGCGCCGGGCCTGCCATGGGATTTCAAGCCACTGCAGAAGTCTGTGAGCCCGAAGATCGGCGAGACGGTCGAGGTGAAATTCCAGATCGAAAACAAGTCGGACAAGATGGAACGCGGTCAGGCGATCTTCAACGTTTCGCCGCTGGAAGCCGGGGTCTATTTCAACAAGGTCCAGTGCTTCTGCTTCAACGAGACGGATCTCGCGCCTGGGGAAAAGCGCGAGATGTCAGTGGTTTTCTATGTCGATCCTGAGATCACCAAGGCTGTGGAAACCAAGACGATCAATGCGCTGACACTGTCCTACACCTATTATCCACGGGAAGGCGCAAAGCCCGTGGCATCCAACGACGGCGGTACGAAGCCGGTGGAAAAGAAACTTTGATGGAGAGTGCTTTTCGGTTTGACCGGAAGCAATATGGGAAAAAGTTATTCGGGGATTGCTGATATGGCCGAAGTGCATCAGAGAAAACACGATTATCACATTATCGATCCCAGCCCGTGGCCGATCATTGCGGCCTTTGGCGCCTTCGTGATCACCTTCGGCGGTGTCTGCTTCATGCGCTATCTGAACGGTGGCGCGCTGCATCTGTTCGGAATCAATTTCGCCCAGCCCTGGCTGTTCTTCATCGGCCTCGCCGTGGTTCTCTATGTCATGTATGGCTGGTGGGCCGATACGATCAAGGAGGCTCATGAGGGCGCGCATACCCGCGTGGTCTCGCTGCATCTGCGCTACGGCATGATCATGTTCATCGCCTCCGAGGTGATGTTCTTTGTCGCTTGGTTCTGGGCCTATTTCGATGTCAGCCTGTTCCCGAACGAGGCGATCCAGGCATCGCGGACGGCCTTCCTCGGCGGTCAGTTCCCGCCGAAGGGCCTTGAAGTTCTCGACCCTTGGCACCTGCCGATCTACAACACCATCATCTTGCTGCTCTCGGGCACCACGGTCACCTGGGCACACCATGCGCTGCTGCACGGCGACCGCAAGGGGCTGATCCAGGGGCTGACGCTGACCGTCCTGCTCGGCGCGCTGTTCTCCTGCGTGCAGGCCTATGAATATGCGCATGCGCCCTTCGCGTTCAAAAACTCGATCTATGGTGCGACCTTCTTCATGGCGACCGGCTTCCATGGCTTCCATGTTCTGATCGGTACGATCTTCCTGCTGGTCTGCCTCGTCCGCGCCATCCGGGGCGATTTCACGCCGAAGCAGCATTTCGGCTTCGAAGCGGCCGCCTGGTACTGGCACTTTGTTGACGTGGTCTGGCTCTTCCTGTTCTTCTGCATCTACATCTGGGGCAGCTGGGGCGCACCGCTCGCGGCCGGCTGATCGGTATCGATCTCGGGAAGATAAAGGCGGGCGCTAGGCGTCCGCCTTTTTACGTCGTCAATTTTTAGAGGCAAGTCTTTCGAACGCAGTTGGATGGGGCAGACCTCCAGCGAGCAATTGCCGGATTTCCTCGGCGCAGGCCTCAGGGCTTTTCACCGACGTATCGACCTCCAGATCATAGATTCCGGGGCGATGCACCTGTTCCTGCCAGGCAATGATCGGCCCAGGGGCAGGCACGCCAGCCTCGACCTTCACGTAAGTGCCCTGTCTTTCCGGCCCTTCTGCCAATCGCCGCTGCATAACAACATCGAGAGGGCAGCGCACGCCGACGAACAGATTGGGTAGCCCTGCCAGAAGCCGGGCGCAATCGGCGAGAATGCCGAGCGGTTGCGAATAGCTGTCGTGATGACCGAACTCGGCGACGACATTCAGCCCCATGCGGCTATGCGCGGCGATCGAGGCATAGAGTGCGGCATAAAAGCGCTGAACCAGCGGTTCGAGATCGGGCCGCCCGCCGCCGGGCCGCAGGCCGATGCCCGGACGGTAGCGTGGGGGCGTGATATGCCGCACATAGGCATCGACGCCGAGATTGACCCACACGCCCTCGAAATCAGCCTGTATCGCCTCGACGATGCTGCTTTTTCCAGACCGCGGCGCGCCGTTGAGAATAATGATCTGGCCGGGTGTCGAGCCTTCACTGTGGACCATAAATCCAATCCTTTCTGCATGCCTTTCCCGGGCTACTTACGCGGCTAGCCGCGCTTTTCGATTGGACGGATGCTTGCATCGCAGTTACTGATAATGACAGGGGCGAGATCGATAGGTTCGCCCCCAATGGCAGACCGATCGAGACAGAACTTTGAGCTCAGAGCAAGACAAAACGCCGAACGAGGCATCCCACAATGACAGCGCTCTCTTTGCGCCCGTCGATCCGTTCAAGGTCGGCATACAGGGATGTTGTCCGCGTTGCGGCCAAGGCAAGCTCTTCGATGGATTATTGTCGCTGAAGCCGCGCTGCGCCGCCTGCGATCTCGATTATGCCTTCGCCGATGCAGGTGATGGGCCAGCGGTCTTCGTCATCCTGATCGTCGGCTTCATCATCATCGGTTCGGTCTTGTGGATGCAGATCAATTATGCCCCGCCGATCTGGGTCTACATAGTGCTGTTCGCGCCGTTGACGATCATTCTTTCGCTTCTGTCCCTGCGCTGGTGCAAGGGTATCCTGATCGCCCTGCAATATCGCAACAACGCCGCCGAAGGGCGCGTCCATCGTGACTGAGTCTGCAATGCCTGTGCGCCGTGCCAATCCCTTATGGCAAATCGCCAAGGCGCTACTTCTGCTCGTTGCATTCGTCATTCTGGTCGGGCTCGGCACCTGGCAGGTTGAGCGGCTGCAATGGAAAGAGGGTCTTCTGGCCGACATTGCCGCTCGCAAGGACGCACCCGCCGTTCCTTTGTCGACGATAGAGACGATGGCTGCCTCCGGCGGCGACATTGAGTATCGTGTGGTGACGGCGACAGGCCATTACCTCAATGACAAGGAGAGGCACTTTCTCGCGACCTATGACGGCGACCCCGGCTATCACATCTACACGCCGCTGCAGCTGGACGACGGCCGCTTCATCTTCATCAATCGAGGCTTCGTTCCCACCGAGGCCAAGGATCCCGAAAAGCGCAAGCAAGGCGAACTGACGGGCGAACAGACCGTTATCGGTCTGGCCCGCGCAAAGCTCGTCGACCGGCCCGACGGCATGCCGGACAATGATCTCGGCAAGAACATCTTCTTCTGGAAGGATCTGGATGTCATGGCTGCCAGCGTCGGCCTGCCGAAGGACAAGGTGCTGCCTGTCTTCATCGATGCCGACAAGACATCCAATCCAGGGGGCTTGCCGATCGGCGGCGTCACCATCATCGATCTGCCAAACAATCACCTGCAATATGCCGTGACCTGGTATGGCTTGGCGGTGGCGCTGGCAGCGATCGTCGCCATATCCTGGTGGCGCAAGCGCCATCCGGACGCGCCCTCACAGTAGAGACATGCAATAGAATAGCTTCATTTCGAAGGAATATTCGTCTAGAGCATGATCCCAACAAGTGCGTAGCGATTTCCAATAAAATCATGCGGACTGAATGGAGCAGGCGGCAGGGCAGCCCTATCTATGGCTCAAGCCACTGTCGCATTTCGGAAGAGATATGAACATAGCCGTTTCCAAACCTGACCTGACCATCCGGCTCTGCGGGCCGCGCGGCTTTTGCGCCGGCGTCGACCGCGCCATCCAGATTGTCGTGCTGGCGCTGAAGGCCTATGGCGCGCCGGTTTATGTCCGCCACGAGATTGTCCACAACCGCTATGTCGTCGAGGGTCTGGAAGCCAAGGGCGCCATCTTCGTCGAGGAGCTGGAAGAGATCCCGGCCGAGCACCGCGCCCAGCCCGTCGTCTTCTCCGCGCATGGCGTGCCGAAATCCGTGCCGGCCGATGCCGATGCGCGCAACCTCTTCTACCTCGATGCCACCTGTCCGCTGGTCTCCAAGGTGCACAAGCAGGCCATGCGCCACAATCGCCTCGGCCGCCACGTCATCCTGATCGGCCATGCCGGCCATCCGGAAGTTATCGGCACCATGGGTCAGCTGCCCGAAGGCGCCGTGTCGCTGATCGAAACGGTAGAGGATGCCGACGTCTACGAGCCTGATGATCCCGACAATCTCGGCTTCGTCACGCAGACGACGCTTTCGGTCGATGATACCGCCGGCGTCATCGCGCGGCTGCAAGAGCGCTTCCCCAATCTCACTGCACCGGCGGCAGACTCGATTTGCTACGCCACTACCAACCGCCAGGAAGTGGTGAAGGAGGCGGCGCCGGGTTGCGATCTCTTCATCGTTGTCGGCGCGCCGAACTCCTCCAATTCCAAGCGTCTCGTGGAAGTGGCGCTGAGGGCAGGGGCCAAGAAATCCGTGCTCGTCCAGCGCGCGGCCGAGATCGATTGGGATAGTATCGGCGACATCAAGACGGTCGGCCTCTCGGCTGGTGCATCTGCGCCAGAAGTCATCGTCAACGAGATCATCGAAGCTTTCCGCGCCCGCTATAATGCTGTGGTGGAACTCGCTGAAACCGTCAAGGAAACCGAGAATTTCCTCGTCAATCGCGAGCTTCGCAGTATAGAGCTGACGACAGCAGACATGGCTTTCGTCAACGGCGAATAGCCGACCTAAGGCGCTCAAGTTCGGGACTGTTTCGTGGCCGTTTATACCGATATTACCGAAGACGATTTGAAGTGGTTCCTGACCGAATATGATGTCGGTGAATTGCTCTCCTACAAGGGCATTGCCGAAGGCGTCGAGAATTCGAACTTCCTGCTGCATACGAGCCGCGATCCGCTGATCCTGACGCTCTATGAAAAGCGCGTCGACAAGGGTGACCTGCCGTTTTTCCTGGGGTTGATGCAGCATCTGGCAAGCCGCGGCCTGTCCTGCCCGTTGCCCTTGCCGCGCCGTGATGGCGCCTTGCTCGGTCATCTCTCCGGGCGTCCTGCCGCCCTGATCTCCTTCCTCGAGGGCATGTGGTTGCGCAAGCCCGAGGCACATCACTGCCGCGAAGTCGGCAAGGCGCTTGCCGCCATGCATATTGCCGGCGAGGGTTTCGAGATCCGTCGCCCGAATGCACTCTCGCTCGAGGGCTGGCAGTCGCTCTGGGAAAAATCAGAGGCACGCGCCGACGAAGTTGAAACCGGCCTGCAGAATGAGATCCGCAGCGAACTCGATTTCCTTGGAAAGCATTGGCCGAAGAACCTGCCGGAAGGCGTCATCCATGCCGATCTCTTCCCGGACAATGTCTTCTTCTTGGGCGATACACTGTCAGGCCTGATCGATTTCTATTTCGCCTGCAACGATCAGCTCGCCTACGACGTCTCGATCTGCCTGAACGCCTGGTGCTTCGAGAAGGATCACGCCTACAACATCACCAAGGGCATGGCGCTGCTCGAGGGCTATCAGAGCGTGCGGCCGCTGAATGCTGCCGAAATCGCTGCATTGCCGACGCTTGCCCGCGGCTCGGCGCTGCGCTTCTTCCTGACGCGGCTCTATGACTGGCTGACCACTCCAGCCGGTGCGATGGTCACGAAGAAAGACCCGATCGAATATCTGCGCAAGCTGCGCTTCCACCGCCAGATTGCTTCTTCAGCCGAATATGGGCTGAAGGCATGAAGCACGTCGATATTTTTACGGACGGCGCCTGCTCGGGCAATCCCGGTCCCGGCGGCTGGGGCGCGGTGCTTCGCTACGGCGAGGTGGAGAAAGAACTCTCCGGCGGCGAGGCGGATACGACCAACAACCGCATGGAGCTGATGGCGGCGATCTCCGCACTCGGCGCCCTGAAGAGCCCATGCGAGGTCGATCTCTACACCGACAGTGTCTACGTCAAGGACGGCATCACGAAGTGGATCTTCGGCTGGAGAAAGAATGGCTGGAAGACTGCGGACAAGAAACCGGTGAAGAATGCCGAGCTCTGGCAGGCGCTGGACGAGGCCTACAGCAGGCACAAGGTGACGCTGCACTGGGTGAAGGGGCATGCGGGACACCCGGAGAATGAACGGGCCGACGAGCTGGCGCGCAAGGGTATGGAGCCGTTTAAGCGGAAGTAGGATCTTCTATCGTCCGCTCGCGCGATGCACAGCCCCTTTTACGCCCGCAAGCATGGGATCGCCAACCGACAAAGGACGCATAATGGAAATCCGCCCAGAGCAGCCGGGAGACGCCGAAGCGATCCGCCGTACAACGAAGATGGCCTTCGCCTCGATGGAGCACAGCAGTCAAACTGAAGCGCAAATTGTCGATGCTCTTCGCAGCGCCGAAGCGTTGACGATTTCTCTCGTGGCGATCGAGGACGGAGATGTCGTCGGACATATCGCTTTCTCGCCGGTTACGATCGATGGAAAAGATGTCGGCTGGTATGGGCTTGGACCGCTCTCGGTGACACCGGATTGCCAGAGACACGGCATTGGCGGAGCGCTTGTTCGCGAAGGTCTTTTGCGTCTGGCGAATATGGATGCCAAAGGCTGCGTCGTTCTTGGTGATCCGGATTACTACAAGCGTTTCGGTTTCGACAATGATCCCGACCTGGTGCTCGATGGAGTGCCTGCAGAGTATTTCATGAGATTGGTCCTCAAGGGGGCGACCGTGCCCTACGGGCGTGTCGAGTATCATGAAGGTTTTAACGCGACTTGATACTGACTGCGACCGGAGCGGCGGCGCGGAATTTGCCGTCATGGATGAGTTGCCTCCGCATATCGGCGGAGGCGGGGCGCAATCACGCCAAGATGTGATCGAGCGCGCTTCTCACGCGCGGCTTTTCGGCTGCGGAGAGCGGCAGGATCGGGCGCGGCGGATCGACTCGGCAAAGATCGAGCGCTTCCGCAATCGCGTACATGACGCGGAAGCTGCCGAATTCCTTGAACAGGCTCCATAGCGGCTGGAATTTTTGATCGAGCCGTTCGGCTTCGGCGACGTTGCCGGCTTGGGCAGCCCGTGTGAGCGCCAGCGCCTCGGCGGTCAGGAGGCCGGCGATCACGCTGTACCAGGCGTCGGCGCCGGCCAGTAGGGCGGCCGCTGCTCCCCAATCGCCGCTATAGCCGATGGCGAAACCCTTTGACGTTTCCTGGCGCAGGCGTCCTATTTCTCCCTGGAAATCGCCGCCCTGCGGCAAAGGCATCTTCACCGCCGCGATTTTCGCCACCTTTGCCAGGCGGGCAATCAGATCATCGCTGAATGTGAATTTCGTCGTGCCGGGATTGTTGTAGATGCAGAGCGGCAGCTCCCCGGCTTCCGCGACGGCTGCGAAGTGCTGGTAGACCTCCTCCTCCGTGAGTGGAGTATAAGATACGGGGGCCAGCAGTAGCCCATCCGCGCCGGCCGCCTTGGCATCACGCGCCAATGCCTGCGCTTCGTCTGTCCGCAGCGCTCCGACACCGACGATGACCGGGATCTTGCCGCCGACACTTGTCATCGCCGCCTGTACGGCCCGCCGGCGCTCGTCGCGTGACAGAAAGGCGTAACCGCCCGTACTGCCGAGCAACCCGATGGAATCAGCGCCCGCCAGCTGGATGCGTTCAAGCAAGCGAGCGAGCGCTGTAACATCCACACGTCCGAAAGTGTCGGTAGGGGTGATCGGAAAGGCCGAAAGTCCGGTAAAGGGCGTCACGATTGTCTTCTTTCTCTGTCAGGCCAAGCGGTAGTGGCGATCAAAAACTAAACCTACAATTGTTCTACGCTGAGCGCCGTGCGGCTGTCCATGAATATGCCGCAGAAATCATACTCCGCGCAGCAGCTTGGTGGCGATCATCCACATTGTTAGAGCAATGAGCGTTTCCAGGATGCGCCAGGACGCGGGTTTCGCGAAGATCGGCCTCAGCCATGTCGCGCCAAAGCCGAGCGAAAAGAAGAACAGGAAGGAGCCCGTCATGGCACCCGCCGCAAATGAAGCCTCGTTTCCCGGAAACCGGGTTGAGATCGTGCCGAGCAACGCGACCGTGTCGAGATAGACATGCGGGTTGAGCCAGGTGAGCGCCAGGCACATGGCAAGCGTCTGCCGGAAGCTCGATGATTTCGCTTCCCCGGCAGCCAGCACCGCGGACGAACGAAAGGCGGAATAGAGGCTCCTGGCTCCGTACCAGATGAGGAAGGCCGCTCCTGCATAGCGCATGACAGGATCGAGCCATGGCAGCAGCGCGGAGATCTGGCGAAAGCTCGTCACTCCGAGGATGATGAGCGCGGCATCGGAGAGCGCGCATGCAAGGCAGACGGCGAATACATGCTCATTGCGAAGGCCCTGACGTAGGACGAAGGCATTTTGCGCGCCGATCGCAACAATCAGGCTGAGCCCCATCGTGAGACCCGTCATATAGATCGAAAAATTCATCCTAGCCGAAATGCTCCAAAATCAATGAGCATTTCCGGTATCGGCATAAGAAGATTTAGGCTACTTAATGTTGCTAATCCAGATTAAGAAAAACTAAGTTATGCTCGACTATTCTGCTCTCCGCGCCGTTTCCATCGTCGTCCAGACCGGCAGCTTCGAAAAGGCGGCAGCCATTCTCAACGTCACGCCTTCGGCCGTGTCGCAGCGGGTGAAGCAGCTTGAAGAGCGCCTGGGCATCGTCCTGATCGTCAGGGGCAACCCCTGCACCGCGACGGAAAAGGGCGAATGGCTCTGCCGCCATATGGAGAATGTCGGCATGTTGGAAGCCGAGCTGTTCGGACGCCTGCCGGCGCTCGTCGATCCCCGCGAGCCCAAGCAAAGGGTTACGCTTCATATTGCCACGAATGCCGATAGCCTCGGGACGTGGTTCGTGGAAGCCATATCCGGTTTTGCCAAAAATTCCCCCTATCTGCTGAATATCGCTGTCGATGACCAGGATCATACTGCAGAATGGCTGCAGCGCGGCCGGGTTATCGCAGCTGTCACCGCCTCGGAAAAGCCGATCCAGGGATGCCGGCGCATGTCCCTCGGCGCACTCCGCTACCATGCGACGGCAAGCCCCGATTTCATCGCCCGGCATTTTTCACAGGGCGTGACTCCGGAAGCGATCCAGAATGCACCGGCACTGACCTTCAACCAGAAGGACAGGCTTCAAAGCCGCTGGATACGCCAGACATTCGGCGAGGATTTTGCCTATCCGAGCCATTGGCTGCCGTCGACGCAGGGCTTCGTCGATGCCAGTCTTTCAGCCATGGGATGGGGCATGAATCCCATCCAGCTCGTGCGGGAGCATCTAAAGGCCGGGCGTTTGATCGAACTCGTCCCCGATACGCCACTGGACATTCCACTATATTGGCAGGTGAATCGTCTCGCAGCCGACCGGCTTGCTGAGCTGACACGCGAAATTGCTGCGGCAGCCAAAGCTCATCTGTCTGCGTGAGCTACGCTTCGAGCTGAACGTGTTGTCATTCGCCCCGCCACCGGAACGCAATGTTCGCGAATTGGCGCCTTGCACGGCTGCCCTTTCCCTCTATGCTGCCGCCGACTTCCAGGGAGATTGCCTTATGATCCTGCATTGCGTTTTTCTTAGACTCAAATCCGCCCTGACACAGGATGAGAAGAGCGCGCTCTTCGACTCCGTCGTCGCCTTGCAGAAGGTCATTCCGGGCATTGTTGACGTGAAATATGGGCCGAATGTCTCGCCTGAGGGCTTACATGGCGGCTTCGCCGATGGATTTGTCGTCACATTCGAAAGTGTCGAAGCACGCGATGCTTACCTGGTGCATCCCGATCACGTCGCCGTCGGCGAGCGGATCGTTTCCTCCACGGACGGCGGTCTGGCCGGCCTGATGGTCTTCGATTTCAACCTTTAAGTGAGTGGTCGCAGGCACCCTATGCCTGCGACCTCGATCATTGAACGATCAGCTCGACTTCGCCATGGCTACGGCGAGCTGGTCTACGTTATAACGGAACATTTTTTCGTAAGTCGAAGCCGGTCCGTTAGCCTTTGACAGCGATTCAACATAGAGCTCGCCGCCTGGCTCCGCGCCGGTTGCCTTGGCGACCTGCTTGACGAGGCGCGGATCGTTCGAGTTTTCGAAGAAATAGGTCTTCACATGCTCGGTCTTGATCTGCTCGATCAGCTGAGCGACCTTGGCGGCCGAAGCTTCCGTCTCTGTCGAAAAGCCAATCGGAGCAAGGAAGTTTACTTTATATTCCCGGCCGAAATAGCCGAAGGCATCATGGCTGGTCAGCACCTTGCGGCGATCGTCCGGGATCTTGTCGAACTTGCCGTGCGCATAGGTGTCGAGTTCGGTCAGCACCTTCGTATAGCGCTCGGCATTAGCTTTGAAGTCGGCGGCGTCGGCCGGATCGGCGGCGGAAAGAGCCTTCTCGATATTAGCGACCCAGATTTTCACATTAACCGGGCTGTTCCACACATGCGGATCGGTGACGGTCTTGCCGTCATCGACCATGGTGCGCGTATTGATGCCTTCTGAAGCGACAATAGGTGTCCCCTTGTAACCGGAGGCGCTGATCAGCCGGTCCATCCAGCCTTCCAGCCCTTCGCCGCTGACGAAGACGACCTTCGCGGCATTCAGCGTCTTGGCATCGGCCGGCGAGGGCTCGAATTCATGGGGATCGCCGTTCGGGCCGACGAGGCTAGACACCTTCACATGGTCGCCGCCGACATGTTTCACCACATCGGCAAGCACGGTGAAGGACGCGACCACATTGAGGGTCTCGGCGGAGGCTGGGGCAGCGACGCCGAAGGCGACGAAGGCTGCCGCAGCGGCTGAGAGAAGCAGTCTCTGTGTGTTCATGCGAGTCTCCTTGTTCGGATTAGCCCCGGAGATGGGGACGGGGAAAGAACCGCCGGGCAAGGCCCGAGGGTGCGAAGAGAATGGAGAAGCTGTAGATCAGGCTGGCGGTGATGATGATGGTCGGGCCTGATGCAAATTCGAGATGGTAGGATGCGATGAGGCCGATATAGCCTGATACCGTCGCCGTTCCTGTCCCGATCATCATCATTGCGGGCAGGCTGCGCGACCAGAGCTGCGCGACGGCGGCCGGCAGCATCATCAGCCCGACGGCCATCAGGGTGCCGAGCGCCTGAAAGCTTGCGACGAGATTGAGGACGACCAGCAGCAGGAATAGGAAGTGATAGAGCGGCCCCCACCCGCCAACGGCGCGCAGGAAACCTGGATCGAAGCATTCCATGACGAGCGGGCGGTAGATGACGGCAAGCGCCATCAGCGTTACCGTTGTAATCGCACCGATCTGATAGAGAGCCGGCGCGTCGATTGCGAGAATAGTGCCGAAGAGCACATGCAGGAGATCGATGTTGGAGCCGCGCAGCGACACGATGAGGACGCCCAGCGCCAGCGAGGTCAGATAGAAACTGGCAAAGCTTGCATCCTCCTGCAGCACGGTCGCGCGGCTGACAAGCCCGGAGAGCAGCGCCACCGAAAGGCCTGCCACGAGCCCGCCAAGCCCCATCGCGGTCAGCGACAGCGAGCCGGCAATGAGATAGCCGATGGCGGCGCCAGGCAGGACAGCATGGCTCATGGCATCGCCCATCAGGCTCATGCGCCTGAGCATCAGGAAGACGCCGATCGGTCCGGAGCCGAGGCCGAGGCAGACGCAGGCGATCAGCGCGCGCCGCATGAAGCCGTAGTCCGCAAAAGGTGCGAGGAAGATGTCGTAGACGGTCATTCGGCCGGCTCCCGCTTCGCGAGCTCGCGACCATCATGCTCCTCTTCCGGCAGGCATGCTTCGGCTTCCTCATTCCAGCGTTCGGCCATGGCGCGCGCCTTGACGAGGTTCGTTGGGCTCATGACGTCTTCCGTCCTGCCCCAACCCACGAGCTCCCGGGCGATCAGCAGCGTTTCGGGGAAATAGCTTCGCACCTGCTCGAAATCGTGCAGCACGGCGATGACCGTGCGTCCCTCCCGGTTCCATCGCAGCACGAGGTCAAGCAGGTCGCGCGTTGTGCGCTGGTCGATTGCAGTGAACGGTTCGTCCAACAAGATGACACGTGCATCCTGCAGCAGCAGCCGCGCAAACAGCACCCGCTGGAACTGCCCGGCCGAAAGCGAGCCGATATGCCTTTTTTCGAAACCCGAGAGCCCGACGACGCCAAGCGCCTCGCGCGCCCGCTCGGTATCTTTGCGGGAGAACTGGCCAAAGGCGCCGGCGTTCTTCCAGGCACCGAGCATAACGGTATCGGCAACCGAAATCGGAAAGCGTCTGACGATATCGGCCGCTTGGGGCAGATAGCCGAAATCGTTGCGCGTCAGCGCTCCTCGATCGATCGACCCTTCCGCCGGCCGCAATTCGCCGACAATCGCCTTGAGCAAGGTCGACTTTCCCGCCCCGTTCGGCCCGGCAATCGCCGTCAGGCTACCAGCCGCAAAGCCGCCCGAGATATGGTGCACGGCTGGATGACGCTCATAGGTGACGGTGAGATTATTGAGTCGGATGAGATCGCTCATGCCAGCGCCACCGCCCAGCCGATAACAGCCCAAAGCACTGCGATGCCAACCGCCACATAGGCAAGGCGCGTCAAGGCCGAGCGCCCCATGAGGGACGAAGCGAAGGGATCACGGTCAAAGGGCATCTCGGGGCTTTCATTTATGTAATAACATTACGTTTAGTAGCCGATAAAATGCGGCGAAAAAGAGGCGGGTGGAGAACTGCCAGGAATTTGCGGTGAACAAGGCTGGAGTATTTACCGGCAATAATGTCCGCGCCTTATCGCCATGAGTCTCACGGCAATTGTATTTTCACGCAGCATCGAGTGACAAAATTTACGAGACGGGTAGGAGACAATGTCATGAAGCTAAGGCTAGAGCTGTTTGTTGCCGATGTGGCGGCGTCGACAGAATTCTATCGACGAGCACTGAATTTCCAGGTGGTTGGCGAGACAAGCGAGCAATACACGATGCTCTCGAATGGGGAGGCTATCATTTCCGTCAACAAGCGGGAGGCTCTCGGACCTCATCATCCACTACGAGCTGCGAATGGAGAACGAGTTGGCCTTGGCGTCGAAATCGTGCTGAGCTTTGAGGATGTGGAAGGTCTTTATAACGTCGCCAGAACCTGCGGCCATCCGGCATCGGAGCTTACCCTACAGCCATGGGGGTTGCGCGATTTCTGCATCGCAGATCCGGATGGCTATTATATCCGGGTAACAAGCAGATAAAGGGAATAGAGAGGACTTGAGGTCCTCCCGCAGCCAAGCGAAAGGCCGGCGCAGGGCGCCCGGCCTTTCTCGATTTCATCAAAATCCTAAAGCTGCTCGATCATCGCAGCCGCACCCGAAACCGTCGCCTGGCCGGGGCTTTCCTCGATATTCAACGTCTTCACGACGCCGTCTTCCACTAGCATGGAATAACGCTTGGAGCGAATGCCAAGTCCGCCGGCGGAAAGGTCGGCTTCGAGACCGAGTGCCTTGGTGAAGGAGCCGTCCCAGTCGGCGAGGAAGTGGATCTTGCCCAAGCCGCCGGACGATTGCGCCCAGGCGCCCATGACGTGCCAGTCGTTGATGGAAATGACGGCGATGTCATCGACGCCCTTGGCAAGAATGGCGTCGCGGTTTTCGAGAAAGCCTGGCAGGTGATTGAGCGAGCAGGTGGGCGTAAATGCGCCGGGAACGGCGAAGAGCACCACGCGTTTGCCGGCAAACAGCTGTTCGGTGCTGATCTCGACCGGGCCGTCGGCGGTCTTTTCCTTGAAGGTGGCGGCAGGCAGCGTGTCGCCGATGGCGATAGTCATGGCTCTCTCCTTGGGTCGTTGTTTCGGGGCGCTCGAACGGCCGCCGATGGCTTGAAAAAGGTCTAGAGAACTATAGGCCCGGTCTACTCAAGTGCAAGGGTGGTTTCCATCGCCCGATCGCCATCGACGACGAGGATGCCCCAGCTTTTGCCCCTCGGATCATAATCCTTCGGCAGCTTGCCGATCTCCATATCCACCGAGAAGGCGGTTCCCTCCCGCTTTGCATTTGCCTGTTGAAAGAACACGTAGCCCGATGGCCCCGTGACGTAGATTTCGGGTGCCTTTCCACTCGCTCCCGGCAGCGTCAGCTGCAGCGAAAGGCTCTTGGTATCGGCGGAGAGCTGATGGCTCTGGATGGCGAAATCCGCGGAGGGAGCTTGGGGTAGCACCGCCTTTGCCGCATCGAGCAAGGCCAGCTCACGCGAGGTCGGCTGTGCATTTGCCGGCAAGGGCAGGGAGTATCCCGCTTGGAAAGGGATACAGATATCCTTGCAGAGGCCGATGAAAGCCGTCAGCTCGAGCTTTTCCGGCGCCTTCCCGGTGACACGCAGATCGAGCGGAAAGGTGACAGGCGCGTCGTAGCCGATTTCCTGGATAGGGCCGACGCTGATCGGCTTCGGGACCGGGTACGCCGCCCTTTCCAATGTTACGCCGCTGCCGGGTGCCGGCGTTATCTGCGGCGGAATTCCACCCTGACCAGGCTCGCGCCAATAGGTGATCCAGCCCGGCTCCGGCTCGATCTGCAAGGCGGCACGGATATGCCCTTCTGCGTCCGGCGCCAGTGCGATCAGGCGCATTCTGCCGCCCTGATTGTCCATCCACTCGCTTGTTGCGGCGCGGGCCGCTAAGGCGCTGAAAAACAAAGTGGCGAGAAGCCCCGACAGGCGGGTAATGGTCCTGAATTCGATCATGCCACAAGGATTTAGCCGATCGAGCTGCCGGGAGCCAGCACGGCCGCAGAAGCAAATGATCATTTTCAGTTGATTGATTTATGACATTGCCCCATCTTGATCATAGGCGGCGCAGTTACGAGCTGCGGTCAGGAGGCACGATGTCCCTATCGACGCTGAAGAATAGACGCGAAAGAGGTTTTCTCGACGGTCAGTTCCTGATCGCCATGCCGGGCATGGAGGATCGGAATTTCCATCGAACGGTGGTTTATATCTGCGCCCATTCCGATGCCGGAGCCATGGGCTTCGTCATCAACCGGGCTCAGAAGCTGACATTCACCGATGTTCTACTGCATCTCGAAATGATCAAGGACGACGATGCCATCGTGCTGCCGCAGAGGGCGCGCGATTTCCCCATTCAGACCGGCGGCCCCGTCGAAAGCGGCCGCGGTTTCGTCCTGCATTCTGACGATTACATCAGCGACAGCAGCATCCCGGTCAGTGATGACATCAGCCTGACGGCGACGCTCGATATCGTTCGGGCGATTTCCAAGGGGAGCGGCCCGAAGCGCGCCACCATGCTGCTCGGCTATGCCGGCTGGGGCGCTGGCCAGCTCGAAGCCGAGATCGGCAACAATGGCTGGCTGAACTGCCCGGCAAACGAAGAATTAATCTTCGATCGCAGCCTTGACAACAAGTATGATCGTGCTCTGGCTCTGATGGGCATCAATCCTGCGATGCTGTCGCTGCAGGCGGGCCATAGCTAAGCCGATATGCCGCTATTTTGGAACGAAATAGCATAGGGGACGTTTTCCTGTCAGCGACGGCAATTCCGCCGTCCCAGACCAGGAGGCGTCAGAGATGAGCAGTACGACCGACAAGGTGTCCGGTAAGATCAACGAAATCGCCGGCAAAGCCAAGCAGGCAGCCGGTAAAGCGACCAACGACAAGGAAATGCGCGCCAAGGGTTCTGCCCAGGAAGCCAAAGGCAAGGTGCAGAGCGCCGTCGGCAAGGCTAAGGATAAGGTCAAGGGCGCAGTCGACCGGATGTGACTGCTTGAATTTGCGAAACCAAGATCGCCGCTCCGTCAGCACTGACGTTGCAGTGGCGGTAATGGGAGGAAGGGCCTGTTACGGAAACGTGGCAGGCTCTTTACTGTCAGCCAATAGTTTTTCCGAGGGGAAGCATGCGGCTTTTCACCTGCGATCATTGCGGCCAACCCGTCCACTTCGATAACAGGCAATGCATCCGCTGCGGCCATCAGCTCGGTTTTGCCCCTGATCGCTTGGCGGTATATGCATTGGAAGCTGAAGATGCTGCAAATTGGCATCTGGTATCCGAGCCAGCCCAGCATGTTCGGTTTTGCGCGAATGCCGAACTCGACATCTGCAATTGGCTCATCGATGTGGACGACCCGCAACTCTATTGCATCGCTTGCCGACACAATCGTCTCGTGCCGAATACCGGCATGCAACAGGGCATAGATCGCTGGCGGCGCATCAGCCAGGCGCAGCGGCATTTGTTTTATTCGCTCCTGCGGTGGAATCTGCCGCATCCGGATCGTCAGCAGGACCCCGAAGGTGGGCTCGTCTTCGATTTCCTCGAAGATGAAGTGCAGGGCGATACTGTGGTCCCGGCAATGACGGGCCATGAGGAGGGACTGATCGCCATTCGTGCCGCCGAGGCCGATGATGTGACGCGCGAACAGGCGCGCACCTCCATGAACGAGCCTTATCGCACCTTACTCGGCCACTTCCGTCACGAGACCGGCCATTTCATCTGGAACAAGCTTGTCCGCGATCGCGAGCAATTCGATGCCTTTCGCGCCGTCTTTGGCGATGAGCGCGCCGATTATGGCGCAGCACTTCAGGCTTACTACGAGAACGGGCCTGCGGCGAACTGGCAGGAAAGTTTCATCAGCGCCTATGCCAGCTCCCATCCCTGGGAGGATTTCGCCGAATGTTTCGCGCATTATCTGCACATCGTCGATACGCTGGAAACGGCGCGCTCCTTCGGCCTGGCGATTGATCCCCATCGCTATCACGAGATGGCGGCGGAAGTAGATTTCAATCCTTACAAGGCTGACAGCGCCGAGCAGCTCGTCAGCGCCTGGATCCCTTTGAGCGTAGCGATCAATTCCATCCAGCGCAGCATGGGGCAGCCGGATTCCTATCCCTTCATCCTCTCGCCGCCGGTGGTCGCCAAGCTCGACTATATCAGGGAATTGATCGACAGCGCCTGATCGGCGCTGCCGTTACTGATGACGCTAAGCGCGCTTCGTTAGCGGAAAGCGTTCCTTGAGCAGACGGATTACCGAATCCGATCCCATAGGCGGCCCGAAGATGAAGCTTTGGCCGTAGCTGCAGCCGATCTTGGCGAGTTCCAGCGCGTCCTCTTCCGATTCAATGCCCTCAGCGACGACGCGCATGTTGAGTTCGCGCGCCATGGAAATGACCGAGCGCAACAGGACAGCCTTCTTGTCGCTATCGTCGCGGACCATCGCCTTGTCGAGCTTGATCGTATCGAAAGGGAAGCGGGTGAGATAGGCGAGCGAGGAATAGCCGGTGCCGAAATCGTCGAGCGCCAGGCCGATGCCCGCATCCCGCAGCTTGTCGAGCACGAGGCGCGCCTGTTCCGGATTCTCCATCACCTGCGATTCCGTCAGCTCCAGTTTGATACGGCTCGGATCGCAATGGGTTTTGGCGAGCAGAGCCCGGATATCGTCGTAAAGCTCGTTGTTGAGCAGCTGCACGCTGGAAAGATTGATGGAGACGAACAGCGGCAGATCGCCGGTCTGCCGTTGCCATGCCATCAGATCGTTCGTTGCCTGCTCCAGCGCAAACATGCCGAGCGGGCCAATGATGTCGGAGGCCTCGGCGATCGGGATGAATTCTGATGGTGGAATATTGCCGCGCTTCGGATGCTCCCAGCGCATCAGCGCCTCGAAGCCAGCGACCTCTGCGTCCTCAAGCCGAACAATGGGCTGATAGACAAGCGAGAGTTCCTTGCGTTCGACTGCACGGCGCAGATCGGTTTCGAGCTGCAGCCGATCGGTGCCGAAGCTGCGGAAGGCCGGTTGGAAAGGCTCGACGCGGTTGCCGCCGGCGCGCTTGGCGCGGTACATGGCAAGTTCCGCGTCACTCAGCATACCCGCCGCGTTCTCCTGCTGATCCACCCAGGACGTCAGTCCCACAGATGCCGTCAGGATGATTTCGCGGTTGGCGAAATTGATCGGTACCATGATCGCCTTGCTGATCGCATCGGCGAAGTCGGCGACCTTAGCGGGGTCGCGTTCGGAAACGAGGATGAGGCCGAACTGGTCGCCCGAAAGGCGGGCGAGCGTATCCTGCGGCTTCATCAACCGGCGAAGACGCCGCGTCAGCGCGATCAGGATATTGTCGCCCGCGGCAAAGCCAAGGGTATCGTTGACAAGCTTGTAGCGGTCGATGTCAATGACGATGACCGTCGGCCTGAGCTGATTGCCATCTGAGGCAAGTGTTAGAACCGCCTGCAGGCGATCGAGGAAGACCTGACGGTTTGGCAGTCCCGTGAGATTGTCGTGCACGGCGTCGTGCAGTAGCCGCTCGATCGAATTCTTCTGTTCGGTGATGTCGACGATCGTACCGACGCAGCGAATGATCTCGCCGTTGGAGCCCAGGACCGGCCGGGCGCGGATCGACAGCCAATGGAAATGCCCATCCTCCGCACGAATGCGGAATTCGTGGTTCAGCCGGCCGCGTCGATGTTCCAGGAGAACGTCGAGTGTGGCACGGAACCGGTCTCGGTCGTCGGGATGCAGTCTCGGCAGCCAGTTGCGCGCCGCACCATGCATGGTTCCGGGCGAAAGGCCGAGCTTCATTGAAATATCCGGCGTCGTCACCACGCGGTCGCGCGCCACGTCCCAGTCCCAGACGGTATCGCCGGAACCTGTGAGCGCCAGGGACTGCCGCTCCAGATCCGAGAACAGGCCCTGCTGGAATGCGCCGCCGGCAAAGGCGTGCTGCATGACGGTGAAGCCGATCAGCAGGACGATGAGAACGAGGCCGCCGCCGAGGGCAGGCTGGATGATGTCGTTGTCGAGCTTGCCCATGACCGTCATCCAGGCGCCGAACAGCCAGACGAGGATCAGCGCCCAGGCGGGCACGAGCAGGATGGCCCGATCATAACGGCTGAAGCCGAGATAGATGATGAGCAGCAGGCCGGCCGTTGCCGTTAGCGCCAGCGACAGCCGCGCAATGCCGGCCGCAATCGACGGATCGTAGATCGCCACGCCGAAGAGCAGTGCGAGACCGAGCACCCAGGCAAGTGTCACATAACCGAGATGGGCATGCCAGCGATTGAGATTGAGATAGGTGAAGAGGAAGATCACCAGGCTCGACGCGAGCGCTACCTCCGCGCAGGCGCGCCATATTCGCTGGTCGCTTGACGTGATGCTGATGAGCTTGCCGAGGAAGCCGAAATCGACGCAAATATAGCCGAGCACCGCCCAGGCGAGTGCGGCCGTCGCCGGCAGCATGGAAGTTCCCTTAACCACGAAAAGAATGGTCAGGAACACCGCCAGCAACCCGGCAATGCCGAGCACGATGCCGCGATAGAGCGTGAAGGCGTTGACCGTATCCTTGTAGGCGTTCGGTTCCCACAGATAGAGCTGCGGCAGGTTCGGCGACGAAAGCTCGGCAACGAAGGTGACGACGGCGCCGGGGTTGAGCGTGATGCGGAAGACGTCGGCTTCGTCGCTCGGCTGGCGGTCGAGGGCGAAGCCTTCGCTCGGCGTGATCGCGACGATGCGCTGCGAGCCGAGATCGGGCCAGAAGACCTTTGAATTCACGAGACGGAAATGCGGTGCGACGATGACGCGCTCCAGCTGCTCTTCGGAAACGTTGGCGAGCGCGAAAACCGCCCAGTCGCCCTGATGATTGGGCGAGGAGGAGCGAACCTCGATGCGGCGGCGGATGCCGTCGGCACCGGCTGCCGTCGAAACCTGGAAGGCTTCACCCTGATTGGTGTAGATTTCGGTCGTCGCTGTGAGATCGAGCGCCGTATCGTCGCGTGAGATCTTCACGGGCTCGGCTGCGTCAGCCATTCCGGCGATCAACATCAGCATGGCGGCCGCAAGCGTTGCGATTACGGCGCGTAGCCGCCGGCCCATCGGCCACGTCTGCAGGGATCCGGCGATCATCGCTGGTCGGGGCTTCGGTTCGGGTTGGTGTCGGATGCCAACCTTGAAAACATCACATGGTCGCGCCACTGACCGTTGATTTTAAGATAACCGCGCAAATGACCTTCCCGCTGGAAACCGGCTTTTTGCAAAAGCCGCATGCTACGCTCGTTATCCGGAATACAGGCTGCTTCAATTCGGTGCAACTCAAGTCCGGAAAAGATATAGGGTATAACCAACTGAAGTGCGGCGAACATATGGCCCTGACCGGAGTAGCGCTCGCCCATCCAATATCCGATCATGCAGCTCTGCGCGGCACCGCGGCGAATATAGCCGATCGTGATGCCGCCAACCAGCGTCATGTTTTCCCGGAGAAAAATGAAGAGCGGTATGGCCTGGCCGGAGCTGTATTCCTGCTTGCCGCGAATGATGCGCGCCCGATAGGCGCCCTCGGTCAGCTCGTCATGTCGCCAGGTGGGTTCCCAGGGTTCGAGAAAGCGACGGCTTTCCGCCCGAAGCTTGTGCCATTGATTGAAATCGGAGTAGCGCGGCAGCCGCAGCAAATAATTGTCGTTTTCGAGTTCAACCGCGTCCGAATGACGTGAGAGAAACCGAAAGACAGATTTTTGCATGCCGCCAAGCACTCCCCCGAGAATTGCACCCATAGGCCCGCGGCATGCCCTTAGCCGCTTGCGCTTCTGGAGGCAGGGACCGGCGACGACAGAGAGGTGACAATGTCCTCCATCGGCGCGAGCTGCTCCAGCGGCCCGATCGCAGAAAGCGTCGGTACTGTATCGAAGAACAGGCGGCCGGCAAGATCCGTCAGGCGGTCGATCGTAATGCCTTCCAGGCGCTCCAGCATCTCCTGGTTCGGGATGGGGCGGCCGTAAAGCATCATCTGCCTTGCGACCTGGCCGGCACGGGCGGCAGGGCTTTCCTGACCCATCAGCAGCTGTGCGCGGATCTGGGCGCGGGCGCGCTCGATTTCCTGCTGCTGGATATCATGCGACGACTTGTGCAGCTCGTCGACGATGACCGGCAGCAGTTCCGGCAGGTTCTCGCCGCCGGTCGCGGCATGGATGCCGAAGATGCCCGTGTCGGAGAAGCCCCAGTGAAAGGCATAGACCGAATAACAGAGGCCGCGGAATTCGCGCACTTCCTGGAACAGGCGCGAGGACATGCCGCCGCCGAGAATGTTGGCGAGGATCTGCGAACAGTAGAAATCGCGGGTGTGGTAGGCGCGGCCTTCAAAGCCGAGCAGGATCTGCGCATCCATCAGGTCGCGCGTCTCGCGAATGTTGCCGCCGATGTAGCGCGCAGGCTCGATAACGGGCGGAGCTGACGGTTTCGTCGGAAGACTGGAGAACCGCTCCTCGACCTGGCGCACGAAGCTTTCATGGTCGACCGCGCCGGCCGCCACGACGAACATGCGGTCGGTGGTGTAGTTGCGGCCGAGGTAATGGCGGATTTGTTCCGGCGAAAAGGAGACGACGGTCTCCGGCGTCCCGAGAATGGCGCGCCCGAGCGTCTGGCCACGATAGGCGACCTCGGAAAACTTGTCGAAGACGACATCGTCTGGCGTGTCGTTGGCGGCATTGATTTCCTGCAGGATGACCTGCTTTTCGCGCGCCAATTCTTCCTCGTCAAAGGCCGACTCAGTCAGAATATCGGCAAGGATATCGACGGCGAGCGGCACATGATCCTTCAGCACGCGGGCATAATAGGAAGTTGTTTCGGTCGAGGTGGCGGCATTGACTTCGCCGCCGACGTTCTCGATTTCCTCGGCGATCTGCCGGGCGGAGCGCCGCGCCGTGCCCTTGAACGCCATATGTTCGAGCAGATGCGCGATACCGTGTTCTGCTTCGGTTTCGTTACGCGAGCCCGACTTGATCCAAACGCCGAGTGCCACGCTTTCGAGGTGTGGCATCGATTGGGTCGCTACTGTCAGCCCGGACGCTAGCCGGGTGCACTCCACTGTCATCGCTTGTCTTTCCGCGTCTGTTATTCGCCGGTCCGGATATGCTTGCCGATAAAGCTTTCAACCGCTTTAAGTTCCGGATCGAGAATGTCGAAACGCTCCTCCCTGGTCATCAGACCAGCAAGCCACGTCGGAAGCGCCGGGTCAATACCGGATGCGGATTTTACTGCGGCGGGGAATTTTGCCGGGTGTGCTGTCGCAAGCGTCACCATCGGGCTGCTGGGACGCTCGTTCTTGTCGGCAATGAAGACGCCGATCGCCGTATGCGGATCGAGCAGATAGCCTGTGTCGGCAAGGGTTTTGCGGATCGTTTCGGCCACCTGCTTCTCGCTGGCGCGGCCGGCGCGGAAATCCTTTTTGATGAACTTCAGAGCCTCTTCGCTGACCGAAAATCCGTTCGACTGCTTCAGGCTCTCCATCGCGGCGCGCACCTTGGAGGCGTCCCGGCCGTTCGCTTCGAACAGGAGCCGCTCGAAGTTGGAGGAGATCTGGATATCCATCGACGGCGAGGTAGTTGCCTTGACGGAACGCATCTCATAGCGGCCGGTCTTCAGCATGCGTGCGAGGATATCGTTCTCGTTGGTGGCGATAACAAGCTTTTCGATCGGCAGGCCCATGCGCTTGGCGACGTAACCGGCGAAAATATCGCCGAAATTGCCTGTTGGCACAGTGAACGAGATTTTTCGGTCAGGGCCACCGAGGGCGACAGCTGTCGTGAAGTAGTAAACTACCTGCGCCATGATTCGCGCCCAGTTGATGGAATTGACTCCCGAAAGCCTGACCTTGTCGCGGAAGGCTACGTCGTTGAACATGGCTTTGACGAGGTTCTGGCAATCGTCGAAATTGCCCTTGATCGCCAGCGCGTGAACATTTGCCGCCGTCGAGGTGGTCATTTGCCGCTGCTGCACCGGCGAGACTTTCTCATGCGGGAAGAGAATGAAGATATCGGTGCGCTCGCGTCCGGCAAAGGCGTCGATCGCCGCACCGCCGGTATCGCCCGAGGTCGCACCGACGATGGTGGCTCGCTGGCCGCGCTTCTCCAGCGCATAGTCCATCAGCCGCGCCAGCAGCTGCATGGCCACATCCTTGAAGGCGAGCGTGGTGCCATGGAAAAGCTCCATGACGAAGCTGTTCGGGCCGGTCTGGACGAGCGGCGCCACGGCCGGATGCCGGAAGGTGGCGTAGGCATCATCGATCATGCCGCGGAAGAGGTCAGCCGGGATCTCGCCGTTGGTGAAGGGCGAAAGGACGGCGAAGGCAACATCCTGATAGCTCTTGCCGCGGAACGCGCGGATTTCCTTCTTCGTCAAAACAGGCCATTCACGGGGAACATAAAGCCCGCCATCACGAGCAAGGCCGGCCAGGAGGGCGTCGCAGAAGCCAAGGGCAGGGGCTTCTCCCCGCGTTGAAATGTAGTCCACGGTTTAGAATTCCTTTGGTCGCAAAATTGCCTGAGTGATCGATAGAGAGGGTAGAGGAACGAAGCGGCGGCGGCCGGTCTTTTTGCGTCGGATCAGCCGCGTGGTTTTCGCGTTTGCGCAAGGCGCGTGGGATGTGCGTCGGGCGGAGGCCGTTTGTGGCAATCTGTCGATCTCGAAAAGTGAGCCAAAACGGTGTCTACCCAATCGATTTTTCGCTGCGTCGCTGGTATAGACCATCGCCAAGTGTCATAAAAGGCCCGTTTGACAGGCTGCGGGCCGATAATGTGAAATATATGGAGAGGGTGGAATAATAGTGTTTGGCAAGGTTTCGCGTCGTCTTTTCTCCGCTTCGCTTCTGGCATTGCTGACGGGCTGCAGCACTCTTGGCATCGGTGGCAACAATGAAAAGCAGCCGGCAACGGATGTCACGGTAGCGCCGCAGGCGAGCGCCGCGACGGCAGCTCCGACCGGTGGCCAGTCTTATGTTGCGGGCAAGTGCCCTCAGGCTGTCATCCGCGACGAGGATTCGGTCTATCGCACCTACGCCAAAGGTGCCAAGGACGATCCGAAACAGCTGATCTATCAAGCTTCGCTGGCTGAGGCGACCCGCCAGTGCACCACGGATGGCACCAACCTCGGCATTCATGTCGTGGCGCAGGGACGCGTGGTTTCCGGTCCCATGGGTAGCTCCGGCAAGATAACCTTGCCGATCCACGTTGCCGTCATGGACAACGACAATGCGCTCTATAGCAAGACTATTATGTACACGGCGGAAATCCCGCCGGGCGAGACGACGGCGCAGTTCCTTTTCACCGATAACGACATCCAAGTTGCAAGCGGCTCCGGCGGCTTCACCATCGTCCAGATCGGCTTTGATCAAGGCCCGCAGAAGCCTGTGAAGGGTGCGAAGCCGGCGCGCAAGAAGCGTCACTAGAGCCGGATGATTTCAGGTCTATTCGACCTAAAATCTAAATCCGCTCTACAGTCAAAGAAGTAAAGTGTGATGTCGTCCGAAAGCCCTACACTTTTCGGCATCACGTTCTGAGCTTTTGACTGCGACTCCCGCTTAGCGTGCGAGGGTCAGCTATGGGTTGAAGGAAAAGGCCCCACCGATCGGCGGGGCCTTTTCCTTTGGTCTGCATCTCAGTCCGTCTTAAAGGACGCCATCCCATTCCGCGAGCGCCATGACGACGCCCGGCAGGTCGGTCATGCGGCTGACGACCGTTTCGGCGCCAGCGTCGGTCAGACGATCGGCGTGAGAGGGATAAGTGTGTGATGCGCCGGTGAAGCCGATGACGCGCATGCCGGCGGCGCGCGCCGCCTGAACGCCGTGAATCGAATCTTCGACGACGATCGTATTGGTCGGGCTGACATTCATCTGCTTGGCGCCATGCAGGAAGATGTCCGGCTTGGGCTTTACGCGGTCGGCACCGAGATCCTTGGCGGAAAAGATATTCGGAGCAAACAGTTTGAAGTAGCCGACTTTCGTCAGCATCATCTCGATGCGGGCGAAACCGGAATTCGAGCAGATACAGCGCGGCATTGGCAGGCGCGACAGCGCCAGCGGAACGCCAGGGATAGGCTGAACGTCGCTGGCAAGCGCCAGGTCGACCAGCTTTTCGGATTTATCAAGCAGCGATGCGGAGAGGGGGATGCTGGCCTCGCGCTCGACTTCGAACAGGATGTTGCGCCAGGTCATGCCGGCGAAGCGTTCGCCCATTTCCTCGGTGCTGATCGGATAGCCGGCATCGGTCAGCAGCTTCGATTCTACCTGCGCCGCGATGATTTCCGAATCGACCAGAACGCCGTCGCAGTCGAAGATGATGAGGTCGAAGCCATTGCTCATGAAATTGCTGCCTTTGATGTGGCTGGGTTCGGCACGCACCAGGAAACCATTGGTGTTTCGGGACATGCTCTGAAAATGACCGCCGGGCTTTACACGATATGTCGGCAAAGCTCAACCAATTGGCGGGCATGGCTGCGCTGCAGTGAGAGAAAGGGTCGAAATGCGCAAAGGAGGTGATGATGATTTCTTGTCGCCCGAGATCGGCCCTCGACATCGGCCCTCGACATCGGATTGACCCACCTTTAAGGATCGGCCATGGCCAAGGAGCGCGACGACACTATTGCCAGCCGCATCAGCCGGGTGCTAGCCGACCGCATCATCCGCGGCGAGATCGCGCCCGATGCCCGTCTGCGGCAGGATCACATCGCCGAGGAGTTCGGCACCAGCCATGTGCCCGTGCGCGAGGCGTTCCGGCGGCTGGAAGCGCAGGGGTTGGCGATCAGCCTGCCGCGCCGCGGCGTTCGTGTCGCCTCCTTCGATCTCAAGGAGGTCCGTGAGGTCGCTGAGATGCGCGCAGCCCTCGAAGGCCTTGCGCTCAAGCACGCGGCTCCTCATCTGACGTCAGCCATTCTGGACGAGGCCGAGCAGGCGACGCGTGATGGCGATGCCGCCGGTGATGTCCACGCCTGGGAGGAGGCCAATCGTCGCTTCCATCGCCTGATCCTGGCGCCCTGCGGCATGGCACGTCTGCTTGCCGCCATCGATGACCTGCATGCCGCCAGCGCCCGCTTTCTCTTTTCCGCCTGGCAATCCGGCTGGGAAAAACGCACCGATCATGACCACCGCGCCATTCTGGCGGCACTCCGCCAGGGGCGGGCCGACGAGGCGGCTGCTATCCTGCAGAAGCATGTGCAATGGATCGGCCGCGCGCCGGTGCGCACGCCTTCGGGATCGACACGCGACGCCTTCGCAATCGTTGGGTAAAAATTATAGATAATTTCAAGGCAGATGATCGAGCGCTCTCTAGGAGGCGGTGCTCCGAGAGAATGCTCGCCACGTCGACGTGGCTGCTTTGTTCGATGATCGATGGCAGTCGGCCGCGCTTCTGGAATTTTATTGGCCTTATTTTTCAATGTGATCCCGCGTGTTGTCGGAAATTGGCGTCGTGGCCACTTGCCTGGTTTCTCGATCTCTCTCATAAAATAGATCGTACTAAAAAATTATCTATAATTTTGAAAGGAGAGCCTATGTCCCTGTCGCAGCATCATGATGAAGTCGCTTTCGATCCGCTTCGCCTTGGTCAACGTTCGCTTGTTGCCAAGACCGTATTTGTCCTCGCCGGAACACTGATCCTGGCGCTCGCATCGCGAATCTCGGTTCCAATGGTGCCGGTGCCGATCACCATGCAGACATTCGCGATCACCATGATCGGCGCGCTTTATGGCTGGCGTCTTAGCGCAGTTACGGTTCTCGCCTGGCTGAGCGAAGCCGCGATCGGTTTTCCGGTGCTCGCTGGCGGGGCAGGCGGCGTTGCGCCCTTCATGGGGCCGACAGCGGGCTATCTGGCCTCCTTCCCGATCATCGCCGCCCTTGTTGGCTGGCTTGCCGAGCGTGGCTGGAGCGGAAATCGTGTCGTGCGCAGCTTTCTCGCGCATCTCTCTGCCAACCTTCTCTGCCTTGCGATTGGCGGGGCTTGGCTTGCAGCGCTGATCGGTGCGGAAAAGGGCTGGCTGCTTGGCGTGGCGCCCTTCATTCTAGGCGCAGTGCTGAAGTCAGCCCTTGCGGCCGCCGTGCTGAAGACCGTTCAGGTCTATGGCGGCAAGGCGCGCCTGAATTGACCGTCAGGCTTCGCGCCCACCATCTGCTGTGCATGCTGACCTTCGTCGGTGAAGGCTATACGCCTGCCTTCACCGACAACTATCGACGCATCGCCGAGCGGCTGTCGAAAGGGGAGGAGATCAAGCTGGTTTCCGATCCCGACGATATCTGCGCGCCGCTGCTCGGCGAGGAGGAGCCGCATTGCTTCAAGGCCTCCGTTATCGAACGGGATGCGGCTGCCCTTGCCGATATCGCGGCTTTGCTGGGCGAGGAGATCGGCATCGGCGCTGTATTGGTGCCCGATGCCAGCCTGCTTGCAAAGTTGCGGCGCAACTTCGCGAACGGCGAGATACGTCATGCCTGTCGCGGCTGTGAATGGAGCGAGCTTTGTAGCCGCATTGCCGCCGGCAATTTCAGCGGTGTTCTGGTCGGGACAGTTTAGAACCCATTATCCGCTTTGGCGGCGAACTCTCATCGCCCATTTCGATAGGAAAGAGCGCCAGGAAGCGGCGCTCGCCCTCGGGCGTGAAGAAGATCGAGCGGCTGTTTTCGGTGCGCCGCGCCCATCCCTTGTCTAGGAAATTCGAAAGCAGCGCCTTGCCGAGACTGCCGGCGAGATGCGCGCGCCGCTCGCTCCAGTCCAGGCAGGATCGGCAAAGCGGGCGGCGGCTCGAACGCAACCCGGAGACGTCGATGCCGATCGATTCCAAATGCCTTTCGCCATCGGCCGTCAGGCTCAGACCTTCGCCCACCGCGGAGATCGACCCGGCCTCGATCAGGCTGTCGAGCATGCGCACGCCGTAATCGCCGGCTAGATGGTCGTAGCAGATGCGTGCCTTGCGCAAGGCCGGCTCCTTCGGGCCGGGGCGATGGCGCAGGTGGCCGCGCGTTGCGGCAAAACCCATGATACCCTCGAGCAGCTTGCCGACGCGATCGTCTGCCAGCGTGAAGTAGCGATGGCGGCCCTGCTTGCGCTGTGCCAGCAAGCCGCCCGCTTCGAGCTTGGAAAGATGGGCGCTCGCGGTCTGCAACGTCACGCCGGCCGCCGCCGCCAGTTCCGTTGCCGTCAACGCCCGGCCGCCCATCAGCGCTGTCAAAATATTCGCTCGCGCGGGATCGCCGATCAGCGAGCCGATCTGTGCTATGTCTGGACCTTCTTTCATACTTCGATCGTAACCGAACCATCTCCGTGCTGCAATGTGAGAAAACAGCAGCATCAGCAAAGGAGAAAGCCAATGGTTACCTGTTTTATCCGCTATCAGATCGATCCGTTCAAGCAGGAAGCCTTCGCGGAATATGGCAAGGCCTGGGGCCAGATCATTCCGCGCAATGGCGCCGACTTGATCGGCTATTTCGCCCCGCACGAGGGCTCGCTGACGACGGCCTACGGCATCTACAACATCGAAAATCTCGCCGCCTACGAGGCTTATCGCAAGAGCCTCGCCACCGATCCCCTAGCGCAGGCCAATCTCGATTTTGCCCGCCGCGAGCGTTTCATCTTGCAGGAGGATCGCATCTTCCTGAAAAATATCTCCCTGCCGCATGCTCCGAGGATATCGCCATGATCGCAGTCATTTTCGAAGTTATTCCCCATCCAGACGAACGCCAGCACTATCTCGACATTGCCGCAAGGCTGCGTTCAGAACTGGAAGCGATCGACGGTTTCGTCTCCATCGAACGCTTCGAGAGCCTCACCCAGCCGGGCAAGATCCTGTCGCTGTCCTTCTGGCGCGACGAGACGGCTGTTCGTGAGTGGCGAAACCGGGAGGCGCATCGCGCCGCCCAGAAAGCGGGGCGCAAGACGGTCTTTACCGACTATCGTTTGCGTGTCGCACAGGTGCTTCGCGATTACGGTATGACGGAACGCGCGGAAGCGCCCGACGACAGTCACGCAGTCCACGATATCTAGGGCTTTCAACGCGATAGCGCTTTTCGATGAGGCCTGCATTCCCGAAAGTTTCCTCGGGAATGCAGAAAATATGACGCCGCTTTAGCCTTTGGTAACCAAGTTGGGTAACCATAACACTCAGTTAAGAGCACCGAGTAAGTGTAACAGCGAGTATCACATGGCGTCAGTTTTCCCGCTTGCCGACCTCAGGACTTCAGCCGTTCCGGGGTCCTGGATCGACACGATCATCAAGGGCGATTGCGTGGCCGCTCTTGAGGCACTGCCCAATCAATCCGTCGACGTCATCTTCGCCGACCCGCCGTACAATCTCCAGCTTGGCGGTACGCTGCACCGTCCCGATCAGTCGCTGGTCGACGCTGTCGATGACGAATGGGACCAGTTCGCCTCCTTCGAAGCCTATGACGCCTTCACCCGCGCCTGGCTACTCGCCTGCCGCCGCGTGCTGAAGCCGACGGGCACGATCTGGGTCATCGGCTCCTATCACAATATCTTCCGCGTCGGCGCTACGCTGCAGGATCTGAACTTCTGGATCCTGAACGACATCGTCTGGCGCAAGACCAACCCGATGCCGAATTTCAAGGGCCGCCGCTTCCAGAACGCGCATGAGACGATGATCTGGGCAAGCCCGAACGCCAAGGCCAAGGGCTATACCTTCAACTACGATGCCATGAAGGCCGCCAATGACGATGTGCAGATGCGCTCCGACTGGCTATTTCCGATCTGCAACGGCAATGAGCGGCTGAAGGGCGACGACGGCAAGAAAGTGCATCCGACGCAGAAGCCGGAAGCGCTACTGGCCCGTGTCATCATGGCGTCTTCCAAGCCTGGCGACATCATTCTCGATCCCTTTTTCGGATCGGGCACGACCGGTGCGGTTGCCAAGCGTCTCGGCCGCCACTTCGTCGGCATCGAGCGTGAGCAGGACTACATCGACGCAGCAAGCGCCCGTATCGCCGCCGTCGAACCGCTCGGCAAGGCGGAACTGACCGTCATGACCGGCAAGAAGGCCGAAGTCCGCGTCGCCTTCAACGTGCTCATCGAAAGTGGCCTCATCAAGCCGGGCCAGGTGCTGACGGATGCCAAGCGCCGCTATAGCGCCATCGTGCGCGCCGACGGCACGGTCGCTTCCGGCGGCGAGGCCGGTTCCATTCATCGCCTTGGCGCGAAAGTTCAAGGCCTTGATGCATGCAATGGGTGGATGTTCTGGCATTTCGACGACGGCCGTTCCCTGCGTCCGATCGATGAACTCAGAGCCATAATCCGCAGCGATCTGGCCAAGGTTGAGTAGCTTCAGCCATTTCCCGCAAACATATCCGCCTTCTTCCGCCGTGTACCTCCAGTCAGGGAAGAAGGTGAAATGCGCAGGGCCTTGCCGGACGATCTATCCGGCAAGGCCCTGCGCGTCTTTAGTCTCAGATTTTAGAAGTCCTGATAATCCGTGACATCGACGCGCACGACACGGCCGTCTTCGTTAAACGTGATCGTTTCCTCGCCTTCGCGGATCAGCGGCTTGCCCGTCTTGCTGTTGGTTGCCCGCACCGACCAGACGGCGCGGCCGGATAGCGGCGTCAGCGTCTCCACCAGGGAGTTTGATGCGGTCTGATCTGGATACGTATCGAAATAGCCGCGGAAGGCTTCCATGATCGCCGCACGGCCGGCAAGACTGCCGACGCCGTTCGAAACATAGGTGGCATCCTCGGCGAAGAAGTTCTCGATCGCCTCATAGTCGAGGCGATTGATTGCGTCATGGAACAGGTCGATACGTTGTGCGGGATCGAAGGTCATCGGTTCATACCTTTATGCCATGGCCGGCGAGATCGCTGCGCAGCTTCTCGGCACCGGTGAAGTGAACTGCATGCCATCCGGCAGCCCGCGCGCCTTCGACGTTCGGATAGGAATCATCGATGAAGATCGTCGAGGCCGGATCGAGGTCGAAGCTCTTGGCGTGGGTATCATAAATCGCGACATCCGGCTTGATCAGCCCGATATCACCGGAAACCGTCACGCCGCGTGGCTTCTTGAGGAAGGGATAGCGCTCCTGCGCCTCACGAAACGTATCGGAGGCAAAATTGGTCAGCATGGTGACGTCGCGGCCTTCCGCGATAAGCTGTTCCAGAATGGCGACGCTGTCGTCATAGGCATGCGGAACCATCTCGTGCCAATATTTGCGGAAGCTGCGGATTTGTTCCTCCCGTTCGGGATGATCGGCGATCAGCAGCGCCTCGGCATCGCTCCAGGTGCGGCCACGATCCTGCTCAAGGTTCCATTCATGAGTGCAGACATTGGCGAAAAACCATTGGCGCTCGGCATCGTCCGGAATGATCCGGCTGTACGGAAGGTTTGGATCATAGTGGAGGAGAACCTTGCCGATATCGAAAACGATATGCCGTATTTCCGTCGTCATGAATGAATTCCTGATTTCTGCTCTAAAGGCATTTTTGCGAACGCATTTGGAATAGCCTGCGTGATCGCTTTTTTCATGACTGTCGGCAGTGCCTCGTCTTCAAGATTTGTAACCGGCGCCCACCATCCGTCATGGTTGTCATTCTGCGACACCGACTTGGCACGCCAGATCGACAATCTCAATTCGAAATGCGTGAAGACATGCGTCACCGTGCCTGCCGGCTGCCAGTCAGCCGGGAAGGGGGCTGCCTCGATGCCGGTCTCGCCGTCGGTCCGCGCCGTCCAGCCGGTTGTCGGCACTTCCGTCATGCCACCCAGCAACCCGCTGTCGATGCGGCGGCGCAGGAAGATCTCCCCGTCGTCATTGACGGCGACGAAGGCCGCACCTTGGCGCACCGGTTTCTCCTTCTTGGCTGCCTTGACCGGGAAACGTTCGGGATCATGTGCAGCCAGCGCCTGACAGGCGCCGTTGAAGGGACAGAGCGAACAGACCGGGCGCTTCGGCGTACAGATCGTCGCGCCGAGATCCATCATCGCCTGAGCGAAATCGCCCGGCCGGTCGGCGGGCGTCAGCGCGGCTACCTTCTGCTTCATCAGCGGCTTGGCGCCGGGCAAAGGCGCCGAAATCGCACAGAGTCTCGAAATGACGCGCTCGACGTTGCCGTCCATCACGGCCGCCTGGCGATCGAAGGCAATGGCGGCGACGGCGGCAGATGTATAATCGCCAATGCCGGGCAGCGCGCGCAGACCTTCCTCAGTATCTGGAAAGTGACCGCCATGATCGGCTGCAACCGCCTCGGCGCATTTCTTCAAGTTGCGGGCACGCGCGTAGTAGCCGAGCCCTGCCCAGGCCGCCATGACGTCTTCATTTGCCGCGGCAGCGAGATCATTGACAGTCGGCCAGCGCTCCAGGAATTTCGCGAAATAGGCTTTGACCGCGGGCACCGTCGTCTGCTGCAGCATGACTTCCGACAGCCAGACCCGATAGGGATCGGGCTTGACGCCGCGCGCGGCCATCGACGGCGAGACCCGCCAGGGCAGGTCGCGGTGGTGGCGGTCGTACCAGGCAAGCAGCGATGCGGCCGTGGGGGATTCTAAAGTCGTGGTCATGATTTGCCGCGTCGAGAGGAAGTGCTCTATACTTGGCCAAGCTGCGTCGGGCGATCAAGGTGCCGGACGCATAAAGCCTGTGTAGAGACCCGGTTGAAATGAGTTATCCCCGAAAAGGCGAAAAGCAGATTTCCGAGCTGACCAACGGCATCGTCGATCCGGTGCTGGCAAAGCGCGCGGGCATCAACACGACGCTGCTTGGCTGCTGGGACGAGATCGCCGGCGAGGACTTTGCGGATTGCACGCGGCCGGAGAAGATTGCCTGGGCGAAGCGAACCGGCCCAGGCATGGACGACCGCTATCAGCCCGGCGTGCTGACGATCGCCTGCGAGGGCGCCCGCGCACTCTTCCTGACCCATGCGCAAGGCGAGCTCATCCAGCGCATCAACAGCTTCTTCGGCTTCTATGCCGTCAATCAGATCCGTATCGTGCAGAAGCCGGTCTCGGTCGCCTCGAAACGCTCCCGCACACCACCGCCCTTGAAGGGCGAGGCGGCGCGCAAGCTGGCCGATATGATGGATGGCATCGAGGACGAGAAGATCAGAGCCGCCGTTCAGCGCTTGGGCACTGCGATGGCCTGGAGGCGGCGATAAGGTAGGCTAGACGGTCGGTTTGGCCGATTGTGGACAGAATTTAAGTTGTCTGTCTTTCCCAGGTCACAATTCTTTGAAGAAAGTTGGCCAACCGTGCCTTGTTAGCGGCAAGCTGCCGTTATATCGCATGAAACATTCGAAGACCTCTTTAACGACGGGTGACTCTATGCCGATGTCCGACATGCTCTTGACCAAACGCCACCTGCTGGGCGGCTCTGCCGTTGCAGCCCTCTCCGTGGCGTTTTCTGCCGTTGCAGGCTCCGCATCCGCTGCGACTGCAGAAGATGAAGTGCCACCGTCGGACGGCAATGTCGACATGAACGAAGTGCTGAAGCCCGGCGCGCTGCCGGAGATCGCACTCGGCAAGGAAGATGCGCCCGTCAAGATCGTCGAATATATGTCGCTGACCTGCCCACACTGCGCGCATTTTGCCGTCACGACTTTCGACACCATCAAGCAGAAATACGTCGATACAGGCAAGGTTCGCTTCATCATCCGCGAATTCCCGTTCGATCCGCGCGCTGCCGCGGCCTTCATGCTGGCTCGCTGCGCCCCGCAGGAACAGTACATGCCGATGGTCGAAATGCTGTTCAAGCAGCAGATCGCCTGGGCTTCTCCAGATGTCGACGGCCGTGCCGCATTGCTCCAGATGTCGAAACTCGCTGGTTTTACTGAGGATAGCTTCACGAAATGCTTGACGAACCAGAAGCTTCTGGATGATGTCAACTCTGTACGGGAACGCGCAGCCAAGGATTTCGGCGTCAATGCCACGCCGACCTTCCTGATCAATGGCAAGCGCTATGCAGGGGACATGTCTGTTGCTGCCATGTCGAAGCTTATCGACAGCCTGCTCTGATCCGCGCCTTTATCGATTACAGGCGGGCGGCCGAGGCCGCACGCCCACCTTCTATCACCTCCCCCTTGAGGGGGGAGGTCGCGCGGAACGCGCGGATGGGGGTGATTCCCGGGGTGAACGCTTGATCACCCCACCCCGGACCTTCGGTCCGATCCGCCCCCTCGAGGCGAGGGTGGAGATCAGCCTATGAAATTCAACAGGCTGAGACTTGTCGGCTTCAAATCTTTCGTCGAACCGGCGGAATTCGTCATCGAGCGCGGCCTGACCGGTGTGGTCGGCCCGAATGGCTGCGGCAAGTCCAATCTTGTCGAAGCGCTGCGCTGGGTCATGGGCGAGAATTCCTATAAGAACATGCGCGCTTCCGGCATGGACGACGTGATCTTTTCCGGATCTGGCAACCGCCCGGCTCGCAACACCGCAGAAGTCGGCCTCTATCTCGACAATAGCGATCGCACCGCTCCCGCCGCCTTCAACGACAGCGACGAAATCCAGGTGACACGCCGCATCGAGCGTGAGCAGGGCTCGATCTATCGCATCAACGGCAAGGAAGCGCGCGCCAAGGATGTGCAGCTGCTGTTCGCCGATGCCTCCACCGGCGCCCGCTCGCCCTCTATGGTCGGGCAGGGGCGTATCGGCGAGCTGATTCAGGCAAAGCCTCAAGCAAGACGCCAGCTTCTGGAAGAGGCGGCGGGCATTTCCGGCCTGCATTCGCGCCGTCATGAAGCCGAGCTGCGCCTGCGTGCGGCCGAAAGCAATCTCGAGCGGCTTGATGATGTGACGTCGCAGCTTGAAAGCCAGATCGAGAGCCTGAAACGCCAGGCACGCCAGGCCAACCGTTTCAAGATGCTCTCGGCCGACATCCGCGCCCGCGAAGCCATGCTGCTGCATATCCGCTGGGTGCAGGCCAAGGAAGCAGAGGCCGAGGCAGATAGCGCGCTGAACCAGGCAACCATACTCGTCGCCGAAAAGGCGCAGATCCAGATGGAGGCGGCAAAAGCGCAGGGTATTGCCAGCTTCAAGCTGCCGGAGCTGCGTGACGATGAGGCGAAGGCCGCTGCCGCCCTGCAGCGTCTGCAGATTGCCCGCTCGCAGCTGGAGGAAGATGTCAACCGCATCCTGCGCCGGCGCGATGAATTGATCCGACGGCTGGCACAGCTGGCGGAGGACATCAGTCGCGAACAGCGCCTTGTCGCCGACAATGCCGCTATTCTGGCAAAGCTGGACGCCGAAGAAGCCGACCTCGCTGATGTTCTTGCCGATTCCGGCAGGCTTGCGGAAGAGACGCGTATCGCCTTCGAGGAGGCCGCCGCCAAGCTCGCCGACAGCGAGCGAGTCTTTACTGCTCTGACTGCGGAGCGCGCCGAAGCCGCGGCCGCCCGCAATCAGCTGGAGCGCGCCATCCGCGATCTCGCCGATCGCAAGATGCGACTTGAGCGGCAGGTCGACGAAGCAAACAACGAGCTTGCCGCCATCGACAAAAAAATGGCTGATCTGCCCGACCCCAGTGAGAAGCGCGACATGGTCGAAGCGGCTGAGAATGTCGTTGCGGATACTGAAGGTGAGATTCAGCGCGTCGAAGCCGTTCTTGCCAGGGCGCGTGAAACCGAAGCGCTGTCGCGTGGTCCGGTCGAGCAGGCGCGGGCGCGCCTGAATGCGCTGGAAACCGAAGCGCGGACAATTTCCAAGATGCTGGCGGCGGGCGATACGTCAGGCGCTTTTTCATCCGTGGCTGAGGAGCTGCGCGTTGACCGCGGCTTTGAGACGGCGCTTGGCGCAGCGCTCGGGGATGATCTGGAATCCTCGCTCGACTCCAAGGCGCCGGTCTATTGGTCCGACAATGGCAGCGGTGCCGGCGATCCGGCCCTGCCGGAAGGTGCCGCACCCTTGATCACCCATGTCGGCGCGCCGGCCGCGCTGACGCGGCGCCTGCGCCAGATTGGCATCGTTTCGGCTGAAAACGCTCTGCGGCTGATGCCGGAACTGAAGCCGGGGCAGCGGCTGGTGACCAGGGATGGCGCCGTGTTCCGCTGGGATGGTCATGTCACCGGCGCGGACGCGCCGAGTGCGGCTGCCCTGCGGCTCGCGCAGAAGAACCGTCTTTCAGAGCTGGAAGCTGAAGCGGAGCTTGCGCGCGATGTGCTAGCCGAGGCCGAGGAGCGCCTGTCGGCAGCCGCTGATGCGATCCGGGCAGAAGAAGGACATCTCGCAACTGCCCGTGACGCCAGCCGCCTTGCAGTGCGGCATTTGGCCGAGGCGCGCGAAGCGCTCGCCGCCGCAGAGCGCGCTTCCGGCGATCTCATCCGCCGCCGCGACGTGATCGTCGAGGCCGTCAGCCGGCTGCAGGAGCAGCTGGAAGATGTTGTCATGCAAGATGAAAATGCTCGCATCGAACTGGAAGATGCGCCGAATCTCGATGCTATCGATCTGAAGCTGCGTGACCAGCAGGCCGAAGTCGCGATGGATCGTGGCGTCCTGGCCGAAGCCCGCGCCCGCCATGAGGGTTTGAACCGCGAAAACGAAGCGCGGCAGCGCCGTCTTTTGGCCATCCGGCAGGAGCGCGATACCTGGCGCCAGCGCGCCGCCAGCGCCGAGGAACACATTCAGACGCTGCGCGACCGTGAAGAGGAAGCGCGAGACGAAGCGGCTGAACTCGATCTCGCCCCCGATGAGTTCGATGACAAGCGTCGCGCCTTGATGAACGAGCTTCAGAAGGCGGAGGAAGCCCGCCGCCAGGCCGCAGCCCGTCTTGCTGAAGCTGAAGGCATCCAGCGCGAAGCCGATCGCCATGCGGCGACGGCACTCTCCGAGCTCGCCGAAAGCCGGGAAAAGCGCGGCCGCGTCGAGGAGCGGCTGGTGTCGGCGCGTGAGCGTCGGCAGGAAAGCGAATTGCGCATCCGCCAGTCCCTCAATGTCGAGCCGCATGAGGCGATGCGCCTGACCGGGCTTTCAGTATCGCAAAACGTGCCCGACCTCCGCGAAGTCGAGCGCGAGCTGGAGCGGCTGAAGATCGAGCGCGAGCGTCTCGGTGCCGTCAATCTGCGTGCCGAGGAGGAAAGCAAGGAGCTGACGGAGCGGCTGCAGGCGCTAATCAAGGAGCGCGATGACGTTATTGACGCCATCCGGAAGCTGCGCGGCGCGATCCAGAGCCTCAATCGCGAGGGGCGCGAGCGCCTGATCGCTGCCTTCGACGTTGTCAATGCCCAGTTCCAGCGCCTGTTCACCCATCTATTCGGCGGTGGCACCGCGGAGTTGCAGCTGATCGAGTCGGATGACCCGCTGGAGGCCGGCCTGGAAATCCTTGCCCGCCCGCCGGGCAAGAAGCCGCAGACAATGACGCTGCTTTCGGGCGGCGAGCAAGCGCTGACGGCCATGGCACTGATCTTTGCCGTGTTCCTCACCAATCCCGCGCCGATCTGCGTTTTGGACGAAGTGGACGCGCCGCTCGACGACCATAATGTCGAGCGCTACTGCAACCTCATGGACGAGATGGCTGCCTCCACGGAGACCCGTTTCGTGGTCATCACCCACAATCCCATCACCATGGCGCGCATGAACCGGCTCTTCGGGGTGACCATGGCGGAGCAGGGCGTCTCGCAGCTTGTATCCGTCGATCTGCAAACCGCCGAGCAGCTGCGCGAAATTGCTTGAGCGCTGTTCCACGCCTGGATTGAGAAAACTATTCCCGTTTCGACAAGAAATTGCCGTGTCGGCTGCCGCGCGTCGTGAAAGCGTGCTAGTTTCGTTTTTCGATCAACAACATGGGCGCTGATCCGCCCGGAAGGGAAGTATGTCTGACTCGACTGGCGGTATTTTCGATATCCTCGGAATACTTGCCGTATTGCTCCTCGTCGCTGCCAACGGTTTTTTCGTTGCGGCCGAGTTCTCTCTGGTTTCCGTTCGCCGCAGCCGCGTGACGGAGCTCGTTGCCGAAGGGCGCATGAACGCCAAGGCGCTGCAGAAGGCGGTCGATAATCTCGATGCCAACCTTGCCGCCACGCAGCTCGGGATCACCATTTCTTCGCTCGCTCTTGGTTGGGTCGGCGAACCCGCTCTTGCTCATCTGCTCGAGCCGCTGCTTGATTTTCTTCCCGGGACATGGGCAGCTGCCGGATCGCACGCGATTGCCGTCGCCATTTCCTTCATCATCATCACGGCGCTGCATATCGTCCTTGGCGAACTTGCGCCGAAGAGCCTGGCATTGCAGCGCAGCGAGGGCACAGCTCTCGGTGTCGTGCGCCCGCTCGGCCTGTTCCTCTTCCTGCTGCGGCCGGCCATCTCGGTACTGAACGGCCTCGGCAATCTCGTGCTTCGCCTCTTCGGGCTGCGCCCTGGCGCAGGCGAGGGTTCGCTGCATTCGCCGGCCGAGATCAAGCTCCTGATCGCCGAAAGCCAGGAGGCCGGCCTGCTGGAACAGGCGCAGCAGGATCTGGTCGAGCGCGTCTTCAATATCGGCGACCGCGATGTGTCCGATATCATGACGCCGCGGCTCGAGGTTGAATGGATCGATGCTGAGGACCCGCCGGAGGAAATGCAGAAAACCATCCGCGAAAGCCGGTTTGAGCAGCTTCTCGTCGGACGCGGATCGATCGACGAGCCGATTGGCATGATTCTGAAGAAGGATCTGCTTGACCAGCTTCTGAACGGCGAGCCGCTGAACCCGATGGCCGTCATCCGCCAGCCCCTGGTCGTTCATGAATCCACGGCCGTCTTCAAGGTGCTGGAAAACTTCAAGCGCGCGCCAGTCCGCCTTGCCATGGTCATCGACGAATATGGCAGTCTGGAAGGCATCGTCACGCAGACGGACCTGCTGGAGGCGATCGCGGGCGATCTGCCCGATATGGACAACGACACGCCTGATGTCGTCGAGCGGGCCGACGGATCGCTGCTGATGGAAGGCATGATGCCCGTCTATGATGCCTTCGCGCGGCTGGGCCTTCGTTTCAGCGAGGAGGAGGTCAATTTCCATACGCTCGCCGGCTTTGCTCTCTACCAGCTCGGCCATCTGCCCGAGGTGGGGGAGAGTTTCTCCTACGGTGACTGGCATTTCGAGATTGTCGATCTCGACGGTATGCGCATCGACAAGATTCTCGCCAAGCGCGCGCCGCAAGCTTAGCCATGGACCGGAAGGCTCTCGATTTCGATCAATCGATTGAAATCGGGAGCTTTCGAGTCATATTTATTGTGCGGTGCAACATTTTGCCGTATTTGTCGATTTTCATTTGTGCTGCAGTGAATTAAGTTCAACCGGAGGAGTTGGACGGAGACAATGACGAATTGGGTATACACATTCGGCGACGGCAAGGCCGAGGGGGGCGCCGGCGATTTTGAGCGGCTCGGCGGCAAGGGCGCTAATCTTGCGGAAATGTGCAATCTCGGCCTGCCGGTCCCGCCGGGGCTGACGATCGTCAGCGATGTCTGCACTTTCTATTACAAGAACGGCCGCAAGATTCCCAAAGAACTGAAGCCCCAGGTCATGCGGGGTTTGCAGCGGATGGAGGCCATTACCGGACGCAAGTTCGGCGATACCGAGCGGCCACTGCTGGTATCCGTGCGCTCGGGCGGCCGCGCCTCGATGCCGGGCATGATGGATACGGTTCTCAATCTCGGGCTCAATGACGCCACGGTGCAGGCGCTCGGCCACGATGCCGGCGACGCCCGCTTTGCCTGGGATAGCTACCGCCGCTTCATCCAGATGTATGCCGATGTCGTCATGGGTCTCGATAACGAGGTTTTCGAAGAGATTCTGGAGGATGAAAAGGCGCGGTTCGGCCATGAGTTCGACACCGATCTCACCGCCGTCGAATGGCAGCACGTCGTCTCGACCTATAAGGCGGTCATCGAGGAAGAATTGGGCGAGGCCTTTCCGCAGGAGCCGGAGGTTCAGCTGTGGGGCGCTGTCGGCGCCGTTTTTGCCAGCTGGATGAATGCCCGCGCCGTCACCTATCGTCATCTGCACAATATTCCCGAGGGTTGGGGAACCGCCGTCAACATTCAGGCAATGGTGTTCGGAAATCTCGGCAATTCGTCGGCCACCGGCGTCGCCTTCACGCGCAATCCGTCGACGGGGGAGAAGGAGCTTTACGGCGAATTCCTCGTCAATGCGCAAGGGGAGGATGTCGTTGCCGGCATCCGCACGCCGCAAAGCATCACGGAAGCCGCCCGCATCGCGTCTGGCTATGACAAGCCATCGATGGAAAAGCTGATGCCGGAAGCCTTTGCCGAGTTCAGGAACATCTGCGCGCAGCTGGAAGCGCACTACCGCGACGTTCAGGACCTGGAATTCACCATCGAGCGCGGCAAGCTCTGGATGCTGCAGACCCGCAATGCCAAGCGCACCACCAAGGCCGCGATGAAGATCGCCGTCGACATGGTCGACGAGGGGCTGATCACGGAGGACGAAGCTGTTTCCCGCATCGATCCGACGTCGCTGGACCAGCTTCTGCATCCGACAATTGACCCGCGTGTCCGCCGCGAGGTCATCGGCTCCGGCCTGCCCGCATCTCCGGGGGCCGCCACGGGCGAAATCGTCTTCACCGCCGAAGAGGCGATCATTGCCGAGGAAGAAGGCCGCAAAGCCATTCTCGTACGGATCGAGACGAGCCCTGAAGATATTCACGGCATGCATGCCGCCGAGGCGATCCTGACCACCCGCGGCGGCATGACCAGTCACGCCGCCGTCGTTGCCCGCGGCATGGGCATTCCTTGCGTCGTCGGTGCCGGAACCATGCGCATCGACATGCGCAATGAAAAGCTGATCGGCATTGGCGTCACCTTGAAGAAGGGCGATATCGTCACGATCGATGGCTCTACCGGCCAGGTCCTGAAGGGCGAAGTGCCGATGATCCAGCCGGAACTCTCAGGCGATTTCGGCCGCATCATGGCCTGGGCGGACCGCTCGCGCCGCATGACGGTACGCACCAATGCCGACACACCTGCCGATGCGCGCGCGGCCCGTTCCTTCGGCGCCGAAGGCATCGGCCTTTGCCGCACCGAGCACATGTTCTTCGAAGGCGACCGTATCCATGTGATGCGCGAGATGATCCTTGCGGAGGACGAAGCGGGGCGCCGCGCCGCCCTCGCCAAGCTCATGCCAATGCAGCGGCTCGATTTCACTGGCCTCTTCACCATCATGCATGGCTTGCCCGTGACGATCCGCCTGCTTGATCCGCCACTGCACGAGTTCCTGCCGAAAACGGATGAGGAGATCGCCGAGGTTGCCGGCATCATGGGCATGGAGCCGGCCGCGCTGCGCCAGCGGGTGGATGCGCTGCACGAGTTCAATCCCATGCTTGGCCATCGCGGCTGTCGTCTGGCGATTTCCCATCCGGAGATCGTCGAGATGCAGGCTCGCGCTATCTTCGAGGCCGCGGTTCTGGCCGCGCGTGAAACGGGCGCGGCGGTCGTGCCCGAGATCATGGTGCCGCTCGTCGGCCTGCGCTCGGAACTGGATTACGTCAAGGCCCGCATCGACGAGGTGGCGCGTGCCGTGATGACCGAAGCGAAGATGAAGATCGACTATCTCGTCGGTACGATGATCGAGCTGCCACGTGCCGCCTTGCGGGCCCATATCATCGCGGAGGCTGCCGAGTTTTTCTCTTTCGGCACGAACGATCTGACGCAGACGACCTTCGGTATGTCACGCGATGACGCTGCCGCCTTTATCCCGACATACCAGCGCAAGGGAATTATCGAGCATGATCCTTTCATATCGCTCGATTTCGACGGGGTCGGCGAACTCATTCGCATCGCGTCGGAGCGCGGCCGCCGTACGCGCAACGACATGAAGCTCGGCATCTGCGGCGAGCATGGCGGCGATCCCGCGTCTATCCATTTCTGTGAGGATATCGGGCTGGACTACGTGTCCTGTTCGCCGTTCCGCGTGCCGATCGCGCGGTTAGCCGCAGCCCAGGCGGCAATCAGGGGACGAGCCTGATTCTCCACATCTGGATGTTCGTGGATCAGTGGCGCCAGTAGCCGCGATGATAGTAATATCCCGGACCGCCGACGACGATGGTCGGACCCCAGAAGAAATCGTCATTGCTTTCCATGAAGGCACGCTGGTCTGCGCGCCGGCTAAGATCCTGATTCATCAGGCAATTGGCAAAGTTCTGGGTGCCTGGCTTAAAGCCATAGCCGCTGCATCTTGACGCGTCGGCCGCCCGGATTTCCTCGGCCGTCTGGCAGGAGGAGAGTGCAAGCATAATGGCGAGAAGAGATAGTGTGGAAGCTGCGATACGCATGACATGTTATCCTGAATGCGGATTTACAGGCACAGACTATAGCGTCGCGCGTGGTGGCGCGAAAGGCGTATTGCCACCGCAGCCAGGTTGCTTAGGCCGCTTCCTTTGGCTTCGCCGGCATCCGCTGCAAAAGATCGACGAAGGCATCGGCAAAACGCAAAAGGTGCTCGGTCTCCTCAGCGGGCTGCAGTAAACGGATTTCCGCGCCATCTTCGTCCAGAGCGGCAAAGAGGGTGCGCATCGTCGCGTTTCCTTCCGGAATTCGCAGCACCGCCAATCTGCGGCAATCGGGTATCAGCCCTTCTGCTGGCAGATCGAACAGAAAATCGCCCTGCACGGCCGAAGCTGCCTTGCGGACGGCTTCGCAAAAGCCAGGTTCGCCACCGGAAAAACCCTCAAGCGAAAGCTCCAGTTCAAGCAGCTCCAGCGGCAAGAACGGGTCGGTCGTCTCGGTTCCGGCAATAGCCGGCACTGATTTGGCAGTGACGTCTTGAGAAAGCATCGGTTCCATCTCATCAAGTCCTTTCACAGCCTCGATAAAACGCTAAAGAATGGCCTTTTTTAGGAATTTAAGCAAGTGCTCACGTTTTTGGTCTAGGCGTTACTGGTTTGAGCTTGGACGAAACATTGGACACCGATGCCGTGACATTCGATTTATTTTCGGCATTTCTTGATCTAAACATAAGTCGCTTTCCGGGATTCGGTGCATCCGGCTTCCGATCCGACGTGCCGACGAGCCTTTGATGACCATTCGTTTCGACCGTCCTGTTTCACATGCTGCCCGTGCCGCGCGTTTGATCGCTTCATTTGCATTGGTGCTCTGTGGCGTGACGCTGATCGGCCACCGTTTCGCGCCGCTGGAAACGCCTTATTTCGTGCTGCTACTTCTGATTTCCGCCGGCTGCGCGATCCTGGCGGTGCTGCTCGCGGTGGTAGGCCTTGCGCAGCTCTGGCAGAGCGCTGCCATCGGCGGCGTCTCAGCCGTCAAGGCGCTTGTCTATGCCGCTCTGCCGCTCGCCATCCTCGGCCTCGGCGCCGAGCGCTACTGGACGCGCCCGCATATCTATGAGATTTCGACAGACCTCAACGATCCGCCGGAATGGCTGGCGACACCGGATGCGCCGCAGCTATGGCTGCCGCCGCGCCATCTGGTGACGCAGCAGGAACGCGAGGCGCAGTTCGAGGCCTATCCCGCCTTGATCAGCCGGCGTTACGAAGGTGCGTCCGACCGCGTGCTGGATGCGGTGCGCAAGGTCGCGCATGATCGCCGCATCACCATCGTCAAGGCCGAAGGCGCCGACGTCGCGGACCCGAATGGCAACGTAAAGCCGAAACGTCGCACGCGCCCGCAGACAGTCAATCCGGCGCAGGACGGCAGCGTCGCCGGCGATGTGCCCGCCATCATTCCAGTGCCGACCCCGCGTCCCTTCCGTGATGGAGTGGCGGAACTCATCCGTCAGAATACCGATGTCATCCTGCAAGGCGAAACGCGAACCCGCATCTTCGGCCTGCCATGCGATATATTGATCCGCATTCGCGAGGAGGCGGAAACGACGCTCGTCGATATTCGCGTCGCCTCCCGCTATGGCCAGGACGATCTCGGCGTCAGCGCCGATCTGGCCGATGACTATCTGAAGGCACTGGATGCGGAACTGCTCGGCATCGCCGGAAGCTGAGCAGACTCAAGCCGGGCGATAAGCCCCCAAAAGCGCCGGCGGCCCATCGGTTTCCACCTGACCTTTCTCGACCAGGTCTTCCAGATGTGCCAGCACCGAAAGGGCTGCTGCGCCATGCAGCCGCGGATCCGTCTCGCGATAAATGGCTTTCACCATGTCCGGGATCAGCCGGTCGCCTGCCTTGATGCGCTCCAGCACGGCCCGCTCGCGCATGCGCCGGTGGGTCCGTAATCCTCGCATGAAGGAGGCAGGCTCCTTCACCGGCCCGCCATGTCCAGGCAGAAACAGCCGGTCTTCCCGGGCAAGCAGCCGCTCCAGCGAAGCCATGTAATCCGCCATGGAGCCGTCAGGCGGTGCGACGATCGAGGTCGCCCAGGCCATGACATGATCGGCGGAAAAGACGATGCCCGTGCCCTCGAGCGCGAAGCAGGCGTGGTTGGCCGTATGGCCCGGCGTCAGCAGCGCCGTCAGCTGCCAGCCGTCTCCCGAGACGCTTTGACCATCGGCGAGTACGATATCCGGCTGAAACTCCATGTCGGAGCTTTCGGCAAAGGGATTGACCTCGCCCTGATGGAGCGGGCGCGCAGCGCGGTGCGGCCCTTCGCCGACGGTCAGTGCCCCCGTTGCTTCCTTCAATCGCTTAGCCAGCGGCGAGTGATCGCGATGGGTGTGGCTGACGAAGATATGTGTGACTTCGCGCCCCTTCAGCGCCGCCAGCAGGGCAGCGAAATGCTCTTCATTCTCCGGGCCGGGGTCGATGACGGCGACGGAAGAGCCGCCCACGATGTAGCTATTGGTGCCGTGGAACGTGAAAGCGCTGGGATTGTTGACCGTCATCCGCTCGATACCAGGCGCGACGGGGATGGCGCGGCCATAGGCGGGTTCGAAGGCAAGGTCGAAGTCAGGCGTACTCATGATTGCTTGTATTCGATTTCGATGAATGACATCGGCTCGGAGCCGGCATTGACGACATTGTGCTCGATGCCCGCCTCGCGCCGATACGCAGCGCCCTTGGCGATATCGACGCGCCTGTTGCCGCCCGGTTCCTCCAGCAGAAACTGGCAATCCGTCATCGGCACCACGACATAGCCAAGGCCATGGACATGATGGCCAGTATCGGCACCCGGCTCGAAATCCCAGCGCGTAATGCGGCAGACGGCATCATCGAGAAGCACGGTGGCCATAGCCGGAGGGCGGGCGCGAAACTGGCTCATCGGACCTCTTCACTTCAAATGCGGTGCAGCAAGACCTATCATAGCGGCGCAGAAAGCACACAGAAATATGCATCCGCGCATCACTTAATCATTGTAGCGAGATGCGACCTTTGCTAATCAGACGCCGATTTGGCTGGCATGACCGCCATTTCCTCTGTTGGGGCGTCGCCAAGCGGTAAGGCACCGGTTTTTGGTACCGGCATTCCCAGGTTCGAATCCTGGCGCCCCAGCCACATCAGAATCCGTTCGGGACACATGTTGCGTTTTATTCCTGAGAGATAGGTAACAATTTTCAGCGGATAAACTCAGAACATGGCCATCAGTCTCTCCGGAACGCCCGCTCCTCAGCCGGGTCTTACGGAAAGGCATATTGCCGCGGCGTCGAACGATATCCCGGATGAATATGGACGTCAGGCAGCAAAAGTAATTCACGATCGTAAATCGAGCAAAGTATCGGACCAGGAAAGTGGTTGTGCTGTAATCGTTCGGCCCGCTGATTAATTTCGACCCAACCTCTCTATTGGCATTCGGTTGCCTTCCATATGGAGCCGGTCGTTTCCATCCTTAAACCTTGCTTGACCATTTTCCCCCATTGTAGTCGCCATCATCTCGATACAGGCGATCATGAATCAAAACCCCGAAGAATTGCTGCTTTCCATCGTTGCCCCCTGCCACAATGAGGAGGAGGGGCTTGGCGAATTTTGCCGGCGGGCGGAGGCAACAGCGAGGGGCATCGCCGGCGAGGCCTTCGAGATCGTCCTGGTGGATGACGGATCGACCGATGGCACCTGGGAGGTGATCGCCTCTGCCGCGGCTGAGACGCCGCAGGTGCTGGGCGTACGCCTGATGCGCAATCACGGGCATCAGCTTGCGACGACCGCCGGTCTTGCCGCCTCGCGCGGCGAGCGGGTGCTGTTGATCGATGCCGATCTGCAGGATCCGCCGGAATTGTTGCTCATGATGATGCCGATTATGGATCGCGGCGCGGATGTCGTCTATGGCCAGCGCGTGCGCCGGCAGGGAGAGAGCTGGTTCAAGCTCGCCTCCGCCTGGCTCTTCTATCGGCTGCTGTCGCGGTTTGCGTCGGTGGCGATCCCGCGCGATGTCGGCGACTTCAGGCTGATGCGCCGTCGCGTCGTCGATATTCTGCTGGCGATGCCGGAGCGGGATCGTTTCATCCGCGGCATGGTAAGCTGGATCGGCGGGAAGCAGGTGGCACTGCCCTATGAGCGCGATGAGCGCTTTGCCGGCACGACCAAATATCCGCTGCGCAAGATGATCAATTTCGCGATCGACGCCATCACCAGCTTCTCCACCGTGCCCTTGCGCATCAGCACCTGGCTCGGCCTTGCCAGCGCCGGCTGTGCGGCCTTGCTGCTGCTCTACACGCTCGTTCGCTGGTTTGCGGGCGAAACGATCGTCGGCTGGTCGAGTATCATGGCCGCCATCACGGCCTTCAGCGCCATCCAGCTCATCTGTATCGGCATTATCGGCGAATATGTCGGCCGTCTGGTGCAGGAGAACAAGCGGCGGCCGATGTTCATGATCGAAAGCCTCCTGCAGAAGGGCCGGTCGCTAGATATTCCCAGCGACTTCTCCGATCTGGACGCGGTCGGTAAGCGGCGTGCGCTCGAACGCGCCTTGAGCGGCACTCGCGGGACGGCTGACAATACGGAGCAGGTGAGGGCGAACGGTTGATGCCGCAGCTATCCGCGAGCGCGCCGTCATCGGAAGATGCGGCTGTTTCCGCGACCGTGCGCGAAGCAGCCGATACGGATGCCGCCATTGTCAAGCAGAAGCCGGGTCTGGCAATTGTTGCCTTTCTGATCGTGGTTGCGATTTTAGTCACCGCCTTCCAATTCCCGCCGATCCTCGATTATCCTAATCATTATGCCCGCATGTGGCTGCTTGCTGGCGGCATCGACACACCCCCCTTTCACGAAATCTATGCGGTCGATTGGAACAGGACCTTCACCAATGTCGGTATTGATCTCGCCGCCTATTGGCTGGGGCCGCTGGTCGGTGTTCCGCTGCTGGCGCGCAGCGTTCTCTTCCTGGCGATCGTTCTGCCGCCTCTTGGGGCTATCGCCCTGCATCGGCGCCTGCACGGCGGCGGCTATTATTGGCAGATCGGCATATTGTATTTCGCCTGGTGCGCGACGCTGATCGGCGGCTTCATCAATTTTCAGATCGGGCTCGGCATGGCGCTGCTTTTCGCGAGCGTCGATCATGCTCTGCAATCGAGCAAGCCGGCCGTGCTCTTCGTTTGGCGCCTGTTCGCCGGCTTGCTGCTCACTATCATGCATATCTTTTCGCTAGGCTTCTACATGGCGCTTATCTGCGGTCTCGAATTCTCGCCAACGACAGCGGCATTGAAGTCATGTCGCGATTTCCTGCGCCTATGTTGCAGGCTTCTGGTTGCTATTTTGGCCTGCGCCCTGCCGGCGACTTGCCTGTTCTTCTACCAGCGCGTCTTGCCCGGCGATGGCAGTGGTATCAATACAGCCTGGAACGATACGCCGCTCCTCATCGTCGCCAATTTGGTGTCGGCATTCTGGAGCTATACGCTGCCGGCGGATATGCTGTTCCTGATCCCCCTCGTGCTTGTCGTGACCAATGCCGTTCGAACCCACCGGCTGCGCCTGCATGCAGGGCTGGCTGTCACAGTCGTTGGCTTGCTGATCCTCTCCTGCCTATCCCCACGCCATGTTATGGAAACAGGCTGGATCAGCTGGCGTTTCCCGATTATGGCGGCCCTTGCAGCGATGGTTATGGTGTGCCCCTTGCCCAATCTGCCCCGGCGCCAAGCGGTTCTCGTTGTCACTGGGATGGTTGCCGTTGCGCTCGGCAGAACAATCTGGATCGGGGCCAACTGGTGGCATGGCCAGGCCGTCGTTGCCGATGTCGCCACCGTGCTCGAACATGTTCCGGAGGGATCGGCAATTTTACCGATGGCTCATAAGCCCGCGAATAAGCCGATTAACATAAGCACACGATATTATGCCTGGGACGAGGATACATTCCGGCATCTGCCGACACTTGCGATCCCTTACGCCCATGCCTTCGTGCCCACGGTTTTCACTGCCGTCGGCAAGCAGCCGCTGAACGTCTTGCCACCATGGCGAGATATCGCCGTGCCGGAGGGTAATCTCATTTCCCCTGGCCTGCTGAGTTGCCCTTCAGAGCTAAAGGTTTTCATCGAGGTAGCGCCTTATCTCGTCGACTGGAGGCGTCGTTTCGATTTCCTTTTGGTTATCAATGCCGACATACCCGATCAATACGGCGACAAGCTTCCCCCTGGCCTGAGGCTCATTGCCGATACGCGGTTTGCCAAGCTCTACGCGATCGACAAGGCGTTTATGCCCGCGGCCGATGGCCCGTCCTCGCAGAGCTGTTCGCATCCGCCACAGATCTGAAGCTCACAGCCTTTAAGATCCGCTTCGAGCGCCTCGGACGTTTGATTTCGCGCTTGCTCTATCACTATTGTTCGCAAAGCAACAGGCAGCCCTCGCAGGCTGCCTGCTGATATTGTCTCAGGATAAAGCTTCTGGCTTCAGTCCGTTTGTTCAGCTTTTGCAGCCTTTTCCGGCGGCGCCAGAAGCTCGGCGCAATAGGATGGTCCGCTGACACCAGGCTGGTCGCCAAGGATTTTGACGGAGCGGATTTCGTAGCTCTGGTTGGTGACGATGTCGGCCTTGCAGCTCAGGGAGCGCTTGCCGGCCTTCTTGCCTTCCTTGTTAACGATGGTGACGTTCTTATAGCCGCCACGCCAGGTGTAGACGCGATTGCCGCCTTCGTCGCGGTCGGAGATCGGCGGGCCGTAAGCTGCGAAGAAGCGGCCTGCAGACTGGCCCTGCCAGCGATCCTGAACTGGGTTCTTTGCCAGTAGCGGCAGGGCTGCTTTCGTTGTTGTCGTCGTGGTGCTGCAACCGGCCAGTGCCAGCAACAGTCCAGCCGCGGTGATCATGCGGATATTCATCGTGTCGTCCTTGAGCTTCTGTCACGCAAAGGTCGCGGAAAAGCCGCGCTGTCCCACGACATTTTCCATCTGTCCCGCTTAGGGCTTTACCGCCAAAGCCGGCAAAAGAAAATTCCCATCCGCGTGTACAAACGGGATTTTACTCAATCTGTTGCGTCTTTTGCACGCCAGGATTTTTGGCCGCTGTTTCCTGCCGATTTTCTAGGCAGATGTCGTTGTAATCTTTTCGTCAAAAATCAGATGCTTTTTTTGAATTTGGTGCTTGTGCATCAAAAATGGCTGGTCTATAGAAGCGCCGCTGGTCACGGAGTGTAGCGCAGTCTGGTAGCGCACCACGTTCGGGACGTGGGGGTCGAGTGTTCGAATCACTCCACTCCGACCAGTCTAAAATACTGATTTTCTTCCCGAAAAATGTCTCTCCCGAAATAAGCTGCGAGATCCTGCCCGAAGATTGGGTGGTTATCGCCTGAAACATCTGCGCCCCGTTCCGCTATATGGCTGCCTGGAGGTTGGCTGGCCTGAGATCATCTTCAGCCCGCTGTATGGTTGGCTGAGAGCCTAGGTGCGTGTCGCCGCCGGCATTGTGGATCAACGTCAATCGCACTTAGATATGCTTTTATAAAACCGGCTCTTTTTGTCGCCTGAAGCACCATATACAAAGAAGAGGGACGTGCATCCGACTCAGGTGAGAGTTCGGCTGGCAGGTGCTGGAGCGGAGTAGCGGAATGGGTCTTGTTAACGGGGTGGCCAGATTGGCCGGGGAGACAATCATGGGGCGGCGCCGGCGTAGCAATGCCTTGCGTGATAATGCCGTCGGGAAGAGATTGGGAATCGCAACCTGCTTTGGAGTGCTCGCGTTGAGCGCCGCATTTCTTTTGGGTTCCGGCAGCAATATCCTGAGTGCCGCCGATTGCGGCAATGTCGCCGGGCCGGGGCTGGATTGGAGCGGCTGCAGCAAGGCCAATATTATGTTACAGAGCAGTGATCTTCACGGTGCCAATCTTGCTGGCGCACATTTCGATAGCACCGATCTCAGCGACACCAACCTGACCTCGGCCAATCTCGAAAAGGCGACGCTGGTGCGTGCCTGGCTGAAAAATGCCAAGGCCGATGGCGCGAATTTCGCGAAGATCGAGGCCTATCGTTCCGATTTCAGCAACGCCTCGATTAACGGCGCCTCGTTTGCCAATGCGGAATTGCAGCGGGCCGAATTCGCCGGAGCGCAGCTCAACAACGCCGATTTTCAGAAGGCGGAGCTCGGCCGCGCTGATTTCGACAAGGCGGTGCTGACGGGGGCGAATTTCTCCTTTGCCAATCTCTCGCGCGCGACCCTGAACGGCGCGGTAATGGATGGGGCCACCTCTTTCAGTGGCGCCTTCATGTATCTGACGCGCATAGAGGGGCTCGATCTGTCGAAGGCAAGCGGTCTGCAGCAGGCGCAGATCAATCTGGCTTGCGGAGACAATACGACCATATTGCCGTCATGGCTGAAGGCGCCGTCCAGCTGGCCTTGCCCGCCGGATGAGAAGGACTGATAGTTTCTTCGCGACAGAACTTCGAAAGAGCAACTCCATGTTCGTGGAAAAAGCGATCCAGCACGACAGCAAGCCCGAATTCTATCGAGAACTTGCGGAACAGCTGAAGGCCTTGCTCGATGGTGAGCAAGATTGGATTGCCAATGCGGCCAACACCTCCGCATTGATCTACCAGATGCTGCCGGACCTCAATTGGGCTGGCTTCTATTTCCTTCAGCGGGAAGACGAGCTTGTGCTGGGGCCGTTTCAGGGCAAGCCGGCCTGCGTGCGCATCGCTGTGGGTCGTGGCGTCTGCGGGACGGCGGTCGAAAGAGCGCGTTCGGTCCTCGTCGAGGATGTGCACGCCTTTCCCGGGCACATCGCCTGCGATGCCGCCTCGCGATCGGAACTGGTCGTACCGCTCTTTCGCGATGGGAAGGTCTTCGGCGTCATCGATCTCGACAGCCCGCTGCCCGGCCGTTTCGATGGTGACGATCAAGCTGGCATCGAGAGGCTCGCTGCGATCTATGTCGCCTTGAGCGAGGCGAATAGGTAGGGTGCGGGAAGGGCGAGGCGTCACGCCGTCGTGATCGATATGGCAAATCGATCACGTGGTGCCTATATTGGCTCTGCAACCACTCCCTTAGCGTTGATCGATCTATTCCGGCCTTCTCCAGTCCTCATCGAGGACATCAGGCCAAGCTCGAAAGGCGTGCCAAGGGGCAAGGAGAACAACAATGGGCAAATACAGCAAGACGGCAGAGGCCATCGCCAAGCTTACCCCTGAGCAGTATCGGGTGACGCAGCAGAGCGGCACGGAACGTCCCGGCTCCGGCGAATATCTCTATAACAAACAGCCGGGCATCTATGTCGATATCGTCTCGGGCGAGCCGCTTTTTGCCTCCGCCGACAAGTTTGATTCCGGCTGCGGCTGGCCGAGCTTCACCAAGCCGATCGAACCCGCCAATGTCAGCGAACTGACCGACATGTCGCATGGCATGGTGCGCGTGGAAGTGCGCTCGGCGAATGGCGACAGCCATCTCGGCCATGTTTTTCCGGACGGACCGATCGATCGCGGCGGCCTGCGCTATTGCATCAATTCCGCCTCGCTTCGCTTCGTGCCGCGTGACCGCATGGAAGCAGAAGGCTATGGTGACTACATCGATCAAGTGGAGGATGTAAGATGACAACGGAACGTGCAGTTCTCGCCGGCGGTTGCTTCTGGGGTATGCAGGATCTCATCCGCCGTTATAACGGCGTCATCTCGACGCGCGTTGGCTACAGCGGCGGCGATGTCCGTAACGCCACCTATCGCAATCACGGCACCCATGCCGAGGCGATCGAAATTATTTTCGATCCGCAGAAGATCAGCTATCGCGATCTGCTGGAATTTTTCTTCCAGATCCATGATCCGACCACGCGCAACCGGCAGGGCAACGATGTCGGCTTGAGCTACCGCTCGGCGATCTTCTACACCAGCGAAGAGCAGAAGCAGGTCGCGCTGGATACGATTGCCGATGTCGACGCTTCCGGCCTGTGGCCCGGCAAGGTCGTCACCGAGGTCGCACCGGCCGGCGATTTCTGGGAAGCAGAGCCGGAGCACCAGGATTATCTGGAGCGCTATCCGAACGGCTATACCTGCCACTTTATCCGGCCGGGCTGGAAACTGCCCCGCCGGCAGGCTGACGCGGCGCAGCGCGCGGCGTCCTGATGAAAGGATCGGCCGGCGCTGGCCGGCTGAGCCCCTTCCTCGGTGCATGGGAAGTGAAGCGGCGGATCATCGACCGTTTCAATCGCTCCCTGATCACATTCGAAGGGCAGGCGTTCGTCACGCCTGTCCAGTTCGAGGAACATGGCGATACGCGAAGCGACCACGCGACGCTGAGAAGCAGCCGAACCTATCGGCTCGATGACGCGGATGGTGATCTCATCGTGCGCTTCCCCAATCTTTCGGAATTCATTCGCATTGGAGACAGCGCCTCGCAGCGCGTCATCCATCATTGCGGTCCCGATCTCTATTGTGGCCATCTGTTTTTTCGCTCGCCGGATGCCTGGGCTGAGTTGTGGCATGTGCGCGGGCCAAGAAAAAATTATCTGAGCCTCGCACACTACCGACGCATTTGATGGGAACCTGTCCCCAGAATGAGAGAGGTGTCAGCGCGCCTGACGCCGTGCTCGAACAGCCTTCGCCAGATCTTCCAGCGTGCGCACCGAGGTTGGCCAGTCGATGCAGCCGTCGGTGATGCTCTGGCCATAGACCAGCTGCTTGCCCGGCATGAGATCCTGGCGGCCGGCCACGAGATTGCTCTCCATCATCATGCCCATGATCCGCCGGTCGCCGGCTGCGACCTGTTCCGCGACTGATGTCACGACAAGCGGCTGGTTTTCCGGGTTTTTGCTGCTGTTGGCGTGGCTGGCGTCGATGATGATGCGTGGCTCGAGCCCGACCTTGAGGGACTGTTCTGCCGTCGACTGCACACTTTCGGCGTCATAGTTGGGTTCTTTGCCACCGCGCAGGATGATGTGGCAGTCCTCGTTGCCGCGGGTGGAGGCGATCGCGGCAAGACCCTCCTTGGTCACGGCCGGGAAATGATGCGGCTGCGATGCCGCGATGATGGCATCGAGCGCGATGCGCACGTCGCCATTCGTGCCGTTCTTGAAGCCGACCGGGCAGGAGAGGCCGGATGCCAGCTGCCGGTGCACCTGGCTTTCCGTCGTCCTCGCGCCGATGGCACCCCAGCTCACCAAGTCGGAAATATATTGCGGCGTGATCGTATCGAGATATTCGCAGCCTGCCGGCAAGCCGATCTCGTTGACATCGAACAGCAGCTTACGGGCAATGCGCAGGCCTTCTTCGATGCGGTAGCTGCCATCGAGATGCGGGTCGTTGATCAGGCCCTTCCAGCCCACGGTCGTGCGCGGTTTCTCGAAATAGACGCGCATGATGATTTCGAGATCATCAGCGAAGCGATCTCTTTGTTCCTTCAGCCGCGCGGCATAGTCGAGCGCAGCAACCGGATCGTGGATGGAGCAGGGGCCGATCACGACGATCAGCCGGTCGTCCCCGCCATGCAGGATGTTGTGAACGGCATTGCGTGCGCCGGTAACGGTCGCCGTCACAGCCTCGTCGCGGGGGATTTCGCCTATGATCCGAGAGGGCGGCGTCAGCGCCGTGATCTCGACAATGCGCAGGTCATCAGTGGAATTCAACACGGTATCGGTTCCTTTTGGGGTCATACCGTGGCGACAAAAAAAGCCGCCAGGTAGACTAGCGGCTGGTTCGGGTCTTTGCTGTCGTGTCTCTTTTAACTACGCACAGGCCCGCCTCCGCTGAGAGCAGCGGTACGAATAAAATCGTGCGGAATATGCATAGATGTTCGACATGGGTTGTCTCTACGATAAAAAATGCCTGGTGTCGATGAGGCGTAAGAAAAAAATGGAGGCGTCACATTGTGGATTGCAGATCGTTGTCCATTTTGCGGCAACTCGCCAGATCTGGCACGGCCTAGCGGGCCTCTTCCCGCGCGGCGGCTATCAGGCCGACAAGAAAAATAACTAACCCCTGCATCGGAAGGATCGGCCTGACTTCGCTGGAAGTCAGGCCGATCTCCATCCGATCAGGGGTCAAGTCAGATCAGATCTCGTAAACGAGCTATTAGAAGCTGCGCTGGAAGCGGAGAACGCCAGCCCACTGGTCCTGATTGATGGAGTCCCAGTTGGTGTAGGAAACTTCCGGCGTGATCTGGAGGTTCTTGACCGGGTTCCACTTGACGTTTGCGGTCGCTGCGAAGATCTTCGAGTCGGTGTAGGCAACCTGAGCGTTAGCCTGCAGCTTTTCGTTGATCGGAACAGTCACACCGCCCCAAACAGCCCAGTCGCCCCAGCCGATACCCTTGGCAGGGCCGGCGCCGTTGGCGTTGGCATACTTGTTGAGCTTGTCGCCGTCGGTGTTCCAGCCGCCCATCAAGAAGGCCTTGAAGACGCCGAAGTCCGCATCGACGCGAGCCTTGATTGCGCCTTCTTCGACGATGGAGTCATAACCACCGACAATCTTGAAGCCGAAGTTGCCAGCCTTGTAACCAGCGCCGGCAACGACGTCGGGCAGGTAGTGGTTGGTGCTGTCTTCGCCGTTGGCACCCTTGGCGCCGGAACCGGAGTTGCTGTCTTCAACCGAGACCACAGCCGTGAAGCCGTTGCCGGCGTCGTAGTTGTAGGTCAACTGGTTGAGTTCGTACGGGCCGTCATTGACCACGTCGTCGTTGATGACGCCGCCGGCGTAACCGATGTACGAGTTGTACTGGGAGTCAGCCTTACCGACGAGGAAACCACCGAGGCTGATGTTTGCGAACAGCAGCTTCGTGGTGGTTGCGCCGCCATCCTGCCAGTCGAAGCGGATGACGGTGTTGGTCTTCAGCGGGCCGTATTCGGTGTCGGTCGCTGTATCAACGCTCAGATGAGCGCGCGTGTGCCAGAGAGTGCCATTGTGGCTGTCCGGGTTGTAGGCATCGTACCACTTGCCTTCGGTACGGACATAACCACCGATCTTGAGGCAGGTTTCGCTGCCCGGGATGAAGAAGTAGCCTGCACCGTATGCGTCGCAGATGCGGACGTATTCGAGCGGTTCCGGCTCGGCAGCAACGATAGCGTCGGCTGCATGAGCGCCAGAAACTGCTGCCAGAGCAGCAGCGGAGCCGAGAAGAAGGCTCTTGATGTTCATAAAAACTCCAATCCAATATAGATTGGGCATAGGCAATCGCGCCGAAAAATCGACGTACCTCAACCCTATCCCTGTTTAAAACCCCGACTCGGGAGAAACGGGCCCCACCCGCTTCTGGTCGTTATTAAAGACGATTTCCTGCAAAGTTATATGATATATTTTTCTCGGAATGACTTTTTCGTGGTTTTTAAATTCAAGTTGCACAAATGCAACATGTGCGAATAGAAATGATAAGTCCTGCATAATATTGGCTACGCAATAATCATTTTATGGTACAATACGCAGCATTTTGTTATTTGAATATTCTTGAATAATACCTGAGCGGGCGTAGCGCATCTCAAAAAAGCCGTCCAGCTCCGTTCAAGCAACGATGAGCCTACCCACGCAACATCACCGTCTGTATTGCGAAACGAGCGGTAATTTATAATTTGATTAGTATGACGCCGACCGCTTGGAAGCTGAACCGATGAGCTTGTTCAAGGCCGAGCCAATCATGATGCCCCAGAGGCCACTGGTCATGCCGACGATGATATCGAACGTTGAGCCATAATTGCCGTTTGCCAGGAAATGCGAGACGGAAAGTGCCGATACGCTGCCGATCATCAGGAGGCATGTGAAGGAAGGCGATTGCGGATAGGCGAGCCGGGCCAGCATGCCGGCCAAGCAGAGTGCACCGGCGCGGAATACGTCGAAGGGATTGCCCAAAGCGGCCTGCCAATTGAGATGGGCGAACGTCACGACGACGAGCGCCACTATGTAGGTCCAGGCAATAATCTTCAAAAACCGGTCTGATATCATGGGGATATGATATAGCAGCGGCGGATGTAAACGCCAGCCTGGCGCTGCTGCGGAGAGCGTTCACCAGCGGATCTGGCGCGCACATTTTATGTGGCTTCGAAACATTCTGTTGCAACGCGGCGTGTTTCTAGGCCTTCGATCGGCCTTCTTGCTATGCTGGTGCCGGGGGAACTGACCGGGCGATTTTCCGGCCAGCCGCCACCGTTCCTCAGGCGTTCGATACGCACAGCCTATCTTCATCTTCTTCCAGTGGCTTGGCATCTGCTGCAACAGCGCTGGCCGAGGATCGGCCGAGGAAGGAAAAGACGACGACGGCTGTCAGAACAGTGATGCCTGTCAGGAGCCAGAGCAGGGTGCTGAAGGCGTCGCCATAGCCTTGGATAAGAGCTCCGTGGCCTATCGCGGGCACATTTGATGCTGCCGCTGCCAGGTTGCCGGTTACGAGCTGCTGTGCAGCCATAGCGGCATGTTCACCTGACGATGCGGCAAGTTTCGACTGGATAAAGGCGGAGAGAACGGCGCTGACAATGGCAAGCGCGACCCCTTCACCGGCGACGCGGGTGGTGCTGAAGATGCCGGTCGCCATGCCAGCGCGCTCCTTGGGAACGACACTGACGGCGAGCCCATCCATCAAACCCCAGGGCAAGCTGATGCCGACGCCGATCGCCAGTAGCGGGCCGATGAGGGCGGACGGAGCCGAGCCTGCGTTAAAATGGCTGAGCCAGAAAAGGCCTGTCGCCGAGATGATAAGGCCGGTGCCGCAGATCGTTGCAGGACTGAACCAGCGGGTGAGAAGCCCTGCAACGATCGGCAGGATAAGCAGCGGCGCTGAAAGCGCGATCATCATCCGCCCGGCGGCAATCTCGCTCATGCCTTCGATGCCGACGAAGCGTACCGGCAGCAGGATCAGCAATACGACGAAGGCGTAAGCAGGTGCTGCCGCGAGAAGTTGTACGCCGACGAAGCGCGGATAGCGAAAGAGGCTGAGATCCAGCATGGGCCGTTTCACCACGCGCTCGATGATACCGAAAGCAAGGAAGAACAATGCGGCGCCGGCCAGAAGGGCGAGGACGAGCGGGTCGCTCCAGCCGGTTTCCGGTGCGCGCAGAACGCCATAGGTAAAGAGCGTCAAGGCGAGTGTGAAGCTCAGTGCGCCCGGCCAATCCAGCCCCGCTGCGTCGGGATCTTTGGATTCGCGCAGAAAGCAGGCGCCGAAACCAAGTGCGAGCAACGCCAGGGCGACTACGAGAATGAAGATAGATGGCCAGCCAAAGGCATCGATCATCAGGCCGGAGGCGATCGGTCCGAAGGCGAGGCCGATGCCAAAGCTGGAACCGACGATGCTGAAGGCACGCATTCTTGCTGTTCCTTCGAACTCCTGAGCCAGCGATGCCATGCCACCGGAAAAGGCGGCCGCGGCGCCGAGCCCTTGCAAGGCGCGCAATATGTCAAACCAGATGATGTTGCCGGCGAGTGCGAGTCCGGCTGAGAATAGCGCGAAGCAGGCGACGCCGGCCAGGAAGATGCGCCGCCGGCCGAAGCTGTCTGCCAGCGCCCCCGATGCCATCAAGCAGCTGCCAAAGGTCAGCATGAAGGCGTTGGTGACCCAGTTGAGTGCGATCGGGCTGCCACCGAGCGTGCGGCTGATGGCCGGCAATGCAACGGCCGGGCCGGTGAATGTCAGCGGCATCGCTGCCGCCGCGCAGCAGACGGCGACGAGGACGAAGAATTTCTCGGTCGGACTTGCGACCTTTATCTGGGGAGAGGTCATCGGATTACCGTTGGGTTCGAGCAAGGGAGGAAGCGGCAGGCAATCCTGGGAGTGCTGGCCAAAAGGCCGCCGCCTGCGCGCTTCGAATGACCTGAGAAAGATATATTTGCTGTAATCACATGATAATTGCGCTATTCGTCCTTGCATACTGGAAGAAAACTCTCGAATGGAGCGCGTCTATGGATCGTTTAAGCGGATTGACGGCCTTCGTTCGCACTGCGGATCTCGGCAGTTTTGCGGCCGCTGGACGTGTGCTTGGCCTTTCCCCCTCCGCCGTCGGCAAGGCGGTCAGCAATCTGGAGCATCAGCTTGGCGTCCGGCTGCTGCAGCGTTCCACACGCAGTATCCGGCTCACCGAGGAAGGACGTCTTTTCCACGAGCGCTGCCGACGGGTGCTCGACGATCTCGAGGATGCACAGGCCTCGCTTGCGCAGGCGGTCGCCGTACCGCGCGGGCGGCTGCGCGTCAGCGTGCCGATCGTCAGCTATCACTTCCTCTTGCCTGTCGTGCCGGAATTCGTTGCTCGTTATCCCGAGGTCGAACTCGACATCGATTTCAACGACCGCATCGTCGACATGATCGAAGAAGGAGTCGATGTTGCCATCCGCAGCGGGGATCTGCCCGATTCACGGCTGATATCGCGCACTTTGCGGCCGTTTCAGATGCTGCTCTGTGCGGCGCCCAGCTATCTCGAACGTTTCGGCATTCCCGATTGCCCCCGCACTCTCAACGAGCATCTGGCCGTCAGGTTTCGCTTTCCCAATAGCGGTAAGCTGCTGGACTGGCCCCTAACCATGCCGGAGGGCGAGCCGGATCTGCGCATGCGGACGGCTTTCTCCTGCAACAATATGGAGGCGGTGCGCGGCGCGACCGTTGCCGGCCTCGGCATCGGCTGCATGCCGGATTTCCTCGTGCGCAGTACGCTTGCGGAAGGAAAGCTCAGAACCGTTCTCGACGATTTTATTGATGAACCCGGTCATTTCCATCTGCTCTGGCCATCCAACCGCCATATGTCGCCCAAGGTCCGCGTTTTCGTCGATTTTCTCAGCGAGCGGCTTTTTGCGAAAAGTTGCGATGTTTTGCCGGCGACCACTGCCGCTTAGGGCAGAGGCTTTTGGGGCCGGCTCGAACACCGTCTGTTGGTCATAATGATAATTTCTGAAATTGCCTGAGAGACAGTTGTCGCGGAAGTTCGATTTTGCGACGGTGTTGGCGTCCTATGCAGACCTGCCGCAGCAATCCGCGGTTCCCAACCGCCAAAATTCGGAAAATCACGATGAGCCGCTTTTGGAGCCCTATTGTTCATTCCCTGACCCCCTATGTCGCCGGCGAGCAGCCGGCCACGGGCGGAATAATCAAGCTCAACACCAACGAGAGCCCCTACGGTCCTTCGCCGTTTGCCCTGGAGGCGATCTCGAAAGCTACATCCGACACGCTGCGGCTCTATCCCGATCCGACGGCGCGGGAGTTGCGCGTCGCAATTGCGGAAAGCTTCGGGCGCGATAAGGACGAGGTCTTCGTCGGCAATGGATCGGACGAGATTTTGGCCCATACGTTCCAGGCGCTGCTGAACCATGAGGAACCGCTGCTTTTCCCCGATATCAGCTACAGCTTCTATCCGACTTATTGTCGTCTCTATGCGATCGAGTTCCGGCAGGTTCCGGTCGATGCCGAAATGTGCGTCCGCATTGACGATTATCGCCAGCCCTGTGGCGCAATCATTCTGCCCAATCCCAACGCGCCAACAGGGATCGGCCTGCCTCTGGCCGATATCGAAAGCCTCCTCAAGGATCATCCCGATCAGGTCGTTGTTATCGACGAAGCCTATGTCGATTTCGGCGGCGAGAGCGCGGTTCCACTTGTCCGCACATATCCGAATCTGCTTGTCATTCAGACCCTGTCGAAATCGCGCGGCCTTGCCGGCTTGCGAGTGGGCTTCGCCGTCGGGCAGAGGCCGCTCATTGAGGCACTGGAAAGGGTCAAAGACAGCTTCAATTCCTACCCTCTCGATCGGCTTGCGCAGGCAGGTGCTGTAGCGGCCTGGAAGGATCGGGACTGGTTCGAGCGCCATCGCGCCATGATCATCGCCAGTCGGGAACGGCTAGCTGCCGATCTTAGGGAGCTGGGCTTTCAAGTCCTCCCGTCATCCACCAATTTTCTTTTCGCGCGGCATCCGAGCCGGCCAGGCGCGGAGCTGGCGACAGAGCTGCGGAACAGGAACATTTTGGTAAGACGATTTTCCGCCGAGCGTATCGACGACTTCCTGCGCATCACTATTGGAACGGATGGGGAGTGCGATCGGCTGGTGTCGGCGCTTGTCGAGATATTGTAGTGATCTCACGCGTGGAGCGATTGCTACACGGCTGATTGGGCGATTGGGTGAGTAGCCCTGCAATTGAAAAAAAGGCGGCGGAGCCGAGCCCGCCGCCTTCCGTCATCACATGTGATGCCGATCAGATATCGCTTGCCGCGTTCGCCCAGATTTCCGCAGCCTGCGCGGCGGTGACGCGGCGCACGTCCGTTTCGTCGCGGCGGCTGGCGAAGAGTTCGCTCGCCATGATCTGCTCGGCTAGATCGGCGGGCAGGGACAGGAGAACGCGCTGGCCATCCTTATGGATGCCGCCGACATCGGAACGCTTGCCAGTGATCATGCCGCCCGCAACCGTGTTGTTGCTTTCGGGATCGATCAGGATGAAGGAGCCGGTCGAGCGGTTCTGCTCATAGGGGTCGAAGATGGCGGTCTCGTCGAAGGTCAGGCGAACCTTGCCGATCGCGTTCATCCAGAGCGCCTGCGCCGGTGCCCATGCACCTGTCTTGAGCTCGAGCTGGGCGATCGGCTGCACCTGGACGCGCTGGCGGCGGCTGCCGCTCTTCAGCCAATAGCGCTTGCCGGGCTCGATGCCTTCCGGCTGCAGTGCTACGATCTGGGCATCGAAGGAAAGGCCGGTCTGCGGTTGGCTGTCGATGGCGACGATCATGTCGCCACGCGATACGTCCACCTGGCGGTCGAGAACGAGCGTGATCGCATCGCCGGCGACTGCGGCGTTGCGCACGAGATCGAAGGTGACGATCTTCGAGACATTGGCGACCATGCCCGACGGCAGGATCATGACACTATCGCCCGGCTTCACCGAGCCGCCGGCAACCGTGCCCTGATAGCCGCGGAAGCTCTCACCCGGTCGGGAGACACGCTGCACCGAAAGACGGAAGCCGACCGTCTGAGCCGAGCGTACGGTCGCCAGTTCCAGCGTCTCGACCAGCGTCGGGCCGGTGTACCACGGCATGGCCGCCTGGCCGGAATAGACGACGTTTTCGCCCTTCAGCGCCGACATCGGGATCGCGGTGATCTGCTTGACGCCGAGCGACAATGCGAATTCGCGGAAGTCGTTGGAGATCTTCTCGAAGCCGGCGCGGTCGTAATTCGTCAGGTCGATCTTGTTGACGGCGAGTACGAACTGCCTGATGCCGAGCAGCGACGCGATCGTCGCATGGCGGCGGGTCTGTTCGAGGATGCCCATCCGCGCATCGACCAGCAGCACGGCGAGATCGGCGGTCGAGGCGCCGGTTGCCATGTTGCGGGTGTACTGCTCGTGGCCGGGTGTGTCGGCAACGATGAAGGAGCGCTTGTCGGTCGAGAAATAGCGATAGGCGACATCGATGGTGATGCCCTGTTCGCGCTCGGCCTGCAGACCGTCGAGCAGCAATGCGAAGTCGGGAAGGCCGAGATCGTTCTGCTTGCCGGTGGAATCGCGCTGGAGCGTGGCTGCCTGGTCTTCCTTGACCGCCTTGGTATCCCAGAGGAGACGGCCGATCAGCGTCGATTTGCCGTCGTCGACGCTGCCGCAGGTGATCAGGCGAAGCGGGCGCGAATCGCGGAGAGCCTTGGCCGGTTCGGCGGCAGACCCAACAGCGGGCCCAACAACGGGCATCGTGACGACGTTGGCGTTTGCGGTCATCTCAGAAATATCCTTCACGCTTCTTCTTTTCCATGGAGCCGGATTGGTCGCGGTCGATGGCGCGGCCCTGACGTTCGGAAACCGTGGCGATTTCCAGCTCTGCAATGATGTCTTCAAGGGTCGTGGCGGTGGAGCGGATGGCGCCCGTCAGCGGGAAGCAGCCGAGCGTGCGGAAGCGGATTACTTCCTCGCGCTTGGTTTCGCCCGGCAGCAGTTCCAGCCGCGGGTCGGCTGCCATGATCATCATGCCGTCACGCTCGACGATGGGACGCTTCGCCGCGAAATAGAGCGGTACGATCGGGATCTCTTCGGCCTGGATGTAGCGCCAGATATCCACTTCGGTCCAGTTGGAGAGCGGGAAGACGCGAACGCTTTCGCCCTTGCGGATCTGGCCGTTATAGATGTTCCAGAGTTCCGGGCGCTGGTTGCGCGGATCCCAGCGATGGTCCGGCGTGCGGAAGGAGTAGATGCGCTCCTTGGCGCGCGAGGCTTCCTCGTCGCGGCGAGCGCCGCCGAACGCGGCGTCGAACTGACCCGCATCGAGCGCGTGGCGCAGCGCTTCTGTCTTCATGATGTCGGTATAGCCGGCCGAGCCATACGTGAAGGGCGTGATATTCTCAGCCTTGCCGCGCGGATTGATGTGCTCGATGAGGTCGAGATCATACTTCTTCACGATCTCGTCGCGGAAGGTGATCATCTCGGCAAATTTCCAGCCGGTGTTCACATGCAGGAGCGGGAAGGGAACGCGGCCGGGATAGAAGGCCTTGCGCGCCAGATGCAACAACACCGACGAATCCTTGCCGATCGAATAGAGCATGACGGGACGCTCGAACTCGGCGGCAACTTCGCGGAAGATGTGAATCGCCTCATTTTCGAGCGCTTTCAGATGCGGATCGAGGGGCGGCTTGATGCTTTGCGGATTGGAGATTTCCGTATCCGGACGGCTATCGGGCATAGATGACTCCAGAACTTTCAAATGTCCCGACCGAAACTTGGCCGGAAAAAATGGATGTTTTGGTTCCCACTAGATCGGCGGCGTAGCAAACGCACCTTTGATCGACAAGCGGGAGCCGGGGGGTGTTTTATTGCGCTGATGCGCCAGGGCCTTCCTCGTGAACATGCAGGCCGCATTCGCGCTTTTCATCATTTTCCCACCACCAGCGGCCGGCGCGCTCAGGTTCGCCCGGCTTGATGGCGCGAGTGCAGGGTTCGCAGCCGATCGAGGGATAGCCGCGTGCATGCAGCGGGTTCGCCGGAACGCTGTTGTCGGCGACATAGGCGCGGATAACCTCGATGTCCCAGTCGGCAAGCGGGTTGATCTTGATCAGGTTGCGCTCGGGATCGAACTCCGCAAAGGGCGTATCGGCGCGATTGGCGGACTGGCCGCGGCGCAGGCCAGTGATCCAGATGCTGGCGCCGGAGAGCGCTCGCGCAAGCGGCTTCAGCTTGCGCACGCCACAACAGGCATGCCTGGCTTCGACGCTTTCGTAGAAACCGTTGAGGCCGTATTTTTCCGCATAGGCGTCTACATCGGCCTGTTCCGGCTCATAGCGGACGATCTTAATATCGTATTGGCTTTCCGTCTCGTCTATCAGGGCGAGCGTTTCCGGGAAGAGGCGGCCGGTCTGCAGGGTCGCCACTTCGATCGGCAGGCGATGATTGCCGATTTCCGCCGTGATCACCTGATCCTCGATGCCGAGCGACGTCGTGAACACGGCGCGGCCGCCGAGACCGGCCACCAGAGAAAGACGGCCGGCAAGATCGAGCGATGCAAGCTGGCTGTTGAGCGTCGCGGCATCTTCAATAAGGGTAATGGCGGTCATGGGAATCCTGTCCTGATGTCGCCGGGAGTATCGCAGTTCGCAACGGCAGCGGACAGAAAAATAGATTTCGAAAGGGAGCGGCTGGAGAGTAAATATCTCCATGAAGCTGCGCTAATAAGGAAAAGCAGCCGCCTCGGCTGTTAACCAAGGCGTTTTGCCGCCTGAAGCGGCCCTTCGGAAGCACTTGATATGGCTGATCATGTTTAAGTGCTTGCTTTAATGTCTATAGAAATAGTAGAGTTACACATAGCTTGTCAAATGGAAATCCGAAGTGATGCCCAAAATGATGCGCTGCGGTGGATTTTGCGCTAAACTATTGGCATAGCGACGAAGAATGATAACAAGTCTGGGTTGCTAACGTTTCCTGGCTGTGCGCCAGGGGTGTGAGTGCTTCGAAATCGCCCCGGGGACGAGGGCTGAGGAGTTCTGGAGCGGACCGGCCGAATCGCTCGACCGGACGTATCGCATGTGTGTGTGAAGCGGTTCGAAATGATTACTCAGAAAGCAAAATATGCGCTGCGGGCGCTGTCTGCCTTGGCCCAATCCGAGTTGGGCGAGCCGATGATGATTTCCGACATCGCCGCCCAGCAGAAGATTCCGAAGAAATTCCTGGAACAGATCCTTCTCGACCTGAAGCATCAGGGCATTGTCATTAGTCGCCGCGGCAAGCAGGGCGGTTATCTCCTGCGCAAACCGGCGGACGAGATCACGTTTGGCGAAATCCTGCGGGTCATCGATGGCCCCTTGGCGCCGCTGCCGTGTCTATCATTGACAGCCTATCGCCGCTGCGACGATTGCGACGGTGAGCAGACCTGCGAGATCCGCCACGTCTTTGCCCGAGTGGCGGACGCGACCCGCAAGGTCCTCTTTTCGACAACCATCGCCGATGCCATCGCTCAGCCTGATGATGCAGAAGTCGCCAGGCTAATGGCCTAGGCTCCGCAGAGCTTCGGCATTCAGTGGGTGGCGGGTTCTTCGTTGCTTTCCTTTTCCATGGCACGCCGGGCGCGGATCGCTGCCGCAATAAAGACGCGGGACAACCCATGATACAAGGGCTCGCGCGAAAGCAGCCGGGACGTGACATAGCCGATCATCGATACAGCCATGATCGGGATGACGGCCTGATGATCGCCCGTCATTTCCAGGATGATGACGAAGGCGGTCATCGGCGCCTGCACCACGCCGGCGAAATAACCGGCCATGCCGAGGATCGCAGCGAGCGCGATGCTGCCGCCGACCAGCGTGCCGACCGTGCCGCCGAAACCGGCACCCACTGCAAGCGATGGGGCAAAGATGCCGCCGGGAATACCCGAGATCATCGACAGGAAGCTTGCCAGCAGCTTCTCGACGAAGAAGAACAGGGGTAGGGCATGTCCTTCCACGGCTCCGCGGGCTTGCTCATAACCGGTGCCAAAGGTTTGCCCGCCGGAGAGCACGCCGACGGCGGCAACGACAAGGCCACAGAGGCCGGCAACGATCAGCATTCGCTGGAGCGGCTGTGGTTGTGCCCAGCGGCGGATGCGGATGCCGGCATAGAGCGCCAGCCCGCTGAAAGTGGCACCAAGCGCGCCACCGCCGACACCGCAGATCAGCATGACGATCCAATCTCGAAACATCGTCGGCGCAGCGTCGGCCGCGCCAAAATAGTTGTAACTGCCGGAAAGGCCGAGTGCGGCAAGGCCGGAAAGAATGACCGCGGTCAGCACAAGGCCATTGGCGCGCGATTCATAGGTGCGGCTCATTTCTTCGATGGCAAAGACGATACCCGCAAGCGGCGTATTGAAGGCGGCCGCGATACCGGCAGCGGAGCCGGCAAGGATCAGCCCCTTCGCCTGCGCCATTCCGCCGAAGCGTGCAACGGCTAGCATGAAGGAAGCGCCGACCTGCACCGTCGGCCCCTCGCGGCCGATCGAGGCGCCGCTCAAAAGGCCCAATATGGTCAGCACGATCTTGCCGAAAGCCAGCCTGAGCGAGAGCAGCTTTGTTCGATCCTCTTCATGATGCAGGTGCCGCGCGGCAATCGCCTGCGGAATGCCGCTCCCTTGCGAATTGGGAAACAGCGTCGCGGCCAGATACGCCGACAGGACGAAACCGAGCGGCGTCAAAAGCAGCGGCAGCAACCACATCCACTCACCCGATTGCGTCACGCCGGCAAAAGCCCGCTGCGCCAGATCGGCAAGCTTGGCAAAGCCGACGCTGATAACGCCGATCGCCAGAGCCCCCGTCCAGAACACCAAACGCGGCCGCCAGAGATTGAAGGAACCCCAGAAAACACGGGAACGGCGGAGCAGCTTGGACTTGCGGTAGATAGGGGGCATGGGACGTGTGACCGTTAGGCTGGCCGGCATGCCCTCTGAAGGCATTTTTCCGGGCCGCTCACCTCGTAGAGAGAATTGCGATAGCGATCTTTCTTACAGAATTTCCCTTTGCGGCCAAGGCTTAATCCATGTGTTGACCCTTTCGAGTGATCGAATAAAATGTATCGCAATTGCAATGCAAAAGGAGCCGATGAATGAAATCCGCTTCCATACCCCCCTTAAGGGTTGATCCAGCCTTGCGCGCCGCTGCTGAAAGCGTGCTGCGAGAGGGTGAGTCATTGTCAGCATTTGTGGAAAGTTCGCTGCGTGCGCAGATTGAACACCGGCGAACGAGGGCCGAATTCATCGCTCGCGGCCTTGCTGCGCGGGAGGATGCGAGGAAAACAGGCGTGTATCATAGCGCTGACGACGTGCTGGGAATGCTGAAGCGCAAACTTGAAGCTGCAAAAGCGTCCGGACAAAAATGACCTTTGCAGTGCGTTACTCCCAAGGCGCGCTCGATGATCTCGAACGACTCTATGACTATCTCTTGGTAAGAGACATCGAGCTTGCGGAAAAAGCCTATCAGGCGATCGCCAAGGCAACGGAATTTCTGGAGAATTTTCCGTTCAGTTGCCGCAAAGCGTCGGCAGACGACGCATTTATCCGCGAACTCGTCATTCCTTTCGGCTCGTCAGGTTATGTCGCTCTATTCGAAATCGAGGATAGCGAGACGGTGACGATACTGGCGATCAGGCATCAGCGCGAAGAAGACTATCATTGACGCCTGCCCATCTTACCGATCGCTCGTCTCCCACCGCGGATTGATCCAAGGCTCCTGGTTCGAGCGCGCCAGCCTCGGTTTGCCGAGGATATGATCGGCCGCTTTTTCGCCTGTCATGATCGAAGGACCGTTCAGGTTGCCGTAGGTAACATGCGGGAAGATCGAGCTGTCGGCGACGCGCAGGCCGTCGATGCCGATGACGCGGGTGTCGGGATCGACTACCGCCATCGGATCGTCCTTCGAGCCCATCTTGCAGGTGCCACAGGGATGATAGGCGCTTTCCAGATGTTCGCGCAGGAACGCGTCGATCTCGTTGTCGGTCTGAACGTTCGGTCCGGGCTGGATTTCCGGTCCACGATATTCGTCGAAGGCCTTCTGCCCGAAGATCTCGCGGGTGAGGCGCACGCAGTGGCGGAACTTCTCCCAGTCTTCCGGATGGCTCATATAGTTGAAGCGGATAACGGGATCCGCCTTTGGATCGGCGGAGCGCAGCGTGACGTTGCCGCGCGATTTCGACAGGTTGTAGCCGACATGCACCTGGAAGCCATGGCTCTTGGCCGCTGCCTTGCCGTCATAGCTGATGGCGACGGGCAGGAAGTGGTACTGGATGTCGGGCTGTTTGACGCCGGGCGCCGAGCGCAGGAAGGCGCAAGCCTCGAACTGATTGGAGGTGCCGAGCCCCTTCTTGAAGAACAACCATTGCGCGCCGGCGATCCCCTGCATGTACCAGGGCAGCCAGGAATAGAGCGACACCGGCTTCAAGCTGGTCTGCTGGAAATAGAATTCCATATGGTCCTGCAGGTTGGCGCCGACGCCCGGCCGGTCGGCCTTCACCTCGATCCCCGTGTCGCGCAGATGCTGCCCAGGCCCGATGCCGGACAGCATCAGCAGCTTCGGAGAATTGAACGAGGAGGCGGAGATGATGACCTCGCGGTTTGCCTTGATGATCTCGATCTTGCCGTTCCGCTCGACTTCGACACCTGTCGCGCGGCCGTTTTCGATGACGATCTTGCGGGCGAAGCAGCGGATGAGGTTTACGTTCGGCCGCTTCAGAGCTGGCTTGAGATAGGCCGTCGCCGCAGACCAGCGCCGGCCCATCCACGTCGTCTGCTCCATCAGACCGAAGCCTTCCTGCTTACTGCCGTTATAATCCTCCGTCGCCTCGAAGCCCGCCTGCTTGCCGGCCTCGATGAAAGCGTGGAACAGCGGGTTGCGGGCATCGCCCCGGCGCACATGCAACGGGCCATCTTTGCCGCGCCAGCCCTCTTCGCCGCCATGCGAATGCTCCATCCGCTTGAAGTAGGGCAGCACGTCGGCATAGGCCCAGCCTTGGGCGCCTAGCTCCTCCCAGCGATTGAAATCCTCCGCATGACCGCGCACATAGACCATGCCGTTGATCGAGGAGGACCCGCCGATCACCTTGCCGCGTGGGGCGGTGATGCGGCGATTATTGAGCTGCGGTTCGGGCTCGGAGAGATAGCCCCAATTGTAACGGTCCATGCTCATCGGCCAGGCAAGGGCTGCCGGCATCTGGATGAAGGGGCCGAAGTCGCTGCCACCGAATTCCAGAACGATGACCGAATGCTTGCCATCCTCCGACAAGCGGTAAGCCATGGCGGAGCCGGCTGAGCCTGAACCAACGATGACGAAATCTGCTTGCATGACGATGTGCTCCAGGTGGCAATAGGCGTAAATCGAAGGGTCTACACCCTCCCCTTGAAGGGGAGGGTCGGCCGCAGGCAGGGGTGGGGTGATTGCTGCTATACGCGTTGCGGCTGGCCACCCCCACCGCCGCTTTGCGACGACCTCCCCCTCAAGGGGAGGTGGATCAATAAGGCGCTTGTACCGGTCCCATGCCCACGTAAACGGTCTTCAGTTCCGAATAATGCTCCAGCGCCGCCAGCGAGTTCTCGCGGCCGAAGCCGGATTGTTTGGAGCCACCGAAGGGGATTTCGACCGGGCAGAGATTGTAGGTGTTGATCCAGAGCGTACCGGCCTCAAGCTGGTCGACGACGCGGTGGGCGCGGGTGAGATCCGCGGTGAAGACGCCGCCGGAAAGGCCGAATTCGGTGGCATTGGCGCGGGCGATCACCTCGGCCTCGTCATCGAAATCGAGCACGCACATGACTGGCCCGAAGATCTCCTCGCGGGCGATCGTCATGTCGTCGGTGACATCGGCAAAAACGGTCGGCTGGATGTAATAGCCTTCGCCGGAGACATTGTTCGGAATGCCGCCGCCGGTCAGCAGCGTCGCCCCTTCGGCCTTGCCCTTTTCGATGTAAGACAGCACCTTCTCGCGCTGCGCCCAGGAGACCATCGGTCCAATCTGCGTTGTCTCGTCCATCGGGTCACCGATGAGCATGGCGTCTGTACGGCTCTTCAGGCGCTTCAGGAATTCGGACTTGATCTTGCGGTTGACGAAGACGCGCGTGCCGTTCGAGCAGACCTGGCCGGTCGAATAGAAATTGCCGAGCATCGCGCCGCCGATGGCGCTGTCGATATCGGCATCCTCGAAAACGATTAGTGGCGACTTGCCACCGAGTTCCATGGTGACATGCTTGAGGTTGCCGGCGGCAGAAGCTGCCACCTTGCGGCCCGTCGGTACCGAGCCGGTCAGCGATACCTTCGCAACATCCGGATGGTTGATCAGCAGCGGCCCGGTTTCGCGGTCACCCTGGATGACATTGTAGAGGCCCTTCGGCAGGCCTGCCTCGATCAGGATTTCGGCAATCTTCAGCGCACCGAGCGGCGTGTTTTCCGAAGGCTTGAACACCATGGCATTGCCGGCGACCAGCGCCGGTGCACCTTTCCAGCAGGCGATCTGCTGCGGGTAGTTCCATGCGCCGATGCCGACGCAGACGCCGAGCGGCACACGCTTCGTATAGGCGAAATCTCCGCCGAGCGGAATGTAGGAGCCGTTGAGGCCGGCTGCCGCGATGCCGCCGAAGAATTCGAAGCTGTCGGCGCCGGAGGTCGGGTCGGCGACGATGGTTTCCTGGATCGGCTTGCCCGTATCCAGCGTCTCCAGTTCCGAAAGCTCGCGGTTACGCTCGCGCATGATCTCGGCTGCCCGCTTCAGGATGCGGCCGCGTGCCGTCGGGCTCATGGCGGCCCACTCCGGCTGGGCCCGCTTGGCGCTAGCGATCGCCTTTTCGACAATGGCGGGCGTTGCTGCGTGCAGGCGGGCGATGACTTCGCCGGTCGCCGGATAGATGCTTTCGATAAGAGTGCCGTCGGTGTCCTCGACATATTCTCCGTCGATGAAATGCGAGGCTTTCGGTTGTGCGCGCATTATAGAACCCTCAATTCTTCGTAGGACACCATGACATGCTCTTGGAAAGCAGGCCGCTCGGTGAGGTTTTCGTAATAGCGCTGCAGCCGTGGATGGGCAGGGCGCTGGATGCCGATGTCGAAATAGCGGTAGAGAACGTGCCCGAACTGGATGTCGGCCAACGTCAGAGTATCGCCCGCAAGGAAGCGATGCCGTCCGAACTGCGACTCGGCGATGTCAAGCTTCGCACCAAGTGCTGCTACAGCCGCAACGATCGCCTTCTCGTCCTTGAGAGCAGGTGCCGTGCGCACCACGCGCCAAAATACCGGGCCGGTAAAATTCAGGGCGATATTGATCTTGGCCCATTCCGCCCATTTGTCGATCTGGGCGCGACGCCGCTCGTCTTTCGGCCAGAAGGCATCCTCGCCATATTGCGTGGCAAGGTAGCGCAGGATGGCGCCGGTTTCCCAGAGCGGATCGTCATCGCCATCCCGTAGCACCGGAACGGTGCCGTTCGGGTTCATCGCCAGGAATTCAGGCGTGTCGTTGACGCCATAGGTAAAGCCCGCATCGATGCGCTCATATGCAAGACCGAGTTCACCGATGCACCACATCAGCGCCTGCACATTTGATGACGATTTGCGGCCCCAGACGGTCAGCATCGCTTCAGCCTTTCAACGCGTCGAGATGGGTCGTCAGGTAGTCTTCGGTCAGAGCGATCGAGGCCTCGGTGCTGATCGGCGCGGATCTGAGGCCCTGCCGGATATAGAGCCCATCGATCATCGCGGCTGCACCTTCGGCAATCCGCCCGGCATCCTCCGCAGGGCACAGAGCCTTGAGGTTGGCAACGAGATTTGAATGCAGGCGGCGTGCGTAGATGACGAGAAAGCGCCGCGTCTCCTCCGAGCGTTGCGCTTCGGCATAGAAGGCGAGCCAGGCAGCGATCGTTTCCGGCGCGAACTGATCGGGCTGGAAGCTGACGCGGATGACGGCCGAGAGCTTTTCGCGCGGCGTTTTCGCGGCTCGTAGCGCTGTGACGACGCTGTCGCGCAGCCGCTGTAGATGCACGCGGACAGTCTCGATCAGCAGCTGTTCCTTGCTGCCAAAATAGTGGTGCGCAAGGGCAGGGGAAACGCCAGCCTGCTTGGCGATTTCGGACATGGTGACGGTCAGCGAGCCGTGATCGCCGATCACGCGCATTGCAGCATCCACCAGCGCCTTTCGGCGCACCGGTTCCATTCCGACTTTCGGCATGCGTCAATCCTCGAACTTGAAGAGAGTGTATTTTTGATTGATTGATCAATCAATAAAAAAATGACGCGGCCGGCCATACCGACGAAAAATTCGCAGCCTCTTTCCGCGAGACATTTCTGTGCCATACTCCCCGAGAGGAGGAGGTGCAGTCATGGTCGATATTCTTGATGAAGTTCCCCCATCGGCGATGCGTGACAAATGGGGATGGTTTGTCGGGCTTGGAATCTTGCTGCTGATCTGCGGCGGTATCGCGCTTGGCAATCTGTTCATCGCCACCGTCGCTTCGGTCTATTATATCGGCATGCTGATGCTGATCGGCGGCATCGTGCATCTGGCCCATGCCTTTCAGGTAAGGGGCTGGGAGCACATTCTATTCTGGATGCTGAGCGGTCTGCTCTATACTGTTGCCGGTGCCCTCGCTTTCGTCAATCCGCTGTTGGCCTCCGAGGCATTGACGCTGTTCCTTGCCATCGCGCTGCTCATCGCCGGCACGTTTCGCGTCTGGGTCGGCCGCAAGCTGAAGCCGGGACGTGGTTGGGTTTGGATTGTTATCAGCGGCCTTGCAACCGCCGCCGCCGGCATTGCCATTGCAGTTGGCTGGCCGGTCAACAGCCTCTGGATTCTTGGTCTTTTCCTGGCCTTTGACCTGATTTTCCAAGGATGGACGCTGGTGGCCTTCGGCCTTGTGCTTAGGCGGTAGAACGCCGCTCGAAAGGGGTAACGGACTGCTACTTTTTGACAAGGAACGTGAGCGGCGTTACTCTTAGCCCTCTGCCATGTAGGGCAGAGCGGCGTTGCGTTGATGTAACGACAGTATCTTCATCCGAAAGTGTGTGTGTCGATAGACATGCCCGAAGAAACTGGTCGAAGCCGCGGAACATGCTTCCAGACAAATTTCCGCGTAACGACGTCAAGGGAGGAATATCATGCCGATGGTAACGGTTTCCATCTCTCCGCTTCAAGCTGCCGGCATCCGGGCAGCGGTCGACACCGGCACTTATGCCTCGAGCAGCGAAGTTGTGCGAGAAGCGCTGCGCATGTGGGATGCGGCGCGCAAGCGCGGCGACATTTGCGACGTACCCCATGCCGCCAACGATGGCGGGGAGACGGCAAAGAGCGGCCGCTGCGTCGCCGATATGTTTGCCGACTACGAGGCAGAGCGGCACTCGATCAATCAGCACTGAACCCTCGCTCATGACAGCAGCCTCTCGGCTGCCGTGTGCTGGGTCCGCGTCCCGCGAATGGTTAACATTGCTTTACCATTCACGAAACTTTCACATACGGGAAAGGTTTCGTTGACGCCTTATGAGGCATCTTAGGTTGAAAAATACGGTAAATCCAAAGTTTTACTCAAATAAATTAGATCAGAATCCGCAAGTGGAGATAGGCATGTCCATGACTGCCGCAATCGATCCGGGCGTCTTGCGCCGATATGCCAGCGACCAGATCGTCACTCTCGCCAAACTCGTCATCGAAAACGCATTTCAGCCGATCGTGGAGGCTGGCACCGGCGCGGTTTTCGGCTATGAATCCCTAATGCGCGGCCAGGAACGCATCGGCTTCGGCAGTCCTGTGGAGATACTCGACGAAGCCGAGCGCACCGGCCAGCTTCTCGGGCTGGAGCAGATGGTCACGAGCCGCGCGCTGGCGAAGTTTGCCACCCTGCCCAATACCGCCGCCACGACGCTTTTCCTCAATCTGGATGTCCGGCTGATTGCGCAAGGCGCGGCCCTGGTCGACGGCCTGCTGCAGCATATGAGAAAGGCCGGCATCGCGCCGTCCTCCGTCTGCTTCGAATTCTCCGAACGTTTCGACAATACCATCGTGCCGGAATTTTCGGCGCTGGTTGCCAAGATGCGCAATGCCGGCTTCAAACTGGCGATCGACGATTTCGGCGTCGGCCGTGGCGAGATGAAGCTGCTGTCCGATTATCCGGTCGACTATCTCAAGATCGACCGGCATTTCATCGTCGATATCGACCGCAGCGCCCGCAAGCGCCATATCCTGAGGAACCTCGTCAATATCGCCCATGTCCTCGGCACGCGCGTCATCGCTGAGGGCATCGAGACCGAGGCGGAGTTCCTGACCTGCCGCGAATTCGGCGTCGATCTCGTCCAGGGCTGGTTCATTGCTCGCCCAGCTGTGCTGGTCAACGAGCTGAAACCGAGCTTTCCGCATCTGCAGGATCTCGGCAAGACCACGCGCAATAGCCAGTCGCTCGATGAAATCCTCATCCGCAAGCAGATCGAGGTGCTGCCGACCATCCGCGAGAGCGACAGTATCGATAGCGTCTTCGAACTCTTCCGCCGCAACCCGCGCCGCGCCTATTTTCCGGTCGTCAACGCCAATGACGAGCCGCGCGGGATCATCCACGAGTACCAACTCAAGGAATATATCTATCAGCCCTTCGGCCGCGACCTACTGAAGAACAAAGTCTATAAACGGTCGATTTCGCATTTCGTCGAGATGGCGCCGATCGTCGGGCTTGATTCCGATGCCGATACGCTGATGACAATTTTCGCCAATATGGAGAGCAGCGATTGCCTGATCGTCACCGAGGGCACGCATTATGCCGGCATCGTCTCTGCTGCCTCGCTCATCAAGGTCATCAACGAGAAGCAGCTGAAGATCGCCCAGGATCAGAACCCGCTGACCGGCCTTCCCGGCAACAGGGCGATCCATGATTTCATGCAGAGCGCCGGCCGCGATGGCGATGACGTCAGGCATTTCTGCTATTGCGACTTCGACAATTTCAAGCCATTCAATGATGCCTATGGCTTCCATCTCGGGGACCATGCCATTTCGCTATTTGCGGCATTGATGCGGCGCTACTTCTTTGCTGAGCGCCATTTTCTCGGCCATGTCGGCGGCGATGATTTCTTCATCGGCGTCAGCGGCTGGAGTACACAGGAGCTTCGCGAGGTTCTGGACCGGTTGCTCGCCGATTTCCATGCGGATGTTCTCGAACTCTATTCCGCGGAGGATCGTGCCGCAGGCCGCATTCGCGGCCACGACCGCAGTGGTGCCGAGGCGGAATTCCCTTTAATGCGTTGCTCGATCGGCATCCTGCAGCTGCCCGAGGGCTTGGTGATCGACAATATCAACCGTGTCAGCACCTCCATTGCCGGCATTAAGGCAAAGGCAAAGGAAAGCGCCATTGGCGTGGCATTCCTCGGCTTGGCCGAGACGAATTGACGCCCTCCGGCACTCGGTCCTTTTCAAGCGCTTTGCGCTAAACTATCTCCACTGCTTTGCTGGGAGAGGAGATAGCGCCATGCCCTTGCCGTCGGAAATGCGTTTCGTGGATTTGCCGTCCTTTGGCGGACCCGAGGTCATGACCATAGCCCGAAAGCCTCTTCCGGTGCTAAAGCCGGGGGAGATCCTGGTCCGTGTCGAGGCCGCCGGCGTCAACCGGCCGGACGTGGCGCAACGGCAAGGCACCTATCCGCCGCCAAAAGACGCAAGCCCGATCCTCGGTCTCGAAATATCCGGCGAAGTGGTCGATGTCGCGCCCGGCGTCACGGACTTTGCCATCGGCAATAAGGTCTGCGGTCTCGCCAATGGCGGCGGCTATGCCGAATATTGCGTGCTTCCCGCCGGCCAGGCGCTCCGATTTCCGAACGGCTATGATGCGGTGCGCGCAGCGGCTTTGCCTGAGACGTTCTTCACGGTCTGGGCCAATCTTTTCCAGATGGCGGGCCTCACTGAAGGCGAAAGCGTGCTGATCCACGGCGGCTCCAGCGGCATCGGCACGACGGCGATCCAGCTTGCCCGCGCTTTCGGCGCGACGGTCTATGCGACCGCCGGATCAAAGGAAAAATGCGAGGCCTGCGAGAAGCTCGGCGCCAAGCGGGCGATCAATTATAAAGAAGAGGATTTCGCCGAGGTCATCAAGGCCGAGACGGAACATGGCGTCGACATCATCCTCGACATGATCGGCGCCGCCTATCTGGAAAAGAACCTCGCCTCGCTTGCCCGTGACGGCTGCCTTTCCATCATTGCTTTCCTTGGCGGCGCGGTGGCGGAGAAGGTCAACCTTGCGCCGATCATGGTCAAGCGGCTGACTGTGACCGGTTCGACCATGCGTCCGCGCACGGCCGAGGAAAAGCGGGCCATCCGCGACGACCTTCTCTCCCAGGTCTGGCCGCTGCTGGACGAGGGCACGGTCGCCCCCGTCATCTATCGGACCTTCTCTTTCGACGATGTGGTCGAGGCGCATCGATTGATGGAAACCAGCGATCACATCGGCAAGATCATGCTGAAGCTGGCTTGATCGTCAGCGACAGGGCGACGGCGATGAGGCCGGGTATGGCCATCAGCGCATAGAGCCAGGTCGCGGCAGAGAGGCCGCCGGCAATGCCACCCGGATGGGTGAGGCCTGCGCCATTGACGATGACGCCCGCGAGCGCGGCACCGAATGCGCCGCCCAGCGACTGCGTCATCGAGATCGCCGCCGAGGCCTTGTCCTGTTCGGTCCTGCGGGCGATGCCGATGATCCTCGTCACAAGATGCGCCCAGCCGAGACCGACGCCGAATCCCATCAGGAACATGGCGATCACGGCCGGTGCGAACCTGGCAATGGTGTCGAAGGGTGTATTCGTTGCCAGGAACGGGATCAGCGATGCGGTCGCGGCGGTCTCCAAAATGCAGCCGCTGATGATGACCACAACAGCCTGTTTGCCGGAAAGCGAGGCGCTGAAGAAGGCCGCGATGGTCCAGCCGAGCGCTACCAGCGCCACGAGATAGCCCGAGACCAGCGGCGTCACGCCGTGGAGCGTCTGCAGGAAGTAGGGGATATAGATGTCGCTCGTGAGCACCAGCATCATCGTGAATATCGTCAGGTAGAGCCGCGCGATGGGGTTGCTGAGCATGACGGCTCCATAGGGCAGGAGGCGCACTTCGCTCTTGCGCTCGATCAGCACCATCGTTGCGACGAGCACGATCGAAGCTGCGATCAGCACCATCCTGTAGAATCCGTGTTCGATCGTGCCGGCAATGCTGACGAACAGAACTGCGGCAAGCAGAAGTATGATCTGGATCAGCGGCGTCCTCGTATCGATCCGGTCGTCCGCGACATCGGGCAGCAGCCAGCGTCCCGAGAGCGCCATGAGGACAGCTACCGGCACGAGGATGAGAAAGGCCTCCCGCCAGGCGCTCCCTGCGGCAAAGAGGCCGCCGAGCGTCGGTCCGAGTACGGTCGCTACACCCCAGATGGCAGCGTAGAGCGTAGAGGCCCTGCGCCACAGGGGTTCAGGATAGATGAAGCGAATGAAGGCGTAGGCGAGGCCGGACAGCATGCCGGAGCCGTAGCCCTGAACGGCGCGCCCGATCAGCAGCACTGGCATGGCCGGCGCGATAGCGCAAGCGAGGCTGCCGACGCCGAAGGTGAGTGCCGCTGCAACATAGACGGCACGCAAGCCTATTCCCTTCGGCCGGGTCGCAACCGTGATAGAGCCGAGCACGCCGGCGGCGACGAAAAGCGTCGTCATCCACGAGAACAATTCGAGGCCGCCGATGTCGCGCACGATCGACGGGGCAATCGTGGCGGTGATGTAGGATTCGACGGCATAAAGCGTGACGCCTCCGCCAAGCATCAGTGTTGCAGGCAGAAGTCTTGGCGAGAACAACGTGAAGATGGAGGCTGATTTGAGGGGAGCGGTGGTTTCGATGCTGGACATCGGGCGATCCTCGGTATTTTCCCTAGCGGTTGATTATTTTCCAAGTTATAATTTGGAAAATTACATCCTTGCCGGATTAAAACAAGAGAAAACTTGGAAAAATGCGCCAGTCACCTGTCAATCGAATCCTGATCCTGTTGAAAACCGACGGGCCGCAGCTGGCAGCCGCTGTCGGCGATGCGCTCGGCATATCGTCGGAGGCGGCCCGGCAGCAGCTGACGAAGATGGCGGAAGAGGGATTGGTCGAGCCCGTGGCGGAGGCTGCCGCCGGCCGGGGCAGGCCACGACAGTTCTGGCATCTGACGGCGGCCGGCAATCGGCAGTTTCCCGATGGCCATGCGGATCTGACCGCCACCCTGCTTGCCACCATGGCCAGCCAGTTGGGGCAGGGGGCCGTCGACACCGTGATCTCCGCACGCGAAACGGAGACGCTTCGACGCTATCGCAGCGAGATCGACCTCTCGGCCGATCTGCCGTCGCGCGTCGCAAGCCTCGCCGCCATCCGCACGCAGGAAGGCTACATGGCCGATCACTGGCAGGACGATGACGGTTCGCTGGTGCTGGTGGAGAACCATTGTCCCATCTGCGCCGCCGCATCTGCCTGTGCCGGCTTTTGCCGATCGGAGCTGGAGACTTTCCGCATGGTGCTTGGCGCCGAAGTCGAACGGGAGGAGCATATTCTGCTCGGTGCCCGGCGTTGCGCCTACAGGATTCGCGACGCAGCTTGAGAGACCGCTTTTTGCTGCTGCCCGCCGGCATGGGTAATTGGCAATGCAGATTGCAGCGGTTATCACTGGGCGTCTGGCAAATCAAAGGCTGCATTCCGTCATGTCCAATCCCGTCTGCGTCGAAGTCACCCGTGGCAACCAGGTCGAAAGCCATCATCGTGGCTCGGTCGTTGTCGTCGATGGCGATGGCAAGCTGGTTTTCTCGCTCGGCGATATCGAAAGCGGCGTTTTTCCCCGTTCGGCCTGCAAGGCGATGCAGGCGCTGTCGCTGGTCGAAAGCGGTGCCGCCGACGCCTATGGCTTCGGCAACAAGGAATTGGCGCTCGCCTGTTCCTCGCACAATGGCGAGGACGAGCATGTTGCACTCGCCGCCTCGATGCTGGAGCGCGCCGGCCGCGATGTCGGCACGCTTGAATGCGGCGCGCATTGGTCCTTTGATCAGAAGACCCTTATCCATCAGGCCCGCACCATCGACAAGCCCTCGGCGCTGCATAACAATTGCTCCGGTAAGCATGCCGGCTTCGTTTGCGCCTGCTGCCATCAGGACATCGAGCCGACCGACTACGTCAGCTATGATCATCCGTTGCAGCAGCAGATCCGAGAGACGATGCAGAGCCTGACCGGCGCTGTTCTGGCGCACGACAATTGCGGCACGGATGGCTGCTCGATCCCGACCTATGCCCTGCCCCTCAAGGGGCTGGCGCATGGCTTTGCCAAGATGGCGACCGGTGTCGGCTTGGAGCCGCTGCGCGCCAGGGCATCGCGCCAGTTGTTTGAAGCTTGCATGGCCGAACCCTTTTATGTTGCCGGTACTGACCGTGTCTGCACCAAGCTGATGCAGATCGCTCCTGGCCGCATCTTCGCCAAGACCGGCGCCGAGGGCGTGTTCTGCGCTGCAATCCCCGAACAGGGCATCGCCATTGCGCTCAAATGCGACGACGGCACAACTCGTGCTGCGGAGGTCATGGTGGCCGCAACATTGGCTCGCTTCTTCGAGAAGGACAGCGCTGTTCACGCTGGCCTGATGGCGATGGCCGACCGATCCTTCAAGAACTGGAACGGCATCCATGTCGGCGATATCAGACCGGCAGCGGCGCTGACGGCATAGGTTACTCTTCGCCTCCGCCGCTCGTTTTCCGAGTCGGTACATGGTGCCGGACGACCTTGTATTCCTGCCAGATGAGGACCATGACCAAGAGGTCGAAGATGGTGAGGATGATGAGCCCGATGCCATGTGTGTCGGTGAAGCGATAAAGCTGGTAGACGATGAAAAGCCCTAGGGCGGCAAGCGATGCCGGATAGGCCCACATCTTGCCTCGGAGCAGGCCGATGACCAACAGCACCTTCACCAGCCCGTGGCTCAGCAGGTAATAGGCGTAGAAGTTCTTAGTGCCGACGGAAAAGTCCTGCGCCCAGCCGAGCAGATGCGTCGCGATGAAATCATGGGAGTCGTTGAGAAGTTCGGGCTGCGCGATCCTATTAGCTAGACGAAGAATGGACTCCGTGCTGACGAGCGCCAGCACAATGCCGCCAAGACATTCGATCAGAGCATGCGCGCCCTTCAACAGGACACTGATTTCAAAGAGCTGATGAATGCGTCGTTCGTTCATGGGCGATCATAACCTCTGGGGCCTTTTCAGGTAGGCTTGATCAGCGACGACGACAAGGCATACCGATATCCCGCCATCGGTCAGGCCAGGAAGATCGGCACGTCCATATCTCGATAGGGTGTCAGGCTCTCTTCCGGAATGTCGGACGGCACGATCACGCCGGAGACGCCTGTCAATGGCAGGATCTGGCATGGAGAGGCCGCGTCGAGCTTCTCGGCTGTCGCCAGCACATAGGTTTCGGCGGAACACTGCGCGATATGCCGCTTGATGGCCGCTTCCTCGAAATCGCCGGTCGAAAAGCCGCGGACGGGATGGATGGCGGTGACGCCCAGAAAGAAGATGTCTGCCCTTATGGAGGCGATCGCTGCCATGGCGACAGCACCCGTTGCCACCATCGAATGCTTGTAGAGCTTGCCGCCGATCAGGATCACCTCGGCCAGAGGATGGTGCTCCAATTCGCCTGCGATCGTTGGGCTGTGGGTGACGATGGTGACGGCAATATCCTTCGGGAGCTGCCGGGCGATCTCGGCATTGGTGGTGCCACCATCGAGAAACACTGTCTGGCCCGGCCGGATCATGTTGGCCGTATAGGCGCCGAGCCGTCGCTTCTCATCGGATGAGACCGTCTGCCGCGCTGAGAAATCGGGCAATTCAGGCGAGAGCGGCAAGGCGCCCCCGTGCACGCGCTTCAGCAGTTTCTCCGTTGCCATTTCCCGCAGATCTCGGCGGATCGTGTCTTCGGACAGATCGAGTTCGTCGGCTAGAACCTTGGCGATGACCTGGCCGTCCTGGCGCAATCTGTCGAGGATGAGGGCTTTGCGTTGGCTGGTCAGCATGTCGATCTCTGCACGATATCTCACGAATAATCGTATATCTATCAGAATAGATTCGACATTCAAGAAAATATGCGCATATTCGTGCAAATTCCTGCAGGAAGCAGGTATTCAGAATGGAGATATGACATGTTGATCTTGATTGCTGGACCTTACCGCTCCGGCACCGGCGATGATCCGAAGAAGATGGCCGAGAACCTCAAGCGCCTGGAAGAACCGTCCTATGCCCTGTTCAAGGCCGGGCATCTTCCCATGATCGGCGAATGGGTTGCCCTGCCGGTCTGGCACGCCGCCGGCGGCAAGAGCATAGGCGATGATCTCTATGAGGAGATTTTCCACCCGACGGCCGGCCGCCTGCTGCAGCTTTGCGAGGGTGTTCTCAGGTTGCCGGGTGATTCCAAGGGCGCGGATAATGATGTTCGAATCGCCCGCGAGCGCGGCATTCCTGTCTGGTACAAGCTGGAAGACGTACCCGGCTGCGCCTGAACGTGAGCTGCCCATCCCCATTACGCCAGCCCATGGGGATGGGCACGCTTGCCCGATCGATCAAAACCTTTTGTGGCGCCCATTAGCGCCAGCCACTTCCGTATCGCCCGGGTTCGCTTTAGCTTCCTCGAGGAAATTCAATCGAGGAACGGAACATGCTGACATTCTATTATGCGCCTGGAAGCTGCGCGCTCGCCAGTCTCATCGCCTTGGAAGAATCCGGTCTTGCCTACGAGCCCCGACGCCTCAACCTCGCCAACGGCGATCAGCGCCAGCCGGATTATCTGGCCATCAATCCCAAAGGTCGCGTCCCGGCGCTGGTGACCGATCGCGGCGTCCTCACCGAGAATATCGCGATCATGGCCTATATCGCCCAGATCGCACCGGCCGCGAAGCTGGCACCGCTCGACGACCCCTTCGAGTTCGCGCAGATGCAATCCTTCAACAGCTACATCGTCTCCACCGTTCATGTGAACCATTCCCACAAGGGACGCGGCTACCGCTGGACCGACGATGCGGCAGCCATCGAGACGATGAAGGCCAAGGTGCCGCAGACCATGACCGAAAGCTTCGCCCTGATCGAAGACAAAATGCTGAAGGGTCCCTGGGTGATGGGCGAGCAATATACCGTCGCAGACGGCTACCTTTTCACCATGGAGAAGTGGCTGCCGGGAGACAATGTCGATATCAAGCAGTTCCCCAAGGTTAGCGCGCACTATCAGCGTATGCTCGAGCGCCCGGCCATTCAGAAGGCCCTTGCCGTCGAACAGGGCTGATTGATCAGCCGAACATTGCCAGAAGTTTTTTCGGGGCGCGGTATCGCCACGCCTCGATCAAGCGTAGCTCCAGTTCCTCATCGCCGATCGCAGCGATGCGCAGCGGCAGGGATGGCCAGCCGACATAATGATCCGTCTGGAAATAGATCTCCGGCGCCATTTCCATCAACTGTTCCTTGCGATCGATCGGTAGTGACACCACGATGGTCTCGTTATTCTTCACCGTCACGAAGGCCCTGCCGCCAACTTTGAAGGCCGGCAGGCCATAATGCAGGCCAGTTTCGACCTCAGGAAGCCGGGCTTGCGCCACCAGCCGCTGCAATCGTTCCGCTATGGCGTCCATGCCTACGTTTAATGTCATGCGCGTTTGAGTGCGATGATGAACTCTCTCATGCGCATTCTTCCGGCTGAACGGTCCGCTTGTCCACAGGTCGCCCCAGGTTTTCTGGCATCAGTGGCAAGTCTGCCAGTTCTTCCAGCGACATGGCCGCAAGCATGGGATGCTGCAACGGATCGCTGTCCGGTTTGCGATCCTCTTCGAGAAGATGACTGAAGAAAAGCTTCAAGATCGACATGACATGCCTCCTTGGACGCTCGCATCGATGCAACCATGAGGGCATCAGCCGAGCGAGCGGCGGCGGTCTTCAATTCCATGGTGCATAATTGCGCGAATATGCGCTCGATGCAATTGAGAATGCTGAGATGCTGATATAGATATTCTATAATGAGAAACCTCAATAACGTTCATTTGAATGGTTTGCGCGCTCTTGAGGCGGTCGGGCGGCTCGGTTCGCTCCAGGCGGCAGCCGATGAACTCGGCGTGACGGTCGGTGCGGTCAGCCAGCAGGTCATCAAGGCCGAGGCGCAACTCGGTCGGCCGCTGTTCGAACGGACGCCTAAGGGGATGACGGTAACGGCATCGGGGCTGGCAGTGCTGGCAAGATTGGGCGAGGGATTTCAGGCGCTTTCGGCGGCAATCACACTTGCGCAGCACAAGGATGAGAACATCCTCACCATTTCTGTGGCACCGGTTTTCGCGGCCCGCTGGCTGGTGTACCGGCTCGATCGCTTCGCCGGCCGTCATCCGGATATCCGCCTGCGCATCGATGCCACGACACGGCTGATCAATCCGGCGACGTCGGATGTCGATATCGGCATTCGTGTCGGCAGCGGGCAATGGCCTGATGTCAAGGCCGAACTGCTGCTGGCCCAGACGGTGTTCCCGGTCGTCACACCGCAGATCGCCGCTACGCTCCGCGAACCCGCCGATCTCCTGAAAGTCCCCGCCGTCATAGACGCACATGCGATGTTTGGCTGGGAGGTGTGGCTGCGCGAGGCCGGGCTTTCAGGCCATTGCATGGAAGAGCGGCACATTTTCAATGATGCATCGCTCTGTCTTGATGCGGCCATAGCGGGGCAGGGGGTAATGCTCGCCTGGCAGACGCTGGCTGCCTATGCCCTCCAGCAGAAATGCCTCGTCGATCCCTTCGCTATCCGCGTAAAGACGGGCTTCGGCCACTATTTCGTCACCGCCCCCGGCGTGCGAGAGCCGAAGAAGGTCTCCGCCTTCAAGGCCTGGATTCGCGAGGAGATGGAAGAGAGCATGCGTCTCTTCCAATAGGATCTCTCAGACTGGCTCTTTGCCGCGGGTCGTCTGCATGGCCTTGTACGCGTCGCGCGACTGGCAGCGTTCGATCCAGGCCTTCATCTTCGGGCGCGCGTCGAACAATTCCTGTTCCGTCTGGGCGTACCGCAGCACTTCGGCCAGGTTGAGGTCGGCGGCGGTAAAACGATTGCCGACGAGATAGTCCTGGGTTTGCAGGTGCTTTTCGAGCACGTCGAGTGGTTTCTTCAGCGAGCGGCAGGCGACTGCGATTCCAGCCTTGCCGGCCTCACTATTTTCCTGGGCATTATCATAGATGCGGACCAGCGCGACACTGTAGGGCTCCACTTCGGTTGCCGCCCACATGGTCCACATCGACATCTGCCCTTCTTCCTCGATCGTTTTGCCAGCCAGCGGACCGCCATGCTTGCGCGCGAGGTAAAGGTTGATGGCGAGCGATTCATGCAGGACGAGATCACCATCCTTGATGCAGGGGATCATGCCCATCGGATTGACGGCCAGGAACTCCGGCGACATCGTGTTGATCGGCGCATCGGCGGCAAGCGGGTTGGTCAGCCGGCTTGCCTGGATAATGGGCACGGATTTGAACTCGATACCGAGCTCCTCAGCCATCCAATAGTTGCGCGAAGCGCGCGAGCGATAGACACCGTAGATCGTCAGCATGTGCGTCTCCCAGATTCGAGTCGACGCGACCTTACGGAGCGAGTCGGATGTGTAAAACCCCTTGCGGCTGATATCTCCGATGAAAGATCGTAATGAATGCCGGCACGCGACGCGTCGAAGCACGAAAATATCCGTCAGCTACCCCAATTCTTTACAAATCATGCGACCAACGCCCAGCCTTCGTTCGGAAATTAGCGCCGGTGCATGTTAGAATTCCATCATGACTTTCGTTGGAAGCGGTAGGAGGTTTCCGGCGAGAAGAGAAAGCGCAATTCGTGACTGCGATCTCGGGAGGAGAGCAGATGCTTGCGACCAGTGTATCGCTAGACGACAAATATACCGCAGAGGAAGGCCGCGTCTTCATGACCGGCCTGCAGACGCTGGTGCGCCTGCCCATGACGCAGATGCGGCGCGACCGCGCTGCCGGCCTCAATACGGCAGCTTTCATTTCAGGCTATCGCGGTTCGCCGCTCGGCGGCTACGATCAGCAGCTCCTGAAAGCCAAAACCTATCTTGACGCATATGATGTCACCTTCCAGCCCGGGATCAACGAGGATCTTGCCGCGACGGCCGTCTGGGGCTCGCAGCAGGTCGGCCTTTCCCCCGGCGCCCGCAAAGATGGCGTACTCGGCATCTGGTATGGCAAAGGTCCCGGTGTCGACCGCTCCGGCGATGTGCTGAAGCACGGCAATGCGGCGGGAACCTCCAAATATGGCGGCGTCCTCTGCATTGCCGGCGACGATCATTCCGCCAAATCCTCCACCATGCCGCATCAGACCGACCATGATTTCATGTCTGCGGTCATCCCGGTCATCTATCCCTCGTCCATCCACGAATTCCTCGAATACGGCCTGCTCGGCATCGCTATGTCACGCTATTCCGGCTGCTGGGTCGGCATGAAGTTCATCGCCGACACCATCGAGACGACGGCGGCCGTCGATCTCTCGGGGGAGAGGCGGCAGTTCGTCCTGCCGACCGATTTCGAAATGCCACCCGGCGGTCTCAATCTGCGCTGGCCCGATCCGCCGCTGGTCCAAGACGATCGGCTGCAGACCTATAAGGCCTATGCGGCCATCGCCTTTGCCCGTGCCAATCGCGTCGACGAAATCACGCATGATGTGCCGAACGCCCGCCTCGGCATCATCTCGTCCGGCAAGGCCTATGAGGATGTGCTGCAGGCGTTGCGTGAGCTGGAGATCGGGCCGAAGGAAATGGCCGCGATCGGCCTGCGTATCCTGAAGGTCCGCATGCCCTGGCCGCTGGAACCGGAGGCCGTCCGGCATTTTTCCGAAGGGTTGGACGAAGTGCTCGTCGTCGAGGAACGGCGCGAGATCATCGAAAACCAGATCAAGCAGCAGCTCTTCAACTGGCGCGCCGATGTCCGCCCGCGTATCGTCGGCAAGTTCGACGAGCACGATAAGCCCTATCTCAGCCTCTCGGCGGCCTTGACTGTTGGCGCCGTCGCCAGAGCGATTGCGGGGCGTATCGTCAAGCTCGATCTCAATCAGGGCCTGCATGACCGCATCGCCGCCAAGCTTGCCTATCTTGCCGAGCGCGGCCAGATCAGCCGCAGTCATGTGGCGCCGCTGAACCGCACGCCCTTCTTTTGCTCCGGCTGTCCGCACAATACTTCCACTCGCGTCCCCGAAGGTAGCCGCGCCATTGCCGGCATCGGCTGCCACTACATGGTCACCTGGATGGACCGCAACACCGAGACCTTCACCCAGATGGGCGGCGAAGGCGTGCCGTGGACTGCAATTGCCCGCTATACCGACGAAAAGCACATGTTCGTCAATCTCGGCGACGGCACCTATTTCCACTCTGGTATTCTTGCCATCCGCCAGTCCGTCGCGTCCAAGGTCAACGTCACTTACAAGCTGCTTTACAACGACGCCGTCGCCATGACCGGCGGCCAGCCGATCGACGGTTACCTGACGCCGCAACTGGTGACGAAACAATTGCACGATGAGGGCGTCAAGCCGATCTATCTGCTCTCGGACAATCCCGATGCCTATCGCGCTTCGGAACTCGCGCCCGGCGTCAAGGTGCTGCATCGCGACTATATCGATCAGGTGATGCTGACGCTGCGCGAGACCGAAGGCTGCTCGGCGATCGTCTATGTCCAGACCTGCGCCGCCGAAAAGCGCCGTCGTCGCAGCCGCGGGCTGATGGAGGACCCGGCCAAGCGCGTCTTCATCAATCCGGCCGTCTGCGAAGGCTGCGGCGATTGCTCGGTGCAGTCCAACTGCATTTCAGTGGAGCCGCTGGAAACGGAGTTCGGCCGCAAGCGCCAGATCAACCAGTCGAGCTGCAATAAGGATTTCTCCTGCGTCAAAGGCTTCTGCCCGTCCTTCGTCACGGTTCACGGCGGCAAGCGCCGCAAGCGCAAAGCGCTTGACCATGCTGATGTCGATGTGCCGATGCCGGAAATCCCCGTCATCGGCGATCGACCCTGGAACATTGCGATTGCCGGCGTCGGCGGCACGGGCATCCTGACGATTGGCGCGATCCTCGGCATGGCTGCGCATCTGGACGGCAAGGTGCCGATGATCCTCGACATGGCCGGCCTTGCTCAGAAGGGCGGCGCGGTCATGAGTCACCTGCGCATCGGCCATAATCAGGCCGATGTCACCTCCTCGCGCATCGTCAATGCCGGTGCCGATCTGCTGTTCGCAGCAGATGAAGTGGTGGGCGCCTCCAAGGATGCAATCACGCTCTGCTCGCCGACGCGGACGACAGCCATCGTCAACACTGGCCTCATGCCGGTCGCCGATTTTGTTCGCAACCGCGATTTCGATTTCAAGACCGGTTCGATCCAACACGCGATCGCAAAGACTGTCAGCGACAAGTCCGTCTTCCTCGATTTCGGCCACGTGGCAACGGAAGTGACCGGCGATGCCATATCGACCAATATCCTGCTGACCGGCTTTGCCTGGCAGCGCGGCCTTCTGCCTCTCTCCTTGGAAGCGATCGAAAAGGCGATTGAGCTCAACGGCGTTGCCGTCAAGGCGAGCCTCTCGGCATTCCAATGGGGCCGGCTTCTGGCGCATGATCCGCAAGCCGTGCATGCCATGATGGCCGAACCGCAGACAGGCAAGACGCTGGCGGAGATGAGCCTTGATGAACTGATCAAACATCGCAAGGCGCATCTCACCGCTTATCAGAATGCCGCGCTTGCCGAACGCTATGCCGCCTTCGTCGCCCACGCGAATGCGCTTGCCGTAAAAGAGCGGCTTTCGAATAAGGTGCCCTTTGCCGTTGCCGTCACCTATGCACGCGTCTTGGCCTACAAGGATGAATACGAAGTCGCGCGTCTTCTGACGGATCCAGCTTTCGAGGCGCATCTGCGCGAGGAGATGGAAGGTGATTTCAAGCTGGCCCTCAATCTTGCGCCGCCCATCCTTGGCGGCAAGGATCCGAACGGACGGCCCAAGAAGCGCGAGTTCGGCGCCTGGATCCTGCCGATGCTGCGCGTCCTTGCGCCGATGAAGCGGCTGCGTGGCACGCCCTTCGACCCCTTCGGCTATATGGCGGAACGCCGGCTGGAGCGTCGTCTGATTGCCGATTATGAAGATATCGCCGGACGCGTGCTTACCGGTCTGCGCCACGACAACGAGGCCGAGGCCCTTGCCATCCTCTCGCTATTTGATGAGATAAGGGGCTTCGGACCGGTCAAGGAGGAGGCCGCCCGCAAGATCATGGTGAGAATTGCTGACAAGCTGAAGGCCTATGAGGCGCCTGTGGAGACACGGGGCAAGCAGCCCATGCCTGCCGACGCCGCATGATGGCGGCCGAAACTTGAAGCGGGCACAAAGAGGTATAGGTTCGTAAGGATCGCGCGTTCGGGAATATCGGGAGGAGAAGCCGGATGTTTGCAGGGGGATTGAACTTCGCGCTGGGCGAGGACATCGACGCACTGCGGGAGCAGGTGCGCCGTTTCGCCAGCAACCGTATTGCACCGTTTGCCGATGAAATCGATCGCAACAACAATTTCCCGATGCATCTGTGGCGGGAGATGGGTGATCTCGGCCTGCTGGGGATTACCGTCGATGAGGCCTATGGCGGCGCGGGCCTCGGCTATCTCGCCCATACCGTGGCGATGGAGGAAATCAGCCGCGCGTCGGCCTCCGTCGGCCTGAGCTATGGCGCTCATTCCAATCTCTGCGTCAATCAGATCTACCGCAACGGCACGACGGCCCAGAAGGAGCGCTATCTGCCGAAGCTCATATCCGGCGAGCATGTGGGTGCCCTGGCGATGTCGGAACCGAGTGCCGGTTCCGATGTCGTCTCTATGAAGCTGCATGCGGAGAAGCGTGGTCGTTATTATGTGCTGAATGGCAGCAAGATGTGGATCACCAACGGCCCGGATGCCGATGTTCTCGTCGTTTACGCCAAGACCTCTCCGGATGCCGGTCCTCGCGGGATCACCGCCTTCCTCGTCGAGAAAGGCTTCCCCGGCTTTTCGGTCGGCCAGAAGCTCGACAAGCTCGGCATGCGTGGCTCCAACACCTCGGAGCTGATCTTCCTCGATTGCGAGGTGCCGGAGGAGAATGTTCTCGGTCAGGTGGACGGCGGCGTGCGCGTGCTGATGTCGGGTCTCGATTACGAGCGCGTCGTGCTCTCCGGCGGCCCCATCGGCATCATGGCCGCCTGCATGGATGTCGTGCTGCCCTACATGCATGAGCGCAAGCAGTTCGGCCAATCGATCGGCGAATTCCAGCTGATGCAGGGGAAGCTTGCCGACATGTATGTGACGATGAATGCCGCGCGCGCCTATGTCTATGCGGTGGCAGCCGCCTGCGACCGCGGCGAGACGACGCGCAAGGACGCGGCCGGCTGCATTCTCTATTCCGCCGAGAAAGCAACGGCGCTGGCGCTCGAATGTATCCAGGCGCTCGGCGGCAATGGCTATACCAATGACTATCCTGCCGGACGGCTGCTGCGCGACGCCAAGCTCTACGAGATCGGTGCCGGCACATCCGAAATCCGGCGCATGCTGATCGGCCGCGAGCTGTTCGGCGAAACAGGCTGATTTCGAATCCCATTTTACTGATCGGCGAGGCCGCATGACCGTTTTGAAGTCAGAGATATCGACGCATTCGGATCGCTTTCGCGACAATCGCGCCGCCATGCTCGAGGCGATCGGCGTCGCTGAGGCTGCGGCGTCACAGGCGGCGGAGGGCGGCGGGGCACAGGCGCGTGAGCGCCATGTCAGCCGAGGCAAGATGCTGCCGCGCGATCGCGTCGCCGGCCTGATCGATCCCGCTACACCATTTCTGGAAATCGGTGCGACAGCAGCTCATGGGCTATACGGCGATGAGGCGCCCGGTGCTGGCCTTATCGCGGGTATCGGCAGGGTCTCGGGCCGCGATTGCATGATAGTCTGCAATGATGCCACGGTTAAAGGCGGCACCTACTATCCAATCACGGTGAAGAAGCATCTGCGCGCACAGGAGATTGCGGCCGAAAACAATCTCCCCTGCATCTATCTCGTCGATTCCGGTGGTGCCAACTTGCCGAACCAGGACGAGGTATTTCCCGACCGCGATCATTTTGGCCGCATCTTCTACAATCAGGCCAATATGTCGGCCGCCGGCATCCCGCAGATCGCCGTCGTCATGGGCTCCTGCACGGCAGGCGGCGCCTATGTGCCGGCCATGTCGGACGAAACCATCATCGTCGAAAAGCAGGGAACGATCTTTCTCGCCGGGCCGCCGCTCGTCAAGGCGGCGACGGGGGAGGTGGTCTCGGCTGAAGACCTCGGCGGTGGAGATGTTCATACGCGCCTTTCCGGCGTTGCCGATCATTTGGCGCGCGACGATGCTCATGCGCTCGCACTCGCCCGGCAGGCGGTCGCCAATCTCAATCGCCGCAAGCCCGAGAGTATCGAGTGTCGCACGCCCGAGGCACCGCTCTACGATCCCGAGGATATTCTCGGTATCGTCCCTTCGGATCTGCGCACGCCCTATGACGTGCGAGAGGTCATCGCCCGCGTGGTGGACGGCTCTCGTCTCGATGAGTTCAAGGCACGCTACGGCACGACGCTGGTCTGCGGCTTTGCCCATATCCATGGCATCCCGCTCGGCATCATCGCCAACAACGGCGTTCTCTTCTCGGAGTCGGCGTTGAAGGGCGCGCATTTCATCGAGCTTTGCTCGCAGCGCAAGATCCCGCTCGTTTTCCTGCAGAACATCACCGGCTTCATGGTTGGCCGCAAATATGAGACCGAAGGGATCGCGAAGAATGGCGCCAAGCTGGTGACGGCTGTGGCTACGACCAAGGTCCCGAAGATCACCATGCTGATCGGCGGCTCCTTTGGTGCCGGCAATTACGGCATGGCCGGTCGCGCCTATTCGCCGCGCTTCCTCTGGACCTGGCCCAACAGCCGCATATCGGTCATGGGCGGGGAGCAGGCGGCAGGCGTGCTCGCCACTGTACGCGGCGAGGCGCTGGCGCGTGCCGGCAAGCCTTGGACGCCAGAAGAAGAGGCTGCCTTCAAGGCGCCGACGCTCAAGATGTTCGAAATCCAGAGCCACCCACTCTATGCATCGGCCCGCCTCTGGGACGATGGCATCATCGATCCGCGCAAGAGCCGCGACGTGCTGGCTCTTTCGCTTTCAGCAGCACTCAACGCGCCGATCGAAGATACATGCTTCGGTCTGTTCAGGATGTGAGGAGACGGAGATGAAACGCGATGCCATCAATGCCAAGAATGCGCCGCAACCCCGCGGCGGTTATGCTCAAGCCGTAAAGCTCGAGAATTTCGAGCGCTTGCTTTTTATCAGCGGACAGATACCGACCGATGTCGATGATGCCTTGCCGGAGGGCTTTAAGGCGCAGGCACGCCAGGTCTGGCATAATATCGACGCCCAGCTGAAGGCGGCCGGCATGACGAAGGACGATATCGTCAAGGTCACCACCTTCCTTGCCGATCGACATCATACGATTGAGAACCGCGAGATCCGTAGCGAATATCTAGGCTCGCTCACGCCTGCCATGACTGTCGTGATTGCCGGTATTTTCGATACGGCCTGGCTGCTCGAAGTCGAAGTCATTGCCGCGCAATAGGGTCCGCCGATGTTTTCGAAGATACTGATCGCCAATCGCGGCGAAATCGCCTGCCGCGTCATCCGCACGGCGAGGCGCCTGGGCATTCGCACGGTCGCCGTCTATTCAGACGCCGATCGGGATGCGCTGCATGCGGCGCTGGCCGATGAAGCCGTTCACATCGGCCCGGCGGCGGCGAGCGAGAGCTATCTTTCGAAAGAGAAGATCATTGCGGCGGCTCAACGCACCCAAGCGGAGGCCATTCATCCAGGCTACGGCTTTCTCTCGGAGAACGCCGATTTTGCCGAGGCGGTCGAAGCCGCCGGTCTCGTCTTCGTCGGCCCGTCGCCGGCCTCGATCCGGGCCATGGGGCTCAAGGATTCCGCCAAGGCGTTGATGGAGCGGTCGGGTGTGCCTGTCGTTCCCGGTTATCACGGCGATGGGCAGGAGCCCGGCTTTCTTGCCGAACAGGCGGCGGCTATCGGCTTTCCCGTTCTCATCAAGGCGCGGGCGGGCGGCGGCGGTAAGGGCATGCGCCGAGTCGACCAGCCGGAGGATTTCGAGGCTTCCCTGGAGGCGGCGAAGCGCGAGGCGAAATCCGCTTTCGGCGACGATGCCGTGCTGATCGAAAAATATCTGATCAAGCCGCGTCACATCGAGATCCAGGTCTTTGGAGACAGCCAGGGCAACGCTCTGCATCTCTTCGAACGCGACTGCTCCCTTCAGCGCCGGCACCAGAAGGTGATCGAGGAGGCGCCAGCGCCCGGCATGACCGAAGAGATGCGCAGCGCCATGGGCGAAGCGGCCGTTCGCGCCGCCCGCGCCATCGATTATCGCGGCGCCGGTACCGTCGAATTCATCGCCGATGTCTCCGACGGCCTGTCGCCGGATCGCTTCTTCTTCATGGAAATGAACACGCGGTTGCAGGTCGAGCACCCTGTCACCGAGGCGATCGCTGGCGTCGATCTGGTCGAATGGCAATTGCGCGTCGCAAGCGGCGAGCCGCTGCCGAAAACGCAGGATGAGCTCACTATAAACGGCTGGGCCTTCGAAGCGCGTATCTATGCCGAGGACCCCTCGCGCGGCTTTCTGCCGGCAACCGGCACGCTTTCCCACCTGCGCTTTCCCGAAGGCGACGTCCGCATCGATTCAGGCGTTCGAGAGGGCGGCAGCATAACTCCACACTACGATCCGCTGATCGCCAAGCTGACGGTACATGCGCCGGATCGGGCAACCGCTCTCGCGAAGCTTACGCGAGGCCTGGAGCAGACGCAGGTTGCCGGAACCACGACCAATCTCGATTTCCTCATCCGATTGAGCCGCCAGCCGGATTTCGCCGCAGGCCAACCGGATACGGGATTGATCGACCGAGATGTGGAAGCGCTGACCTCGGCGCGGCAACCCGACGATGCGGCTCTTGCCATTGCCGCCATTGTCGAGGCGGGGGGGTTCGCAGAAGCCACTGACAATGATCCTTGGCTGTCGCTCGGTCCTTGGCGGCTCTGGGGCGAAGCAAGCCGTCCCGTCACGCTGCATTTTGCTGGTGGTCATCAGAATTGCCGCGTAGCTGCAAGGAGCCGGTCGCTGTTCAGCGTCGCCTTTGACGATCGCATCATTCTCGTTCGCTTGCTCGCAGGGGAGGGCCTTGCACGCCACGTCGAGATCGACGGCCGGCAATCACAACTGGATATCTTCGAGACATTGTCAGGTGTGACTTTTTTCCTCGATGGGCAGACGCATCATTTCCATCGCCTCGATCTTCTCGACGGAGGAGAGGAAGCGGCTAGCGGCGGCGATCGCGTGATCGCGCCGATGCCGGGCCTCGTCAAGATCGTGCGCGTGCGCGAGGGAGACCCGGTGACAAAGGGGCAGGCGCTGATCGTGATGGAGGCGATGAAGATGGAGCTGACGCTGACGGCCGCGCGCGATGGCATCGTCGAAAGCCTCCATGTCGGCGAAGGAGACCAGACCAGCGAAAGCGCCGTGCTTCTGTCGCTTCGCCCGGAGGACGCCGTATGATGGACAAGTCCTCCAACTACGTCACCATCGTCGAGATGGCGCCTCGCGACGGGCTGCAGAATGAAAAGCAGCCGGTCGATACCGCACGGAAGATCGAGCTGGTAAACCAACTCTCCGATTGCGGTTTCGAGCGCATCGAAGTTACGAGCTTCGTCAGTCCGAAATGGGTGCCGCAACTGGCCGATGCCGCCGATGTCATGGCTGGCATAGAGCGGCGTTCGGGCGTCCGCTATGCAGCGCTGGCGCCCAACATGCAGGGCTTCGAAGCAGCCCTTGCCGCCGGCGCCGATGAAGTCGCGATCTTCGCCTCGGCCTCCGAGACCTTTTCCATGCGCAATATCAATTGCTCGATCGCTGAGAGCATTGAGCGCTTCCGGCCGGTGGCCGCTGCCAGCCGGGATCGTGGCGTCCCGTTGCGCGGCTATGTGAGCTGCGTCGTTGAATGCCCCTATGAGGGCGCAGTGCCCCCGCAGAATGTCGTCAGCGTGGCCTGGCAGCTTCGTGCGCTTGGCTGCTATGAAATCAGCCTTGGCGACACGATCGGCAGAGGTATGCCTGAGGCTGTCGACCATATGCTCGGCGCCGTGCTGGGCGAGCTGCCCGCCATGGTTCTCGCAGGGCATTTTCACGATACGTCGGGACGCGCGCTTGAGAATATTGCCGTTGCCCTGGAGCGCGGCCTGCGCGTCTTCGATGCTTCAGCCGGCGGCCTTGGTGGTTGCCCCTTTGCCCCCGGCGCCAAGGGCAATGTCGATACGGTGGCGGTCTGCGACTATCTCGAGGCGCAGGGATACGAAACCGGCCTGGACAAGGACAAGCTTGCGGCCGCCGCCGCTTTCGCCCGCAGCCTCAGGAGTGCCGCATGATATCGCCAACGATCCGCATCACCAACGACGAGCGCGGTGTCGCCTATCTGACGCTGACGCGTGGCGAAAAGCACAATGCCCTCTCAGCTAAGATGATCGATGATCTCACGGCAGCAACGCATGAGCTTGCCTATGACAAAGCGGTGCGTGTCGTCGTGCTCACGAGTGAGGGTGCCAGCTTCTGCGCCGGTGGCGATCTCGGCTGGATGCGCGCTCAGTTCGACGCCACGCGGGAGGGGCGCATCGCCGAAGCGCGGCGGCTGGCCATGCTGTTCAAGGTACTAAACGAGCTGCCCAAGCCGCTGATCGCCCGTGTTCATGGCAACGCTTTTGGCGGCGGCATCGGCATCCTCAGCGTCTGCGACATGGTGATCGCGGCATCGACGGCCCGCTTCGGCCTGACGGAGGTGCGCCTCGGCATCATCCCTGCCACCATCAGCCCCTATGTCGTCGCCCGGATCGGCGAGGCGAATGCCCGTCCGCTATTCCTCTCCGGCAAGATCATCGATGCCTGGCAGGCACATGCCACAGGTCTTCTGTCACGAGTGGTGGCGGAGGAGGCGCTGGATGAGGCCGTGGAGGCGGAAGTCCGTCATTTCCTCGCAGCATCGCCGCAGGCAGCGGCCCGTGCCAAGGCCTTAGCGCGCTCCGTCGGCAGGCCGATTACCGATGGCATGATCGATCATGTCGTCGAGCAATTGGCGGATGCCTGGGAGACCGAGGAGGCGAAGGAAGGCATTACCGCTTTCTTCGAAAAGCGGCAGCCGAACTGGCGATCGGCTTAAACGAGCCTGTTGTTCTCAATGGTCAATTGAGGAAACTGCGCCCCTCCCTTTATGAGGTCGCCCGATGCTGGCTTATCCCAGCGAAAGCCCATAATCGCGGCTTGCTGCATTTCCTGGAAGAGATTGTCTGCAATCACCGCCGAGCCCGCACCGTCGGCGACGGAGGCGACGCAACCGATGCCGACGTGCCGGACGATATTGCCGGTCGCGACGACATTGCGGAGATATTGCCCCCAGCCGAGCCGCATGCCCCAGAGCGGCGCATTCTCGATAGCATTGTCGGCAATGAGCGTATCGGCTTCCGCCGAGATACCGATGCCGAAGCCGCCATCCTGCGCGTAGGGTGCTGTCAGCGACAGGTTGCGAATAACATTGCCCGTCACAGATGCGAGCCTTCCGCCCTTGTCGAAATTCGTGACTGAGATGCCGTTCGCTGCGCCATCGACAAGGTTGTTGTTGATCGTGGCGCCGACGAATTCGAATTCGCAATAGATGGCCGTTTCGCCGGAACGCAGGCATTGATTGTTCGAGATCTGCACATTCGAGGCCGAATTGGCGCGGATGGCGGTGAAGGCGCAATCGCTGATCTGATTGCCTGAAATAGTCACACCGTCGGCGCGGAAGACATTGATGCCATTGCCATTCTGGCCGGTGCCGCCGCCATTGGCACGGATGCGGGAAATGCGGTTGTTGATGACGCTGCTGCCATCCTCCGCCTTGTCCCAGCGATGGATGAGGATACCGCCATTGCCGCAATCCTCGACGCGATTGCCGGTCACCGCCACGCCGGTGGATTGGACGGAATAAATGCCGGCTTCCGCCGCGCCGGAGATGCGGCTGCGTTCGATCCGGCCGCCGCAGCGCTCCAGCTGCAGTCCATGTTTGCGGCTGCCGGTAACCTCGCAATTGTCGATGAGCACCTCATCGACGCCGGTAAACTGCAGCAGACCGCCGGCATAATCGGCAAGCCAGCGATTGCCGCCGTCGAAAACGAGGCCGGAAAGCTCAATACGCTTTGCCTTATCCGCATTCATCAGATGACCGTCGCCGCTATAGACGAGTCGAGAAGCACCGGGAACGCCTGTCATGCGGGTGTTATCGGGCAATGTCAGATTGGAGATATTGTATGTGCCCGGCGGCAGGAAGAGCGGCATGTTGGTCCGTGCCGCATTGTCGATCATCGCTTGCAGCTTGCCGCTCTTGAAATCGCTCGCTCCCGCCGTGGTTTTCAGCGCAATGGCGTCGATCGGCCCGCGCAGCTCGGCACCGGCCATTTTGGCGAGCGGCGCGGCGAAAAGGCGTGGCGCAAGTAGGCCAGCCGACGCCGAGGCGGCGAGGGAAGCGATGAAGGCGCGGCGTTCGATCATTGCGGACTCCTGGAACGTCGCCTACGAAGCAGAAATCATGCCAAGCCCGCCTGTGCCGTTTTGATACAGAGGCCGCTCTTCAAACGCTTTCGGTCGGCCAAGAGCCTCGACCTCTTTCTATTTCATTTATCAGTCCGGTGGAGGCCATGACCCACACCTTATCCATTTGCGCTAGGGACGACTCGCCGCGCATGTTACCCCTGCCGCATGCGGATCGCGGCCTTTCAACGTCTGGCACTTTTCGACGCCGTCGAGCAGGTGGCCGAGGTTTTGGCGCGCGATCTGGCCTGGGCGGAGATGCAGGGCATCGATCTCGCCCTCTTTCCAGAATGCTATCTGCAGGGGCACAGCTACAACGAAGCTGTTGCCAAACGCCGCGCGCTTTCGTTGGACGATCCGCATCTGAACGCTCTAGTCTTCCGTTTCGCAGCGGGGAAAACGACAGCGGTTGTCGGCTTTTTCGAGCGGAGGGATGATGGGGTCTACAACAGTGCCCTCGTCGGCAAATTCGGCCGGATCATCGGGGTCTATGCGAAGGCGCATCCGTTAGAGAAGGGCTGCATGTCCGGAAAGGATTTTCCGATTTGGGAGGAGAGGCGTTGGCGCTTCGGCATCAATATCTGCGCGGATCTCCGATACCCCTATACCGCGCGCCGCCTCGCCCAAAAGGGCGCAGGCCTCATCTGTAATCCCATCAATCTCATGCTTAGGCCCTACAAAGCCGAGATGTGGCATAAGCCGGGCATTTCAGGACTGCAGATCTGCGCCAGGCATACCGGCTGCTGGGTCGTGGCGTCGGATGTGATTGGCAGCAACGAGGATGGCTGGGTGAGCTACGGCAGCACCGCTATCGTCGATCCGAACGGCATCGTCGTGGCAAAGGCGAAGCCCTATTGCGAGGATGTCCTCGTCTTCGATCTGCCGGATCGGCAGCTGACGCGCGGATTCGATCAAAAAGCTGCCGCCATCGCTACCTAATCGTGCAAACCGCGCTATCCTCTTAAATCATGAGACCCGATCAACTGCTTTATCCGGCGCCTGAGGGCTTGTTCTGCCCGATCGGCGGCTTCCATATCGACCCCGTGCAACCGGTCGCTCGCGCACTCATCACGCATGGCCATTCGGACCACGCTCGTTCCGGCCACGCGCATGTGCTCGCCACCCGCCAGACACTCGATATCATGCGCATTCGCTATGGCGATGATTTTGCCGGCTCTGAGCAGGCAATGGGCTTCGGCGAGGAGGTGACGATCAACGGTGTCAAGGTGCAGTTCCATCCTGCCAGTCACGTCCTGGGTTCGGCTCAGATCGCAGTGGAGAAGGATGGATTGCGCATCGTGGTCTCAGGCGATTACAAGCGCCGGCCGGATCCGACCTGTGAAGCCTATGTGCCGGTCCCCTGTGATGTCTTCATCACCGAGGCCACTTTCGGTCTGCCGGTCTTTCACCATCCCGATCCGATGTCCGAAACGCGCAAGCTCCTGGCCTCGCTACGCCAGTTTCCGGAGCGAACGCATCTGATCGGAGCCTATGCGCTCGGTAAGGCGCAGCGCGTTATCCGCCTCCTGCGCGATGCAGGCTACGACAAGCCGATCTATATTCACGGGGCATTGGAGACGCTCTGCGACTATTATGTCAGCCAGGGCATCGCGCTCGGCGAAATCAAGCCGGCCACCATCGAAAGCCGCGATCAGTCGATCTTCCACGGTGCCGTCGTCGTCGGTCCGCCCTCCGCGTTTCAGGATCGCTGGGCGCGGCGCTTTCACGATCCTCTGCCGGCTTTCGCCTCCGGCTGGATGATGGTGCGCCAGCGCGCCAAGCAGCTCGGTGTCGAGCTGCCGCTTGTAATCTCCGATCATTGCGACTGGCCCGAATTGACCGAGACGATCTCCGATCTGAAGCCGAGCGAAGTCTGGGTCACCCATGGCCGCGAAGAGGCGCTGGTGCGCTGGTGCGAGCTGCAGGGCATCGCCGCCAAGCCGCTGCATCTTATCGGCTATGAAGACGAGGGCGATTGATGAAAGCCTTTGCCAATCTTCTCGACCGCCTGGTGCTGACGCCGAGCCGCAACGGCAAGCTGAAGCTGCTGACCGATTATTTTCGCGATACGCCAGATCCTGACCGTGGCTATGGACTGGCGGCCATCGCCGGCACGCTCGAGGTGCGCAACGTCAAGCCCGCGATGCTGCGCGAGCTCGTTCTCGAGCGCATGGACGAGGTGCTGTTCCGCTATTCCTACGACTATGTCGGCGATCTCGCCGAAACGATCTCGCTGGTATGGGACAAGGAGAGCGATATCGAGCGTCCTGCCGGAGAGCAGCCGAAGCTCGGTGATGTCATCCGCCGCATGAATGCGCTTGGACGCACCGAGGTGCGCAGCTTCGTGCGTGATCTGCTTGATCGGCTGGATACGTCGGGCCGGTTTGCCTTTTTAAAGCTCGCGACGGGTGCGATGCGCATCGGCGTTTCGGCTCGCCTCGCCAAGCAGGCGCTGGCCGAGCTGAGCGGCAAGGATGTGACGGAGATCGAGACGTTGTGGCATGGCTTGCAGCCGCCCTACGAGAGCCTGTTCCACTGGCTTGAGGGCAAGGGCGAGCGGCCGATATTGGCTACACCCGCGATCTTCCATTCCGTCATGCTCGCAAACCCGGTCGAGCCGGGCGATCTCCACGGGCTCGACCCCCGCGATTTCGCCGCCGAATGGAAGTGGGATGGTATCCGCGTTCAGCTTTCGCGATCTGGGCAAACGAGTAAGCTCTATTCTCGCTCCGGCGACGATATTTCCGGCGCCTTTCCCGACGTTGTGGATGCCATGAATTTCGAGGGCGTCATGGACGGTGAGCTGCTGGTCGGCGGCACGGTGCGTTCCAACAGCCCGACACGCAGCTTTTCCGATCTGCAGCAGCGCCTCAATCGTAAGACCGTGACGGCAAAGATGCTGGACGAATTCCCGGCCTTCATCCGCGCCTACGATCTTCTTTTCGATGGTGCCGAGGATGTCCGCGCCCGCGGCTTTCTCGATCGGCGCGAGCGGCTGACGGAGATTATCGACGCAGCACCGCACGACCGCTTCGATCTGTCGCCGCTCGTCGATTTCATTTCTTGGGAGGAGCTCGACCGGCTGCGCTCCTCGCCGCCAGACCCGGTTATCGAAGGTGTGATGATCAAGCGCAAAGACAGCGCCTATCTCGCGGGCCGCGCCAAAGGCCCCTGGTTCAAATGGAAGCGAGATCCCTATAATGTCGATGCCGTGCTGATGTATGCACAGCGCGGCCACGGAAAGCGCTCCAGCTACTATTCCGATTTCACCTTCGGCGTTTGGTCGCTGACGCCGGAGGGCGAGCAGCTGGTTCCGGTCGGCAAGGCCTATTTCGGCTTTACCGATGCCGAGCTGGAGGTGCTCGACAAATTCGTGCGCAACAATACGGTCGATCGTTTCGGGCCTGTGCGCGCCGTGCGCGCCGATCGCGATTTCGGCTTCGTGCTCGAAGTTGCCTTCGAAGGTATCAATCGCTCCACCCGCCACAAGTCTGGCGTTGCCATGCGCTTTCCCCGCATTGCAAGGCTACGGCCCGACAAGCCGCCCTACGAGGCCGACAGGCTGGAAACTTTGATCGCGATGATTGACGCCAAGGCTCCCGTTGTCGATGAATAGCGCAGGGCGATTCCTCACCACAAAGTGAGTTGGCCCTGCCTTTCAACCCGTGCAGATTTGCGCTGCGCCGGGATATTTGGACAGAGCTCATGACCATGTCTGACGACAACGTATTTCGTCCCAATCGCCGCGGCGTTCTTGCCGGCATCGCCGTCACGCTTTTTGCGCCATCCATCGTTCGGGCTGCCGATGATAGCACCACAGGCAGCAAGCCCGCCGAGACAAAGGCGATCGCTCGGAGCGATGAAAAGGCCGAGGATGCTCCGCCGCTCCTTTCGGGCGACTATGCCAAGGAACGCCGCCTGTTTCGAACCGACCTTGTGAGCAAGGGACCTGCTCCCGATATCTATGAACCCTTGGTGACGCCATCGACCGCCGAGCGGCTTTTCTATCGCAGCGGCGTTGGCGAGGAGCTGGAACTCGTTGCCTGGGTTTCCCGCTATACGCGTTCGGAGAAGCCGAAGCCGGCCGTGTTGTTCCTGCATGGCGGCAATGCCATCGGCCAGGGGCATTGGCAGCTGATGAAGCCCTATGTCGAGGCCGGCTACGTCGTCATGATCCCCTCCATGCGTGGAGAAAACGGCCAGAAGGGCAATTTTTCGGGTTTTTACGACGAAGTTGCCGATGTGCTGGCCGCTTCCAACCGGCTGCGGCATCTGCCTGGAGTCGATCCGCACCGTATGTTCCTGGCCGGACACAGCATCGGCGGCACGCTCGCCATGCTGGCAGCCATGTCGACCCATCGCTTCCGGGCGGTCGCCCCCATATCAGGCAATCCGGATGCCTATGCCTTCTTCGGCCGCTACCCGCAGGATATTCGGTTCAACACCAGGAACCCGCGCGAATACCAGATGCGTTCGCCGCTCTGCTATGCGCATAGCTTCAAGAGCCCGATAAAGCTGTTTCACGGCACGGAAGAGGGGCATTTCGATTCGCGCCTGGCATTGCTTTCGAAACGGGCAGCGGCCGCCGGCGTGAAGATCGAAATGGCGACGGTAACGGGTAGCCACAATTCGGCTTTGCCGGGCGAAATCGCTCAGAGTATCGAGTTCTTCAAGAGCGTGGCCGTCTAAAGCAGCTCCCTAAAAAAGCAGCGCGGGAGATAAGCCGAACCGCTCTGGGAGTCGAACTTACGCCATCAGCTTCTCGATCAGCGCAGTCGCCGCTTCCGCAATCACGGTTCCGGGCGGGAAGATCGCGTCGGCGCCGGCTGCCTCTAACGCTGCGAAATCCTGCGGTGGAATGACGCCGCCGACCGCGATCAGAATATTGCGGGCATGGCGCCGAGTGAGCGCTTCCTTCAATTCCGGCACCAGCGTCAGATGGCCTGCGGCCAAAGACGACGCGCCAACGATATCGACGCCTTCGCGAACGGCGACATCGGCGACCTCCTCAGGCGTCTGGAACATGGCGCCGACGACCACATCGAAACCGAGATCGGCAAAGGCCGTCGCAATCACCTTTTGTCCGCGGTCATGGCCGTCCTGGCCCATCTTGGCGATGAGGATGCGGGGTTTTTCGCCGCGTGCCTTGCGGAAGGCTTCGACCTTGGCAACGGCCTTGTTGAAGGCGGGATCGGTATCGCCTACTTCCTGACGATAGACGCCCGAGATGGTCCTGATCTCTGCAACATGCCGGCCATAGGCCTTTTCCAACGCCAGCGAAATTTCGCCGACCGTGGCTCTTGCCCTTGCCGCCCTTACTGCGAAGTCGAGCAGGTTGCCGGTACCGTTGCGCGCGGCATCCGTCAATGCGTCGAGAGCAGTCTCGACGGCGGCCGTCTCGCGTGTGCCCTTCAGCTGTTGCAGCTTGGAAAGCTGGCGTGCCCGTACTTCGGAATTGTCGACCTTCAATACGTCGACTTCGATATCCTGCTCCGGCTTGGAAAAATTGACACCGACGACCGTTTGATGGCCGCTGTCGATGCGCGCCTGCGTGCGTGCGGCGGCCTCTTCGATGCGAAGCTTCGGGATGCCCTTCTCGATCGCCTTTGCCATGCCGCCAAGTGCCTCGACTTCCTCGATATGGGCAAGGGCGCGTACGGCGAGATCATGGGTGAGCCGTTCGACATAGGCCGAGCCGCCCCAGGGGTCGATGATGCCTGTTGTCCTCGATTCCTTCTGCAGCAGGATCTGCGTGTTGCGGGCGATGCGAGCGGAATGATCGGTCGGCAATGCCAGCGCTTCGTCGAAGGAGTTGGTATGGAGCGACTGGGTATGTCCCTGCGTTGCCGCCATGGCCTCGACCATCGTACGGATGATGTTGTTCATGGGGTCCTGAGCCGTCAGCGACCAGCCCGAGGTCTGGCTGTGGGTCCTGAGCGCCAAGGATTTCTGGTCCTTCGGCGCGAAATTCCTCTGCATCAGCGCGGCCCAGATCAGCCGTGCCGCGCGCATCTTGGCGACTTCCATGAAGAAGTTCATGCCGACGGCCCAGAAGAAGGAAAGGCGGGGGGCGAAACTGTCGATATCGAGGCCGGCGGCAACGCCGGCGCGCGCATATTCGATGCCGTCGGCGATCGTATAGGCGAGCTCCAGATCTGCCGTCGCTCCGGCTTCCTGCATATGGTAACCGGAGATCGAGATGGAATTGAATTTCGGCATGCGCTGGCTGGTGTAGCTGAAGATGTCCGAAACGATGCGCATCGAGGGCTGCGGCGGATAGATATAGGTATTGCGAACCATGAACTCCTTGAGGATGTCGTTCTGGATCGTGCCCGACAGCTTGTCCTCGGAAACGCCCTGTTCCTCCGCCGCGACGATATAAAGCGCCATGATCGGCAGCACCGCGCCATTCATGGTCATCGAGACGCTCATCTCATCAAGCGGAATGCCGTCGAAGAGCTGGCGCATATCGAGGATGGAATCGATCGCCACACCCGCCATGCCGACATCGCCCGCGACACGCGGATGATCGCTGTCATAGCCGCGATGGGTGGCAAGATCGAATGCGACGGAGAGCCCTTTCTGGCCGGCGGCAAGATTGCGGCGATAGAAGGCGTTGGATTCTTCCGCAGTGGAGAAGCCGGCATATTGGCGGATGGTCCAGGGCTGCTGGACATACATTGTCGGGTAGGGGCCGCGCACAAATGGTGCAGCGCCGGGATAGGTGTCCAGAAAGTTGAGGCCGGCGAGGTCGCTTTCATTATAGGTGCGCTTGACGGCGATGCCTTCGGGGGTCTCCCAGGTGGAGGCGTCGATTGTTGGCGCCGTTGCTTGCGGCTTGACCCAGGGGATGGTGGTGAAGTCGGGAATCTTGGTCATGCAGCGGATGCCTCCGTGACGGTGGAGGCTGCGTTACCCCCCTCTGTCGCTTTCGCGACATCTCCCCCACAAGGGGGGAGATTGGAAACTCGCGGAACCTTTCTGCCCCAAGCGAATATCGCATCTGCGGCAGCAAAGATTGCCATTCCCGCTGCGGTTAAATTCTTGCGCGAAACGATCTCCCCCGTTGTGGGGGAGATGTCACGAAGTGACAGAGGGGGGTGCGCACTCCCAGCGAATTCAGCAATTGCCATTATGACACCACCTCATCCAACCGCACCGGCATCAACCCCATCCCGCCGGCAATCGCACCCAAAGGTCCCAAAACCGCCACCGGCCTTTCCGTCTTCATCGCAAACAGCGTCGTCCCCACGATTGGCTTGGCGATGCGGCTCTCGCGCGCCTCCGCCACCATCGCCGCCAGCCCACCGCTGGAAATGACCTTCGCCAATCCGCCGTTACTTTCGATATGGGTGAAAATATCCCAGGCTCGCTCGGCCAGTGCATCGGTCTGCGCCTCAATGCCACCGGCTCCAGCGGCAGGGTCGAGGACATGATCGAGATGGCTTTCGGCGATTAAAATCGTCTGCGTGTTGCGTGCCAGGCGCCGTGCCAGCGGATCGGGAATGCCGTGTGTCAGGCTATGCGGCAGAACGCAGATCTCGTCGGCGCCGCCGACGCCGGCTGAAAAGACCGCGATCGTATTGCGCAGAATATTCGTCTCCGGATCGAGCCGGGTCAGCATGCGATAGCTCGTCTCTGCAAAGAGATGCGCCGGCTGCGGGTTGGTGACGCCGCAGGCCTCGGCGATCCGGGTAAAGATCAGCCGCGCCGCCCGCATCTTCGCGATCGTCGTGAGCTGGTTCTGATCGGCCGAAAGGCAGACACTGGTTGCTGCAAGCGATGCTTCCGGCGAAAGGCCGGACTCTTCAAGCCGTCGCAAATGGCCGACAAGGCTGGCGGCCATCACCGCAAGCTCCTGAGCCTCGGTTCCGCCGGCATTGTGGACGGCGCGGCCATCGGCGTTGACGATCGTGCCCGTGAGGCTGTGCTCGGCGAAGCGCTTGATATCATTTGTTAAGTCGGCCTGCCTGCCGTCATAAGAAAAGACATCGAAACCGAGATGCAATGTCTTGGCCGCCGGATCTGCAAGCGAAGAAACCAGAGCGTCGACGGTGTCAGCTGCGAAGCCGTCGAAACGCAGGACGGCGGTTTGGTGCGATATCGCCACCAACGCGAGGGGTAGGCCGGGGCCTTGCCCGTCGATGCCGGTGCCGAAGGCGGAGGCGGAGGTTTTGGAGGTGAGGCAGATGCCGTTGGCGCCGTTGGCAAGATCGTCGCCGAGCTGTGCCGTTGCCCGCTCGATATCCGGATCGTCCATGCGCTGCGTCACCGTCCAGGGAAGGTCTGCCCGCCGGCGAGAGAGCGGCGCATAATCGCGACATCTCTCATAAAGCGGTTGGATGGCGATGCCATCGTCGGTTCGCGAAACCAGCGCTTCCTGGAAATCCTTGCCTTTCAGCGCCCGCTCCACCAGCTTCAGCCACGTGTTGTGGTCGGTCTGGCCGAAGATGCTCGAGTCGAGACTGTCGATATTCATGCGATCCTCCGTCCGACAATGGTCTAGCCCATGATGCCGCACGGGAAAACAGAAGTTTGGCCGATCCATGCAATATCTTCGCTCGCGCTGTTTGGTGATCGACGCCAGCCTCGCTCCAGCCGCGGCAGTCATTATGCGGCCGATCCGATGTGTCCCAACTGGTTCCGATAATGGCCGACCTGCTGCCCGTTTCCCGCCGCCTGCTCGCTCTTGCTTCTCTGACAGCATTGTCCGCGTGCAGCATCATTCCCGATACGGGTGCCACCGACCCGGATCGTTTCGTGCAGGAAACCACGCCGGTCTTCTATCGTCCCGAGGGTATCGAGCCGAATAGGGTGAAGCGGCTGCCGGTGCAGCCGGTGCCGCAGGCGCGCGATCTTTTCCAGACGCAATTCCATCAGACCTATGGTCTGCCGACCTTTAATCCAGTGCATCAGGCGATGTATGCCCAGCGTAGCGAGGATGATTTCACACTGCCGGCCATTCCCTACAAGCGCATCGATCCGCGCTTCCTGCGGCAGGAAGTGGATTACCAGACCAAGGAGCGGCCCGGCACCATCGTTGTCGATACGCGCGACCATTTCCTGTATTTCGTCGAATCGGGCGGCAAGGCAATGCGCTATGGCGTCGGGCTAGGTGCCGCCGGTTATGCCTGGCATGGCAGGGGCGTAATCCAATGGAAGCAAAAGTGGCCGCGCTGGACTCCGCCCGCCGAGATGGTTGCACGCGACCCGCAGATCAGGCCGCTATCGGCCGAGCGCGGCGGCATGAATCCGGGGCCGACCAACCCGCTTGGCGCGCGTGCGCTCTATATCTATCAGAACGGCCGCGATACGCTTTATCGGGTTCACGGTACGCCGGATTGGCAGTCGATCGGCAAGGCAGCATCCTCTGGATGTGTCCGCATGCTCAATCAGGATGTGATGGATCTCTACAGTCGGGTGCCTGAAAAGGCGGAAATTGTCGTTCTGTAGCGGTAATTTACCACAAATTTTCGTGATGTTGCATAAGTGCGATAGTCGCGATGATTAGCGCTCTTTAGTTTTGCTTCTGTCTCTGCGAACCTCTCGGGGAACCGAATCAGCCCGTTGTCGCGGGTTTCGCTTCCTCCACCAAAGGAACTATGCTGTCGACATGAGCCTTCCTTCATCCCTATCCCGACGTAATTTCCTCGCTCTTGCTGGTCTCGGCGCTGTTTCGACGCTTGCCAGCTGTGCCTCCACCATCAACAGCGGCCCCGTCGTCAGCCCGGTTCAATATACCGGCTCGCCCAGGCCGTTCCGCAGCTGGTTCTCCAGCTATGATGGCGAGCAGCCCGATCCGGCCGTAATCTATGCCTCCGTCGAGGATGGCGGCTTCATCATTCCGGCGGTTCCCTATCAGCAGATCGATCCGCGCTTCTATCGTCAGCGGGTAATCGACCCCACGGGTGAAGCTCCCGGCAGCGTGATCGTCAACACCACGCAGCGCATGCTCTATGTCACCGAGCAAGGCGGCACCGCGATGCGCTACGGCATCGGCGTCGGCCGTGAAGGCTTTGCCTGGCAGGGCCGGGGAGTCATCCAGTGGCGCAAGAAATGGCCGCGCTGGAATCCGCCGGACGAAATGGTCGCCCGCCAGCCCGAACTCGTGAAATATTCCATCGCCAATGGCGGCATGGACCCGGGCCTGAAGAACCCGCTGGGAGCGCGCGCTCTCTATATTTTCGAAGACAAGCAGGATTCGCTTTACCGCCTGCACGGCAATCCGGATTGGCGCTCCATCGGCAAGGCCGTTTCCTCCGGCTGCGTCCGTCTGCTCAACCAGGATGTCATCGATCTCTATGATCGCGTTCCCGAACGAGCGCCGATCCTAGTCACGGCCTGATCCACATTATTGAAAAAGGGGCGCCGCTGGCGCCCTTTTTGTTTGCGGTCCCGACAGGAAGTACCCGGCGCCCCGAAGCCGATCTCAAACCGCTGCCAACTTGACCTCAGGCTGCCGGCGCTGGTCGTGCGGATTGGTTATTTCGCTCTAACGCCTGGCGTTACCATTTTTCCCAAATGAAATTGCGAAATATATGTTGCGCGCGATTAAATCGTGATGTATATAAAATTCATCCAACCGAAGGAGACATGACATGCCTATTCTCTATACCACCAAAGCTTCCGCCACCGGTGGCCGCGCCGGCCATGCAGTTTCCGAAAATGGCGTCCTTGATGTCACGCTCACCGTGCCGAAAGAACTCGGCGGCGATGGCGCGGCCGGCACCAATCCTGAGCAGCTCTTTGCGGCAGGTTATTCCGCTTGCTTCTTGGGTGCCCTAAAATTTGTCGCGGGCCAGCAGAAGGTCAAGATTCCGGAAGACGCCAAGGTCACGGCGACTGTCGGCATCGGTCCGCGCGAAGATGGTACCGGCTTCGGCATCGAAGTTTCGCTGGCTGTCCACATTCCCGGTATGGACAAGGCCGAAGCTGAAAAGCTCGCCGCTGCCGCCCACATCGTATGCCCCTACAGCCACGCCATGCGCACTTCGACTGAAGTGCCGGTTTCTGTTGTTTGAAGGCAACGCGCCGTCGGCCGATTAAAGGTCAAAAATGCGGAAATATTGAAAAGGAGCGGCAGTTTGATCTGCCGCTTCTTTTCTTTTGCAAGAAAAATGCTATATCTTTTCTTAGGAAAGGAAATAGCCATGATAAAGGCACAGGCAATAGGCCGGACGATGCCCGGCGAAGCACTCGTCATAACTAAGGCCGTCGTCAACGCTGCCGAAAGGCTGGGATTGAACGCCCGTATCCTGGCGGCCATCATCGGCGTATCTGAGGCGACGGTATCGCGCATGAAGCGGCAGGATCATCTGTTGGAGCGTGATAGCAAGCCTTTCGAACTTGCCGTGCTTCTTGTTCGTCTCTTCCGTTCGCTCGACGCTATCGTTGGCGGTGACGAGGCTGTGGCGCGGCAATGGCTGCGTAACAGCAATATCGCCTTTGGCGCAGCGCCGATCGACAAGATCATCTCGATTTCTGGTTTGACCGATGTCCTTGCCTATCTGGACGCCCGCCGCGCTCTCGTCTGAGGCGAGGGCCATTTCCGGCCAATATTGGCGGCTGGTGGAATCGCAGCATCAGGTCTCGACGCTGAAGCTTGTCGATACGTTGGAGGAGCAGGCCCTTCTCGAGAGCATCCTGGAAGAAAGCAAGCCGGTTCTGCCGCCTGAATGCGCCGGGCTCGACTATCTGCTTGCCACCCCCTTCCGTTATGGCGCCATTTATCCCCACGGTTCCCGTTTCCGACGCGCCGGCCGTACGCTCGGCGTTTTCTACGCCTCGGAGCAGGTGGAGACGGCCCTGGCGGAGATGAGCTTCTATCGGCTGCTCTTCTTTCGTGATTCCCCCGATACGTCGTTGCCCGCCAATGCCGCGGAATATACCGCCTTTGCTGCAGCGATCGCGACGAACACGGCGATCGATCTGACAGTGCCTCCCTTGGATCGCGATCTGAAACTCTGGACAGATCCGATCAACTACGAGGCTTGCCAGTCGCTTGCGGAAGCGGCCCGAGCCGGCGGCATCGAGACAATCCTCTATCGTTCTGTCCGTGATCCTCGCGGAGGCATGAATATAGCGCTGCTCACGGCCAAAGCCTTCTCCGCCCGCGAACCCGTCGAACGCCAGACCTGGCGCATCCGGCTGTCGCGTGTCGGCGTGCAGGCGCTCTGCGAATTCCCCCGGCGGCGTATCGGCTTCGAAAGGCAGGATTTCGAGGGTGATCCGCGATTGTCTGAGGCGCAGTTCAAAGCAGAATAGCGAGATCGCTGCGCAGGCGGTCGCCATTGCCGTCGGGCAGCCGCTCTTCGAGGGCGGCGTGCGTCGTCTTCCAGATCGGCACGGCGGCGGCTAGCGCCGCCTTTCCCGATGGTGTGAGGCTGAGTAGGCGGGCGCGGCGATCTTTTGGATTGGGCACTATGCTTACCCATCCCCGCCGTTCCAGCGGCTTCAAGGCCGCCGTCAGCGTCGTCTGGTCTATTGCCAGGAGTGCCGTGACCGATCCCATGGGCGCGGGCGCGGGCCGGTTCAGGGACATCATCAAGGAGAACTGGCCGTTGGTAAGGCCGAACGGCCGCAGCGCCTCGTCAAAGCGACGGGCAAGAGCGCGCGCTGCTCGCTGAACATGCAGGCATAGGCAGGTGTCGCGCACTAACAGTGTGGTTTCAAAGGGGATTTCGACTGCGTTTGACATGATTCATTAATATTGATATCAATATATTTGTCAAGATTTGGAAATGAAAACGCCGGAGGAGGGCGCGGACAATGAACCAGGTCGTTTCCAGAGAAGTGTGGCTCGATGCCCGCCGTCAACTGCTCGCCAAGGAAAAGGAAGCCACGCGTCTTCGCGACCGCGTCAATGCGGAACGCCTAGCCTTGCCCTGGGTAAAGGTCGATAAGGACTATATTTTCGACACGCCGGACGGCAAGAAGACGCTCGCCGATCTCTTCGACGGCCGCAGTCAGCTCATCATCTATCACTTCATGCTCGGCCCGGACTGGGATGCCGGATGCACCGGCTGCTCTTTCCTTGCCGATCATTTCGATGGCACCTTGCCGCATCTCAACAACCACGATGTCACGCTGGTTGCGGTGTCCCGCGCGCCGCTGGAGAAGGTGGAAGCCTATAAGACGCGCATGGGCTGGAAATTTCCCTGGGTGTCGTCCTTCTCCAACGATTTCAATTTCGACTATCACGTCTCTTTCACCAAAGAGCAGCTCGCCGGTGAAAAGGTGTTCTATAATTTCAACGATATGAACGCCGCCGACGGCAACGACGAGTTGCCTGGTCTTAGCGCCTTCTACAAGGATGAAGCCGGCAATATCTTCCACACCTATTCCAGCTATGCCCGCGGCGGCGAGGAAATGATCGGTACGCTGATGATCCTCGACAATGCGCCGAAGGGCCGGAATGAAGGCCACACCATGGATTTCGTGCGCCGCCACGACGAATATCAGGAGGCGGCGAAAGCGGGCTCCTGCTGCCATTGAAGCATGACGAGACTGCCAAATTTACGCCATGCGGCGCGAGGGGTCGAATTATTACGCCTTGTGCCTAGTTAAGACATGGAGCCTGCTCGCCGGGGAACGACGGTTCAACCGACTGACCATCGTTCGACCGTCACGTTCAGCGGCCATGATGTGCTTGCGCCGACATCAGGCTCAGGATGAGACGGATGACCGTCACAATCACAATAGGGAGAGAGATCATGGCAGAGAAGGGATATTTTGTCTGGTACGAGCTGATGACGACGGACATGAAGGCGGCGGAAGCCTTCTATACCAAGGTCGTCGGCTGGGATGCGGCGGATGCCGGCATGCCTGATGTCGGCATGGACTATACGCTGTTCAGCGCTGGCGCCGGCCCTGTTGCCGGTTTGATGATCTTGCCTGACGAGGCGAAGTCGATGGGCACGCCGCCCTGCTGGACCGGCTATATCGGCGTTCCCAATGTCGATGAAGCTACCAAGACCGTTGTCGCCAAGGGCGGCAAGACCTATCGCGAGCCCACGGATATTCCAGGCGTCGGCCGGTTCTCCGTCGTCTCCGATCCCTATGGCGCTGCTTTCTGCCTGTTCACCCCGCTGCCGGGCCAGGATTGGGAGCCGCCTGCGCCTGCGACACCGGGCTATTTCGGCTGGCACGAACTCTATTCCAACGACGGCCCAAAGGCCTTCGATTTCTACAGCGAAATGTTCGGCTGGGAGCTGAGCTCCGATTTCGACATGGGGCCGATGGGCAAATACAAGATCTTCAAGATCGGCGATCGAGACTTTGGCGGTATCATGACCAAGCCGGCGGAAATGCCGATGGCTGCCTGGAATTTCTACATCAATGTCCCCGCTATCGACGCCGCCGTCACCCGCATCACGGAAGGCGGCGGCAGCATCGTCAACGGCCCGATGGAGGTGCCCGGCGGCAGCTGGATCGTCCAGGCAACCGATCCGCAAGGCGCGTTCTTCTCACTGGTTGCGCCCGTGCGCTAAAGTAACACCTCTCCCTTGAGGGGGGAGGTCGCCGCAAAGCGGCGGGTGGGGGTGACATTCTTGAATTTAGAAGGATCACCCCACCCCGGAGCTTCGCTCCGACCCTCCCCCCTCAAGGGGAGGGTGATTTTCTACCGCTTCAGACTGCCGAGGATGCCTCGGACAATCGCCCGCCCGACCTGCGTCGCCACCGTGCGTGCCATGCTTTTCATCGTCGCTTCCAGGATCGTCTCGCGCTGATAGCCCGAACGGCGACCGGCGGGTTTGCCGCTATCCCCGCCGAAGCCCGGCAGCGTCCAGCCATCGCCGGCACTCTCGTTCTGCGGCGCGGCCGCCTTGCGTGCCCGCTTCGTCAGGATTTCATAGGCGGATTCGCGGTCGATCGTCTGGTCATAGACGCCTGCAACCGGGCTGCCGTTGACGATGGCCTGGCGCTCGCCATCCGTGACAGGGCCGATGCGGCCGGATGGCGGGCGGATCAGCGTGCGTTCGACGATGGAGGGTGCACCCTTGCCCTCGAGCATCGATACCAGCGCCTCGCCGGTGCCGAGCGTGGTGATGACGGTGGCGCAATCGAAGGCCGGGTTGGGTCGGAAGGTCGAGGCCGCCGTCTGCACGGCCTTCTGTTCCCGCGGCGTATAGGCGCGAAGCGCATGCTGCACGCGGTTGCCGAGCTGCGCCAGCACAGTTTCCGGCACGTCGAGCGGGTTCTGCGTGACGAAATAGACGCCGACGCCCTTGGAGCGGATCAGTCGCACCACTTGCTCTACGCGCTCGATCAACACCTTCGGCGCGTCGTTGAAAAGCAGGTGCGCCTCATCGAAGAAGAAGACCAGCTTCGGCTTTTCCGGATCACCGACTTCGGGCAGTTCCTCGAACAGTTCTGAGAGCAGCCACAACAGGAAGGTGGCATAGAGGCGCGGGTTCATCATCAGCTTATCGGCCGCAAGCACCGAAACCTGCCCGTAGCCGTCATTGCTCACCCGCATGATATCGGAGATTTTCAGCGCCGGCTCGCCGAAGAAGTTTTCCGCGCCCTGCTGTTCCAGGACAAGCATGGCGCGCTGGATCGAGCCGACCGACGATTTCGAGATCAGGCCGTATTTCGTGGAGAGCTCGCTGGCGTTTTCGCCCATATAGTTCAGCAACGCCTGCAGGTCCTTGAGATCGAGCAGCGCCAGGCCGTTCTCATCGGCGATCTTGAAGGCGATGTTGAGCGCGCCTTCTTGCGCTTCGGATGCATCCATCAAGCGTGCCAGCAGCAGTGGCCCCATCTCGGCGATGGTGGTACGCACCCGATGGCCTTTTTCGCCATAGAGGTCCCAGAAGATGACCGGGAACTGGTCGAGCTCATAGGGCAAGAGACCGATTTCCTCCGCGCGCTTCAGCAGGAAATCCTTTGGCTCGCCCTTGACGGCGATACCCGAAAGATCGCCCTTGATGTCGGCACAAAAGACGGGCACGCCGGCCTTGGAAAATCCTTCCGCCAGAACCTGCAGCGTCACCGTCTTGCCGGTGCCGGTGGCACCTGTAACGAGGCCATGACGGTTGCCGAATCTCAGCGTCAGGAATTCGTCCTTGTTGATGCTGTCATCCGGATTGCGGCTCGCGCCGACGAAAATCTGTCCATCCTGCTGCGGCATGGCGTCGTCTCCCTTAAAGCACTTCCAGCAAAAGTGCGAAGCGGTTTTGCGTCCGGAATTGCGTAAAAACAAAAAGATAGAGCGTTTTCGCGATTCGAAGAAAAGCGGAAATGCTCTAAAGCATGATGCCGAAAAGTGTCACCGGTTTTCAGACGACATCATGCTCTACCTGTTTGATCCTAGTACCGGCTGATTTTGGATCGATTCGATCCAAAATCAGCCGGTACTAGGGCGGCGGCCCAGCAGCTTCTGAAAGCTGCAGGAGCCATTCATCGATTTGTCCTGACACTGTTATAAGAACTCGCGTGAAGGGGGACAACCATTCGCATCGCGGTTCCGCTTCTGGTAGAATGATAGCCGCCGGGGCGTCTTGTGCCGGTTGCCGCATTCAGTTACGTTGACGTTAACGTTATAAAGGCAGGAGGCCACAGTGAACGAAGTTATTGATCAGATCGCGACCAAAGCCGGCATCGCTCCCGACCTTGCGGAAAAGGCCGTCGGCATGATTCTCGGTTTCCTGCAGCGCGAAGCTCCGGATGGTCCCGTCACCAAGATGATCGAATCCATTCCCGGCGCCTCCGATCTCGTTGCACAATATAACGGCGAGGAAACGGGCGGCGGCGGCCTGCTCGGCGGCCTGCTTAGCGCAGTTGGCGGTGGCGGCGGCCTGATGGCACTCGGCCAGCAGCTGATGAGCAGCGGTCTCAGCATGGGCGAAATCAGCTCGCTCGCCAAGGAAACGATTGCAACCGCTCGCCAGCACGCCGGCGACGAGGTGGTCGACCAAGTCGTCAATTCCGTCCCGGGCCTGCACCAGTTCATTTGAGGCTGGAGAGGCGTTCTCCTGATGACGAGAGAGCCGACTGGCCGATAGCCGTCGGTTTCATCCGTTGACTTCATAGGCGCGCTCCGCAGTTTACGCATCGATTCCTTCGATCTCTCGGCCTTCGCCCTTGGGCGAGGGCCGTCGCTTTTGAGGAGGCAGATTCGATGGACTATGCGGCATAACGATTTGCCAGCCAATATAGTCGCTGGGCATTGCTCGCTCAAATGTATATACGTCGCCACCCCGAAGCGGGCTTGCAACTCTTGCGCGCACATTATAGTCGATATTAAAGTTCTTCTCGGGGTAAAAGTATAAGATGAAGCGGTTTTTTGCAGTATTTGCACTTATTGGATTGGCTGGTTGCCAAGGTGGCGTTTCAAGCTATTTCCCAGGCTCAAAAGTGGTTAAAATCGATGGCGTTGAATATTCAGTGAGGCCGCTTTCGAGCAAGAACTCCTGGCAAGCGGGCCTGAATCACCCTACTGGAGCATCGCTGCTTGTTATTGATCCGACCATCTACGCTGGCAACGTGAAAGCAATGGAAGCGGCGACTGGCTGTTCCGTCCTTAGAGAGACGGTTCAAAATTCGGACAATTTCACAATCGCCGCAGTGGATTGTTCAAAATCGACGGCGAAGAACTGATAAGGTTGCGGCTGTATAGGCCGGTATCCATGGACACCGGCCCTTTCAACTCTAAACCTTCCTGCCCTTTGGCGTCCCGTCGATCTCATGCCATTTGCGGCCGTCGCGTTCGATGAGTTCGTCGGCGCAGGCAGGACCTGTGCTGCCGGGGGCGTAAGGATCGGGTTTGCCGCCTTCTGCCCAGAGGTCGAGGAAGGGCTGCACGGCGGCCCAGCCGGCTTCGATGCCGTCGGCGCGCTGGAAGAGTGTCTGGTCGCCGACGAAGAGTTCGTAGAACAAGCTCTCGTAACCGGTCTGCTTGCCGATGTCGAAACTGTCGGCATAGCGGAAGTCGAGCGAAACCGGCGCGGTTTTCAGCACCAGCCCCGGCGATTTGATCGAGATTTCCATGTCGAGGCCTTCGTCGGGCTGCACCTGGATGATGAGTCTGTTCGGCGGCAGCTCGGGACGGGATTCGTGGCGCGGGAATTGGGCGAAGGGTACTGGCCGGAAGGTAATGACCACTTCCGTATCACGGGCTTTCATCGCCTTGCCTGTGCGTAGGTAGAAGGGCACGCCGGCCCAGCGCCAGGTATCGACAAAGAGCTTCAGCGCCACGAAGGTTTCGGTGTTGCTGTCGGGTGCGACATCGGGCGTCTGGGTAAAGGCGGGCAGATCCCTGCCAGCAATCGGGCCGGCCGTATAGGCGCCGCGCACGCCGTTCTTGATTGCCTCCTCCCGCGAGTAGACGCGCAGGGCTTTCAGCACCTTGCCCTTTTCATTGCGGATGGATTCGGCATCGAAGCTGTTTGGCGGTTCCATCGCCACCATCGCCAGCAGCTGGAAGAGATGGTTCGGTATCATGTCGCGAAGCGCGCCGGTCGCATCATAGAATTTGCCGCGCGTGCCGACATCCACGAGTTCGGCCGCCGTGATCTGCACGTGGTCGATATAGTTATTGTTCCACAGCGCCTCGATCATCATGTTGGCAAAGCGCGTCGTCATGATGTTCTGCACCGTTTCCTTGCCGAGGAAATGGTCGATGCGATAGATCTGGCTTTCGGACACATGGTTCAGCAGCCGCGCATTCAAAGCCTGTGCCGAGGCAAGATCGTGGCCGAAGGGTTTTTCGATCGCGATGCGGCGGAAGGCACCGGTCGCCTCGTTCATCAGCCCGTTTTCGGAGAGTTTTTCAGCAATGTCGCCGAAGAAGCGCGGCGGCACGGCGAAATAGAAGGCCGCGTTGGCGCTGGCCGCATGCGAGAGATAATCCGCGATTTCCTTGTAGACGCCGTTCTGGGTGAAGTCGCCGGAAATATAGCTGATGCGCTTGCGCAGGCTCTGCCATGCCGCCTGCCGCTCCGGATCGTCCATATCGCCGGAGGTCTTCAGAAATGATTCCAGACGATCCAGCAGCATGTCGACGCCGCCTGTCTCGATGCCGATGCCGAGAATATGCAGATCCTCGCCAATAAGCCCGCTGCGGGTCATGTTGATGAGCGTCGGGATCAGCAGGCGCCGCGTAAGGTCGCCGGCAGCACCGAAGATCACGAATGTCAGCGGCGGAGCCGGTGCGACGTCGGGGGTGGTCATGCGCGCATCTCCTTCTGGCGGCCATATTCTGGGCTTCTGGACGACATCGACTATCTCCTCGGAGCTGTTGCTGTTTCAGCTTTGGCTTGTCATGTTCTAGCGCGGGCCGACGCCGGTTGTCGATGGGATCGACGCACCGTCGTCAGTCGGCATTTCGCGCCTGATAAATATCCTATTTCTTCACCGCGACCAGGAAGAGCCGCGGAAAGCGCAACAGCACCTTGCCGTCGACAAGCGGCGGATAGGCCTGCTCGATATGCTTCAGATATTCGGCGGTGAAGGCATCGCGATGCTCCTCGCCGGCATGGTCGAGATAGGGGCGCAGGCCCGTGCCCTTCACCCATTCGACAATGGCTGCCGCATTTTTCAGCACGTGATTATAGTTGGTGTGCCAGATATCGACGCGAGCTGATTTGCCGATCAGCCTGTTGTAATAGACCGAGGGCGCGGGCAGGGGATTGCGGCGTACGCTCTTTTTCGCAAAAGCCTCGCTCCAAGGACCATTCTTGGCCGTTTCCTCCATCATCAGATGGCTCTGTTCGGTGAGATTGTCGGGCATTTGCACGGCAAGAACGCCGCCAGGCTTCAGCCCGTCCATCAGGTGGTCGAGGATGTCGAGATGATTGGGCAACCACTGGAACACGGCGTTGGCAAAAAGCAGGTCGACGGGTTCTTTCGGCCGCCACGTGGTGAGATCGGCCTTTTCAAAGTGCGTGCCGGGCAAGCGCTTGCGGGCGGCCTCCAGCATATTGTCGTCGTTATCGAGGCCGGAGACGCTGGCAACACCATAGCGCTCGACGATCAGCTCGGTCGAATTGCCCGGGCCGCAACCAAGGTCGATCGCACGCTCGATCCGGGCCAGCGGCACCTGCGCCAGCAGATCGTGCGACGGGCGCGTGCGTTCATCCTCGAATTTCACATATTGGCCGGCAGACCATGCCATAAGCGTATCCTCTTCCTGGATTTGCCGTCTCTCCCGACGCGCATAGCACCGGGATATATCAGAACCGTGTAATAACGCTGATGCCCTTGCCCTCAGCCTTATCAAGCGACATCAGCGCCCGAACAGCCTCCTCCAGGCTGATCCTGCGGCCGATGAGCTTCTGTGGCGCGATCTTGCCGGCGGCGAGCATGTCGAGCATGGCATCGTAGCGCCAGGCCTGCATGCCGTGGCTGCCGTAGATTTCCAGCTCGTGGCCGATGACCTGCGCCATCGGGATCTGCGGTGTCGCATAGTCACCGAGCATGAGGCCGACCTGCACATGCCGGCCGCGCCGGCGCAGGTTCTTGATGGAGTTGAAACAGGTCGTGGGATGGCCGAGCGCATCGATCGAGACATGGGCGCCGCCTTTGGTGATTTCGCGCACCGCCTCCGCCACATCGGCAACCTCAGCTGCGTTGATCGTTGCCACCGCGCCGCATTCGCGGGCAAAGGCGAGCTTCTCGTCGGAAATGTCGATCGCGATCGCATTGGCGCCAAGGGCGCTAGCAATCATGATCGCCGATAGCCCGACGCCACCGCAGCCGTGCACGGCAATCCATTCACCGGGCCGCGTCTTCGCCTGATCGGCAACGGCGCGGAAGGAGGTGGCGAAACGGCAGCCGAGGCTTGCCGCCGTCGCGTCATCGACAGATTCTGGCAGGTGCACGAGATTGGTGTCGGCATAGTCGATTGCGACATATTCGGCGAAGGAACCCCAATGGGTGAAGCCGGGCTGGAATTGGCTGGCGCAGACCTGCTGGTTGCCGGAGTGGCACTCGGCGCAGTGGCCGCAGCCGGAGACAAAAGGAACGGTGACGCGATCGCCGACCTTGAAGCGGACAACGCCGCGCCCGGTCGCCACCACCTTGCCGGCCAGCTCATGACCCGGCACATGCGGCAGCCTGATATCCGGATCATGTCCCATCCAGCCATGCCAGTCGCTGCGGCAAAGCCCGGTTGCGCCAACAGCGATGACGACGCCATCTTCGCCTGGTGTCGGGTCTGGAAGGGTGCGGATTTCGGGGGGTGCCTCGAAGGCCTCGTAATACATCGCTTTCATGGGAGATTTCCCTCTCTCCTGACGATCCCTATGGCCCATCACTTTCGCTGATGGACTCATTCGTCAAGTTGTTGTTTCGACGCATGAAAATTGCGTTATGAATGCGGTATCGCGCGCTTTGTTGCAAATGGAATTTGCCGCGTAGTTTATGCTTGACCCTAAGATTGCGCGGTTATTTTGTCGTCGCCGGTTAAGAGAGGAAACACCCATGTCCGTCGATACGTCGCCCCGCACCACCACCTGGACCTATGTCGAAGGAGAATGGCTCTCCGGCAATCCGCCACTGATCGGGCCGACCTCGCATGCCATGTGGCTCGGCTCGACCGTGTTCGACGGCGCACGCTGGTTCGATGGCATCGCGCCCGACCTCGATCTCCATTGCCAGCGCATCAATCGTTCGGCCGTCGCCATGGGACTGAAGCCGGTCAAGACCTCGCAGGAGATCGAGGCGCTCGCCTGGGAAGGCATCAGGAAATTCGACGGCAAGACGCCGATCTATATCAAGCCGATGTATTGGGGCGAGCATGGCTCGCCGGGCAGTGTCGTTGCCGTTGACGCTGAATCGACACGCTTCGCGCTCTGCCTGTTCGAGGCGCCGCTCGGCGGCAACGGTGGCATCACGCTCACCGTCTCGCCCTTCCGCCGTCCGTCGCCGGAAACTGCGATGACCGACGCCAAGGCCGGTTCGCTCTATCCGAACAGCGGCCGCATGATCCTGGAGGCGAGAAGCCGCGGCTTTAACAATGCGCTCGTACGCGACTTGAACGGCAATGTCGTCGAGACGGCATCCTCCAATGTCTTCATGGTCAAGCACGGCATCGTCTATACGCCGGTCGCCAACCGCACCTTCCTTGCCGGCATCACGCGCGCCCGCGTCATCGGCCTGCTGCGCCAGGAGGGCTTCGACGTGCGAGAGGAAACTCTATCCGTCGAACAGTTCATGACGGCCGACGAGATCTTCACGACGGGCAACTATTCCAAGGTCGTTAGCGTCAATCGTCTCGATGATCGCGAGTTCCAGGAGGGACCGGTCGCCCGCAAAGCACTGGAACTTTACATGAATTGGGCGCATGGCCGCAGCGCCAGCGAGGAATAAACCCTTCTCACAAGGAGAAGGACCTGCGGAAGAGTGCGGCTGTTTATGGCCGCACGGGTGTTCCTACGCGACCTGCCGAAGAGATGTAGGATCGTGGCGCGAAGAAAACGCCATCAGTCTCGAAAGCCTCAAGGTCTTCGGCCTGGAGCGCGTGCCGGACGCTCGGTCTTGCGCTGACGCGGGCCATGAACTCCTGTAACGCTGGCCTCCGCGCGACGTCGATCTTGATCCACGGCGACCAGTTCAAGCAGACGAAGAGATAGGCGTCAGCGACCGTGAAGTCGTCACCGGTCAAATAGGGGCCGATGAGCCGGCTGTTCAGCCAATCCAGTCGTTTGCATACCAGTTCATAAATGCCGGCATGAGCGCCTTCATAAGCGGCGTTGAAGAGCATCGCCATTGGCTTGTGAAGTTCGGCGGTGATGAAATTCAGATAGGATTGAACCTGGCTTCTCGCATAGGTTCCGGCCTCCGGCAGGAGGCGCGATCCCTCCGGTGAACATTCCGCGAGGAATTGCACAATCGCAGGACCTTCGGTCAGCACCCTCCCATCATCAAGCATCAATGCCGGCACGTAGCCATTACCGTTGATGGCAAGGTAGTCCTCGCCCAAACTCGTCCGATGAGTCTTCCGATCAACTTCGACGAGTTCAACATCCAGCCCCACTTCCCGACAAACGATGTGCGGCGACAGGGAGCAAGCGGCGGCGTGCATGTAGAGTTTCATGGGTTTTTCTCCTTTTCGATGCAGGCGCGAGGTATGACGTCGGCATCCCTTGAATATTTGTACCATTTCGCATAAAACTCATCCGGTCAAGATTTTTGTGCGAAGTAGTATAAAATATGAAGAGCGAGAAAAAGCAGGGTCGTCCACGCGCTTTTGACGCCAAAGCAGTCATCGGGCAGGCGCGGGAGGTCTTCTGGGACAGGGGGTTCTCGGCCGCCTCATTGGATAATTTGAGCGCCGCGACGAAACTGAACCGGCCGAGCCTATACGGCGCGTTCGGTGACAAGGAGGACCTCTATCTTGACACCCTGGAAGGCTACCGCAAGGACAGCCTCGATATATTGTCTGAGGCGCTCAACCCGACCCTCACGCTGCGGGAGAATCTCGCGCGCATCTACGCCGAGGCTCTGAAAATATACCTGCATGGCTACACCGCGGCGCGTGGCTGCTTCCTGATCAGCACGGCCACGGCAGAGGCTATTCAGCATGATCGAGTACGGGAGGTATTGCGCCGCAGCTTGAATGAATTCGACGATGCGATAAAGGAACGCATGGAGCTTGCGGTTGAGCAGGGCGAGCTTCCGGCTGAAGCGGATGCTGCAACTCTCGCAAAGCTGGCATCCGCTGTCATGCATTCGCTTGCCGTTCGAGCGCGTGCAGGCGATACGCGCGAAACGCTGGAGGCGATCGCGCGTTCTGGCGTCGATTTTATCTGCGGCCGGCTACAAGGGGCGGCTTGATGTTGCTCGGATCGATTTTCAGACATCAAACTCAAGCAAAGTCATCGATCCTTACACGGAAGCTTCCTTCTTCGGGCTGACCCACCAGCAATAGATAGCTCCAAGCGCGAGCAGCACGCAGGTTCCGAGGAACACGGCGCGCATGCCGATATGGCCGCCGACGAAGCCGCCCAGGACTGGGCCTGCCACCTGACCGACATATTGCGAGGAAATGGAGAGCCCGAGAATGCTGCCGGTGGCCGCATCGGGAACGTTATGCCGGATAACGGCGGTGATGCAGGGCAGAAGGCCGCCGAGCGCTACGCCCATCAGGAAGCGTAAGCCGATCAATTGCCAGGCCGAGGTCACGAAGGCCTGCGGTATCAACAGCAGTGCCGCAACAGCAAGGGCCGCCATGATGACGCTCCAGTAGCCGATGCGGTCGGCGAGCTTGCCGAGCCAGGAGGAGGACAGGATGCTGCCGAGCGCAGCGGCCGCCATGACGACGCCGGAGACCATCGTCACATTGGCATCCGTGACGAACTGCGCGACATAGACTGTGATGATCGGCTCGATCGACATATTGGCGAGCATCAGCAAGAGGCCGAGCGACAGCATGGCGACGACGGGGCGTTTGTCCGGAATGGAGGCCCAGCTGCCGCTGGCCTTCGCGGCTTTCTTGCGCGCCGTGGACTTCTCTTCCTTGATCAGGAACGTCGTCGCCAGGAAGGTTAGGAAGATCACGCCGCCGGCCAGCAGGAAGGTACCGCGAATGCCGATAACAGGCGGCAGCGCGCCTCCAATCAGCGGTCCGACGAGATTGCCGGCCATGATGCCCGCCGACAGCGTGCCCAACGCCCAGGCAGAGCGATGCTTCGGCGTCTGCGCGGCTACCAGCACCATCGATCCCGAGGCATAGCCGCCGGCAAGACCGGTGAAGAGGCGCAGCGCCACGAGTTGCCAGACATTGCCGGCCATGCCCATTAGCGAGATCGCGACCGTCATGCCGAGGCTGGCGCGGATCAGCATCAGCTTGCGGCCGTATATATCGCCGAGCCGCCCCCAGAGCGGCGCGACCAAGGCTGCGGCAAAGAAGGTGGCGCCATAGGCGATGCCGGACCACTGCACGATCGCGGCCTTGTCGCTGACGCCGAGTTCCTCGACATAGAGCGGCAGGAAGGGGAGCAGCAGCGTCATCGCCACGATCGTCGTGAACGAGCCGACGAGGCAGATGATCAGGTTCCGCATCCAATGGGCGGTTTCCGGCTCGGCCGGTGCGGCTGCATCCCATCTCGTCTCGGTCATTTCTCGGCCTTTGCATTCAATGTATAAAACAGTTCCTGGCTGCCTGATGCGAGGATATGACCTTTCGCGGCGGCAAGCAGATCGGCGCGGGTGAAGAGATCGGGCAGGCTCAGTCGGTCGACGTCAAGCGCATAGACCGTAACGTGGTAGCTGTGGACACGTTCGTCATTCCAGGGCGGGCAGGCGCCCATATAGCCACCGTGCGGCCCATCCTTCAAATTGCCGCCGCCGGCGCCATTCTGGCCGCGCCGCCCATAGGCCGTGCGCTCGAGCGGTAGGCCATTGGCTGAAGGACCGTTTCCGTCCACGCCTTCGGCAAGGCTGGTGCGCGATGCCGGGATATCGGCCAGCACCCAATGAACGAATTCCATCCGCTTGAAGTCCTTTAGGATGGTCTTGTCGGCCTTGTTGAACAGCGAGAAATCCGCGGGAACGTCGGGGTCGACCATAGTCAGTGCATAGGAGCGCGTTCCCTTCGGCCCTTTCGACCAGGAGACGGCAAGGCTTTTGTTGGGGCCGGGGGCCGACTTGTCTGAAGATGTCGAAATGCAGGAGGCGTTTTCCGGCAGCATCATCCGGCCATTGCTCTTTGCAAACGTCACCTTGAGATCGGCCGACAAGGCCGGGGTGGCGACAACTGCTGCGATGACGATGGCGTTCAGAAGGTTGAGCATGGTTTTCATGATGTGCCCTTTCATGTTGCGGCTCCTGTGAGCCTTCGAGGGCAGGGTGTAACAAATTCGTCTCGAGCATCAGTGCGCGCAAACGCTCAAAATACGGCTTGGAACGCTCACGCGCTGCGAAGTCGATCGGCAAAGCGGCGCGGCGAGCGATAACCGGTGGCCAGCGCGGCTTCACGCAGCGACAGCCCGTCCTCGGCGAGAAGTGTCGTGGCCAGCGCCACGCGCTCGCTTGTCAGTACCTCTCGCAGGGAAGCGCCCTCGCGTGACAGGCGGCGGCGTAGCGTGGCGTTGCTGGTGCAGAGCTCTGCGGCGATGAGATCGGCTGTCCAGGCTCGATCCGGCTGCCAGCGCACCAGCGCCCGCACCGCCTCGGCTGTGGTCTCGGGCGAACCGGGGAGGGCGCCACGCATACCGAGCACCATGAGGATTTCGAGAAGTCTGTGCTCGATGAGCGGGATGGGCATGTCGCCGCCGGCAATGCCTTCGCCTGCATGATTAATGGCGGCAGCCAGTAGAGGATCGAGCGGCAAGTCTGCCTGAGAAGCGATCTGGGCAGGCGGAAAGGCCTTTGCCGCCCGCCGTGTCAAATCCTTTGGAAAAGTAATGAAGATCGCACGATAGACGCCGGTCTGTGGATCGGGGTCGTTGACGACATCGCCGTTCCAGCCGGCCGGCAGCACGAGCACCGTACCGGCGGAAAAATACCGCTGGCGCCCCATGCTGACGATTTCCTTGGAACCTTCCAGAATGGCGACGATTGAAACCTGTGAAAACGAGCAACTGGCAATTCGCTCGCGTTCGCGAGTGACAAAGGTAAAGAGGCTGGAATAGCTGCCGATGCCGGTCGGCTCAGCCACCGGACGATTGTCCTTAGCCGCCAGGCGGCGCAGCTTTTCCAAAATGTGGTGATGAGCCTCGGACACTGCGATGGCCTTCTGCTGATTGGGGTGACTTCGAAGTTTGGACCACACGGGCGACGATGCCAAGCCTGCAATGCGGCTTGTTGGTTCGCATGGCCTGTGTTATTTTCTGATTGCATTTTGCAATCAGTTTTGGCGCGCCACCGCAAACATTGTGCGTCTGAAAAGGAGGAGCCACATCATGAACTCTCTCGAAAATGCCCGCTGCGACACGGTCAAGCGTCTCTTTGCCGCATATCTGGCGCAGCATCCCGATATCGTGGATCCGATGCTAACCCAGGATTTCACCTTTTCCAGCCCGCGCGACGACCATATCGATCGCAAGAGCTATTTCGAGCATTGCTGGCCGAAGGAAAAGGTCTTTCGCGACATTCATATCGAACATCTGGTCGCCGATGGCGATGACGTTATCGTTGGCTATCGTGCCGAGAAAATGGACGGTGGCAGCTTTCGCAACGTTGAGATGATCCGCTTCGCCGGAGACCGCATTGCTGAGGTCAATGTCTATTTCGGGCGAAGTGTGTAGCGGTCAGCGCGCAATCTTCACCATCGCGGCTGCAAGCGCAGTCGCAGGACCGGTCATCGGTTGCAAACAGCCTTCAGGAAGAAGGCGTGCCGCATCGGTCATGGAGGCTTGCGCGAAGGCAATAGTGACGGGGCCTTCGCCATGGGCTGCCTTTACCGCGTCGGCAATGGAGACAAGATAGGCTGACAGATCGCCCGCCCGGAAGTGTGCCCACGCGCCAGCGACCAGTCGAACCTCGATTTCGGTTCCCGTTGCCTTTGCCGCCGCTTCAAAAAGTGCCGATGTTGGTGCGATAGTCGTTTCGACCGTACAGAGCACTATGACTTTGCCGCCGACCTTGATCGCTTCTTCCGCCAGCGTCGCATCCGCGCGTATGATCGGCGCTGCGGCACCGGCTTCGACCTTTGTCACTGCCGGGCCAAGCGTCGAGCAATTGAGCACGACCGCGTCGGCATCCTCCGCCAGATGCCAGAGTAGCGCTGCCGTTTCGGCCAAAATCGCATCCGTCAGGCGCCCTGCTTCTTCGGCGGCAAGAAGAAGATCGGCGCGGACATGATGACGCAGCATGCCCTCAGGCAGCCCAAGTGCCATCGCCGCCGCTTCATAAACGGCGATGTTGCTTTCAGCCGTGTGCAGACAGGCAATCGTCACAGATATTCCTCATCCACACCATGAGATCCGTAAACCTAGCCTCGGCAACATGCCTTGTCGACCTTTCGGTGCAGCGTTCGCCCTGAATTCGGACATCATTATATGCCGGAAGGTTAATTTCTAAGTACATGCTATACTTGATTGAAAAATAGGGCAATTTTTGCTCCCGCACGCAACTTTTTTGGCATGTCGCCGGTTGCTCTTCCAGGCGGTGGCTCCTATGTTCCGCTTCACCTGCCGACGCAATTTTTTGCCAAGAGGAGATATGACCATGGCTTTCGAATTGCCTGAACTTCCTTACGATTACGATGCACTTTCGCCCTTCATGTCGCGTGAGACGCTCGAATATCACCACGACAAGCACCACAAGGCTTATGTCGACAACGGCAACAAGCTCGCTGCCGAAGCAGGTCTTGCCGATCTCTCGCTCGAAGAGATCGTGAAGAAGTCCTTCGGCACCAATGCCGGCCTCTTCAACAATGCGGCCCAGCACTACAACCACATCCACTTCTGGAAGTGGATGAAGAAGGGCGGCGGCGGTAACAAGCTGCCGGGCAAGCTCGAAGCTGCCTTTGCTTCCGATCTCGGCGGTTACGACAAGTTCAAGGCCGATTTCGCCGCTGCCGGCGCTACCCAGTTCGGCTCGGGCTGGGCATGGGTTTCCGTCAAGAATGGCAAGCTCGAAATCTCCAAGACCCCGAACGGCGAAAACCCGCTCGTTCATGGTGCTGACCCGATCCTCGGCGTCGACGTCTGGGAACACTCCTACTACATCGACTATCGCAACCTGCGTCCAAAGTACCTCGAAGCATTCATCGACAGCCTCATTAACTGGGACTACGTCCTGGAGCGCTACGAAGCCGCTACGAAGTAAGTTCGCCGCATAGGCTGGCTTTCGCACCCGGCGTCTATTGGGCGTCGGGTGTTTTCTTGTCTGCCAGGCTATTGATATACCCAAGCGCCGTATGGCTGCCCAGGAGATCGCCTAAGGAGGCTGAATGCCATCAGCGCCGCTTTTCCGCTTCGGTGTCATCGCCGATCCGCAATATGCCGATCTCGCGCCCAATCTCACCCTCAATCGCTATCCTGCGAAAAGCCTCGACAAGCTTCGCGAGGCCATTGAGGAATTCAACCGGCATGATCTCGACTTTGTAGTGACCCTCGGCGATATCATCGACCGCGAATGGAAGAGTTTCGACGCTGTTTTGCCGGTCTACGAGACCTTGCATCATCGCAAGCATTTCCTCCTCGGCAACCATGATTTCGCCGTGGCACCCGACCACCTCGGCACGGTGCCGGCGCGGGTCGGCATGCCGTCAGCCTATTACGATTTCAGTCTTTCCGGCTATCGCTTCATCGCGCTCGACGGCAATGAGGTTAGCCTCTTCGCTTCGCCGGAGGGCGATCCTCGCCGGCAGGAGGCGAAGGATCGGATGAAGGCGCTGGAAGATGCTGGCGCGCCTAATGGCCAGCGCTGGAATGGGGCGATCGGCGACACCCAATTTGACTGGCTTGCCAAGAAGCTGCGGCAGGCGAAGACGGAAGGCGAGAAGGTCATCATCCTGAATCACTACCCGATCTTCCCGGGAAATGCGCACAATGCGCTCGACAGCGACCGCATGCTTTCGCTTTTGGCCGGGCACGATCATGTCGTCGCCTACCTTAACGGTCACAATCATGCCGGCAATTTCGGCCTGTCGGACGGAACCTATTTCGTCAATTTTAAGGGCATGGTGGATACCGAAGATACGAGTGCCTATGCGATCGTCTCGGTCTATGAGGATCGGTTGGAAATCAGCGGCTTTGGCCGCGAGACGAGCCGAACCCTGCCGCTGCGCTAAACCTTATTCCGCCGCCATCCGCATCTCGGTTACGTCCCGTTTCGGCGGCGTGCCGAACATGCGGGCATATTCGCGGCTGAACTGCGAGGCACTTTCGTAGCCGACCCGGTAGGCGGCACTTTCGACATTGGCATGGCCGGCGACCATCAGGCGACGGGCTTCGAGAAGCCGCATCTGCTTCTGGTACTGCAGCGGCGTCATCGAGGTCAGCGTTTTGAAATGCTGGTGGAAGGAGGAGGGGCTCATCCGCGCGGCGGCCGCAAGTTGCTCGATACGCACCGGCTCAGCAAAGTTGTCGCGCAACAGGCGGATGGCGTCGGCGATGCGTCGGGTCTGTCCATCAGGCAGCACCAGCTTGCAGACCTCGCCGCCATTGGGACCGGTGAGCAGCCAAAAGCAGATTTCCCGCATGATCGTTGGATAGAGCACCGGAATGGCGCTTGGGTTGGACAGCACGCGGGTCAATCGTACGAGGCAGTCGGCAAGCTCATCGCCGAGATTCTCGATGAAGATGCCAAGTCGCGCGCCGCCTGTCGGTTTCGGCGGCCTGTCGAGCTGCTCCATCACCTCACGCATCATGCCCACATCGAATTCCAGGGAGATGGCGATATAGGGTTTCTCGACACTCGCCTGGACCACCCTGCCGGCCGCTGGCAGCTCGATGCTGATGATGAGCGCCTGCATCTCGCCATAATCAATCACCCTTTCATTCAGCATCAATTGCTTCGCACCCTGCAGAATGACGCAGAGCGCCGGCCGGTAGATCATCGCATGCGGCATTTTCGGCTCGGTCGAGCGCATGATCAGCAGGCCATCGATGCCCGTGGAAAACACGCCATTGTTTCCGCTGTCATTGGCTTCGATGAATTGCGTGATCGCATCTTTAAGGGCTGACGACATCGCGGTCTCCGAAGCAGGCTGCTGTTGCGCCATCATAGCAGCGGGGTACCCGCGGACAAGGCAGTTGGAGGAATAGGCAAGAAATTCAAGAGTTCCGGCATTCAGGGAAAAGGCTCTGCAGGCGTAGATTCCGGCCACCAAACATTTCCTGGAGAACCGCAATGACGACTGAAAATACCGACAAAACAAAGACAAAGGTTGCGATCATCACCGGCGGCAGCCGCGGGCTCGGCCGCAATACCGCCATTCATCTCGCCAAGCGCGATGTCGATACCATCCTGACCTATAACACGAATAAGGCAGAAGCCGATAGCGCCGTTGCCGAGATCGAAGCACTCGGCCAAAAGGCTGTAGCCTTACGGCTCGATACCGGCGATGTCGCATCCTTCGACGCTTTCGTTGCCGAAATCGGCCGCGTGCTGCAGAAGGGGTGGGCGCGCGATCGCTTCGATTTTCTCGTCAACAATGCCGGCACGTCCTACCACTCCTCCATCGCCGAAACGACGGAAGCCGAGTTCGACAAGCTTTACAATGTTCATCTCAAGGGCGTCTTCTTCCTGACGCAGAAGCTGCTGCCGCACATCAATGATGGTGGCCGCATCGTCAATATCTCCTCCGGCCTTGCCCGCTTCAGCAATCCGGGCTCATCGGCCTATGCGGCGATGAAGAGTGCGGTCGAGGTGCTGACGCGCTACTTTGCCAAGGAGCTCGGCTCGCGCGACATCACTGTCAACACGGTGGCGCCGGGCGCGATACAAACAGATTTCAGCGGCGGCATCGTCCGCGACAATCCCGAGGTCAACAGGATGGTCGCCTCCATGACGGCGCTCGGCCGCGCCGGCCTGCCCGACGATATCGGCCCGATGATCGCCTCGCTGCTGTCGGACGACAATCGCTGGGTCAACGGGCAGCGCATCGAAGCCTCGGGTGGCATGGTTCTTTAATTCGCGACGTTAGATCTGTGGGATCTGCAGCACCTCAGCCGGCAGCGGCTGGGGTGTTTATCTGCCACCCGTTCACCCAGATCTGCCTGAGGCCATCGCCTTCGCCCTTGAACCAGAGGCCGGTCGGCTGGCAATCCTCCATCCGGTCGCTGCGGAAATTGCGGATGGCCTGGCGCAGCTCGCACCAGGCGACGATGTTAGCGGTCTCCGAATAATAGATGAGGGCGATCGGCCGGATGATGCGTTCCGTGGCGCGGCCGAGTTCGTCGCGATAGGCAAGGTCGAGCTTTTCCTCGTCGCGAATGGCGCGTCGCACCAGCGAGAGGTCGATCGCTGAGGCGGAAGGTGCGGCAAAGCCCCAGGCATGCAGCGCATTCGCGTCGAGTGTCTGGCGCAGCGGCGGCGGCACGGCGCCCGCGATCTTGGCGGTGACGCGCTTGGCCGCCTGCTTCAGTTCGGCATCGCCGGTGCGCTCCAACAGCGCCAGCGACAGCACGATCGCCTCCATTTCCTCGATTGAGAACATCAGCGGCGGCAGGTCGAAGCCGGGTCGCAATATGTAGCCGATGCCTCGCTCACCCTCGATTGGCACGCGCATCGCCTGAAGTGCCGCGATATCGCGATAGACAGAGCGCACCGTCACCTCCAGCTGAGCGGCAATGACGGCTCCCGTCACCGGCCGCTTGGCCAGCCGCAGGATCTGAATGATCTCGAAAAGGCGCGACGCCTTACGCATTTCTTGTTTCCAAAGATGAAAGCTACTGACAATACACCGTCAGTTGGCTCGATTTATAAGACCGCCTATTCGATTGAAAATCAACCATTTCCTCTCCTGTCTCCAGAGAGAGGGCGATAGGCAACTGACATGGGTTACGCAGAGAATCTCTGGCTCTTCTTCATACTTCTCTTAGGCATCATCATCGTACCGGGCATGGACATGCTGTTCGTGCTCGCCAATTCTCTCACCGGTGGCAGCAATCGAGGCCTCGCCGCGACGGGCGGCATCATGCTCGGCGGCGCCGTGCATTCGCTGAACGGCGCCATCGGCATTGGCCTGCTGATGCATTTCGTGCCAATTCTCTTCAATCCGCTGCTGGTCGCCGGCGGTGCCTACATGGCATTCATCGGCTATACGCTGATGCGCAGTTCCATAACCATTGAGGGAGGCGAAGGGCCGGCCGCCAGTCGCTCCGCCTGGAAGGCGTTCCGGCAGGGCGCGGTGACTTGCCTGATCAATCCCAAGGCCTATCTGTTCATCTTTGCCGTCTATCCACAGTTCCTGAAACCGGATTACGGGCCGATGTGGATACAGGCCGTCATCATGGGAGCCATGACCATCGCAACGCAATTTGCCGTTTACGGCGGACTTGCCATCACTGCCGGGCGCAGCCGCGATCTGTTGGTTGCCAATCCCAAGGCAACCGCATTCGCAGGCCGCGCAGCCGGGCTGCTGCTTGTCGCCGTTTCGGTGTTCACGGTCTGGGAGGGCCTGAAGTTGGCGTGAGGGCTGAGGCGGCGAATGCGTGTGTCTATTGCATGACGCTGATTTCACTCAACTCTCACCACTTTGTGACTTCATTGCCGGAAGGGAAACCGGCAAACATGTCGCCGTAACCATGCGCCGGGCTGCATGCGCGGTCTTGAACACCCGAAAGGTAGGAGAACGAAATGAAGTGGAAAGCGATTGTGATGGCGACGGCTCTGGCTGGCATCGCACTGGGTTCGGTCATCGCAGCCGATGGCACGCATGACTCCCGTATCGGGATGATGAAGAAGATCGGCGGCGCCACCGGGGCCCTCGGTGCGATCGCCAAGGGCGATAAACCCTATGATGCCGATATCGTCAAGGCTTCGCTGACAACGATCGCCGAAACCGCCAAAGCCTTCCCTGCTCAGTTTAACCCGCAGAGCGACAAGGCCGATCCCGAGGTCAACCCGAAGATCTGGGATAATCTCGATGACTTCAAGGCGCATGCCGCCAAGCTTTCTACCGATGCCGAGACGGCGCTGGCCCAGCTTCCCGCCGACCAGGCCGGTGTCGGCGCGACGCTGAAGACGCTTGGCGCTAACTGCGGTGCCTGTCATCAGGCCTATCGCGTCAGTAAGAACTAAGCGGTAGGTCGGCCTCGTCTGAATATCGATTTAGCGTCCGCATCGGTTCTGCTGGTGCGGAGCTTATAACCAGAGCTGGGGCGAGGGTGGAAAGATGGCACGGTTTATTCGATGGTTGCTTTGCCTTTTCGGAGTGATCATCCTCGGCAGCGGCACGTTTTACGTCATCACCGCGCCGTCGCCTCTGCCGGCAAGCCATTGGGCCAATCTCGGCGGTCCAGATGTCAAGAATGGCGAGATGGTCTTCTGGGCCGGCGGCTGTACGAGCTGTCATGCGGCTCCCGGCGCGCAGGGCGATGCCAAGCTGGTGCTTTCGGGCGGCCTAGCGCTGATCAGCCCCTTCGGCACCTTCCATGTGCCGAATATCTCGCCGGATGAGAAGGCGGGGCTTGGCAGCTGGACGCTTGCCGATTTCGGCAATGCCATGAAGCGCGGCGTCGGCAAAAACGGCGAGCACCTCTATCCGTCCTTTCCCTACGGCTCATATGCCCGCATGAGTGACAAGGACATCAACGATCTCTGGGCCTTCCTGAAAACGCTGCCGAAGAGCGACAATGTCGCCCCGCCGCATGAGCTGCCCTTTCCCTTCAATATCCGGCTGGCGCTCGGCGGCTGGAAGTTCCTCTATCTCAACGACCAGCCGCGTATCGTGCTCGCCAGTGCCGACGAGAAGGTCAAGCGTGGTCAGTATCTCGTTGAAGGGCCAGGACATTGCGGCGAATGCCACACGCCGCGCGACAGCCTCGGCGGTTTCGTAAGTGGCCAATGGCTGGCGGGTGCGCCCAATCCGGAAGGCAAGGGGCAGATCCCCGATATCACGCCCGGCTCGAAAGCCATCGGCAGCTGGAGCGCTGGCGACATCGCCAACTACCTCGAAACCGGCTTCACCCCGGACTACGACTCCGCCGGCGGCTCGATGGCCGAAGTCCAAAAGAACATCGCTCATCTGCCGGCAACCGATCGCGAGGCGATCGCGGCCTATCTGAAGGCGCTGCCGGCGAAGTAAAGCTGCAAGATGCTCAAGCCGCGCCTGCGCGTCGTGCGAGATAGAGATGGGTTTCATAATGCAATTCGAATACGCCGCCATGTGCGTCAATGGCATCGGCAAGCTCGGAAAACAGCGTTTCCCGCTGACCCTCGGTCAAAAGCCGGTAGCTTGAGAGCGTCCGCAAAAGGTCGGTATAGCTCTGTGCCGTGTGCGATCGGCTCCAGTAGTAGCAGTGATGCGCTGGAGCTTCGAAGTAGTCGGACTGCTGCAACTCCCGAGCAAAAGGGCCATCGGGCAGATACCATGCCTCCACGGGCGGGCCGGCAAACTGCAGGGCATGGCGGGCGTAGATCTCCGCGAACTTTTCGGATAGCGGCGGTTCCGGCTTCATCGGCACATTGCCGAAGACGGCGAGTGTTCCTCCTATCGCGAGGAGGGCAGCCGTCGCAGCGAAGCGCAGTTCCGGCGAAACCCAATGGAAGGATTGTGCCGCGAAGATCAGCCTGAAGCTCTCGGGCTTGCCCGGCCATGCTTCGAAGGTGGTTTGCTCGAATTGCACTCGCGGAAATTCCGCCAATCTTTCCCGGGCAACTGCAATCAGTTCCGCGCCGGGATCAAGCGCGAGAATGGAGAGGCCACGGCGGGCAAAGCCCTCTGTCGCCTGTCCGGTGCCGCAGCCGATTTCGAGGACCTGATCCTTGGCTTCCAACCTGGCGAAATCGATGACATCGGCAAAAAGCGCATCAGGATAGAGCGGGCGGGAAGTATTATAGAGGCTGGCGACGCCATCGAATGTGAACCGCTGTTCCAAGGCGCATCTCCAGTTGCAGATCGAAGTTAACAGCCATTTTTCTAGCGCATTTCCGGACAAGCTTGTAGCTACGGGATTCGGCAACAGGAGAGTGTGGTCGTGGACGCAAGGGTGGCGCGGAAGGTTCCTTATTTCAGCCAATGGGAAACGCCTGACATGACGCTGGCGGTCGTCGCCGAGGGTGCACAATCGGCCTTGCTGAAGGACCCGCTCTGGGCGTCATCCGGCGCAGGCAGCGTCGAGGATTATGCCCGCTGGGCCGGCAATCTTTGCGGTATGGCCTGCCTGAAGATGGTGCTTGCCGCCCGTACCGGCAAAGCCGTGCCGATCATGGATCTGGCCATGGGCTGCCGGGAGTATGGCGGCTATGTCGAGGAGGCGGATGGCCGGATCAAAGGATTGATCTATGCGCCGTTCGTCCCATTCGTTCGTGATCGCTTCGATCTGGCTGCCCGGGTCGTTACCGGGATTTCCGTCGCTGACATCGCTGATATCCTCGACCAGTCGGAGTTCTTCATCGCGTCGGTGCATCATTCGATCCGCTGGCCAGAGACCGAGCCGCCAGCCAAGGGTGGCCATCTGGTGCTGGTGACATCAATCGACGGCAATAATATCCGCTTCCACAACCCATCCGGCCACATCGATGCGACGCGCGAGGATGCAGAGATGCCGCTGGAGGCGTTTGAGAGGTTCTTTGCAGGCCGCGGGATCGCCATCGATCGCTAAAGCATTTCCAGGCGCAATGCCAGAAAGCGCCAAAGATCAGTCTTCGACGGCGATCCTCTTAAAGGCCGGCATCAGGCCAGAGCCTGAAGGTAGCGCATGCCGGTGACCGGACGCGGCTTGAAATCCATGTTTTCGTAGAAGCGGTGGGCCTGGAAATTCCCCGTTGCAGCGCCGACCGAAAGATAGCTGCAGCCCGCCTTGCGGGCGATATCGCGGGCGCGGTCGACCAGATGCTGCCCGACGCCGTGGCCGCGATGGCCGTCACGCACGAAGAGATGATGCAGGTCCATGCCGCGCTGGCCTTCCTGCGCCTTGTAGAGCGGCACGAGGATAGCGTAGCCGATTAGCCCCTGCTCGCCTTCGGCGACAAGGGCCGTGATCCAGGGCACTGGGCCGAAGAGGTCGCGCTCGAGCTGCTCCGGCGTCGTGCCCGAGGGGTCGCCGTGATGGGCGGCGAGCAGCCGGATCATGTCGTTGAGCTCAGGCAGGTCGCGCGGCTGCGCATTGCGGATTGTGAGCACCGGTGGGCGGAGAAGTGAGATGTCGCTATCGTCTAGCATGGCATTTGGCGTCCTTGTTTTTCAATGAGCCGTCAGGACGCTGCCGATACAACAAAGCCGCCTGACGGCGGCTTGTTGACAATATGATCTGTCTTGGCCGCCCGTTACAGGTACAGCCAAAAATACGAGCAATTATGGAGCGCGTGCGTGATCATGGGTGCATCAATGATCCGGTTCAGCACGTTTGTCAATGGGGGCTCAATGCTCGTGTTCGCATAGGCCATGATCGGAAAGCGCACGGATGACATAGCAGTCTTCGATGCTGTGGCCGTCGCAATGCGAAACGATGCGCTCCAATTCGTGCTCGAGCTTCTTCAGCCGCGCGATCTTGGTGCGAACGTCATCCAGATGCTCCTTGGCGATACGATCGGCGCCGACACAGGGGCGGTCCGGATGCTGACTGAGCGAAATCAGCTCCTTGATGGCATCGATCGTCAGTCCGAGGTCGCGGCCATGACGGATAAAGGCGAGGCGCTCAAGATCGGCATTGGAGTAACGCCGCTGATTGCCTTCGCTGCGCTCCGGCTCCGAGATCAGGCCCATCTGCTCGTAATAACGTATCGTCGGCACTTTCACGCCTGTCCGCTTGGATAGATCGCCGATAGTTAGCATTGTATGGCCTCCAATACCTCTAGTCTCTAGAGCAATATATGAGACCATTCGTCCAAATTGCAAGGCTAGGTAGCTGTGACAGCGGGCGAATACTCAGCGGGCTGCTTCACCGCCCAATCGTCGCCGCAAAAAGTGGCTTCCAATTCATCGTCACAAATAGTATACCCCCCTATACTATAATCGAGGCCGCGATGTCCCATACCATTCGTCAACAAGCCAAGCTCCTCTCGCGCGTTCGTCGCCTCAAAGGGCAGATGGAGGCGGTGGAGCGAGCGTTGGAGGCCGAGCGGCCGTGTGGGGAAATCTTGCAGCTGCTCGCCTCCATTCGCGGTGCCCTGACGGGGCTGACCGGAGAGGTGCTGGAAGATCATCTGCATGAACATGTGCTGCATGCCGAAACTGATGAGGCCCGCCGGCATGCAGTCGATGAGATAGCCGACGTGCTGAAGACCTATCTGCGGTGACCAGAGCATGTCGCGCAAAAGTGTGCGGCGGTTTTGCGATAACGACATGCGAAAAATCGAAGACATAAAACGCCAGGAATGCATCTGAAAGATCGCGACGCGTTTTATGGTTTCAGGCGTTCAAAGAGAGACCAATGTCATGAGTATTTCCTCCGAAATGGGCCACAGCCACGTTTTTCTGGGCTCCGATCATCAGCGCAACGAGCGCCGCATCTGGCTCGTCATCGCACTGACAGCCGTCATGATGGTGGTCGAGATCGGCGCGGGCACGATCTATGGCTCGATGGCGCTGCTCGCAGACGGCTGGCATATGTCGACCCATGTTAGCGCCATGTTGATTTCGGCGCTTGCCTATCTCTATGCCCGCCGGCATGCGCATAATGCACGCTTTACTTTCGGCACTGGCAAGTTCGGCGATCTCGCGGGCTTTGCCAGCGCCATCGTGCTGGCGCTGATCGCGCTCATCATGGGCTGGGAGAGCATTCTGAGACTGCTCGATCCGGTGGCGATCAATTTCCGCGAAGCGATTGCTATTGCGGGAGTGGGCCTTCTCGTCAATCTCGCCAGCGCCTGGTTGCTGCGCGACGACCATAGCCATCATCACCACGGTCACGCCGGCCACGGGCACAGCCACCCCCACGATCATGACCATCACCATCACCATGCAAATGACGACGATCATCATCATCACGACCATGGCCAAAAAGGCGTCAGGGACAACAATCTGCGCTCGGTCTACGTCCATGTCATTGCCGATGCGATGACATCGGTTCTGGCCATCGCCGCCCTGTTGCTCGGCAGCCGTTTCGGCTGGACCTTCCTCGATCCCGTCATGGGTATCGTCGGCGGCCTGGTCATCCTGCAATGGGCATGGAGCCTGCTGCGTGCCTCTGGTGCGGTTCTCCTCGATTTCATCCCGCAGGGCGAGGATCTGCCGGAGGAGATCCGCGAAGCGATCGAGACGGAGGAGGATCGCATCACCGATCTGCATGTCTGGCAGGTCGGCCCTGGTCACCATGCGGCGATCGTTGCGGTCGCAACACCGGTGTCGCGCGAGCCATCTTTCTACAAGGCCCGGCTTGCCAATATTCACGAGCTCTCGCACGTGACGGTCGAAGTTACCGTCGACAAGGCGGCATAAAATCCGCTAGCAACCGGTCAGGTCAGAGGCTTGCCATATTCCTCGCATAGCCCAAGACCTGCCGATTCCGCTGGAGGCCTTTTATATGCCCACATTGCTCACGCGCCGCCGCCTCATGGCGGGCTCGGCGCTGCTTTTTCCCGCCTTGATACTCGGCCCCGACGCGCTTTTCGCTCAGGATAGCGGCGCATCGCCGCCGCCTCCTGCAACGGATAATTCGGCAACGCCTGACGCCAGCGGCCAGGGAATGGAAGGAGACGGCGGAGCGCAGGATAGTTCGCAACTATCCGACGATGTCGACAAGCAGCTCGCCGATCTGGAAAAGAAGACCGGCGGTCGTCTCGGCGTTTCGGTGCTCGACACCGAAACCAATATTTCGCTCGGCCATCGCGAGGAGGAGCATTTTCCCCTGTGCAGCACCTACAAGGCGCTTGCCGTTGGCTTTGTGCTGGCGCGCGTCGATCAGGGCACGGAAAAGCTCGACCGCCGCGTCACCTACGGCAAGGATAAGGTCGTCACCTATTCGCCGGAAACCGAAAAGCATATCGATGGCGATGGCATGACCATTGCCGAGCTCTGCGCGGCTGCAATCACGCTGAGCGACAATACGGCCGGTAATCTTCTGCTCGAAAGCTTCGGCGGACCTGCCGCTTTGACCTCGTGGTTGCGCACCACGGGCGATACCGAGACCCGCCTTGACCGCAACGAGCCGGATGTCAACCAGGCCGTCAAGGACGACCCTCGCGATACGACGACCCCGGATGCGATGCTAGATTCGATCGGACTTCTGACGCTCGGCAATACGCTCTCGGACACATCGCGGCAGCAGCTGGTCAATTGGCTCGTCGCCAATACCACAGGCAACAACCGCCTGCGCGCGGGCCTGCCGAAGGAGTGGAAGGTCGGCGACAAGACCGGCACGGGCAACAGCGGCTCCTATGCCGATATCGCTGTCATCTGGCCGCCGGACCGCGGTGCGATCCTGGTCACGACCTTTGTTGCCGAGGCGACCGCGCCTGCAAAGGATGTCGAGGCTGTGTTTGCCGAGATCGGCAAGATCGTGGTCGGCATGGTCGGGCAATAGCGAGATATCGATAATAAATAGAAGACGATACGAGCAAGATGTGAATCAGTTCCGTATCGTCTTCATGTAATCCGTCAGCATGCTAGACCAGTGCCAATGCCGCGGCCGCGCTGTCCGTTTCCTGATCGCTATCACTACCTGCGTTGCCGGCCCCGAGCTTCTGCTTGATCTCATCGGCAATCTGGTCGTTGATCGCCTTCTGCTCGTCCGCCGGCAAAGACTTGAAGGAATCTTCCGTCAGGCCATGCGCTTCGAGATATTGTGCGCGGATCTTCTGGGCCGGAGTCATATTCGCCCATTTTGCAAACTCGTCCAGAATATCCTGATCGGATTGCCCGCTTGACGATGCCGAGCTGCTTCCGTCCGCTGCCGCGGCGCTATCTTGCTCGCTGCCGTCGTCCGACGTCGAAGACGAGATGCTGCCGAATTGGCTGAGCCAAAAGCCGGATGAAATGGAGGAGGGGATGCCGCTGGACGAGATGGATGGTGCCTGTGAATCGTCTTGCTGGCCGCCGGTATCGTCCGGCAGCGAGAAAGGCGTGCTATCGTCGCTGCCGCTGCTTTGCTGGCCGCGGATGGGCGTACCGAAATAGTGTTGCGTGCCGCTGTGCACTTTCATCGTCATATCTCCCTGCGGGTCGAGATGACGATGACTCTGCAAGCCTGTCCGGGGCTTGTGCGATCAAGCTTACTCAGGTGCCGCAGAAGGTTTGAAGCACCCGTTCCGCCGGCAATGGTGGCTCGGCATAAGGCGCAAAAGCAGGTTGATCCTGGTAAGGAGTTGCAAGCACCTTCAGCAACGCTTCGAACAACGAGAAATCACCATCCTCGACCGCCGCCTCGATGGCCTGCTCGATTCGGTGATTGCGGGGAATGAAGACCGGATTGACCTTGCGCATCGCTGCTGCGCGCGCCGAGGGGGTTTGCGGATCGCGAGCAAGCCGCTCCCGCCAGCGTTCGAGCCATGGCGCCGTTGATTGCGGATCGCTGAAGGTCGCGGCAAAATCGCCGACGTCTTCATCTGCGGCGAGGGCGGCAAGGCGGCGGAAGGTGAGGGTGAAATCAGCACCCTGCTGCTGCATTGTCGCCAACAGCGACTGGATCAGCTCAAGATCGCCGTCTTCCTCGTTTGCAAGACCGATCTTGGCGCGCATGCCGGCAAGCCAATAAGCCTGAAAGCGTTCGCCATAGGCTTTGATGACCGTGTTCGCCAAATCGATTGCCGCGTCGACGGAGGGGGCGATCAGCGGAATCAGCGTCTCGCCGAGGCGCGCAAGATTCCATTGGCCGATCGCGGGCTGGTTGGCATAAGCATAGCGGCCGTTGCGGTCGATGGACGAAAAGACGGTCGCCGGATCATAGGCATCCATGAAGGCGCAGGGACCGAAATCGATCGTCTCGCCCGATACGGTCATATTGTCCGTGTTCATTACGCCGTGAATGAAGCCGACATGTAGCCAGCGCGCGATCAATGAAGCTTGCCGGTCGACCACGGCTTCGAGCAGGGCGAGATAAGGGTTCTTGCGATCTCGGATCTCGGAATAGTGCCTGTCGATGACGTAATCCGCCAAGGTTCGTACGCTCTCCGTATCGCCCCGCGCCGCAAAGAATTGGAAGGTGCCGACGCGGATATGGCTTGCCGCCACGCGGGTAAACACTGCACCTGGCAGTACTTCCTCGCGATAGACAGGCTCTCCAGTGATCACGGCAGCAAGCGCCCGCGTCGTCGGAATTCCAAGCGCATGCATCGCCTCGCTGACGATATATTCGCGCAGCACCGGGCCGAGTGCGGCGCGCCCGTCGCCGCGGCGGGAAAACGGCGTCGGTCCCGGCCCCTTGAGTTGAATGTCTCGGCGCCTGCCGTTGCGATCCTTCACTTCGCCAAGCAGGATCGCGCGTCCATCGCCAAGCTGCGGCACGAAATTGCCGAATTGGTGGCCAGCATAGGCCATGGCGATCGGCTGCGATCCCGGTAGAAGCTCGTTACCGGAAAAGATCGTCGCAGCGTTCGCTCTCAAGGCTTCGACATCCAGCCCGAGTTCTCGCGCCAGCACCTCGTTGAGTTTGATCAGCTGCGGTACGGCAACCGGCGTCGGCGCCTGGTCCGCAAAGAACTGCGGCGGCAGACGTGCATAGCTATTGTCGAAGGCGACCGTCGGCGCCCGAAGCGCGGTATCATCGTGAAGAGGAAAGCTCATGCTCCTAAGGTAGGGCCGGTGCGTGGGAGGCGCAAGGTGGATGTCGTAATCGGCTTTGCTGTTGCCGATTTCAAAGTCCGCTGTTCTCCAGCTCCCGTGCCATTTCCGCGAGCTTGCGCACCGTATTGAGATTTCTGGACGTTCCCGCCTTCAGCGCCGGCAGCTTCAGCTTCGAGCGTCCCGAGCCATCGGGATAATGCACATAGATTTCACGCCCGGCGACATGCACTTCCTCGCCGCCGGGCGCGACAAGTTTCTCCAGCGCATCTTTCGCTGCATTTTCCTGCAGGAAGGTCACCAGCAGGTAGTTCGGCTTGGCGTGCGGAAAGGGCGAATGTTCTGCAGCCCTTTCCAGAGCCTCGCGGCTGCGCAGGATCACGCCCGGAGACTTGCCCATCTTGACCGCCAGCGCCTCTTCAAGTTGAGCTTGCACCGCCGGCTCATCCGCTTCGGTGCGGAAGACCACATTGCCACTCTGGATATAGGTGCGCACATCCCTGAAGCCGATCTCTTCGCACAGCGCCTTGAGATCGGCCATGGGCAGCATGCCGGTGCCGCCGACATTGACGGCACGCAGCAGGGCAACGAAGACGGTCATGGTTTTCTCACCTGTCCGGCCTACATCTTTTCGGCGACCTTGACGGCGAACGCATATTCGAACGCCACTTCCTCAAGGCGCTGGAAGCGACCGGAAGCGCCGCCATGGCCGGCATCCATGTTGGTCTTCAGGAGAATGGGCGCTTCGCTCGTCGTCTTGTCACGTAGCTTGGCGACCCACTTGGCCGGCTCCCAATAGGTGACGCGTGGGTCGGTGAGGCCGCCGAGCGCCAGGATCGGCGGATAGGGCTTCTCGCCGACGTTGTCATAAGGGCTATAGGCGGCGATCTGCTCGTACTCTTCCTTGCTCTCGATCGGGTTGCCCCATTCCGGCCATTCCGGCGGCGTCAGCGGCAGGGTGTCGTCGAGCATAGTGTTGAGCACGTCGACGAAGGGCACTGCGGCGATGATACCGGCGAATTTTTCCGGCGCCATGTTGGCGACGGCCCCCATCAGCATGCCGCCAGCCGATCCGCCTTCAGCGATGATCTTCGCGTAAGAGGTGAACTTCTGCTGATTCAAATAGTCGGCGGCTGCGATGAAGTCCTTGAAGGTATTGGTCTTCTTTTCCATCTTGCCGTCTTCGTACCAGGCAAAGCCCTTGTCCTTGCCGCCCCGGATATGGGCGACAGCATAGACGAAGCCGCGATCGGCGAGCGACAGGCAATTGGTGTTGAAACCGGCCGGGATCGTAACCCCGTAAGCGCCGTAGCCATAGAGAAGGCAGGGGGCTGAGCCGTCGAGCGGCGTGTCTTTGCGATAAAGCAGCGTCACCGGCACTGTCTCGCCATCCCACGCGGGTGCGAAGACGCGGCGCGTCACATAGTCTTCCGGATTGTGGCCGGAGGGCACTTCCTGCGTCTTCAGCAGCGTGCGCTCGCGCGTCACCATGTTGTAGTCGTAAAGCTGGCTTGGCGTCGTCATCGAGGAGTAGGAGAAACGGATGACATCCGTGTCGTATTCCGCCGCACCCTGCAGGCCGAGCGCATAGGCCTCTTCCTCGAAGGCGATCGCGTGTTCCTCGCCGGTGCGGCGGTCGCGGATGATGATGCGCGGCAGGCCGTCCTTGCGCTCCAGCCAGAGGAGATGGCGGGCATAGGCGAGATGGCTGAGGATCAGCGTGCCCGGCTTATGGGGCACGACCTCACGCCAGTTTTCCTTGCCTGGGTTCTCTGCCGGCGCTTCCATGATCTTGAAATCCTTGGCGTCGCCGTCATTGGTGAGAATGTAGAAGACGTCTCCGCCTTCGCTGATCTCATATTCGATCTCGGTTTCGCGCTCGGCCACGATCTTGGGCTCGGCGGTGAGATCCGAGGTCGGGATGATGCGGTATTCGCTGGTCTCGTGATCGTGGATATCGATGAAGATGTAATCGTCGAGCAGTGAGCCGCCGACGCCCATGAAGAAGCCTGGATCCTCCTCCTCGTAGACGAGCCGGTCGTCCGACTGCGGCGTGCCGATGATGTGATGGAAGATCTTCGAGGGGCGGTGGTTCTCGTCCTGCAGCGTATAGAAGAAGCTCTTGCCATCGGGCGCCCAGACGGCATCGCCGCCCGTATTCTCGATCACATCGGCCAGATCTTCGCCGGTCTCGAAGTTGCGGATCTTCAGCGTGAAATATTCCGATCCTTTGTCGTCATAGCCCCAGATGCCGTGGCTGTGATCGGAGGAATGATCGAGGCCGGAAAGTCGGAAATAGGATTTTCCCTCATTCTCCTTGTCGCCATTCAGCAGCAGCTTGCGATCGCCGCCATTGCGCGGCTCGCGGAAGAAGTGGGGCTGTTCGCCGCCGGTGACGAAGAGTGTGCCGTAAGCGTAGGGCCCATCCTTCATCGGTATCGAGCTGTCGTCTTCCTTGATACGGCCCTTCATCTCGGCAAAGAGAACCTTCTGCAGCTCCTTCGTGTCCGCCATCGCGGCGTTCATGTATGCGTTTTCCGCCTCCAGATGCGACCGGATTTCCGGCGCCAGGATCGACGGGTCCTTAAACATCGCCTGCCAGTTGTCGGCCCGCAGCCACGCATAATCGTCGGTGCGGGTAATGCCATGACGTGTATCCGTAAACGGTTTTTTCGGAGCGGCGGGCGGGGTGGGAAGATTCTTGAAAACTGACACGAGGAGCGCTTTCTCTGGAGTGAAAGTCGGAGGTGAAGTGAAGAGAGAAATAGAGGGCAGCGAGGTGAGGTTCAAGCGGCAAGTCCGCTCCCTCCAGCTTCATGCGAGCAGCCGATATTAGTTTTACTCGAACAGGCAGCTTGCGGGAGACCGCGTCGCGGCGCTGCCTTGATGAGACCACATTCTTTATCGAAGTGGGCATACAGTGCGTCGACATGAAGGCGGTTAAAGCCTTCTCTAATGGAGCGGACGCACTCAAATCCAAAACAATGCAAGGGACCGGTCTTCATGCTGAAACTCTTCGCCATCCTGATTCCATTGGTTAGCGTCGCCACCTCCGCTTTTGCCGTCGATGCGGCTATCAAGAAGCAGTTGGAGAAGCTCGATCCGTCGGAACGAATGGAGCAGGCGTGCGATGCAGAAGCCATGAAGCGAATCGGCACGGACAAGACGGGTTTCAAGCCGGACAAGGTGATCGCCTATACTTTCGGCGATCCGGATATGAAGCCGGATGCCATGAACGCGCCCGGCGCGGTCTTTCGCAGCAAGGGCGACTGGTACCACCTCTCGTATACGTGCGTGACGGGGCCTCAGCACATCCATGTCCGCGATCTGAGCTATCAGATCGGCGACAAGGTGCCGCGCGACGCCTGGCAGGAGCATTATCTTTACGATTGAGCGCCCGGATAAAGCGGCAGGGGCCGCCCCCGGACATCACTTCATGGCGGCCACACTCTATCCTGAGGTAGTTTCCTACCTTATCGCCGTCTCAGCGATTCCAAACGTGTCAGCTCCGACAGGATGTGGTCCTGCACATCGGGCGGTTGCCGGCACACAGCGTCCGTCAGGTCGCGCAGGGTCGCTCTGAGGCTGTGAAGTTGATCCACCAGATCCATAACGACATCGACGCCGGGCTCGTTGACGCCCATCGATTTGCTGAGATCGAGGATGAGACGGCCGCGCGCAATGTCGGCTTCGTGGAAGTTGCGGCCCTGATCGGTGACTTCGGGCACGACCCAGCCCTGGGATATCCAGACTTCCAGCACCGTGGTTTCGATCCGGAGGTGAAGTCGAAACTCGTTCTCGTTCATCGCTTACCCTCCCATGGTCTTTCTGGGATCCTGCGCCTTGCCTGCCTCCCATTCGGAAACGAAGCGCGTCAGCTCGGGATCCGGCGCATCTGGGAGTACGATCTTCAGCGAGACATAGGCATCGCCATTATCTTTGCCGCGCACGGGTGCGCCCTTGCCCTTCAGACGCAGTACCTTGCCGGTATTGGAGTTCGGCGGGAGCGTCACTGTCACTGCACCCGAGGGTGTCGGAACCCGGATCTTGCCGCCCAGCACGGCCTCGCTCAGCGAAATCGGCAATTCCATCCGGATATCGTCGCCATCGCGGGTATAGAAACGGTGCGGGCGCACGTGTACTGCAATTAGCGCATCTCCGGGCTTGCCGCCGTTGAAACCAGGATCGCCCTTGCCCTTCAGCCGAAGCGTTTGCCCATCGCGCGTTCCCGGCGGAATTTGAACGTCCAGGGCAGGCCCGTCCGGCAGGTTGATCTGCTTCTTGGCGCCGTTGATGGCATCGAGAAAATCGACCTCCATCGTATAGTGATGGTCTTGACCCTGCATTTGCGATTGGCCTCGGCTGCGCCGCGAGAAGAAGCTGGAAAATATATCGTCGGCATCGCCAAAATCGGCAAAGCCGCCCGCATTCTGATAGCGGCCGCGCTGCCCCTCCTGCGCTGCATAATCACGGTAGTAGTTGCGCGGCGCCTGCTCGGCACCGCTGCTGTCGATCTCGCCGCGGTCGAACCGCCCACGCTTCTCCTCGTCGCCGAGAATGCCGTAGGCGGCTGAGACCTCTTTGAACTTGTCCTCGGCTTGCTTGTCGCCGGGGTTAAGGTCGGGGTGCAGCTTCTTGGCAAGCTTGCGATAGGCGCTTTGAATGTCCTTTTGCGGGGCGTCCCGCTTTACGCCTAAGACTTCATAGGGATCGCGACTCATACATGTCTCTCTTTGGGAGCACGGAAAAATACGCAGATAGTGTCACGCCAATCGCATATCAATCGTAGCATAGACGCGAGGACGTTGAAGCCCGTGCTTTGCAGCTTTCACGCCTGATGCATTTCCGATGTGAAATGGCATAATGCAGCCAGTCCGCCATATTTCCGGCGTGTTGCCGAATGATGGCGGGCGTTGCGGTGGGATGGCACCATCCTCCTGCCGGCAGATTTCATTTGTTTGACCGATCCGGTGGCTGCCCGATGAAACGCCTTTTGCTGACTTCCATCATTCTGCTTGCCGCAAGTGCTGCGTTTGCCGCCCAGGTCGAGCAGCCGCCTGCCGGTTGGCCGCAATTGCCGCCGAAGGCCCCGGTTTCGAAGATCAAGCTCGTCGAGCCACATCTGCATGTCGATCGTGCGGGAAAGGGAGCGCTCCGCATTGCGCTTACCTTCGATGCCTGCATGGGCAAGACTGATCCGCGCATCTTGAGCACCCTCGTCAATCAGCGCATTCCGGCGACGATCTTCGTCACCGCGCGCTGGCTTCGGACCAATCCGGACGCTTTGAAGGTCTTCCTTGCGCATCCGGATCTCTTCGAGCTGGAAAATCACGGTCAAAACCATATCCCCGCCGTCGATGTTCCGACCAAAGTTTACGGTATCGCCGCTGCTGGCTCGCCACAGGCGGTCGCCCAGGAGGTGAAGGGCGGTGCGGACGCCATGATCGCAGCCGGCATTCCACAGCCGCGCTGGTTCCGCGGCGCGACCGCGAAATACACGCCTGCCGCTATTATGCAGATCCGCGGAATGGGCTATCGGATTGCCGGTTATTCCGTGAATGGCGACAGCGGGTCGCTTCTGCCGGCCAAGATGGTGGAAAAGCAATATGCCTCCGCGAGGGATGGGGACGTCATCATCTCCCATATCAACCAGCCGACGCATGCGGCGGGTGAGGGGGTTGCGGCCAGCATTCTCGCGTTGAAGGCGAAGGGCGTTAACTTCGTTCGCCTACAGGATATCGCCGAAAAGGGCGATGACGACACTACGAACTGATCGCCAGATCGGCCAGAATATTTCCAGGAATAGTGCGCCGCGTTCTTCCGTGCGGGTGATAAAAGACAATGCTCTAACCCGGCAATTGAGGCTGGGCTTTTTCCTCGATGAAAAGCTCGTCGATGACCGTCATGACGATCAGCGACAGCGGCAGAGCGAGCATGGCACCGACGGCGCCCCACATCCATGTCCAGAAGATGATGGCAAGGAAGACGACAAAGGGATTGAGCTCCAACTGACGTCCCATGACTGCCGGAAATACTAGGTTTTCCACGGCCATATGTACCCCGAAAAAAGCTATGGCCGGCGCCAGGCCGAAAATGATTTCTGAATGCGTGACGATGCCCGCGATTGCTAGCGAGAGCGTCATCGCGGTTACGCCAAGGAACGGGATGAAGCTGGATAGAAAGGCGAAAACGCCCCAGAGAATCGGCAGGCTCATCCCGCCGACATAGGCGATCATAGTCATCGCAACGCCTATTCCGACATAGATCAACGACGCGGTCGCGAAATAAAAGCCCAGCACCCGCTCCACGGCATTGATGATACGGATTGCTGCGAGGCGGGATGCTCTCGTGGAAAAGGTCATAATGATCGTCTTGCGCAAGCTCACCCTGCCGGCGAGGAATAGCAGTAAGGCAGCAAAGAAAATCAGGATCTGTACGATTGCGGGCGTGAGGCTCGTGGATACGAGATGCAGCACATTGCCGCTATTTTCGAGCAGGGTGCTGATCGAGACAGGGCTGCCCTGAAATGTTTCGGACGAGATATGTAGCCATTTGAAACGGCCGAGATAGGGCATCAGCCGGTCGGAGGTCTGTTGGACGAAATCGGGCAGCTCCTGTGCGAGCGTGGCTACAGGTCCGGCAAGGGCATTGACAATAAGGAAGATAACCAGCGCGACGCCCGATGAAAGGAGGATAGCATTCAGAACACGAGGTACGCCGAGCTTGCTGAGCTTCTCTGCCGCAAGTCCAAGAATCATGCCGACGACGACCGCTAGCGTCACCGGAATAAGGATCAGCGACATCATGTAGACGCCAGCCAAGGCGAGGATGAGGAAGATGCCTATTGTCGCCCACGAGGCGGCGACAACAAGCCTGCCGCGCCTCGATCCATGGGACATGTCGAAAATACTGTCTTCGCCGCGGTCATCGTCGCGTTCCGCGTCGGACCTGCCATCGCGTACAATTGTTGCTTCCGATCGCTGTGTGACGATTTTATCGACTTCCATGCCCTGCGGGTTCCTGAAGGCACGATCGCCTTTCTGCTCAAACGCCGAAAAGCTTGTTCCGGTTCCGTAATGGGCATGAAGCGATAGCGAATAGAAGCAAATCAGACGTGCAGGTTGAGACCGATGCCCCAGGGGTCGCGCAGCGATATGCCGCCATCACGTTTCTCGGTCTTGATCTCGTGCTTCTCCAAAGCCGCGACTGCCTGGTCGAGCGCAGCTTTGTCGTTGAAGCGCAGCGTATAGTCGGAAAGGCCGGTCATATGCTCACTGCGCACGCCGGCGCCGCGGCTATTCCATGTATTGGCGCCGAGATGATGGTGGTAGCCGCCGGTAGCAAGGAAGGTCGCACCCGGATAGCGCGCCGCCATGACCTTCATGCCGAGCACGTCTCGATAGAAGGCGTTCGCTTCGGCCACGTCGCCGACCTGTAGGTGGATATGGCCGATGGCCGATCCTTCAGCCATGCCTTCCCACCGATCCTGCGGGGCACTTTCGTAGAGCTTTTGCAGATCGAGCCGGAGCGTGGCCATCTCCACCGTGCCGTCGTCGTGAAACCTCCATTGCTCATGCGGCCGGTCGGCATAGATCTCGATGCCGTTGCCTTCGGGGTCGGAGAGGTAAATGGCTTCACTGACGATATGGTCCGAAGCGCCTTCCAGCACGACATTGTTTTGGGCAGCATGGCGAAGCCAGCGCGCCAGCTCGACACGGCTCGGCAGCAGGAAGGCCGTATGGAACAGACCGGCGGCCGTTCTTGGCGCGCGTGCCGCGGCCCGATCCGTCGTCAGCGTCAGGAGGGGATGACCGGCGACGCCCAGAACTTCACCACTCGCCGTTTTCTCGATGACCTTCAGGCCAAGCATATCCTGATAGAAGCGCGACACGAGCGGCAGGTCTGTAACGACAAGATGGGACGCGCCGACATAGGCGGGACGGGTCAAGGCGTAGGAGGGGGTAGTTTCGGTCATGCGATCAGTTCCAATCATCGATGATCTTGAAGAGGCAATCCGGCGTCGACGGCAGGAGCCGCCGCTAGCGGGCTGGAGGGTTCTCGCCGATTGATGTGCCTCTGATATCTCCTGGCTCGCTGTACTTGCACACACTTATGGCGGATTTCGATTGTTCACATAAGGCTACAAATTGCGGATTGAGCGTTCGCTTTCCATTGACGAGGGATGAGCAGGCCGAAAGTACGCCGTTCACCAAGATTGATCGATGCGCACGTTTGGCGCAGTTGCGTCCTCTTCGCTCCGGTGCCAGGATCGATGCGTTACGGAAACGGAACCGGATGAAATGACCGAATATAGAGGCATCCGTTGGGCCTATGACAGATATGAGATTATCGCGGATGGCATCGTCAATGGTGTCGGCGTGGTCTTGGCCCTGATCGGCGCCACCGTATTAATCTTCTATGCGACGGTCTGGAGTTCCTATGGCGGCATGGCTGCCGCCTGGATCTACGGCGTCGGTCTGGTGCTGACGCTTGGAATGTCGTTCACCTACAATTTATGGCCCGTATCCAAGACGAAATGGTTTCTCCGCCGCTTCGATCACTCCTTCATCTATGTCCTGATCGCCGCTACCTATACGCCTTTTCTGGAGCGGGGATCTGAAGATCCGCTGCTTTTGGGCGTGCTAATCGCCGTGTGGGTCTTTGCGGCCTTCGGCATCATCCTGAAAGTCCTATTTCCGGGGCGCTTCGACCGGCTGGCGATCCTGCTCTACCTTGCGATGGGCTGGAGCGGCATCCTCGTCGCCAAGCCTGTCTCCATGCATATTCCGTTTGCCTCGATGATGCTTATTGTCATCGGAGGCGTGATCTATTCGTTCGGCGTGGTCTTTCATGTATGGGAAAAGCTGCGTTTCCAGAACGCCATCTGGCATGGCTTCGTCGTTACCGCCGCCGCGGTGCACTATTCGGCGGTGCTGACCTGCTTCAGCCTGTCGCCGGAAAATTTTTGACGATCTCGGCTGTCGGAGTGCATTTTCGGGTCGAACGCAGGCTGCGCACCAGGCGCATGACGACGGCGTCATAGCGCTGCATATCGGCCTTCGAATAATCCATCTGGAAGAAGGCGGCGGCTCCGTTGCAAAGCGCGACCCCACGCACATAGACGATGCGCCCCTGCTTGGTGCCGGAAAAGCTGATGCCTCGCGAGTTCGATTTCGAATAGGAAATTTTCCAGCCCTGGTCTCTGGCGAGCGCCACGCGCCCGTTTGCTTCCGATGTGAAATCGCCATTCGCCACCACCGTGCCGAAGACCTGTAGCGACGCGGAGCGATCTGCCGGCGACAGCGAAAGTCGATCGGCATCCTCGGGAGAGGCGACAAGGTGGAATTCCGAGGGCAGCTCGATCGAATAACCGAGACCTGCATTGTCATAGGACCACCAGTCCGCGGCAGAGACCGGGATGGTCGAAAGGAGCAGCAGGGTAATGACACGGGCAAGCATTGCGGTTTCCGGGAGGCAGGATCTGCAAACCGATCAAGATTAGCGCTTTTTTGAGCGCAATTTCCATAGCGGTTCAGAAAATACCGATAAATTAGCGTAAATTCATTACAACTTCATTGCGACCCATGCAGGAATGGCAGGAATTTGGCAATGATGCTACGTTCAAACTGGCATTGTGGGTTTCCGGACCATTCTGTCATGCCCCGCAACCTCTACCGTCGTTGTTAGCAAAAATCGATTTCAGTGGTTTAAGTCCGCTTTTCCCTTGCCAGGGCTTGAGGCCGTGGGTCCTTTCGCCTATCCCTTCAAATCAGTTCCGGCTTTGCCGGATTCCGCATGATCGTTCGAAAAGGGGGGAGCATGGCCGCCGCCACCGCGGGCCTGACATTCCTGGCTCTATGCCTGCCCTTTCTCGGTGCGCTGATCGCGCCGGTTGTCGTTCGCCGTTTGGGCCATAACGCGGCATGGCTCCTGGCGCTGCTCCCCGCTCTCGCCTTTGTGCATTTTTCGAGCTTCCTTCCCACCGTCGCCGCCGGTCACGTGCAGCTTGGCGGTTTCGATTGGGTGCCGAGCCTTGATCTTCGGTTTTCCTGGCTGATTGACGGCCTGTCGCTGACCTTTGCTCTGCTCATCACCGGCATCGGTACGCTGATCGTGCTTTATGCCGGCGGTTATCTGAAGGGGCATGCCGACCTCGGCCGCTTCTTCTCTTTCATCTTTCTTTTCATGGGCTCGATGCTCGGCCTCGTCGTCGCGGACAGCTTCCTGACACTCTTTGTCTTCTGGGAGTTGACCTCGATCACCTCTTTCCTGCTGATCGGCTTTGCTCATCATCGGGAGGCGTCCCGACGGGCGGCACTGCAGGCGCTGGTCGTCACCGGCGGCGGCGGGCTGCTCCTGCTGGCGGGTCTGCTGCTGATTTGGCAGGTCACCGGCATCGGTGCGATGTCCGATCTCCTGAAGGTTGGCGATGTCCTGCGCGCGAGCCCGTTCTACCTTGCCGCCCTTGTTCTTGTGCTCGGTGGCGCCTTCACCAAATCGGCGCAGTTCCCGTTTCACTTCTGGCTGCCGAATGCCATGGAAGCGCCGACGCCAGTGTCGGCCTATCTGCACTCGGCAACCATGGTGAAGGCGGGTGTTTATCTTTTGATGCGGCTCAATCCGGTCATGGGGAAAACCACCGCCTGGCAGACGATCCTGCCGGTCTTCGGCGCGGCGACCCTGCTGGTCGGAACCCTGCTCGCCATTCGCCAGACCGACTTGAAGCTGAAGCTTGCCTATACGACGGTTTCTTCGCTTGGTCTGCTGGTGATGCTCACCGGTTTCGGCACGGATTATGCCATCGAGGCCGCCGTCCTCTATCTCGTGGCGCATTCTCTGTTCAAGGGCGCCCTGTTCATGGTCGCCGGCATCGTCGATCATGAAACGGGAACGCGCGATATCACCCGGCTGGGCGGCCTGCGCTCGGCCATGCCGCTGACCTTTGCGACCGCGCTTGTCGCAGCTGTGTCGATGGGTGGTCTGCCGCCGGCTTTCGGCTTTCTTGCCAAGGAAGAAATCTATGCCGCGCTGGCACAGGCATCGCCGGCTGCGATCATCCTCAACATCATCGCCGTGGCCGGCAATGCGCTGATGTTCGCGATTGCTTTCGCCGTGGCGCTGAGGCCCTTCATCGGACCGCGGACTGAAACGCCCAACCCGCCGCATGAGGCGCCCCCATTGCTCTGGCTCGGACCCGTGATGCTTGCTCTTTTCGGCTTCCTTTCGGCGCTGTTTTCTGGCCCTTGGCACGAATATGTCTCTTCGCCGATGGCAAGCGCCGTGGGCGGAAAGGCGCTGGGTATCTCGGTGTCACTAGCCCCGCATCTTGGTCTGCCTTTGGCGCTCTCGCTGGTCACGGTGCTGATTGGCATCCTCGTCTATTGGCAGCTCGATAGCGCCCGATTCCTGATGTCAGTCGTCCTGCGTGCCCTCGGGCCAGGGCCGGATCATGGCTTCGATGCTTTCATCTCCGGACTGGTGCGACTGTCGCATGCCGTCTCTCGTTTCCTGCAGCCTGGCCGGCTGGAAATCTACGTCACGGTCACCTTCCTTTGTCTGGCGACAATGCTGCTGATTCCTCTTGTGGTCCATGGCGAACTACCAGCCATGCCCACCTGGCCGAACCTGCAATGGCATGAGGCGACGATCTTCGTGATCGCGGTGATCGGCGTTGCGGCTGTCGTGTTTGCGGGCGACCGGCTGACGGCAATCGTTTCGCTCGGCATTCAGGGCTTTGCCGTTGCCGTCATCTTCCTGCTGTTCGGTGCGCCGGATCTTTCCTTCACCCAGTTCATGGTGGAGACGCTTTCGGTGGTGATCCTGGCGCTTGTCATGACGCGCTTGCGTCTTTCGCCTTCCGACAGGCGTCCGCCGCTTGCAAGGATCGGCCATGCCGCCCTCGCCATTGCCTGCGGCGGCGGTTTTTCGCTCCTGCTGCTGAAAGCGACCCAAGCGCCATTCGATCTCACGCTCACCGCCTTCTTCAATCAATATTCGAAGCTGATTGCGCATGGTGATAATGTGGTCAACGTCATCATCGTCGACTTCCGTGGTACGGATACGCTCGGCGAAATCGCTGTGGTCGCCGTGACCGGTCTTGCGATCCTGGCACTGATCCGCATCCGGGCCAGTGGAGAGCGCAGGCTTGCAACCAACGACCCCGATCTTGAGGATAAGCCCGGTCCTGATCAGAGGACGGAGGCCGGGCGCCTATGAATACGCTGATCTTCCGCACCGCCGCGCCATTTCTGACGGCTCTGATGCTGCTCTTCTCCGTCTTCGTGCTGCTGCGCGGTCACAATGAGCCCGGCGGCGGTTTCATCGGCGGTCTGATAGCGGCTTCGGCGCTCGCGATCTACGGCATTGCTTGCGGTGTGACGGCGGTGCGCCGTGCGATCTTTTTTCATCCGTTGGCGATCGCCGGTTTCGGCCTGCTAGGCTCGACCATCGCCGGCATCGTGTCCATCGTTGCCGGCGTGCCGTTCATGACTGGCCTCTGGGTCTATCCACATCTCTTCGGTATCGAAGTGCCGCTCTCCACAGTCATGCTCTTCGATACCGGCGTCTATCTGGTTGTCGTCGGCGCCATCACCTCGATCGCGCTCGCGCTCGAAGAGCGGGAGGCGGATTGATGGAGGCTGTCTTCGCCGTCGTCGTCGGCATCTTCTTCACCGCCGCCATCTATCTCATGCTCTCGCGGTATTCGATCCGCATCATGCTCGGCATCGCCATCCTCGGAAATGCCGTCAACCTTCTGCTGTTTACGGCCGGTCGGATCACGCGCGAAGTACCGCCCATCATTCAGAAAGGCGCGACAACGCTGGATCTTGCAGCCGCCAATCCGCTGCCGCAGGCCTTGATCCTGACGGCGATTGTCATTTCCTTCTCGTTCCTTGCATTCCTGCTTGTCCTGACCTACCGAGCCTATCAGGATTTGAAGACCGACGACACGGACGAGATGCGGCTCGCCGAACCGGAGGAGCGGCCGCTGCCGCCCTTAGGGTACTGACGTCATGGCTGGATCCACGGATACCGCAATCGATCTTTCCCATGCACTGGTTACGACGCCGATCCCCGTCGCGCATTGGCTGGTCATTTCGCCCGTCGCCCTGTGCATTGGGCTCGGTGCGATCCTTCTGATGCTGCGCAACCGCACCCAATGGCATGCCGCGATCGCCATTCCCGGTCTTGTCCTGCTGGTGCTGATTGATGCCGCCTTGCTCTACCGGGTCGTTGGCGACGGTCCTATGACCATGATCATGGGACGATGGCTGCCGCCCTTTGGCATTGCCTTCACCGTCGATATTCTGGGCGCACTCATGGCCTTGACGGCAGCGGCCGTTGCGCTCGCGGCAAGTTTCTATTCGCTTGGCGAAATTACCGGGAGCAGCCGGCGATATGGCTTCTTTCCATTCTTGATGCTGCTACTCGCCGGCGTCAGCGGCGCGTTTCTGACAGGCGACGTCTTCAACCTCTATGTCTGGTTCGAGGTGCTTCTGATCTCGTCCTTCGGCCTGTTGATTCTCGGTTCGGAGCGCGAGCAGATCGACGGTGCGCTGAAATATGCCGTATTGAACCTCATCGCGACCACGCTCTTTCTCGTCTCAGTCGGCTATCTCTACGCCGTTTTCGGCACGCTCAACATGGCCGATATCGCTATGAAGGCGAGGGCTGGTGACAGCAACACGCCGCTGATGACGATCGGCGGCCTGTTCTTGCTGGCATTTGGCATGAAGGCTGCCGCCTTTCCGGTCAATTTCTGGCTCCCGGCTTCCTACCACACGCCGCGCATCACCGTTTCGGCTTTGTTTGCCGGCCTTCTGACCAAGGTCGGCATCTATGCGCTGATCCGGGTTCTGGTCATGCTGTTGCCTGTCGAGCGGGCGGGCCTCGGCCCGCTTGTCACGATCATCGCCATCGTGACCATGCTTGTCGGAGTGATGGGCGCGCTGGGCGCAAATGATATCCGCCGAACGCTCGGCTATATCGTCATATCCGGCATCGGCACGATGCTGGCGGGCGTGGCGCTCGGCAGTATCGAGGGTCTCAGCGGAGCAATCTTCTACGCCTTGCATTCGATGGTGCTGATGACGGCGCTTTATCTGGTTGCGGGGCAGGCGGCACATCTCGGTGGCGGCTTTTCACTGACGGTTCTTGCGGGGCTCTACCGGCAAAGCGGCTGGTTTTCCGGCCTCTCGCTGGTCCTGTTCTTCGCCATCAGCGGCCTGCCGCCCTTTTCGGGGTTCTGGCCGAAAGTCGTGCTGGTCAAGGCAGCGTTTGCGGCAGGTGCCTGGTGGCTTGCGGCAACAATCCTTTTAGCCGGTTTCCTGACGACGATCGTTTTCGGACGGATATTTCTCTTGGCCTATTGGCGTCCGGCGGCGGAGGCGGATGAGGCCGCAGCGGAGCGGATGAAATGGCATGCCGCCCTGCCGCTCCTTGCTCTTTCTCTGCTTGTCGTGGGCTTCGGCTTGTTTCCCGAACGGCTCTTGCATCTGACACATGCGGCTGCTCTTGGCCTCCAGCAGCCGACCGCCTATCTGCAATCCGTCTTTCCGGCGGCGGGAGGCGCTCAATGATCCTGCTTGTCTTCAACCTGCTGCTTGCCATTGTCTGGGTCGCCATCACGGGCAGCGCTTCTTTCCTCAATTTGCTGTTTGGCTTCGTCCTGGCGGCAATCGCCCTGTCGATCGTCCGGGCGTCCTATGGAGGCGGGCTCTATCTGGGCCGTGTGCGCAAAATAGCTTTGCTATTGCTCCTGTTTCTGGGTGAGCTTGCCACATCGGCCTGGTCGGTCGCGGTGGCAGTCATGAGCCCAAAAATGGATGTGAAACCCGGCATCTTTGCATTTCAGCTGACGGTCGACCGTGATTTCGAAATTACTCTGCTTGCCAATCTGATCACGTTGACGCCCGGTACCCTGTCCGTCGATGTTTCCGACGACCGCAAAATGCTCTACGTGCACGCGCTCGATTGTTCCGATCCAGAGGCCATCCGGCGCGGTATTGCTGATGGTTTCGAGCGCCGGATCATGGAGGCTTTCCGATGATCGCCGCATCCGTTGTTTCGGCCGCTGCCATGGTGGCGCTCGGCATTCTGAGCATTGCCTTCCTGTTGACCGTCTATCGTGTCGTCGCCGGCCCGACATTGCCGGACAGGGTTCTAGCACTCGACATGCTGGTTGCAATCGTCATCGGCTTCATCGCTGTCATCGCCATCAAGACCGGGTTTACGCTGTATATCGACATCGCCATTTCGCTTGGTCTTGTCGGCTTTCTCGCCACTGTCGCCTTCGCACGTTTTATCCTGACACAGGCACAATCGAATGCGACCGAACGGATCGGCGCTGGGCAGAGTGCGGGCGTTGCAGCCGAGGGCAGAAAGATGCGGAAGCACAGGCGAAAGAAGGGAGGCCGATAGTGGATATGCTTTGGGCCGTCATAGTAACGGTACTTCTACTTTCGGGCGCGTTGTTCTCGCTTATTGCGGCAATTGGTATCGTGCGACTGCCCGATCTCTATAGTCGCATGCATGCCGCGTCGAAGGCGGGCACCGTCGGCTCTGGCCTGTTGCTACTTGCCGTCGGTATCCACTCGCAGGACATGTCGGTTCTGGCGCGGGCATTGGCCGGATTTGTTTTTTTCATCCTGACGGCGCCCATTGCGGCGCATCTTCTCGCGCGTGCGGCACACAAGGCAGGCCATCGGCTAACGCCGCCTTCGGTACGGGATGAACTGCTCGCAAGAGAGCAAATCGCAGTACGAGGGTATAGAAAAAGGGGCTAACAAACGCGGAAATTGTTCTGTTAGGAATAACTTTTCGCGTTATTAGTTACCTGCTTTTTAATAGATGAATTTTTTGCAAAGAAATGTAGGGATTAAAAACTGGACATTTGGGTAAAGAGTGCTAATTCAGATTCAAGTAGAGTTCTGATGTTAAGTTAGTCTCGACCGGGTTTAAGCTCTCGATGCTTTTATCTTTCTTTGATGAAACGCTGGGCAAAACTTTCTTCCGGTAAGCGATTAAAGATCGCTATCGCGGGTCACTAATTCTGACGTCAGGCGGCAAGGGGCGGTTTTCTCTCGCATGAGGTCTAGGGGTGGATTTCATGTTCGTGGGAATTTGGCTTTATCCACTGTTTTCTTGCTGTTGACTACTACGAATACGAGCAGTGCGTTCGCGCGGATTGCTCGGCGCTGGTACATAGAGAAATCAACAGATTTCCTTAGCCAGGCGCAAATCATATAGCAACGTTGCGCCGCGTGCTCTCGGAGGCGTGGACGCAGCAGGCAAGCCGATGAACAGGAGAACACAATGACAGATGCGGCCCTCGGCAACGGGCAGGAGTTACTGGTTGAACTGACTGCCGATATTGTTGCGGCCTATGTCAGCAACCATGTCGTACCGGTCAGCGACCTTCCGAATTTGATTTCCGACGTACATTCCGCCTTGAGCAACACCTCGGCTCCGGCACCTGCCGTAACCGTGGTCGAAAAGCAGAAGCCGGCCGTATCCGTTCGTAAATCCGTACAGGATGACCAGATTACCTGCCTCGAATGCGGTGGCAGCTTCAAGTCTCTGAAGCGCCATCTCATGACTCATCACGGCCTCTCGCCGGAAGAGTATCGTGAAAAATGGGACCTCGCCGCAGATTACCCGATGGTAGCACCGGCTTATGCGGAAGCCCGTTCACGCCTTGCAAAGGAAATGGGCCTCGGCCAGCGCCGTAAGCGCGGCGCCCGCTAAGGGCTTCATGACAGGCTGAAGATAACCCGGCTTTCGGGCCGGGTTATCCACAACGATTGCTGAAATCCCATCTATGCTGCGGCCCTGACCCGGGCCTCTTCGCGAATACGCTTGATCATCGAGCGCAATCCATTGGCGCGCTGCGAAGAGAGATGCTCCACTAGGCCGATCTTGCCGAAGACATCGAGTGCGTCTAGAGCCGCGATTTCCGAAGCTGGCTTTCCGGAATAAGTTGCGAGTACGATCGCCACCAGCCCTCGTACGATATGCGCGTCTGAATCGCCTTCAAAGGTCAATATCGGATTGTCCGGATCGCCAGATGCATGCGTGACGAGCCAGACCTGGCTCGCACAGCCCTGGACCTTGTTTTCAAGCGTCCGCTTTTCCTCCGGCAGATCAGGCAAAGCCTTGCCGAGCTCGATCACAAAGCGATAGCGATCCTCCCATTCGTCCAGGAAGGAAAAGTCTTCGATGATCTTGTCAAGCGGTGTCATTGCAGCAGTCCAGATTGTCCGTTGCCTTGGATATAGGCGAAACCATACGTGATTTGAACCCGTGACGAAAAAGAACGCCGCTGACCATAAGAGGTCTGCGGCGCAGAAGTTTGGGCCAATAGAAGAAATGTCAGATATGCGGGCGCGGCATTGGCAGCGGAATCGACGAGGGCAGCTTGACTGTGCCGGTCACAACGACATCGGCCGTTTCGGTGCCGGGAATGCGCTTGGCCGGCATCGGCTGGGTCATGGCAGCGACCTGATCGGCGTTGGCGTGGGGCGCCGCGACATTGGCTTCGGCGGCAGACTGCTGGTCCTTGAAGTGGCGGCCGAGCATATCGTAGGCGACGCGAGCGCCATCGCCGACCTGATAGCCGAGCGCCGTCAGCGTTTCGCCGCCCTTCGCGCAGACATCCGGCTTCTCGCTGCACATGGCGCCGACATATTGAACGACGCCAGAGGCGGCTGAAATCGCATCGGAAACCTGCAGCGTCGCTTCACCTGCCGGCCGGGGAGCACCCTCAGGCTTTGCAAAGATCGGCAGGAACATGAGAACCAGCGAAAACCAGAACCCTGCTCTAATCAGAAACCACATAGCCTAGCCCATCCTCTCTGTCGCTCGGCTCGACCGCCGATTCGGACTTGCCCGTCCAATCTGGTTCGAACCTATCCGGCAGAGGACAACAGCGCTTTTCAAAACTCGGCAGCATTTTCTGCAATTTTGATTCAAATTTTAGCTTTCCGGCCTTGAAGAGCAGTTTGGTTCAAATTGTAGCAATTGATGTTAAGCATGTCTCGCCCGATGCCGTTGATATGCAGGGCTTTACGGATGCCGGCACCGTCGCAAAAGTTAACGCACGACGGAAATATAAATAAAATCCGTTGCTTACCCGCTGTTAACCACAAAAAGCAAAGGCCGCTCGTTCTGCGCCAAAACGGGATTTTGAGGCCGTTTCGGCTAGCCGGCGCGTTCCATTTTTATTCTTTCCTTAAGTCGGCGGGGCCTATTGTGCACTCCGATAAGTGACCGTTTTGACGGGTTGTAGCGTGCGCGTATTGAGTGACATTTCTGTCGGGGCTGAAGCCCTCGTGGACCGGGTAGGCCGAAGCTGGCTCTCCCGTACAAGCGGGAATGGCGAAGTCCGTGGGCAGGAGTTGGCGATCCTGCGCCGGCTTGCGCTTGCCTCTTCCGTTGCGCTGTTTGCCGTGCCGACCGGCCTTTCCTTCATCACCAGCCCGGCCGTGGCGCTGCCTGTCGGTGTGGCCACGGTCTGCGCCGCCTTCCTCTTCTCGGCCGTCGGCAGCATCGCGCTGTCGCGCCAGCGGCCTGAATCCCGCCCGGCGGAGGCCGTTGTCGTCGAGCACCGCGACCTGATGCTGGAGTCGGCCTTCGGTCTCGTCCTGCTGCTTGATTCCCAGGGCAATGTAACCACGGTCGGCGGTCGTGACCGTGCAGAATTCTTGAGCTGGATGCGCGACCCTACTGGGCGTGGTTTCGTCGAGCAGATCCATGTCTCCGACAGAATTGTCTTCCTGCAGGCAATCGATGTGCTGCGCCAAGGCCGGGATGCCTATAGCGCCGATTTACGACTGGAGCGCTCGGCGGTCGTGGGTGGCGACCAGCAGTTCGTTCATGTGCGGATGGAACTGACCGCGCGTCGCGATGCCGAAGGGCGTCTGGCGGCGATCGTCGGGCAGCTGCGCGATATCTCGCAGGACCAGCAGCTTCGCGAAGATGCGGCGCGCAAGGCGGCCGAAGCGGAATCGGCCAACGATGCCAAGTCACGCTTCCTCGCTGCCGTCAGCCATGAGCTGCGTACGCCGCTTAACGCCATCCTGGGCTTCTCCGACATTCTGAGCGGCGAATATTTCGGCAAACTGGAAAATGACCGTCAGCGCGAATATGTCGACTTGATCCGCCAGTCGGGCGCCCATCTTCTGTCGGTCGTCAACACCATGCTCGACATGAGCAAGATTGAGGCCGGCCGTTACGAATTGCTGCTCGAATCCTTCGCGATCGAGGACACCATTGCGACATGTGAAGCAATGCTGGGGCTGCAGGCGAAGGAAAAGGGGCTGACGCTGACGAGCCGCATCCAGCGCGGCCTTGGCGAGATTGTTGCCGACCAGCGTGCGATCCAGCAGATTCTCATCAACCTCGTCGGCAACGCCATCAAGTTCACCGATGCTGGCGGAGCGATCACCATCGATGCGGCCATGGCCGACGGCATGCTGAAACTGTCAATCGGCGACACGGGCATCGGTATTGCCAGCGAGCGGCTGGCATCGCTTGGTCAGCCCTTCGTGCAGATCCAGAATGATTACACTCGCCGTTACGCCGGCACCGGTCTCGGCCTGTCGCTGGTCAAGGGGCTCGTCGGCCTGCACGGCGGAAACTTCTCGATTGCCAGCGCGCCAGGAGAGGGTACGGTCATCACCATCCTCATTCCGTTCGACGGCTCGGGTGTCGTGACGATGCAGCAGCCTGTGGATGTCAATCGCCCTGTCGATTTTCCGCCGCGCCTGAAACATACTGTGGAGATGGATGAAGGACGAAACAAGGAACTGATGGATGGCCCCGCAAAAGCGAAAATCGCCTAAGGGAAGAGGAAGGGGCAAGCGCAAGCAGCCCGGCCTCGCTTCCCGTGGAGCGGTTGCCCTTGGCAGCCTGAGCCTGCGCGGCAGCACCGCGCTGGGCGGCCTTGGCCTTCGCGGTGCCGGCGCTCTCGCTGCTCTGATCGGCAGCGCGGTCGGCCGCCATCCTGCAGTTGCCGGCGGTGTCGCACTCTTCTTCGGGGTTTTCGGTTTCGTCACCGCCAATGCGCTCTGGTATCAGACGGGCGCGCATCCATCGCCGATATTGCGCACCCGTGATCCGGCGTCTCCCTATCAGATCCCCGGCCGCAAATCCTTCTTGCACGCGCAACAGGCCGATGCGGGCAATGTAACGACCTTCCGGATCGAGCGGCAGGATTCGGCTTCCGATCTTGCCCCGCCGTCGTCAACCAGCCAGGTCGCAGCGCAATCGTCCAACGCGCCGTCGAAGCTTATTGCCGATATACAGGCTGAACTTATTCGCCACGGCCTCTATGACGGCGCCGTCGATGGAAAGCCGGGATCGCGGACCACATCAGCTATCCTCTTCTTCCAGGAGGCGTCCGGCCTCGTGCAGACCGGAACGCCGACACCAGAGCTTCTGGCAGCCCTTAAGGCCAGCAATGCCGCGAACGCGCAGGCAGCAGGCGGTGGGACGAGCACGGCAGCCGTTGTTCCCGCAGCGCGCCCCGTCAATATTTCCGCTACGGCGGATGCGATCGACCCGGTTGCCGCCGCCATCCAGAATGCTGAGAAGAACATCCGGACCGGTGCAGTCGCGGCCAAGGCGACGCCGAGCGATGCCGTCAGCAAGGTGAATATGGTCATGCAGATCCAGAAGGGTCTGAGCAATATCGCCTATAGCAATGTCAGCATCGACGGCGTTGCCGGAGAGCAGACGAAGGCAGCCATCCGTCGCTTCCAGAAGCACTATCGCCTGCCGGAGACCGGGGAGCCGAACATGGCGGTACTCAAGAAGCTGCAGGATATCGGCGCGCTTTGAGCGTGTCGTATGAACTCTTATCCGTCGAATTGGTACAATCGGCTATGGGATGGCATCAATTGCCTTGGCGATCCCGCGCCGCTATAGGTCCTCCATGAGATTGCGCAGCGACATTTTTGTTTCCGCACTTATCCGCCGCCTGTTCGCCAGGGGCGATTTTGCTGCTGTGGAGCGCAAGGGCGAGGAGCAGGCCGGCGCGATCTTCATCCGCCAGCGTTTCCGCGACGGATTAGAGACCCTGTATGCGCCGGCTCCGCAGAGCCTCTTCGATGAGGAGGAGAGCGGGACGCGGCTTTTCGAAGTCCGCGTCGACCGCAAGGAACCGCGGGAAATCCGCGAAACTCTTGACCGCGAGCTGAAGTTCGATCCCGATTTATGGGTCGTCGAGCTCGAAACGGACGATATCGGCGATATCGTCCCTTTAGCCGGTTTCCGCGCCAATCCGCTGGATTGAGCCGTCTCTATCGACGGTTTGCCACGCGCAATGTGCGGGTGGATACCGAGTTCGGCCCGAACAGTGGTGCTACAGGACGCTGCGTCGGCTTTTCCTGCGGCAGGTAAGTGTAGCTGTCGGCGCGACGCCATGCCTCCACGCGCGCTTGGCTTTCTTCCGAGTCGATATCATCGAGCACAAGCCAAGCCCGGCTGACGCTGCCATGCCGTTCGGCCAGATGCGGATAGAAGCGCTCCAGCGAGTAGACGGCATCGGCGATGCTCATGCCGAGGCTGACGAGCGTGACGGCCAGCTGTTGCCCCGAGGTGTCGAGCAGGATGCGTTCAGCAAGCCAGTAGCTGGAGGAGAGGGCATTGGCGAGCGTCGTTGCGAATTGCACCGCATCGCGCTCCCGGGCAAAGCGGACAAGCAGCGCCTCCTGCGTCTCGCTGAGGCTGCGCAGACCGAGCCGGTCGCTGTCGTCGCGAGTCAGATGACGCGCAGCCTGTTTGATCTGCTGGCGCAAGATTTCTTCGCGCGATTGCCGTTCGGTTTCCGTCGCCTCGGCTTGAGATGAAGCGACGGTCGCCGGCTGTTCCGCCACTGTCATGCCGCGTTCTGGTTCGGCCTGATGCAGGCCGACGAGCGCGTCGATGACCTTGGGAGAGAGTGACGAGCGGCGGACAATTGCCCGCGCATGAGCCGCCCCTTGCGTGCGGGCAATGGTGATGAGTGTATCGTCATCGATCGCCTGCGAGCTCGTCAGGAAGGGAGCGGCAATGGCGATCGGCTGACAGCCGATGAACAGGGCTACGGCTTGCGGCACCGTCTCGCATTGGGAAAGGGCTGCAACGGCCTGTCGCTTCGCTTCATCCGAAGATGCTTGGAAAACAGGAGTGAAAAGCTCGGCAAACTGGCGAAGCTCCGATTTAGACGGATGGCCCATACCTTCGAAGCTGGTGATCGTCGCCATTAGAACCACGTCCTTCTTGCGGACAGTCGCAGGCTCTTCCAGGTCTCGAAACCGATCACGCACGCCAACACCCATACCGATACGCTAAACAAAAAAGCAGGGAGCCCGAAGGTCGACCTTGGCTCCCGCTTCACTTCACTCCAGTCGAACGAGACGACTCTCTCGATAAAGGGAGCAACCTCGGTGATGACTGTCGAAACGGGTATGGACACGGTCGTCCTTATATGGCTTTCGCAAAAGACTAAGGCCGGCAGGGTTAATGGTTCGTGAAAACTTTATTAAAATCCGAATAAAAATTGCGCGTTAAGCTTGCGCGACGGTCGAGGCAGCGCTTTGCCCACAAGGACGGTGGTCTAGGCTCAAGCACGCCTGTGGAAAACCTCTACGGAAACGCCCGCCGAAAGAGAAATTCAACCTATGGGTGCTTTCTTCTCAGAGGGTTAGGAAACGGAGTATCGCAAGACGAAAATCCGCTTTCTCGAACGAAATGGAATTGTTCAGATGCCCTTATGCTCGCGCAAGGCTGCGAGTAGCTTTTCCGAGGTGTTGTAGCCGGATTGAAAAAGGCCGATTGCCGCCGTGGCCGCGAACTGCGCTTCCGTACTTTTAATATCGATCCGCTTTTCCAGGCACCACCCATCCAGCGCATTGCGCAGGACCGTGACATCCTCCGGTGAAAAGACGGAGCTGCCCGTCGCAAACATTGATTGCCCTCGCATTTCAATTCTTACATTACGTTAATTTTTTGTGAGCGCAAATAATATTTGTGTGACGCTTTTCTGCAACGCGATGCGGCTTTGCCTCCTTGCCCAGTAGGTCGTGTTCTGGGTTAACTATCTGATTTTATTAGATGGTCGAGCAAAGGCAAGCGGCGGAATTTTTCCGCTGATGATGAAACCAAAACCGTCGCCGCAGCGTTAATAGGGCATGACGAACGATGCCGGAAATGACAAGCGACAAGAATTAGCATTCTGTTAACTGCGATATGTATGAATTCCCATCGTAAGTAGCCATTGGCAGAGTGTTGACGCGTGTGAAGACAGCATGGAAGCCAGAATGGGCGCCCATGCCACGGTGTAAGGGAAATGCCGTGAGAAGGCGCGGATGCCTCCATTGAAGCCTAAAGACAAAGGCTGGAATGGAGGGGAGCGTTAGCCCGCTTCAGTGGCGGGCAGGGTGAAATCAGGTCGCAGGTTCATCCGTCTCGAGACGTTAATGGAGACGAGAATGGCAAAGATCATATCTCTTTCGGATTGGCGATTGCGCCTGCCACCGCGCGCCCAAAAAGAGCCGGTGGAGGCAAAGATACTGTTGTTCACCGGCGTACGTTACGAGCATCTCGATACGCCAACGCATCGTCCCGGCACGGGACCCAAGCGGGCGAAAGGGAAATAATCGCTTCAAGCGAGCAGGTGCGCAGCGAACTCGTGCTCTATTGCCGGCTGGCCGTACTCATATAGGCAGTTATCCCGATCGATCCAGCTCCAGCCGCCTAATTGGCGGCTCTCCGTTCAGTATATCTCAGCCATTGTCGAATTCATCGCAGCCGGCTTGTGAGAGAAATTCTCGCGCCCCGTCATCGAAGCTCGGCTGCGGCGCCATGGTGCGTAGCACCGCATAGCCTTGAGCCCGCGGCACTTCCACTAGGATCGATTGGGCGAGGGCGGGCGGTAGTGATTTGCGTATGCCTGTCAGCTGAACGGGAGACGCAAGCAGCAGATCGAGAGCTCCGCCAACCGATGTGCGGTCGCTCATGCTGAACACTTCGTTGGATGCCGCGTCATAGATGGCGAGCGACCAGAACGGCACCTTGCCCTTCGCGGTCAGGTGAACGGGGGTGTCCTCGATGTCGAAAGCGCAGACGGCCGTGCGGATATAGGGATCGGTATTGGAAAGCCCCGCATCATCGTCCTTATTGTCGAGCATATAGAAATGGTTCTCGTCGCCCTCGTCAGACACGCGCGTATAGGCGTCCCGGTCGGAGAAATGCGGCAGTGACAGGATGATGATGATATGCAGCAGGACGGCGCCGAATAGGCCGGTCAAGATCGCGAAGACGAATCTAAACATTGCCGCATCCGATCTTCTCGAGTTTCGGCATGCCGAGATCGATCAGGCCGGAATTGCTGGCGGCCGGCGAATCCAGGAGCGTCCATACCAGGCGAAAATTGCCAGACGGCGGCAAGGCGAGCCAGTTGCCTGCCTGGGCGTTGGATGAAACGGTGATATTGAAGGTCGAATCCGGCTTGCGCAGCACGACCCAGGAATTGATCGTGGAGGGGCGGGCGGCGGCATCTTCGATCGGCCGACCGTCATTGCCGGCGATGAAAAGGGTCCATAGTCTCGCCGGCGGCGTCTGGCCGCTGATGCGGTAGGTGCAGCTGGCCGTCAATCTCGCGCCGGTATCGTCATCGGAGGCGGTGAATACCAGCCCTTCGGCAGTGCCATAGAGCAGCCGTCCTGCACGCGCTCTATGGGATTTCGCATAAGGGTCGGCATCGGCCGTTTGCATTTCGGGGAAAGCCTGCCAAGCGCCCAGCTTGATCGCGCCGAAGCCCGATGTGGCATCGAGCGCCAGAAGCGTAAACACGATTCCGCCGCCAAAGGCGATGACAAGCGAAAGCGCAACAAGAAGGGGAACTCGGAACACCCTAAGATCGTCCTCGTGACAAATCAGTGCCGATTTATTCCTGATTCTGGCGGTAGGGGGAAGGGCAAGCCACTATTTACGGCTGTCGTGAGAACAATGACGAAGATCGGGAAAGGCAGCGGGTGGCCCAAATATCGGCTTTCATCCCTTGATTGGCAGGCAGGCTTGCTGTCGTTATCTACATCGTGTCGCGATCTATTTTCCCCAGAATTAGTTACTCGGACGGCGTCACGTTAATACGTTCCGCCGTTGCCACTTTCTGCGCGCTGAGCGGTGTTGCGGCCTTCAGCCTTTCGCCGATATCGCGCAGGATATTCGTGGAGTCCACCGAAAGCGAGCGCGGACGTACCAGCGGCGGCAGGCTATTATTGGCGGGGTCGGCAGGCTTCTTGGCGGCAACCGTTTGTGGTTTCTGCACCGGGAACGGGTTGGCGATGCCGGGGATCGGCTTCAGCACAACTCCCTGATTGGCGTAATCCATGATCTTCTTGAACGTCATGGCCGGCAGGGTGCCGCCCGTCATGTTGTTCGTGGAGGTATAGTCGTCATTCCCAAACCAGACGGCGCAGGTGTAGTTGCCGGTAAAGCCGATGAACCATGCGTCGCGATAGGCCTGCGTCGTGCCGGTCTTGCCGCCGACCACGATGCCGTTGTCGAGGGCGGCCTTGCGGCCGGTGCCGATCACCGGAACCTGCGTCAGCATCTGGTTCATGTAGGACGTGGCTTTTTCGCTCAGAACCCGCTTGGCTGGCTGTTCGTCGTGGCTGAAATCGTAGAGCACCCTGCCGTCATAGCCGGTGATCTGATCGATGCCGTGACGGCGCGACTGCATGCCGTTGGCGGGGAAGACCGCATAGGCCGTCGCCTGGTCGAGGACGGTCACTTCCGAAGTGCCGATCGGAATGGTCTTGTCGTTGCGGATCGGTGTTTCCACGCCCATGGCCTTGGCCATGTTACGGATCGGCTGAATGCCGAATTTCTCCTTGGCAAGTCGTACGGGGATTGTGTTGATCGATTGCGTCAGCGCCTGAGTGAGCGTCACCTTGCCTTCGTAGCGGTTCTCGTAGTTATGCGGGCTCCAGTTGCCCCAGCTGATCGGCGCATCGACGATGGTGGATGTCGGCGTCATGCCGTTCTCCATCGCCACCGAGTAGGTATAGATCTTGAAGGACGAACCGGGCTGGCGCAGTGCCTTGGTCGCGCGGTTGAACTGGCTTTCGCCGTAGTCGCTGCCGCCGACCATGGCGCGCACAGCGCCGCCGTTTTCGATGACAACGGAAGCGCCCTGTTTGGCCTTATAGCGCTCGCCGAACTCCATCAGGCTCGATTGAACCGAATCCTCCGCCGCCTTCTGCAGTCCCATATCGATGGTTGTGCGCACGATCAGCGAGCGCTCGGGGAAGCGGGTCGCGAGCCGCTGTACCTCATCGAAGGCCCAGTCGAGGAAGTAATCTGGGGATTCGATCTGGGCGCGGTCAACCACGGAAGCCGGGTTGCGCCGCGCGGCGACAACCTGTCCCTCCGTCATCAGCCCGCTCTGCACGAGATTGGACAGGACGTCGTTGGCGCGGGCACGCGCCGCTGGCAGATTGACATGCGGCGCATATTTTGCCGGCGCCTTGAAGAGGCCGGCGAGCATTGCGGCTTCCGCCAGATTGACGTCGGTAATGCTCTTGCCGAAATAGAATTGCGCCGCCGCCGCCGCGCCGAAGGTGCCGCCGCCCATATAGGTGCGGTCGAGATAGAGGCTCAGGATCTCCTTCTTGGAGAGATTGGCCTCAAGCCAGATCGCCAGGAAGGCTTCCTTGACCTTGCGTTCGATGGAGCGCTCGTTGCTGAGGAAGATGTTCTTGGCAAGCTGCTGCGTCAACGTCGAGCCGCCCTGGACGACGCCGCCGGCCTGCGCATTGACGGTGACTGCGCGGAATAGACCGATAACGTCGATGCCGAAATGATCGAAGAAACGCCGATCCTCGGTCGCCAGCACCGCCTTGATGAAATAATCCGGCAGCTGGTCGACCGGTACGGAATTCTCGTGAATGATACCGCGATGGCCGATGACGTTGCCGTAGCGGTCGAGGAAGGTGACGGCGAAATTGCCGCGGTTGCGCCAGTCACCCTGCGTCGCCTCGAAGGCGGGCATGGCGAGCATCAGCATGACCACGGAACCGGCTGTTCCCAGCGTCAGGCCTTCACCGAGCAGCTCGAAGAAGATACGTTTCCAGCCGCGAACGCGGAAGCGGCGGGAGAAGATGGTGATCTCCTCCCATGCCTGGGCGAGACCGAAACCAGCATTCCACAAAGTGGAATCGATCCAGGAATCGAGGCGCAAAAAGAAATAGCGCTTGCGACGCCGCGGCTTTTCAGCCCCGTTATCCCTTGGCGTCTCGGGCTCCATCTTCGGCCCGTTTTCTGGATTGGATGGGTCTTCCACGCTCTACTTCCCGACCACATTACTGCAGCGTGTCTCCTTGTGGCACACGCAAAGCCCATTATCTCATAGAACGGCTAATTGAATAATTGGTTGATTTAGAGAAAAGAACAAGAGACATGCATGCCGCAGCCCGAATTCCTCACGGGTGGCGAGGACGAAGACGATGACAGACGAAGTGCCTTTCTGGAAAAGTAAGACCCTGGCAGAGATGAGCCCGTCGGAATGGGAAAGCCTGTGCGATGGCTGTGGCCTCTGTTGTCTCAACAAGCTCGAGGACTGGGATAGCGGCGACGTCTATTTTACCTCGATCCGCTGCAAGCTCATGGATGGCGAAAGCTGTCGTTGCACCAGCTACCCGAACCGCTGGGATTTCGTGCCCGATTGCGTGCAACTGACGCCTGAGAAGGTTCCGGCGCTGGAGTGGCTGCCGCCCACCTGCGCTTACCGCCTCGTCAACGAGGGCCGCGATCTCTACTGGTGGCATCCACTGATCTCGGGCGATTCGGAAACGGTGCATCTCGCCGGTGTTTCCGCTCAAGGGCGCACCGTTAGCGAGAATGATGTCGATCTTGACGATTTCGAGGATTATGTCGTCGATTGGCCGCTGACCGTCGAGGACGATATGATGCCTAATCCTCCGGCAAAGCCATAGATTTCGGCGCTGATTCCGTCAGGCCTGGCGGAAGAGTCTTCCGACCTCCTCGTTTCCGGCATCGCGATGGAAGAGCCGTGAGTTTATTGAATTGAGCCTGCCCACATGGTATCGCGCCCGTGCCTCGCATATATAAGGAGCCGCCGCGTGATCCGTCATATCGTCTTCTTCACTGTTCCCGATCGCGCTAAGCTTGAAGAGGTCCGATCCGGCCTCTCGATCCTCACCTCCATTCCGCACGCCCGGCTTTTGGAGATCGGCACGAACGTCAAGACTGATCAGCTCGGAACCGAAGTCGATCTCGTGGTTTACGGCGAATTCGACGACGAGGCGGCATTGGCAGCTTACAAGGCTCATCCGAATTACCGGCGCTCCATCGAGCGCGTTCGTCCATTGCGCGAAATGCGTATTGCGGCAGACTACGAGACGGCGACAGCCGTCCGCGAATCTTTCTGAGGGCGGATGCCATTGAGGCCCCCCATCAACCCTTTCAACGGATTGAGCACGCAAGCGAAACCGGATTGTCGTCTACCGGATTCTCAGCTTGAGGTTCTTGAATCAACTTTTAAAGCTCCGGACTCAACTTGAGAGGGGATCGCGGCAAGTGATTCAAAGGGCTCAAGGAAATCACAACGCCTTGTCTCGACAAGACGCTTGCCGGCCGGTTGTATTGGCCTCGGGAAGGCGACGGCTCATGTCGCATCCATGAGGAGATGATAAGCTGGAATGATTAAAAATGGTTAAGCTGCAGTCTCTATCATGATGCCTGCTAACCCGGATGATGTAATGAGTGGCGGATATCGCCGATAGATTGTATCGACATGGCGTTCTGAGGCGGCAGCCGGTTGCCGTTGTGATGAGGCTGCGAGCACTTGTTCAACGATTTCAATCGGTTGGCGCATCGGCTTAGTGACCTCTAAGCCTTATAAGCTCAAAATTACAGCCCATTCATTTGCCATTCAGACGTGTTTGGGTAAATAATCGGCCAAGTTCATATCCCTGCGGGAAGTCTGAAGCATGGCCTCATTTTCAAGCATAGCAGCAGCGGCCCTCGTCCTGGCCGGCTCGTCTGTTTTGCCGGCGCCAGCGCCGACGTCGACCATGGTCGCGCGCGCCAATAGCGATTGCAGCGAGGCCGCTGACGAGGTGGTCGCCAAGACCGGCGGACAGCTTCTCTCGGTACAACCATCCGGCGATAGCTGCATCATCACTGTCCTTGTGCAGGGTAACGGCCAGCGTCCGCGCAAGGTGACGATGAAGGTGCCGATGTGATCCCGGCACATTTTGGTGCCAACCTAAAGCCTTGAATCTTACACGAAATCTTATTGTTTCCGTGATTCCACTGCAGCACGATTTGCGGTACTGTTTTTCGAACCGGGGAAATTGGATTTAGAGATGCGCATTCTCATAGTCGAAGACGATATCAACCTGAACCGCCAGCTCGCTGAAGCCTTAAAGGAGGCAGGCTATGTGGTCGATACCGCCTTAGACGGCGAGGAGGGGCATTTCCTCGGCGATACCGAACCTTACGATGCGATCATCCTCGATATCGGCTTGCCTGAAATGGATGGCATCACGGTGCTTGAGAAATGGCGCGGCGCTGGACGCACCGTACCGGTGCTCCTCTTGACCGCCCGCGATCGCTGGAGCGACAAGGTGGCAGGCATCGATGCCGGCGCGGACGATTATGTCGCCAAGCCATTCCATGTCGAGGAAGTGCTCGCCCGCATCCGCGCGCTCATCCGCCGCGCCGCCGGCCACGCCTCCTCGGAAATCGTCTGCGGTCCGGTGCGCTTGGACACCAAGAGCTCGAAGGCGACCGTGGACGGCAAGCCGCTCAAGCTTACGTCTCATGAGTATCGGCTGCTTGCTTATCTCATGCACCACAAGGGCGAGGTTGTCTCACGCACCGAGCTGGTCGAGCATATGTACGACCAGGATTTCGATCGCGATTCCAATACGATCGAGGTATTTGTCGGTCGTTTGCGCAAGAAGATGGGTGTTGACCTGATAGAAACGGTTCGCGGCCTTGGTTACAGAATCCAAGCTCCGACCAATGCGAATTAAGTCGCTCACCGCTCGCGTCCTGCTGCTGACTACACTCTGGTCTGCAGTGGCGTTGGTGGTGATCGGCCTCGTCATCTCCGATATCTACCGCAAGAGCGCCGAGCGCGGCTTTCAGGACCTGTTGCGCGCCCAGCTCTATAATGTCATCAACTCGGTGACGATCGGCGATCAAGGTGCGCTGTCAGGCAGCCCGCAGCTTGGAGATCTTCGTTTTTCGCAGCCGAAGACCGGCTGGTATTGGATTGTCGAGCCGCTCGGCACCTATACGTCAACCCCTTTGGTTTCGTCGTCGCTCGGCGCCTCGAACCTGCCGGTTCTATCCGTGCTGGAAGCGCCTTTCGACAAGAATTACGAGCGCTACTATAGCGTCACCGACGCCTTCGGAAACCGCGTGCAGGTGGCTGAAACGGAAGTCCAGTTCGATACGGACCATGCGGCTCGATTTCGCGTGACAGGGAATGTGGCCGTGGTCGAGGATGATGTCCGCAATTTCTCCCATAGTCTCTATTTCGCGCTGGTCGGCTTCGGCGTCGGAAGCTTGATCGTCAATGCGCTCGCCATTCTCTACGGTCTGAAGCCTCTCGATAAGGCCCGCGCGGCACTGGGGCGCATCCGCGCTGGTGAAAGCGAGCGTCTGCAGGGCGATTTTCCGCGTGAGATCCTGCCGCTTGCCAATGAGATCAATGCGCTGATCGACAGCAACAGGCGTATCGTCGAGCGCGCTCGCATGCAGGTCGGCAATCTTGCGCACTCGTTGAAAACACCGATTGCGGTTCTCCTCAATGAATCCCGTGTCCTGGAGCGCTCGCATGGCGATCTGGTGAAGAACCAGGCCGAGGCGATGCAGGGGCAAGTGCAATCCTACCTCAATCGCGCCCGCATCGCCGCCCAGCGCGAATCCGTGCTGGCACGCACCGAGGCCGAGCCGGCGCTGGAACGGCTTGTTCGCGTAATGCGGCGGCTGAACGCCGACAAGGAGTTCGAACTCTCCGTCTCGCCCAATCTGGCGCTCGCCATGGAGCAGCAGGATCTCGAAGAGACGGTCGGCAATCTCCTCGAAAATGCCGCCCGCTTTGCCGAACACAAGGTGCGTCTGGTTGCAAACGAGGCGCCGGCCGAGGTCAAGGGCATCGATCCGGCGCGGCGCCACTGGGTGGAACTGGTGGTTGAGGACGATGGCCCCGGGCTGGAGCCGGATCAGATCCGCGAAGCCATGAAACGCGGGCGCAGACTGGACGAGAGCAAGCCCGGCACGGGGCTTGGGCTTTCGATCGTCAGCGAGATCACCAATGAATATCAAGGCCGTTTCGAACTCTCCCGAGGCAGCTGGGGCGGGCTTCGGGCGAGCCTAATTTTGCCGGGCCTGACGAAGGATGTTGCGTGAGGGACGGCATGATGCCAAAAAGGCGTTGTGGGTCATGATGATACCGCAGCGCAGTACCTATGGTTTTGCTTTTTGATACTGGTTCGGTTGTATGAAGCTTCGTACCTTTTTTCTGGTCATTCCCTCTCTTTTTGCCGCACTTGCGCTTTCTGGTTGCTCGACGACGAGCGGCCTGGGGGGCAGTAAGAGCCTGTTTTCGTCGGCGAAGCCCCCGGCCTCCGCAACCTTCATCAATGCTCTTGATGGTGGTATCGTCGGGCGTACTGGCGTCAAGCTCAGTGACAACGACAAACAGCGTGCGCTGGAAGCGGAATATCGTGCCCTCGAAACCTCACCTCTCGGCCAACCTGTGGCATGGAAGGGCAGGAATGCAAGCGGCGAGGTTGTCCCCGCTGCGCCTTACCAGGTGGGCTCGCAGAACTGCCGGCAATATACGCATACCGTCACTATCGACGGCAAGCCGACGACAGCAAGGGGCGCGGCCTGCCGCAATGACGACGGCACATGGACGCCGCTTGAATAGGCGTCTGCACTGAAAGGCGCGGCCAAACGCCTCAAATCTTCGTCAGATGGTCTTTCCTGATTGGAATAAGCGCCCCATTAAAGTATTGGGCGTCTATGCTGTTCTGGATTCTCGTGGCCGTTCTTACGGCGGTTGTCGGCGCTGTGCTGCTCTATCCTCTTCTGCGTGGTGCGAAGGAGGTAGAAGATCGTCGTTCCGGAGAGGCCGAGGTCTATCGCGATCAGCTTGGTGAACTGGAGCGCGATCTTGCCGGCGGTCTCATCTCTGCACAGGAAGCAGACTATGCCCGCGCCGAAATCGGACGGCGTCTCATAGCTGCTGCCAAGGACGAGAAGACGGTAGCAAAATCGCCCGCGCGTAGCAGTTATCGACTTGCTCAAGCTTTCATCATCGTCCTTCTTCCGGCCGTTGGTCTCTGTCTCTATCTTATCAATGGCGATCCCGGCCTGCCGGCGCAGCCGCTGGAAGCAAGACTTGAAAAGCCAGGAAACGATCTCGCCATTTCGATCGTCAAGATCGAGCAGCATCTGGCCAAGAATCCCGATGATGCCAAGGGTTGGGAAGTCCTGGCGCCCATCTATTTCAAGACCAATCGAATCGGGGATGCAGAGCTCGCCTATCGCAATGTCATCCATCTGTTGGGGCCAAATGCGGCGCGGCTTGGCGATCTGGGCGAGGTGCTGGTCGTCAAGGCCAATGGCATAGTCACGGCGGAGGCACGCGAGGTGCTGCAACAGTCGCTGGCGCTCGATGCCGCCAATCCGCGCACGCTTTTCTATCTGGCGCTGGCACTGGAGCAAGAGGGCAAGGCAGCCGATGCGAAGACCGCTTTCGAGGCTCTCGCGAGACAATCGCCGCCTGACGCGCCTTGGCTTGCTGTTGTCGATCAACACATCGTCAAGAATGGCGGCCAGCCGATGGCATCGACGAGCGACAAGGCACCGGGCAACCCGACGGCGGAGGACGTGGCGGCGGCCAATGCGCTGAGCAGCGGCGACCGCCAGCAGATGATCCGTGGTATGGTTGATAGTCTCGATGCCAAGCTCAAGGACGATCCGAATAATTTCGAAGGCTGGATGCGGTTGATCCGCTCCTATGCGGTGCTGAAGGATCGGGAGCGTGCAGCGGATGCGCTGAAGCGCGGCCTGGCAGCCTTTCCGCCCAATGGAGGGGAGGGCCAGCAGCTTCTGGCGCTGGCAAAGGAATTGGGACTGCCGACGGAGGTAAAGCAGTAATGACCCGCAAGCAGAAACGTCTTGCTGTGATCGCAGGCGGCATGGGTTTCATCGCCGCCGCCGTGTTGCTCGTGCTGTTCGCCTTCAGCCAGTCGGTCGCCTATTTCTATATGCCGGCGGATCTCGCCAAGACGCCGGTCAATGCGGGGACGCTGATCCGCCTGGGCGGCCTCGTCGGTGAAGGCTCGATCGTGCGCGGTCAGGGAACGCAGGTTCAATTCTCGGTCACCGACGGCACCGACACGATCAAGGTCAAGTATGACGGCATTTTGCCGGACCTGTTCCGCGAAGGGCAGGGAGTCGTCACCGAAGGCAAGTTCGAGGCGGGCAGTGACGTATTCGTTGCCGACAGTGTGCTCGCCAAGCATGATGAGCGCTATATGCCGAAACAGGTCGCCGACAAGCTGAAGGCTGATGGCGTCTGGAAAGGCGAGGAGGCCACCCGATGATCATCGAGCTCGGACACTATGCTCTTGTGCTGGCGCTCGCGACGGCGCTCATTGTCTCCATCCTTCCCGTAATCGGCGCGAGGCGTGGCGACGTGTCGATGATGGATATCGCTCCGGTCGGCGCGATCGTCACGTTCCTGCTGGTCGCCTTCTCCTTCGGCGTGCTGACATATGCCTATGTCGCTTCCGATTTCTCTGTTCTCAATGTCTGGGCCAACTCCCATTCGCTGATGCCGCTGATCTTCAAGATCTCCGGTGTCTGGGGCAATCACGAGGGATCGATGATGCTCTGGCTGCTGATCCTGGCGCTGTTCAGCGCGTTCGTTGCGCTCTTCGGGCGCAATCTGCCAGATGTGCTGCGCGCCAATGTACTGGCCGTGCAGTCGTGGATCTCCTCGGCCTTTCTGGTTTTCATTCTGCTCACCTCCAATCCCTTTATTCGGCTCAACCCAGCGCCGGCGGAGGGCAAGGATCTCAATCCCGTCCTCCAGGATATCGGTTTGGCGATCCATCCCCCCTTGCTCTATCTCGGCTATGTCGGCTTCTCCGTCTGCTTCTCCTTTGCTGTCGCCGCGCTTCTGGAAGGTCGCATCGATGCCGCTTGGGCGCGTTGGGTCCGCCCCTGGACGCTCGCTGCCTGGAGCTTCCTGACGCTCGGCATCGCCATGGGTTCTTATTGGGCCTATTACGAGCTTGGTTGGGGCGGCTGGTGGTTCTGGGATCCAGTGGAAAATGCCTCCTTCATGCCCTGGCTCGCCGGCACGGCCCTGCTGCATTCGGCACTGGTCATGGAAAAGCGCGACGCCCTGAAGATCTGGACGGTACTGCTGGCAATCCTGACGTTTTCGCTGTCACTGCTCGGCACCTTCCTCGTGCGTTCCGGCGTGCTGACCTCTGTCCATTCCTTCGCCAGCGATCCGACGCGCGGCATTTTCATCCTCTGCATTCTTCTGATCTTCATCGGCGGGGCCCTGTCGCTTTTCGCGCTGCGCGCGCCGAGGCTTGCTGCCGGCGGATTGTTTGCGCCGATCTCGCGCGAGGGCGCGCTGGTGCTGAACAACCTGATCCTCACGGTCGCCTGTGGTACGGTTTTGACCGGCACGCTCTATCCGCTGGCGCTCGAAACCCTGACGGGCGACAAGATTTCCGTTGGGCCGCCCTTCTTCAACATGACCTTCGGATTGTTGATGACGCCGATCCTTATCGCCGTGCCGTTCGGGCCGCTGCTCGCCTGGAAGCGCGGCGACCTGCTCGGCGCGCTGCAGAGGCTCTATGTGGTTGCTGGCCTCGCCTTTCTGGCCGGCCTTGTTCTGTTCTACATCAAGCATGGCGGACCGGTGCTGGCTATTCTTGGCCTCGCCGCCGGCTTCTTTCTGCTCTTCGGCGCTTTGGCTGATCTCTGGTATCGCGCCGGCGTCGGCAAGGTGGCAGCGGATGTCGCCTGGCGCCGCCTCAGCGGGCTGCCGCGCTCGGCCTTCGGCACCGCACTTGCCCATGCGGGCCTCGGCATCAGCGTGCTCGGCATTGTCACAGTGACGACCTTCGAGGCGGAACATATCACCAGCATGAAGGCGGGCGAGATGGCTGAGCTTGGCGGCTACAGCCTGCGCTTTGACGGCGTGCGGCCGGGCATAGGTCCCAATTTCACCGAGGATCGCGCCCACTTCACCGTCAGTCGTGGTGGGGTTGCCTTTGCGGAAATGTCCTCCGCCAAGCGCGTATTTACAGCAAGCCGCACGGCGACAACCGAATCCGGCATTCTCACGCTCGGCCTCAACCAGCTCTATGTGTCGGTCGGCGACGTCAGCAAGGATGGCGGCATGGTCGTACGCATCTGGTGGAAGCCGTTCATTCTCTGCATCTGGCTGGGCGCGCTCATCATGGCTATCGGCGGTTTCGTGTCGCTCAGCGATCGTCGCCTGCGCGTCGGCGCGCCGAGCCGTAAGGCAAAACCGGCTCGTCCGGCGATGGAGCCGGCCGAATGAACAGCAATCGGCTAACATCGCACGTTGCCGGCATTCGCAGTCTTCGTGGCGCCATGCGGCTACTTCTCTGCCTTGTTACGCTTCTGGTGCCCATGGGCGCCTTCGCCGTCAATCCCGATGAAGTCCTGTCCGATCCGGCCTTGGAAGCACGGGCGCGCACGATCTCGGCCGAGCTGCGCTGCATGGTCTGCCAGAATCAATCCATCGATGATTCCAATGCCGATCTTGCGCGGGATTTGCGCTTGCTAGTGCGCAAGCGCCTGACCGATGGCGACAGCGATCAGCAGGTGCTCGATTATATCGTCTCCCGCTATGGCGAGTTCGTGCTGCTCAAGCCGCGCTTGAGCGAAAAGACATACATCCTCTGGGGAGCGCCGATTGCGCTCTTCGTAGTAGGCGGATTGGCCCTTGCCGTCTATGCGCGCCGCCGCGCCGGCAAGCCCACCGGCAGCGCTTTGAACGCGGATGAAGAGGCGCAGTTGAAAGATATCCTCGGAAAGTGATCCGATTGCCGTCTTTCGCCATAATGTTGCACCGATAACTTACATTACGAATTTTTCATGGGGCGGACAGTTCGTTGTAAGGTGCCGTGCCCTATATCTTCATTATGGCGTAACACAGCCGGTTCCGCCGGCTCAAATATGACGAGAAAAGAGAAGGTAATTCGCATATGTTCAGGAATATCAAGGACACTTTGTCCCGCAGCACCGCTATGAAGGCTTCCGTCGTCGCAGGCCTCGCTGTCGCTGCCCTGGCAACGGGTGTTCCGGCCGTCGTCACGGGTGCCTATGCTGATGCCGTCAACGTTCAGGCGCCGCAGGTTCCGAGCTTTGCCAACGTGGTGGATGCCGTTTCGCCGGCCGTCGTGTCGGTTCGCGTCGAATCCCGCGTCAATTCGGTTGCGGAAGAGGATGATTCTTTCGGTCTCGGCCGCGGCTTCGATGATCTTCCGGACGATCACCCGCTGAAGAAGTTCTTCCGCCAGTTCGAGCAGCAGCAGGGCCGCGGCCAGCAGCGCGGCCAGAACCAGCAGAAAAATTCAGAAGACAAGGGCCGCCTACGCCCCGTCGCTCAAGGGTCCGGCTTCTTCGTTTCGGAAGATGGCTACATTGTCACCAACAACCATGTCGTTTCCGATGGTGCCGCTTTCGTCGTCGTCCTCAACGACGGCACCGAACTCGACGCCAAGCTGGTAGGCAAGGATAGCCGCACCGATCTCGCTGTCCTGAAGGTCGATCCGAAGGGCAAGAAGTTCACCTATGTCGGCTGGGCCGATGACTCCAAGGTCCGCGTCGGTGATTGGGTCGTTGCCGTCGGCAATCCGTTCGGCCTTGGCGGCACCGTCACGGCCGGTATCGTCTCGGCTCGAGGCCGCGATATCCATTCCGGGCCGTATGACGATTACATCCAGATCGATGCGCCGGTGAATAAGGGCAACTCGGGTGGCCCGACCTTCAACCTCAACGGCCAGGTGGTCGGCATCAACACCGCCATCTTCTCGCAGTCGGGCGGCAGCGTCGGCATCGCCTTCGCAATCCCGGCGACGACCGCCAAGGACGTCGTCACCGACCTGATCAAGACCGGTACGGTTTCACGCGGTTGGCTCGGCGTTCAGATCCAGCCCGTCACCAAGGATATCGCCGAATCTCTCGGCCTGTCCGAAGCAAGCGGCGCTCTTGTAGTCTCCCCGCAGGATGGTTCGCCGGGCCAGAAGGCCGGCATCAAGAACGGCGACGTCGTCACCGCCGTCAATGGCGATCCGGTCAAGGATCCGCGCGATCTCGCCCGCCGCATCGGCGCAATGCAGCCGGGCTCCAAGGTCGAGGTTTCGATCTGGCGCGCTGGAAAATCGCAGTCGGTCACGGTCGAGCTCGGCACGCTTCCGGCCGATCAGAACCAGGCCTCCAATGACGACTCGCAGCCGAGCCAGCCGCAGCAACCGTCCTCCGAGAAGGCCCTGGCTGATCTTGGTCTCACCGTCGGCCCGTCCGACGACGGCAAGGGCGTAGCGATCACCGCCGTCGATCCCGACTCCGATGCCGCCGATAAGGGCGTGAAGGAAGGCGAAAAGATCACGTCGGTCAACAACCAGCAGGTCTCCAACGCCGGCGATATTGCGAAGATCATCGAGCAGGCGAAGAAGGACGGCCGCACGCGCGCCCTGTTCCAGATTCAGTCTGGTGACGGCAGCCGCTTCGTTGCTTTGCCGATCAACGCCGGTTGATTCTTCAGACGGATGAAATGCATTGGGAAAGCCGCGCAGGCCACGGCTTGTGCGGCTTTCCTTTTAGAACATGTCAAAAATGACTGGTTCCAAGGCAGGTGAAAGATGACAACCGCTGGCCAACATGCCGTGAGTTCTCCTGATTCTGGTTGTGCCGAGGCAGCGTCGGCAGGTAATGTCGCTCACATGAAGATTCTGATCATCGAAGACGATCTTGAAGCGGCGGCTTACCTTACAAAGGCGTTTCGCGAGGCCGGCATCATTGCCGATCACGCGAGCGACGGCGAGAGCGGTCTCTTCATGGCCACCGAAAACACCTACGATGTCGCCATCATCGATCGCATGCTGCCGCGCCGTGACGGGCTGTCGGTTATCAGCGAATTGCGCCGCAAGGGCGTGCACACGCCGGTTCTGATCCTTTCCGCGCTCGGCCAGGTCGATGACCGCGTCACTGGCCTGCGTGCCGGCGGCGATGACTACTTGCCCAAGCCCTATGCCTTCAGCGAGCTTCTTGCCCGCGTAGAGGTACTCGGCCGCCGCAAGGGAACGCCGGAGCAGGACGTCCTCTATCGTGTCGGTGATCTGGAGCTGGACCGCCTCTCGCATGAGGTGCGCCGCGGCGGCAAGGAAATCCTGCTGCAGCCGCGCGAATTCCGTCTCCTGGAATATCTGATGAAAAATGCAGGTCAGGTCGTCACCCGCACCATGCTGCTTGAGAATGTCTGGGATTATCATTTCGATCCGCAGACGAATGTCATCGACGTCCACGTCTCGCGCCTGCGCTCCAAGATCGAGAAGGATTTCAGTCAGCCGCTGCTAAAGACCATTCGTGGCGCCGGATACATGATCAAGGACGAGGGATGAGTCGCTTCCGCGTCCTCTTCAAGTCCACCGCAGTCCGCCTTTCCGCCCTCTACATCCTCCTTTTCTCGCTTTGCGCCGCGACGCTGGTCTTCTACGTCACGGCCATGTCCGAACGGCTCCTGACGGGGCAGATCCGCGATGCAGTCCAGCAGGAGGTCAGTCAGGTCAAACGCGCCTATGACATCGGCGGCCTGAACTTGCTTCTGCGCACCATGGAGCGCCGTGCCCGCCAGCCCGGCGCCAATCTCTATGTCATTGCCGGTCCTTCCGGCGATATCCTGGCTGGCAATGTCGCTTCCGTGCAGCCCGGCGTGCTCGGCCAGTCTGGCTGGACGGAGCTGCCCTTCTCCTACGAGCGCTACACCGACGCCTCCAACGATCCGGAGCGCCGTCATCTGGCAATTGCCAATATCTTCATCCTCGACAATGGCTTGCGCATCCTCATCGGCCGCGACCTCGGCGAGCCCGAGCGCTTCCGCGTGCTGGTGCGTCAGGCACTGATGCTGGCACTGGCGATCATGGGCCTCGGCGCGCTGGTCATCTGGTTCGGTATCGGTCGAAACGCGCTGAAGCGCATCGATCGGATGACGGATGCGGGCCGCAAGATCATGGCGGGCGATCTCTCGCAGCGCCTGCCCGTCGGCGGTTCAGGCGATGAGTTCGACCGAATGTCGGCATCGCTGAATGCCATGCTCGAGCGCATCGAGAAGCTGAACGAAGGGCTGCGGCAGGTCTCCGACAATATTGCTCATGACCTCAAGACCCCGTTGACGCGCCTGCGCAACAAGGCGGCCGATGCGCTCGACAACGCCGATAGCGAAGGCCGCCGTGCGGCGCTTGAAGGCATCATCAGCGAATCCGATCAGCTGATCCGCACCTTCAATGCCCTCCTGATGATTTCTCGTGTCGAGGCGGGTTCCGTGGCCGCCGAGATGACTGCTGTCGATCTTTCCTCCATCGTTGCCGATACGGCGGAACTCTACGAGCCGGTGGCGGAAGAGGCCGGGCTGGCGCTCACCGCCGAGATAGAGCCGGAAGTCGAGGTGCAGGGCAACCGCGAACTGATCGGTCAGGCGCTGTTCAATCTCATCGACAATGCCCTCAAATATGCGACGGGCTGCAATGGCGAGCAGACGATCACCTTCAAGCTGGCGCGCACCAACGACGCGGTGACGCTTGCGGTCGCCGATCATGGGCCAGGCATTCCCGCCCATCAGCGTGCCGATGTGGTCAAGCGTTTCTTTCGGCTGGATGAAAGCCGCTCCAAGCCGGGAACCGGCCTTGGCCTCGCCCTGGTGGAAGCTGTGATGGAGCTGCATGGCGGCCGACTGGAGCTTTCCGATACCGATCCCGAAAATCCAGAGGCTAAGGGATTAACAGTCACCATGATCTTCCCCATGCAGAAACAATAGGTTAATCCTGCTCCATCCGCTTGCTGTTTGGGGAGAGCTGCATGACGACGACGCAAAGCGATTTGCTGCGGGACGTGCCGGCCGGACGGCTACGGCCGCTGAGCCAGTCGGAAACGAAGTCTGTCCTGGCGGATCTCAAGCAGATTGCCGGAGCTGAGCCTGTCATTGCCGATCTGCTTGCAGGCGAAAGCGCATTGCGGGATTTCGTCGTCGCTGCCCTGACCCTCTCTCCTTATTTGCGCGAAACTGCTAATCTCGAACCGTCGCTTCTCGTCGCTGCCATCAAGAAGCCTCTGTCGCCGCAGATCGAGGCGTTGGCAGAAGAGGCTCGCCGTGCCTGGCTGCCGGCGGAGGGTGGGGGCGCTTCGCCTTCCGAATCCGAGGTGATGAGCCGCCTGCGCATCGCCAAGCGCCGCGCCGCCTTTCTCGTCGCACTCGCCGATCTCGCTCGCATTTATGATGGCAAGCAGACCACCCGTTGGCTGAGCCGGCTTGCTGAGGCCTCCATTTCAGCGGCCATCGACCATCTGTTGCTGTCGTCGCATGAGGCCAGCAAGATCAGGGTGCCTGATCCCGCCGCGCCAAGCCAAAAATCGGGCCTTATCGTGCTCGGCATGGGCAAGCTCGGCGCCGAGGAGCTGAATTATTCCTCCGATATCGACTTGGTCGTCTTCTTCGATGATACGGCGGGCATCGTGCCCGATCCTGACGATGCCATCGATATCTTCCCGCGGCTGATGCGCCGGCTGGTACGCATCCTGCAGGAGCGCACGGCGGATGGCTATGTGTTCCGTACCGACCTCCGCCTGCGCCCTGATCCCGGCTCGACGCCGCTTGCGATCCCGGTTGAGGCGGCCATGATCTACTACGAGGGTAGGGGGCAGAATTGGGAGCGCGCTGCCTTCATCAAGGCACGGCCCGTCGGTGGCGATATTGCCGCCGGTCAGGCCTTCCTCCGCGATCTCGTGCCTTTCGTCTTCCGCAAATATTTGGATTACGCCGCGATTGCTGACATCCACTCCATCAAGCGGCAGATCCACGCGCATAAGGGACACGGCGCGATCGCCGTCAAAGGCCATAACGTCAAGCTCGGCCGCGGTGGCATTCGTGAAATCGAGTTCTTCGTGCAGACGCAGCAGCTGATCGCCGGCGGTCGCATGCCGGCTCTCCGCAGCCGATCAACGGAGCAGACGCTTGCCGAATTGACCGAGGCGAAGTGGATCGATGCGGAAACCCGCGACGAGCTGACATCGGCCTATTGGTTTCTGCGTGATGTCGAGCATCGTATCCAGATGGTGCGTGACGAGCAGACGCACCTCCTGCCGGAAACCGATGCCGAACTCCGGCGCATCGCCTACATGATGGGTTTTGCCGACGTGTCGGCTTTTTCCGAAGCGCTGGTGACGACATTGAAAACCGTCGAGCGCCGCTATGCGCGCCTTTTCGAACAGGAAACAAAGCTCTCGAGCGAAACCGGCAATCTGGTCTTTACCGGCCAAGGTGATGATCCGGATACACTGGAAACGCTGCGGCGCCTCGGCTTCGATAGGCCGTCCGACATCGCTAATGTCATCCGCACCTGGCACTACGGCCGATATCGTGCCACGCAATCGGTCGAAGCGCGCGAGCGGCTGACGGAGCTGACGCCGGAGCTGCTGCGCGTTTTTGGCGAAAGCAAGCGTGCCGACAAGGCTTTATTACGCTTCGACAGCTTCATTTCCGGCCTGCCCGCCGGCATCCAGCTCTTCTCGTTGCTCGGGACCAATCCGGCGCTTCTCTCGCTCATCGTCAACATCATGTCGTCGGCGCCGCGGCTTGCCGAGATCATCGCGGCCAAGCCGCATGTTTTCGATGGCATGCTAGATCCAACCCTCATGGCGGAGCTGCCGACGCGCGATTATCTCGCCGAACGCCTGAAAAGCTTCCTGGCTCCGGCGACACATTATGAAGAGACGCTCGACCTGCTGCGCATCTTTGCATCCGAACAGCGCTTCCTGATCGGCATTCGCCTGCTGACGGGCGCAATTGGTGGAACGATGGCAGCTCGTGCCTTCACCTATCTTGCCGATCTCATCGTTGAGGCGGCGCTGGATGCCGTCATGAAGGAAATCCGCGCAGCGCATGGCGAATATCCTGGGGGCCGCGTCGCTGTCGTTGGAATGGGCAAACTCGGCAGCTTCGAGCTCTCGGCCGGTTCCGACATCGATATCATCCTGCTTTACGATTACGACGATACGGTCGGCGAATCCGATGGGCTTAAGCCTCTCGATGCGACGCGCTACTTTACCCGTATCACGCAGCGCCTAATCGCGGCCCTTTCGGCGCCGACGGCCGAGGGCGTGCTCTACGAGGTCGATATGCGTCTGCGGCCCTCGGGCAATAAGGGCCCGGTCGCAACGCGTATAAACTCCTTCGAGAAGTACCAGCGCGAGGAAGCCTGGACCTGGGAGCATATGGCGCTTTCGCGGGCGCGGTTGATCTGCGGCCACGATGAATTGGTGAACGATGCGGAGCGCGTCATCGGCGAAGTTCTCTCGATCAAGAGAGACATCGCCAAGATCGCCAGGGATGTTCGCGAGATGCGCGGCATGATCGAACAGGAGAAGCCGCCGGAGAGCATTTGGGATCTGAAGCTGGTCCCCGGCGGCCTGATCGATATCGAATTCATCGCGCAATATCTGCGCCTGATTGCTCCTGCTCACGGCGTCGGCATCGATGCAAATGGCCTCAGCACGGCCGAAGCGTTGAAACTACTCGGCGACAGCCTGATGGATCGCAACGATCTCGACGTCTGCCTTAAGGCGCTGCAGCTCTACACGGAAGTGTCGCAGCTCATCCGCCTCTGCATCGACGGTACGTTCGATCCCAAAAACACGCCTTCTGGCCTGATCGAACTGGTCTGCCGCGCCGGTGATTGCCCGGATCTCCGCACGCTGGAAGCCGAGCTAAAGCGCCTGTCGAAAGCGGTGCGGAAAATATTCCAGGCGACCGTGGGAGACTAATCAGCGCTGATCCGGGATGCGGATCGCGATCACGGTGCCAATGCCCTCGCGGGAGCGGATGCGCATGCGGCCGTGATGTAAGGCGGTGAGCGATCTGGAAATGGCGAGTCCGAGGCCGGAACCGCCCTTGCTCTTCGCATATTGGCTCTGCACCTGTTCGAAAGGCTGGCCGATCTTGCTCATCGCCGATTTCGGTATGCCGATGCCCGTATCGGCAATGATGAGCATGACGGCGTCTCCGATCCTGCGCGTGCGAACCGAGATGCGGCCGCCATCATTGGTGAATTTCACCGCGTTGGATAGCAGGTTGAGCACGATCTGCTTCATTGCCCGGCGGTCGGCGCTCAGCTTGATATCGGAAGATATGCGCTGTTCGACGAGAATGTTCTTCTGCGCCGCCGGGATGCGCGTGAAACGCAGGCATTCCTCGATGAGCGGCGCGAGATTGATCCGCTCGCAGCTGAGCTTCATATGCCCCGCTTCGATCTTCGACATGTCGAGAATGTCATTGATGACGTTAAGCAGATGCTTGCCGCTGTCGTGAATATCCTTGGCATATTCATTGTAGCGGGCCGAACCCAACGGGCCGAACATCTGATCCTGCAGAATTTCCGAGAAGCCGAGGATAGCGTTGAGCGGCGTGCGCAGCTCATGCGACATGTTGGCGAGGAATTCGGATTTCGCCTTGTTGGCCGCTTCGGCGCGTTCCTTCTCCGCAAGATAATTGGTGTTAGCGGTGGAAAGTTCCGCCTTCTGCTTTTCCAGAATCTGCCGCGAAGCCGAGAGGTCGTTGATGGTCGCCATCAGCCGGCGCTCCGATTCGCGGAGCCGCTCCTGGTTGCGTTTGAGCTGGGTAATATCGGTGCCGACTGAGACGAGGCCACCGTCGCGCGTGCGACGCTCATTGATCTGCAGCCACCGCTCGTCGGCAAGCTGGACTTCCGTCGTCTGCGAGTGGTTGGAGCGGCCGGGATCGACAATGCGGCGCTCGATGACCGGCCGTGCGGCAGCGGCATTGACGACGGCGCGTTCGGTGCCCGGCACGAGCACATTGTCCGGCAGGCCGTAAGCCTGCTGGAAATGCGCATTGCACATGACCAGGCGGTCGTTTTTGTCCCACAGCACGAAGGCTTCGGAAGTGCATTCGATAGCATCGGCCAGGCGCTGGTCGGCCTCCGCATAGCGTTGCGCCAGGCGATGCTGCTCGGTCACGTCCATGGCGATGCCGATCATATGGACGCGGCCCGAATTGGTTCGGATCACCTGGGCGCGAGCCCGCATCCAGACGTAATGTCCCTTGGCATGGCGGATGCGGAGGATCTGGTCCACCTGGCCGGCATTACCACGGGTGACGGTGCGGGCAAGCATATGCAGGCTGTTATCATCCGGATGCATCAGCCGCGCCGCATCCGTGAAGGCGAGCGGCTTATCGGCGACCGGCAGCCCGAGCATGTCGTACATCGACCGCGACCAGAAGAACTGGCGGCTGGTAAAATCGAAATCCCAGAGACCGCAGCGGCCGCGCGACAGTGCGGTTTCGACCCGCAGGTTGGATTCCAGGAAGATTTCGTCCGCATCCCGGGCACGCTTCACCTGGGTGTAGTAGGCATAGAGGATGACGAGCAGGATGGAGGATATGCCGGCAAAGAGTGTGACGTTCAGGGTCAGCTCGTCGCGCCAGAGCTTTTCAATCTCATCCATCGACGCCGCTGACAGAATGAAATCACCCTTGTCGCCGATCAGGGAAATTGCCGCATAATAGGGCTCGCCGCCGATCATGGTTTCGATCACGCCGGCATGATCGCCGAAACTGCGGATGGCCGCCACTTCGGGAAAGAAGTCGGAGACGATCATTCCGATATAGCCGGAGCCAGCGGCCGACGAGCCGAATACGCGGCCGCTCGACTGTACGAGCAGGACGAAGGCGCCGCTATCCAGCCGATCCTGCGGCAAGTAGGAGGCAAGCTTCCGCTCTGCTCCGCTGCGGTCGCCGGCCTGGAACAGGCTGGCATCGTTCGAAAAGGCGGCGGCGGCTGCTGCGATGGAAAGCGAGGTCGTTCGGCGGGCGGAAGCCGCCATGCGGCTATGTTCCGTGATCATGCCGAAGAAATGCGAGGCGGCAACGACCATCAGGAAGGAAACGATGAGGACCGGGATGATGCGCTTGAGAATATGTTCCGTCTGCGGAAAACGACGCGAAATCGTCTCCATCCGCACTCCGGTTCGATCGGTAACGCCGCTATGCCAGGATTTCAGACCGTCGAAATTAACACGCAGCCGTCCATCGGCCGCGGTTGCCCGCCGCACGTCCACCATCGCTTTAGCCTTGTCCCTCGTGTGATTCGCTGCGCCGCTCGCCCGAATCTGCCTTAATGAATCATTCGTGATTCGGCTTGTCCAGAGGGTGCGGTAAAACTTTCTTAACCATCTGCGATTTTAGCATATTTTGCACACGCAGCGGTAAGTTGCACGCGTTCGGGACTCGTTGGAGCTGAAAAGGCCGAGGCAAATCAGCCTTTGAAATCGGTGCGCCGGGTGATCGAAATCACTCCTTGAGGATGCGTTCGACGATGTCGCGCACGTCGGTCGACAGGCCGGCCGCACGCTCGATCCGCATCAGTGCAGAGCGGGCATGATCGGCGCGCACGGGTTCGAGCAACCGCCACGAGCGCATCGAGGTCAGGATGCGGGCCGCAAGCTGCGGATTGCGCTGATCGATCTCGAGGATTTCGTCGGCGAGGAAATTGTATCCGGCGCCATCGGCCCGGCCGAAACCCGTGGGGTTTGCAAAGACAAAAGTGCCGATGAGCGAGCGGACGCGATTGGGATTGGTGCGCTTGAAGAGCGGGGTTTCCATGAGCAGCCGAATGCGCTCCAGCGCCCCGGCGCCCGGGATTGCCGCCTGAATGGCGAACCATTTGTCCATGACGAGCGCGTTGTCCGCGAAGCGGTCACGGAAATGCGCAAGCGCTGCCGCCGTCTCGGTAGTATCAGGGAAGCGCTGTGCGAGAATGGTCAGCGCGGCGCTGAGATCGGTCATGTTGTTTGCCGCATCATAGGCGGCCTTAGTTCTCGCCGGCGTTTCATCCAACTGCGACAGATAGCCCAGTGCCGCATTGCGCAGGGCGCGGCGGCCGGCGCTTGCCGCGTCGGGGCTGAACGGTCCCGGCGTCTGCATGCTATCATAGAGCGCGGTGAAGACGTCCTTTCCGGTCTCGGCGACCCGCTTGATGATCGTCTGGCGCGCCGCGTGGATGGCATCAGGATCATTATTGCCGCCAAGCTCGCGGGCAATGTCGGATTCACTCGGCAAGGCGAGCGCCTGAGCGCGGAAGGCCGGCTCCAGACTTTCGTCGGCTGCGGCAGCCAGCAAGGCGTCGGTGAAGGCCGAGCCACACGTTATGTCGGCACCCTGGCGCGCATCGCGCGCCGCCTGCAAGAGGTTGGGCAGGCCAAGATCGATCAGCGCCTGCCAGCGGGCGAAATGATCGGTCTCATAGCGGGCGATCAATGCGAGATCCTCAGTGCTCTGGCTGAACTGCAGATTGATCGGCGTCGAGAAGCTGCGATTGAGCGAGAGGACCGGCCGGGAGGGAACGCCGTGGAACGTCACCGTTTGCGCCTTCTTTGTCAGGTGCAGCACGTCGTCGGTCAGCTCTGCTCCGGTCACGGATGCCGGCGTGATGAGACTGCCGTCTTCGGCGAGCAAGCCCAGGCGGAGCGGAATGTGCATCGGCTTTTTGACGGTCTGGCCCGGCGTTGCCGGCACCATCTGTTCGAGCGACAGGGTGAATGTCTTGGCATTGACATCATAAGCGCCCGATGCGGTGACGAGCGGCGTACCGGCCTGATGGTACCACAGCGAAAACTGCGTGAGATCGCGGCCGCTGATATCCTCGAAACACTTGACGAAAACTTCGATCGTCACCGCCTGTCCGTCGTGCCGATCGAAATAGAGATCCATGCCCTTCTTGAACAGATCGCGGCCAAGCAGCGTCGCGATCATGCGGGTGACCTCGCTACCCTTCTCATAGACGGTCGTCGTATAGAAATTATTGATTTCACGGTATGTCGTCGGCCGGACCGGATGGGCAAGCGGGCCACTGTCCTCCGGAAACTGTTCCGATTTCAGATGGCGGACTTCGGCAATCCGCTTGACGGGACGCGAGCGCTGGTCGGCGGAAAATTCGTGATCGCGATAGACGGTCAGGCCTTCCTTGAGGCAGAGCTGGAACCAGTCGCGGCAGGTGATGCGATTGCCCGTCCAGTTGTGGAAGTATTCATGCGCGATGATGGCTTCGATATTGGCGTAGTCGGCGTCGGTCGCCGTCTCGGGATCGGCCAGAACATACTTGTCGTTGAAGACGTTGAGGCCTTTGTTTTCCATTGCTCCCATATTGAAGTCCGACACGGCGACGATCATGAAGATGTCGAGATCGTATTCGCGGCCGAAGCGCTCTTCGTCCCACTTCATCGAACGCTTCAGCGCATCCATGGCATAGGTCGCGCGCGGCTCCTTGCCGTGTTCGACATAGATTTTCAGCGCCACCTCACGGCCGGACATGGTGGTGAACGTGTCCTCGACGACACCAAGATCGCCGGCAACGAGCGCAAAGAGATAGCTCGGCTTCGGATGCGGATCGAACCAGGCGGTAAAGTGCTTGCCTTCGCCGTAGCCGGCGCCACCGAGGAAATTGCCGTTCGACAGCAGCAGAGGATTGGTCGCCTTGTCGGCAATGATATTGACCGTATAAGGGGCAAGCACATCCGGTCTATCGGGGAAATAGGTGATGCGGCGAAAGCCTTCGGCTTCGCACTGCGTGCAATAGATGCCGCCCGTGCGGTAAAGACCCATCAACTGGGTGTTGGCTTCCGGGTTGATCACGGTCGTGATCGTCAGCTCGAAAGGTGTGCTTTCTGGCAGATTGCGGACGGTCAGGCTTTCTGGCGTCGTATCATATTGCTCGGCCGGAAGTTCGCTCTGATCGAGCAGCAGGCCGGAGAGCACCAATTCGTCGCCATCAAGCACCAGCGGCGCATTCACATCGACACCCTCGCGCCGATGGAAGATCAGCCGTGCTTCCACCTTGGTCTCCGTCGGATGTAGATCGAAGGTGAGGTCCACGCGTTCCAGAACGAAGTCGGTGGGACGATAGTCTGCCAGATTGATGATCTGGCCGGTGTCTGTGCGCATGGTCTATCCTGATCAGGCTATGCTTCGGCGGGCACGGTCCGAAGCTTTCCTCCGAACCGAAAGTGACCGCATCATTACATCGAAATCTGAACCAAAGTTAAAGTCATATCGCAACATTGTGTTGTTTTGGTATGGCACGGTAAGTATTTGCTCGCTGCGCCGTTCCCGTTTCAGCTATTCGAATGGAAAACAGCAAATCTCAGGCTGCATTTGCAGATCAACTGTAGAATTGCTAACATAATATTTAAGCAAAACATCATGGTTGCATTACCGTAAAATGTTGGCCGTTACGGTAAGGAAACGATAATTTAAAGTAAATTATCGTTTAACCACTTGCGATATCGGCAAGCTTGCATAACTATAGCATGCTATTAGATATCGGAATTATGATCGATTCCGGCAAGTTTGTTCATAAAAATGAAACATCAACTTTCTGCTGCTTTTTAGGAAGGGCACCACGGAGGCCCGATTGAGTTTTTCCATCGAGCAACTTTCTCGCCATCCCAAGTTTGTGGCGTCCTTGCGCTTTCTCTCCGAGACATTGCGCAACCGCTATGACAACGGTCCGAGGATTGCGCGCATGCTCGCCTCGCATCAGCGTTGGCTTCTAAGCCAATCCGCCTATGCGCTTCATCTCGAATATGATCCGGAGCGTCCCCGCTCGGGGCTGACTGTTGTCGCGCTGCGCGACCTCATCACGCATTATCGCGTTGCCAGTCGCAATACGGTTTTGAGCTTTATAGAGGAACTGCTGACCTATCGCTTTCTGGAATTGGCTCCTGGGCCGGCTCGCCGCCCGCGGCGTTACGTGCCGACTGAAACCGCCTATTCGGGGATGTTCGGCTGGTATCTCGCCAATTTGACTGCGCTCGATTTGATCGACGATGGTAGCCGCGCTGCCACGCTGGTCGCCTCACCGATGCTTCTCGACCTGGCGCAGCCGCGTATGGCACGCACCTGTCTGGCAGCCGACCTTTGGCGCGAGCCGCCTGAAAGCGTCGGTCTGTTTCTTTGGACGGAATCCGGAGGTCTTGTCGTCGATTACATCATGTCGAGGCTTGACCTTGATGGCCAGGTGGGCGATCGGATCGATATCGGTCACGTCGATGCGCGCGCTTTGGCAACCCATTTCATGATATCGCGGACGCATCTGCAACGTATCCTGCGCAAGTCGGCTGATCGCGGCGACGTCGGCTGGTATGAATCCAAGAAGACCCAGATGTGGATATCGCGCTATTTTTTCGATCAGTATTGCGGCTGGCAGGCCATAAAACTGGCGGCGGTCGATGAGGCCTTTGCCTGGGCGCAATCCACCTTACGAGGCTGATCCCGATCCCTAAAGAGGGATGCTGGCAGCCGCAGCTCGCGCGTCACGGCATTCATCTTTGGAGACGTTGCGCGCGCGCTCGAATTCTTCGGCGGCGCGAACCGCCGCGCCAATATGGTTGACGGAATCGAACAGGGCGATGAATGGACGCAAACCCGAAGACATGGTGTCGTTCCTGATACTCAAACTTTTTTGCTGGACTGCGGCGTAAGGCGCGCCTGTCGATTAGCAGGCGCGGAAGTCGGCGAAGATCGCCGTCGGGCGGCTGACGCGAGCCGAGACTCCAGTACCTCGTGCGGTCATCTGCTCATTGGCAGCGATGCCGAGGTTACGATGTCCGTTTGTAGCACGCACAGGCTCTAGCGCGCGGCGCAGGGTATCAAACCCGCAGTGGATAGGACGAAAACGTGCAGTCATGGCCTTGGTTCCTTTCGAGATTCCTCCCAAGACACCAGTATATATTGCAATGCAGCATTGATTCCGCAATGCACAGCAGGGGAAGACTGCCATGCGAAAAACGCATGGCGATAGTCATCTTTCGTTAGCAACTGTAAGAATCAGCCTAATATTTCAGCGATGATATAATTCTTGAAGGCAAGAAGATCGCTCCACGCCAGCCGCTTGTTAATTGGCGCGGTCAGTAATTCCTGGGGATGAAGGCTGGCGATGGCCGGTATTGCTCGACCGAGAACGCTTATTTCCCGCCACTCTCCACGCAATCCATGGATAGTTTCAGTACTTCCGAAAAAATGCCGGGCGGTGAAATTGCCAAGCAGAAGTACGGCCTTGGGCTCGGCCAGCGCAATTTGCCTTTCTATGAATGGACGGCATATCTCGATTTCGGGTGGGGAAGGGGCTCGGTTGCCCGGCGGCCGCCACGGAATGACGTTGGTCAGCAGGATCTTATCGCGCTGCAGGCCGATGGCGGCAAGCATTCTGTCGAGCAATTGTCCCGCGCGACCAGCAAATGGCGCCCCCTCACGGTCGTCGTCGGCACTCGGCATCGGCCCGATCACCATGATGCGGCTTTCCGGCGTGCCGCTGGCAAAGATCGTCGAACGCGCGCTGTTCTTGAGATTGCAGCTATTGAAGGCTTCGAGTGCCGTCTTCAGCTCGCTGAGCGACCGCGCGCTTTCGGCAGCGAATCGGGCCTGCTCCACGGCTTGCTCATCAGGAATGGCGGGTGTTGCACGTGGCGGCGCTGCTGAGGGAGACGCCGCCGGCTTGGTGGTCGTGCGGCGCTCGGTTTGCGGCCGCGCCGCGGGTGCTGGAGCTTCGGTCCGAGGCGGTGTTGCTCGCGCGCCTTGTCGTGCCGCGCGCATCGCCTCGAATTCGGCAAATCGATCCACCGGCTGCTCTTCCAGCAGCCAGTCGACGCCGGCATCCGCATGGAAATGCAGAAGAGCGGCAAGCTCGGCCGATGTGAGGTCGTTGGCGGAAATCATCCGCGAACTCTACCCAAAGCGGCGCAGGAACGAAAGGGCAGGGTGGGCGCTATGTCAGGCCGTCCACTGGGCGATATCGTCGCGCTCGCCGATCAGGGCCAGACCATGGGCGATGGACAACAATTCGCCGCCCGTCTCGATGCGCTCCTGACCAAACCGTTCGGTGAACATGCGACGCACCGCCGGCACGAAGGAGGTGCCACCCGTCAGGAATACCTTGTCGATCGCATCGGGCGACGTGTTCGTGGTCGTCAGCACGTCATCCAACGCTCCCTCGATGCGGGCGAGGTCTTCCGCAATCCACGTCTCGAAATCGGCCCGGCGAACATGCTTGCGGCCGGCCTTGCCGAGCGGCGGGAAGTTGAATTCGGCTTCCTCCTCGCGCGAAAGCGCCATCTTCGTCGCCGATACGGCCTGGTAGAGCGGGTAGCCTTCGTCATGCTCGACGAGTTCGATGAAGGTCTCCAGCTTCTCCGGCTCCATGCTGCTGCGCACCAGCGTCTTCAGGTCGGCATATTCACGCGAAGTCTTGAAGATCGAGAGCTGGTTCCAGCGGCCGAAATTGGCGTAGTAGGAACTCGGCACTTCCAGTAGCTTGTCGAAGCTCTTGAAGTAGCTGCCCTTGCCGATCGCCGGCGAAACGATGTTGTCGATCATCCGGAAATCGAAATGATCGCCGGCAATCCCGACACCGGAATGGCCGATCGGCGTCGCTGTCAGCTTTCCAGCATGGGTCTCGAAGCGGATGAGCGAATAGTCGGTCGTACCGCCGCCGAAGTCGGCGACCAGGACGGTCGCATCCTTCTTCAGATGCTGGGCGAAATAGAAGGCGGCGGCTACCGGTTCGTAGACGTAGTGGATTTCCGGAAAGCCGAAGCGGGCGAGGGCGGCATTGTAGCGCTCGGTGGCAAGAGCGGGGTTCGGATTGGCGCCGGCAAAATGCACCGGTCGGCCGGTGACGATGCGCGAAACATTTTCCGGCCATCCCTCTCCGGCGTAGGCGCGCAGCCGGCGTACGAAGATCTCCATCAGATCCTCGAAGCTGTGGCGCTTGGCGAAGATCAGCGTGCCCTGGAAAAGCGCGCTCGCTGCAAAAGTCTTGATCGACTGCAGGAAGCGACAATCGCCGGGATTGTCGATGAACTGTCGGATGGCCGCATGACCAGCCTCCACCTTGAGTGCGGCCGCGCCCAATCCTGGGTCCTTCATGAAAGAGAGCGCGGTGCGCATGCTGTCTGCGATGCCGGCCGTGCTGTTGAAGGCGACCGATTGTGTCGCGGGTCCATCGGCCATCGCCAGAACCGTGTTCGTCGTGCCGAAGTCGAAACCAAGCGCCCGAGCCATGCCCGCACTCCTTTCCGTCGAAATTGTCTGGATTGGGGCCTAGCCCCTATGAGACGCTGACGCGCCCTGTCGCAAAGAGGGCGCGTCATGACATGGCTGAGCTTCAAGTTCAAGCCGGAGGATGCTTTTATTTTTACCTGCCGCGGCATCCGCCGACAGCATTCCCGTACTCTGTTGGACCCCAAAAGAAACGGGCGCCCTTCGGCGCCCGCTGATCTTATTCGGCTGCGATCGCCGCTGGCGGATCCTTGTGATGCGGGTCGTCGTCCTTGCGCCGGCCGAAACGACCAAGGAAGTCGCTCAGGCGGTTCATCTCCAGGAAGATCACCGGCGTGATGAACAGGGTCAGAAGCTGCGACACCACCAAGCCGCCAACCACAGCGATACCGAGCGGTTGCCGCAGCTCGGAGCTCGCGCCGCTGCCGACCGCGATCGGTAGGGCGCCGAGCAGGGCGCAGAAGGTAGTCATCATGATCGGCCGGAAACGGCGTACGCAGGCCTCGTGGATCGCTTCCGCCGGCGACATGCCAGTACTCGAGCGCAGTGTTTCCAGCGCGACGTCGATCATCATGATCGCGTTTTTCTTAACGATACCGATCAGCATCAGCAAGCCGATGAGCGCGATGATCGATAGATCGAAGCCGAAGAGCTTCAGGGCGAGCAGGGCGCCTAGGGCAGCGGCCGGCAAACCGGAGAGAATGGTCAGCGGATGGATGAAGCTCTCATAGAGAACGCCGAGAACAACGTAGATCGTCAGCACGGCAGCCAGGATCAGGTAAGGCGTGCTGCCCTGCGACTGCTGGAAGATCTGAGCCGTACCGCCGTAAGACGTGAAAACGTCCGCCGGCATGTTGATATCCTTCTTGATCTGTTCGATCTGTGCCGTTGCATCGCCAAGCGCTTCGCCGGCTGGCAGGTTGAAGGATACCGTGGTCGAGACGAGCTGACCGGTCTGGTTGATGGTCACCGGCCCGGTGTTGCGCTCGATGTGCGCGAAGGCCGACAAGGGAACTTGCTGGCCCTTCGAAGACGTCACATGGATTCGCGACAGCTTCTGGTCGTCCCAGGGCTGGTTCGCATCATATTCGATGATCACGTCATAACTGTCGCCGGTCGACTGGATCTGTGCGGCGGCGTAGTCGCTGAAGGCCTCTTCAAGCGTGGTGCGCAGCAGGCTGTTGTTGATGCCGTAGGCGGCGGCTTTCTCCGTATCGACCACGATATTGGCCTGCAATGCGTTGTACTGCGCGTCGGTGGTCACGTCAGTGAAGCGTGGATCCTTTCGCATCTCCTGCAGCATCTTGTTAGCCCACTCGTTGGTCAGATCAGCGTTGAGTGCCTGGATGACGAGCTGATACTGGCTGGCGGTCTGGCGTCCACCGAAGCGAAGGCTTTGCTGAGGATTGATGAAGATCTGAATGCCTGGGATTTTGGCGACGGCGGCGCGCATTTCGCGCAAAGTCTGGTCGAGCGGCGGACGATCCTTCTTATCCTTCAGCTGAGCGTAGATCGTACCGTTATTAAGTGTCTGACGCGCGCTGGCACCGACAACCGACATCACGTGCTCGACGGCAGGATTCGCCTTGATCGCCGCAGCGGCCTGGTTCTGCAGGTCACGCATCGCCGGGAAGGAAATATCCTGGCGGGCGCGCGTTGAAATCTGCAGCCGGCCGATGTCTTCCTGCGGGAAGAAGCTGGCCGGCAGCGCCAGGAAGAGATAGGCCGAGAGCGCGACCGAAGCGAGGAAGCTTCCAAGCACGATGTAGCGATGGCGAATGCACCATTCCACGCCCTTGCCGTAGTTGACCTCGGTCCAGTTGAAGCCCTTGTTGAAGAGGCGCACTGGCAGGGGAGGATGGCTGTGGGCGTTGGAGAGACGCGAACCGAGCATCGGGGTGACGGTCAGCGAGACCACCGCGGACGATACGATGGCGATTGCCACGACCATCCCGAACTCGTTGAAGATACGGCCGACGACGCCGCCCATCAGCAAGATGGGGATGAACACGGCGATGAGCGAGACCGACATGGAGATAATCGTATAGCTGACTTCGGCCGCGCCTTTGATGGCCGCCTGCCGCACAGGCATGCCTTCTTCCATGTGCCGTAGAATGTTCTCGAGCATGACGATGGCGTCGTCCACCACGAGGCCCACCGCGATCGTCAATCCGAGCAGCGAAATATTGTCGACGCTGTAGCCGAGCACATACATCATGCCGAAAGTTGATATCAGCGAAAGAGGAACGGCGAGGCCGGGGATAATCGTTGCCGTCACGTGCCCCGTGAACAGGTAGATGACGAGAACGACGAGGCCGATGGTCAGCAGCAAGGTAAATTTGACGTCCGAGATGGCCTCGCGGATTGGCTGGGCCGAGTCGTTCATAACGGTCATTTTCACGGAAGCCGGCATTTCGGCCTGCAGCTTCGGCAGCGTCTTGCTGACGGCATCGACGACGTCGACGGTGTTTGCATCGGGCTGGCGTTGAATAGCCAGAATGATCGCTCGCTGACCATCGTACCAGCTACCGATATTCTGGTTTTGGACGCTGTCCTGGACGTCGGCGACGTCGCCGAGGTGAATTGGCTTGCCGTTGGGATTGGCAATCACAAGCGTGCGAAACTGGTCGGCGTTGACGCGCTGCGTATCCGCATTGATCGTCATGCTCTGCGCCGAGTCTTGCAACGTGCCGACCGGAACCTGGTTGTTGGCGTTGACGACGGCTGTATTGACGGTGTCGATACCGATGCCGCGATCCAGAAGCTTGTTCGGATCGACGTCGATACGCACCGCGTAGGTCTGAGCCCCGTTTACGGTCACTTCCGCGACCCCAGGCAGTGTCGAGATCGATGGAGAGATGATGTTCTCGGCGATATCGTCGAGCTTGCTGCGTTGCAAGGTGTCGCTTTGTACGGCGATCAGCATGACGGGCGCGTCGGCTGGATTGGTCTTCCGATAGCTTGGCGGGGTGGTCAGGTTATTGGGAAGTTTTCTTTGCGCGGTCGAAATCGCCGCCTGCACGTCACCGGCGGCGGCGTCGATGTTGCGGTCGAGATTGAACTGCAGCACGATGCTGGTATTGCCAAGCGAGTTGGTCGAAGAAATTTCGCTGATGCCGGGGATCGTTTCGAACTGCTTGATCAGCGGCGTGGCGACCGATGTCGCCATCGTCTGTGGTGAAGCGCCGGTCAGCTGGGCCGAGACGTTGATCGTCGGGAAATCCACCTGCGGCACTGCTGCGACGGGGATCAGCTGATAGCCGGCGAGACCGGCAAGCACCACGCCGATCGCGAGGAGCGTGGTCGCGACCGGACGCTGGATACAGAAGGTCGGGATCATTGTTGCGCTCCAACTGCGATGGTTTCGGTTTTTCCATCATCGGCCGAAGCGACCTTCTCGTTTGGATTGTCGCTGAACTGTTCCTTGACTTCGGTGCCGTTGTTCAGTTGCGACTGGCCTTCGACAACGACATGATCGCCCACCGAAAGGCCCGTGGCGACGGCTGTGCGCCCGCCATTGGCGCGAGCAATTGTCACCGGCGTGATCTTGACCTTGTTATCCTTTACCACAAAGGCGATATAGCCGTCCGGCCCCGGGCTGACGGCAACGGTCGGCACGACGATAAGCTGCTCGTTGTCGGCGAAGTGAACCATGACGTTCTCGGAGCGTCCAGGCCACAAGGCCCCGTTGGCGTTTTCGAAGGTTGCCTTCACAGCAATCGTTCCGGAAGCCTGGTCGACTGTGTTGTCGTAAAAGGTGATCGTTCCGGTGCGAGGCTTGCCCTGTGCGGAACGTGGAACGGTGGTAACGTGGACAGGACCCGCGGCTAGCTGTTCCTGCAGTTCGCGCAGATTGTTTTCCTGCATGGTAAACTTGATGTATGCCGGATCATATTTGCTGATCGTCACGATTGGCGTGCCGGCGCTGACATATGCCCCCAGGCTCAATTGAACATCGCCAAGCCGGCCATCATAGGGTGCCCGTATGTCGGTATTTCCGAGCAGGACCTGATCCGAGGCAAGCTGCGCCTGGTCTGCGCTAAGCGTGGCAATGGCGGCGTCGCGGGTCGCACGTGCTTCATCGGCAGTCGCCTGAGTGCCGGCGCTACTCGTAAGCAAGCTATTGGCACGGGTCAGCGCGGTCTCCGCTTGGGCAAGGTTTGCCTGGTCTTTCGTAATGTTCGCCTGGTCCTTATTGACGGCAGCCTGTGCCGTACGCGGATCGAGCTTTGCGATCAGGTCGCCGGCTTTGACTGTCGCGCCATCTTTTACGGCAATCTGCGTGATCAGCCCGGCTTCCTGTGCGGCGATCGTCGTTGAATTGATCGGCACGACCCAGCCGGTCGCGGGAACGTCCATGGGGAGCGTAGTTTTGACGGCGGCAACGGTCTTTACCGCGATGGGGCCGGCCTGACGCTTGCCGCTGGCCTGCGCTGCCTTGCCGGCATCTTTGGTTTCTGCGGAGGCTTGATCGACAAATGCGGAGAGGAAAGGAATACGGTCGCGATAGCCCCATGCTGCAAGGGCTGCGACGACAAGAAGGCCGAGGGGAAGCCAAAGTTTTTTCATATTTTAAGAACCGGTCGGGGCTTGTTGCTGGAAGCGCGGTGCGGTTGAAGTGTATTTACGGCGTCGCACAACAAAGACGCGCTTCGTCGCAGTTCATCACATCGCCGTCGCCGCTAACGTTCGGTAATTCTGTCCCTTTTCACGCGAATTCATGAACGCTGATGCCGTTCAATCTACCACAGTTCCGGACCGCGAAAAATTAAAGCTTGGAAAGCTTTGGAATAGGTTCCGTTTGTGCGGCGCAGCAAACAGTCAAATGGCTATTTTTTGATTGCGATTATGTAATATTCGGTGGGAAAGACAGCCTGAGGCAGTATTTATACATCGGCAGATGTGCTGTCGCGTGCAAGAAGCTCTGTCGCCGCTCACGGAATTGTGTTTCAGGCCTTCTGTGAAGGCCTGCAAACTGCTCGCTGGTCAGGATTTCAAAGAGAGCGAGCCGCTCCCCCATCGCAGCGGACCATGGTGCCCGTGATATAGCTTGCCGGTTGGCTGCAGAGGAAGGCTGCTGTAGCGGCGAACTCCTCCACGCGGCCGTAGCGGCCGGTCGGGATGCGCTGCTGACGTTCGGCGCTAACATCCTCCAGGCTCCTGCCTCCGCGCTTGGCCGTGGCGGTGTCGAGTTCTGCCAGCCGATCAGTCGCAATGCTGCCCGGCAGCAACATATTGGCCGTAATGCCATGGGCCGCTACTTCGTTGGCCAACGTCTTGCTCCATCCGGCAAGCGCCGGGCGCAGCGTATTGGAAAGTGCGAGATTGGGAATGGGTTCGATGACACCGGAGGAGGCCACGGTGAGAATACGTCCCCATCCCTGCGCCTTCATGCCCGGTAAGAGCGCATTGGTGAGGGTGATAATCCGCGACACCATGGAGATGAAATAGGTCTCCAGCCGGTCGGCGGTCATATCTTCTGTCGTCCCAGGCGTCGGTCCGCCGCTATTGTTGACGAGAATATCGATGCCCCCAAGCTTTTCTGTTGCTGCTTTTGAGACGACGTCCACGAAATTCTCGTCGTTGAGGTCGGCCCAGATCCAGTCGGCGCGGCCCTTGCCCTCGGCATTGATGGCCTTGCAATTATTCTCAAGCTTGTCGCCGCTGCGGCCGCAGAGCAGAACGTTCGCACCTTCGCGGGCAAGCGCTACCGCAATGCCATGGCCGAGCCCCTTCGATGAGGCGAGCACCAGCGCGCGTTTTCCGCCAATACCAAGATCCATCCTGATCACCCTTCATGCTGTTCGGATTGTCTGATCGGCATTTATAGAGCCATCGGAGCACTATGGAAGGCGCACTTCGCAGATGGCCGCAAATACCATCGGAATATTGACGTTAACGTAAGAGTAATTTAATTTGTTTTACGTGTTGGGCAAATTGGGGGATCGCCTGTCGCTTCCCGGCTCGACAATGCCCTCCCATTTTGACAAGAGATAACCGAAATGGGGAAGGCGCCCAAAGGGGATGAGGCTGCGATCCGATATGATTGGACACGGCCAAGCGGAGAAAATGAATGACTGATGCGAGCGAGCTGCCGGAACGCGAGAGCATGGAATTCGACGTCGTGATTGTCGGTGCGGGGCCTGCGGGCCTATCGGCTGCGATCCGGCTGAAGCAGATCAATCCGGATCTGACCGTCGTCGTGCTCGAGAAGGGTGCCGAAGTCGGCGCGCATATCCTGTCGGGCGCCGTCGTCGATCCGATCGGCATCGACCGGCTGCTGCCGGGCTGGCGCGAGGAGGAGGGGCATCCCTTCAAGACCGAGGTCAAGGACGACCACTTCCTGTTCTTAGGGCCGGCCGGCTCCGTCCGCCTGCCGAATTTCCTGATGCCGCCACTGATGAACAATCACGGCAATTATATCGTCTCGCTCGGCAATGTCTGTCGCTGGCTGGCCGAAAAGGCCGAAGCGCTCGGCGTCGAGATCTATCCCGGCTTTGCCGCGACCGAAGTGCTCTATAATGACGAGGGCGCCGTCATCGGGGTTGCCACCGGCGACATGGGCATCGAGAAGAATGGCGAGCCCGGCCCGAACTACACCCGCGGCATGGCGCTCTTAGGCAAATATGTGCTGATCGGCGAAGGCGTGCGCGGCTCGCTTGCCAAGCAGCTCATTGCCAAGTTCGATCTCGCGCGCAACAGCGACGTGCCGAAGTTCGGCATCGGCATCAAGGAACTCTGGGAGGTCAAGCCGGAGAACCACAGACAAGGTCTCGTGCAACACTCCTTCGGCTGGCCGCTGGGGATGAAGACGGGCGGTGGTTCCTTCCTCTATCATCTGGAAGACAATCTGGTCGCCGTCGGCTTCGTCGTGCACCTCAATTACAAGAACCCCTATCTCTATCCCTTCGAGGAATTCCAGCGCTTCAAGACGCATCCGGCGATCCGCAGCACTTTTGAAGGCGGCAAGCGCATTTCCTACGGCGCGCGCGCCATCACCGAGGGCGGGTATCAGTCGGTGCCGAAGCTGACCTTCCCGGGCGGTGCGCTGATCGGCTGCTCGGCCGGTTTCGTCAATGTTCCCCGCATCAAGGGCAGCCACAACGCGGTGCTGTCGGGCATGCTGGCGGCCGACAGGATCGCCGCGGCGATTGCCGCCGGTCGTGGCAATGACGAAGTGATCGAGATCGAAAACGAATGGCGCACTTCCGACATCGGCAAGGACCTGAAGCGCGTCCGGAACGTCAAGCCGCTCTGGTCGAAGTTCGGCACGGCGATCGGCGTGGCCCTCGGCGGTCTCGACATGTGGACGAACCAGCTGTTCGGCTTCTCCTTCTTCGGTACGCTGAAGCACGGCAAGACGGACGCACAGAGCCTGGAGCCTGCATCCCAGCACCAGAAGATCGACTATCCGAAGCCGGATGGTGTTTTGACCTTCGATCGCCTCTCCTCGGTGTTCTTGTCGAACACCAACCACGAGGAAGACCAGCCGGTGCACCTGCAAGTCAGGGACATGGACCTACAGAAGAATTCGGAACACGATGTCTTTGCCGGTCCGTCGACGCGCTACTGTCCCGCAGGCGTTTACGAATGGGTGGAGAAGGACGGCAAGGACACCTTCGTCATCAACGCCCAGAACTGCGTCCACTGCAAGACCTGCGACATCAAGGACCCGAACCAGAACATCAACTGGGTACCGCCGCAGGGCGGCGAAGGACCGGTCTATCCGAATATGTGAGATGCGATGACGGAGATCGAACACGGCGCCTGGACGATCCGTTCGGCCAGGGCCGACGAACTGCATTTGCTCGCAGCCATCGAAATCGATGCCTTCTGGACCTTGCATGAGGCCGGCGCAGTCGCCTGCGAGCCGACGTCGCTGCCCCTTGACGTGTTGGAGCAATCCTTTGCTGAAGGCTTGCTGTTCGTTGCCGTCGATGGTGAGGACCGGCCGTTCGGCTTTCTGGCCGGGGTTATGAAAGATAGCTCGGTTCACATCGCCGAAATCGATGTCGTTAGGCGTTGGCAGAAGCGAGGCGTCGGACGTCGGCTGATGGAAGCTGCGATTGCGGCGGCGAGAACGCAGGGGGCCGCTGGCGTCACTTTGACGACGGACCGGCAGGTGGCTTTCAACGCGCCATTCTATGCCTCGATGGGGTTTCGTATCCTGGATGACGAGGACAGGTCAGCCGCTCTCACGCAGATCCTGGAGAATGAGCTTGCTCACGGCGCCGATCCTGCGAGGCGCGTGGCCATGGCACTTCGATTTTTGATGTAGTTCTTAAATTTCGTCTAAACAAATGAGAAGAGCGGTTCAGTGTTTTGCTGAACCGCTCCAACTCTCTGTGAGAGAGGGATTAGTGCTGGGCAGGCTTGCGAGCAAGCAGGCCAGTGGAAAGGACAACGCCGGCTCCGGTCACGATTGCGGCTGCAATGCCGGCCAGTCCGATTTCCTCGCCCAGCAGAAAGCCGCCGCCGATCGTGGCAAGAACAGGGGTGATGGCGGTGAAAGCTGCGGCCTGAGTGCCGCCAAGAGCCTGGACGGCAAGACCATAGGCAAGTGTGGCGGCGAGGCCAGAGAGCAGCCCCTGGCTGACGATTTGCAGGCCGATTTCCGGCAGCGGCACGGAGGTAAGCGAGCTGCCGAAGATGGCGGCCAGGCCGACATGGATCAGGAACGACCAGACGGCGATGATGGCGCTCGACTGCACGGCACTCAGACCAGAGCGGCGGAAAGCGTGGGTATAGGTTGCCCAGAGCAGGGCGGCAAGCGGCAGCAGCGTAAAGCCCTCCCAGGAGATCTGCACACCATAGAGGCTGCATGCCAGGAGGATCACGACGCCGGCGACGATGCCGCCAAGGCCGAGCCAACGGGTGATATCAAGCCGCTCGCGAAACAACAGCACGCCGATCAGCGCGGTGGCTAGCGGCATGGAACCGCCGAGCAGGATGCCGGCCGATGATGCGGGCGTGAACTGGATGGCGAAGGTGGTGAGCTGGAAGAAGAGGGCGCCGGAGCCGCAGACCATCAGCGCCAGCAGCTTAAACGGAACGCCCTTTGGCAGCAGGCCGGTCTTCCACCAGACGGGAGCGAGCACTAGGGCCGGCACGCCGTAGCGGATCAGACCGAGATCGATCGTGCGCATCTGTGTTTCGGCAGTGTGGCGGGTTGCCAGAATCCAGTTTGCCCAGATCAAGACGGTAATAATAGCACCGGCATAGCCGACCATAGTTGGGGTTGCCTTGCGGGTGGAGAGAGACAAAGCGGTCATCGACATATCCTTTCCAACGATCCGGTTCTCTTTCGAATGAAGAAAAGATAGCGCCGAAGGCCGAGGCATGTCCTTGCTAGTTATGGCTCTAAAATCACGCTATAAGCAATTATCTGCCAATATGGATTTTTGAGTTTCCTAGATATGCCAAAACTGGATAAATTCGATATTGCGATCCTCAACTGCCTGCAGGAGGATGCGCGCGCCACCAATGTCGAGATTGCCGAGCGCGTAAATCTCTCGCCGTCTCCCTGCCTCAGGCGCATCCGAAATCTGGAAAAATCCGGGCTCTTGCGCGGCTACCGCGCCGATATCGACCGCAAGCAGGCCGGGTTGGGTCTGACTGTCTTTGTGGAACTTAAGGTCGGCCATCATTCAAAGGAGAATTCCGAGACGCAGCAGGCAGCGTTGCTCGCCATTCCGGAAGTCGTCGCCTGCCATCTGATTTCGGGGACGGCCGACTTCCTGGCTGAGGTCGTGGTGGAGGATTTGGCGGCCTATGAAAAGGTGATGTCGGAAAAGCTTCTGGTGCTTCCCGGCGTGGTCGATCTGCGCTCGAACTTCGCGATCCGCACGCTCAAGACCAACGGTGCTCTGAAACTGCCGCAGCCTGAATGAAACAGGCGAAGTGAAAATGAAAAAAGGGACCGTTGCCGGCCCCTTTTTTGAAGAGAACCTGATCGTCCTCAGAGCATCGTTCCGCTGAGGATCAGCAAGGCAACCGAGAAGTAGATCACCAGGCCGGTAACATCGACGAGCGTCGCGACGAAGGGTGCCGATGCGCTGGCTGGATCGAGGCGAAGCTTCTGCAGAACGAAGGGCAGCATCGAGCCGGCGAGCGAGCCGAAGGTGACGATGCCGATGAGGGCAGCGAAAACCGTAAGAGCGACCAGCTGCCAGTGCGGGCCGTAATCGAAGAGGCCGATGGTCTGCCAGAGAATGATGCGGGCAAAGCCGACGAGGCCGAGGATCGCGCCGAGCACGATGCCGGTCGGCAGTTCGCGGAACGCCACGCGCCACCAGTCCGAAAGCTTGAGCTCGCCAAGCGCCAGCGCCCGGATGATCAGCGAGGTCGCCTGCGAGCCGGAATTGCCGCCCGAGCTCATTATGAGCGGGATGAAGAGCGTCAGCACGACGGCTTTTTCCAGCTCGCCTTCGAAGTGCTGCATGGCGCTTGCGGTCAACATCTCGCCGAGGAAGAGGGCTGCAAGCCAGCCGGCGCGTTTGCGGATCATGCCCGCAAAGCTGATCTTCATATAGGGCTGACCGAGTGCCTCCATACCACCGAACTTCTGGGCATCTTCGGTCGTATCGGCGATCATCGTGTCGATGACGTCATCGACGGTGACGATGCCGAGCATGTGACCCTTGTCGTCGACGACAGGCAGTGCCAGCAGATCGTGTCGGCGGATCAGGCGCGCGACATCCTCCTGCTTCATCAGCGGCGGTGCGGTGACCGGCACGCCCTTCTGGGCCACGGTCAGAATGCAGGCATCGGGCTCGCCGGTGATGAGGCGGCGCAGCGTCACGACGTGCAGCAGCACATGCGTCTCGTCATCGAGCACATAGATGGCATAGACCGTTTCGCGGGAGCGCTCGACCTGGCGAACGTGATCGAGCGTCTGGGCGACGGTCCAGCTCGCGAAAACGCTGACGAATTCCGTCGTCATGATGCCGCCGGCCGTGCGCGGCGGATAGCCCATCAGGCCCTGGATCGCCTGCCTTGCATGCTCGTCAAAGGTCGCGAACAGCCGGGCGCGTGCGTCGACGTCCATTTCGAGCAGCACGTCGGCGACGCGGTCATTGGACATGCCGTGCAGCAGCCGCGAAGCGTCCGCATTGCCCATGACTTCGAGGATGGCAGGTGCGTTGCGCAGCTCCGGCCGGTCGAGAATGCGCACGGCGCGCTCTTCCGGCATTTTGGCGAGAATGCGGGCAGCCTCTGCCACATCCGTTGCGTTCAGAGCCTCGACGCGTTCCGCAATGGTGACGGCGCGATTATTATTGATGAATGCACGAGCGGCATTGCCGGCCCGCGCGGGAAAGCTGTTGATGTTCATTATAGCTCGCCTTTCCGGTCGATCCGCCGTCGTAGCGGATCGTGGCGAGCCGACAGGAGTCGGTTAGTGCACGAATGCTACTGACGGCAAAGGCAATCGACTACTACTGTCGCTAGGCATCGAAAGATGGCTCCGGTTAATCGGTATGGAAAACGCTGTTCCCCACGTGCGGAGAAGTCGCGCCGAAGGCATGAAAAGTCAAGAGGCGGACACGCCTAAATGCTCGATCCTGCGATAAAAATTTGTTTAGGCGGCTGCAAATTTTCGCGATGCAACAAAACCTGGTGCAAATGCGTTAAACAAAGCGGCCGGACGACATGCGCCCGGCCCGATCTGTTGCGAATATTGGCCGCTCAGAAGCCCGCCAGAACGACCTTGCCCTTCATCTTGCCGGTCTCGACGAGAGCATGCGCCTTCTTCAGATTGGCGGCGTTGATCGTGCCCGCGGTCTCCGTCAGGGTCGAGCGAATCTTGTCGGAATCGACGAGCTCGGCGATCTTCGTCAGCAACTTGTGCTGCTCGATCATGTCGGCGGTGTTGTAGAGGGGGCGGGTAAACATCATTTCCCAATGGATCGACACCGCCTTCCACTTGAAGGGCACGATGTCGAGCGTCTTTGGATCGTCGATCAGGGCGAAGCGACCTTGCGGCGCGATCGCTTCGACGATCGATCCGATATGATCAGACGTGTTCGTCGTCGAGAAGACGAAAGCCGGCGCGCCGGTGCCGAGCGCTTCGATCTGCGGCGCAAGCGGCTTCGAATGATCGATGACGTGATGGGCGCCCAATTCCTTCACCCAAGCCTGCGTTTCCGGCCGGGATGCCGTGGCGATAATGGTGAGACCCGTCAGCGCGCGTGCGATCTGGATTGCGATCGATCCAACCCCGCCGGCTCCGCCGATAACGAGAATGGCATTGGTTGCGCCGGGAACCGGATTCTGCACCTTCAGCCGGTCGAAGAGTGTCTCGTAGGCCGTAATCGAGGTCAGCGGCAGCGCGGCAGCAGCTGGAAAATCCAAGCTCTTCGGTTTCGCGCCGACGATGCGCTCGTCGACCAGATGGAATTCAGCATTGGAGCCGCCCCGATTGATGGCGCCTGCATAGAAGACTTCGTCTCCCGGCTTGAACATGGTGACGTCGCGGCCGACCGCCTTGACGATGCCCGCAGCATCCCAGCCGATGACCTTGTATTCACCTTCGGGCGGGGCGACGTTGGCGCGGACTTTGACATCGACCGGATTGACGGAAACGGCCTTCACTTCGACGAGGAGATCATGACCCTTTGCCTCGGGCGTCGGCAGCTCGATGTCGATCAGGGATGTTTCTGCCGAAATTGGTTGTGGGTGCTTATAGGCGACTGCGCGCATGGGAGAAGCTCCTGGGTTGGTTGCACAGAGGCTAGATGCGCATTATCCTCAAAAGGTGCAAGAATGCACATTTTCTGTACGTAGATACAAAAAGGATACTGTCAAATGTCGGTTCCCCGCTCCAAGCTCGTCGGCAATTTTCCCGGATGCCCGGTCGAGGCGACGCTGAGCGTGCTCGACGGCAAATGGAAGGGCGTGATCCTGTTTCACCTGATGGATGGAACGCTGCGCTTCAACGAAATCCGCCGCAAGCTGCCATCGGTAACGCAGCGCATGTTGACCAAGCAATTACGGGAATTGGAAGAATCCGGGCTACTATCACGCACCGTCTTTCCGGTCGTGCCGCCGCGCGTCGATTATGCGCTGACGCCACTTGGCGCCAGCCTGGGGCCGATCATCAAGGCGATGGCCGTCTGGGGCGAGGAGAATGTATTTTGCCGCGACGGGCGCCAGCAGCTAGGCGCCCCTGGCATGTCATGCGCGCCCGCTGCAGCGCTCCAGGCCAACTGAAACGGCGAAGACGGCAAGACCGGCAACGGAAAGAGCTGCGCCGACATAGCCGGTCGCAGCCGCCGTAAAGCCCCAGGAGATCACCAGCCCGCCAAGCCAGGCGCCGAGCGCATTGGCAATGTTGAAGGCGGAGTGATTGGAGGCGGCGGCCAGTGTTTGAGCGTCGGCAGCCACATCCATCAGGCGCGTCTGTACGGCCGGGCAGGCGGCAAAGCCGCAACCGATCAGGAAGACGCAGATGCAGAGCATGATCGGATTAGCCGCCGTCAGCGAAAAGAGCGTCATGATGACGATGTTGAAGATCATCATGCCGCCGATCGTTCCCTTGATGGAGATATCGCCAAGGCGCGAACCGACGATATTGCCGACATTCATGCCGATGCCGAAGAGAGCCAGCACGACCGGCACCATGGCGGAGCCGAGGCCGGCAACATCGGTCGTGGTCGTCGCGACGTAGCTGAAGATCGAAAACATGCCGCCGAAGCCGACGGCGGCGATGCCCAGCGTCAGCCAGACCTGAATGCGCTTCAGCGCGCCGAGCTCGCGCGTGATGCTGGCGCCTTCCTCAACCTTGTCCTTGGGGAGGAAGAGGGCGATCAGCAACATGGTGGCAAGGCCGATAGCGCCGACCATCATGAAGGCTGCGCGCCAATTCAGAAGTTGCCCGAGGAAAGTCGCGATCGGCGTGCCGATCAGGGTCGCGATCGTGAGGCCGAGCATGACCTGGCCGACGGCGCGCACGCGGCGGTGCACCGGCACCATCGAGGCGGCAACGAGCGCCGCAACGCCGAAATAGGCGCCATGCGGCAGGCCGGTGATGAAGCGCAGCGCCGTGAAGCTCTCGAAGGTCGGAGCAAAGGCGCTGGAAATATTGCCGGCGGCGAAGATTGCCATCATCAACAGGAGCAGCGTGCGGCGCGCCATCTTGGCGGCAAGCACGGCGATGATTGGTGCACCGACGACAACGCCAAGCGCATAGGCACTGATCACATGGCCCGCTTCCGGCGTGGTGACCCCGAAAGTGTTGGCGACTTCGGGCAGGAGTCCCATGATGACGAATTCGCCCGTGCCGATGCCGAAGCTGCCGACGGCCAGCGCCAAAGTCACCAGTGCGATCGCGGTGCGCGACGGCGCTTCGATGATGGTTTGGCTATTGAGGGCCTCGACGGAAATATCGCTCACGGAAACTCCTTGGGCGGCACACGAAGGTCAAACGCCGCGAATCAGGCGACAAATCCCGGCATTCGGCGCTCAGTGCATCAAAATGGAATAAGGGACAGGCGGGCATGGACACACCCCTCCTAAGAGTATCAATGAGAGCACTCTTCCTGTCGCGTGCATTTTATGCAGTGCAGCATGGTAGATCATGCATAAGTGTGCTGCGGCCGGTCTCGGCGAAACGGCCACAACGCTTGAAATCATTCCATCCAAAACCATCTGAGAAGAAGCGCACGGGGCCTCAGCCCCTGAGACAATTTGCTGAAAGACCGAGAGCCCAATGAAGTTGATCGGCTTTTTCAATCGCGATGGCGGAACGTTCCGCACGACCGACATGGCTGCCTATGAAAGGAAAGCGGAACAGGTCTTCCGCGACGCCGGTCATGATTTCGAAGCTTTTGTCGTGGAGGGGCGCAACGTCGTCTCGGCGATGGAGCGTGCTGCACGTCGTGATGATATTGACGGCATTGTCGCCGGCGGCGGGGATGGCACTATTTCGGCGGCCGCCGCCATTGCCTGGAAAAACGGCGTCGCCCTCGGTGTCATTCCGGCCGGCACCATGAACCTCTTTGCCCGTTCGTTGCGCCTGCCGCTCGACATCTGGCAGACGTTGAGCGTGCTCGCGGCGGGTGAGGTCGATAATGTCGATATCGGCAGCGCCAACGGTCGCGCTTTCATTCATCAGTTTTCGGCGGGCTTGCATGCGCGCATGGTCCGCTATCGCAATGGTTATACCTATCGTTCGCGCATCGGAAAAATGTCGGCCAGCACGCGCGCCGCCTTCGGCGTCATCGCCAATCCGCCGGAATTCGATGTAGACTTCGAGGCCGGCGGCATTCGCGAGCGGCGGCATGTCTCGGCGATCTCGGTTTCGAACAATCCCTTCGGTGCCAATGCGCTGCTCTACGCCGATAGCCTGCGCAGCGGCGAACTGGGATTCTACATGGCAAAGCCGCTGCGGCCGCTCGGTGTCGCACGACTTGCCATCGACATGCTGCGTGGCCGGGTTCGCGAGAATACCGATATCATGGTCATGCACGCGTCGGAGGTGCATCTGCATTTCCCGAAGCTGCGCCAGCTCGCCAACTGCGTCATGGATGGCGAGTTGCTACCGCTTGAGCGTGACGTGACGCTCAAGGTGCATCCGGGCGAGCTCAAGGTGATGGTCCGAGAGGGGACCGCCGCCAGCGTTGCGCGCGAGGGCGCCGCCGACAGCGTTGCTATCTGACGGGTTCAGAGGCGCGGCAGGTAGGTTCTATAATCAAAATCGGAAACTGAGCGCAGGTGGCTGAGCGCTTCCTTATGCTTCGTCTCGCCGTAGAGCTTCTGATACCGCGCACCGAAGATGTCCGCAATGAAGGCAGATGCTCGGAAGCGCTCGACGGCCGTCAGGAAATCATGCGTCAGCTTGGGGGCATCGGCCGGCACATAAGCCGGCGTCGTCTCCTCACCGGGATCGAGGTCGTTCTGCAGGCCGAGTAGTATGCCGCCGAGGATTGCAGCCAGTACCAGATAGGGATTGGCATCCGCACCGGCGACACGGTGCTCGATGCGTGCGCCCGGTCCGTCCTTTTCGGGAATGCGCACGGCCGTGCCGCGATGGCCGAAGCCCCAGGTCAGATCGGCAGGGGCAAAGGAGCCTGGCTGGAAACGGCGATAGGAATTGGCATAGGGCGCAAAGACCAGCTGCGCGTCCTGCAACGTCTGCAGCAGGCCCGCGCAGATCGACTTTAGCCTCTTCGGCTCGCCGCCGGCCGCATCGAGGACATTGCGGCCCTGAGCGTCGACGATGCTGGCATGCACGTGTAGTCCCGAGCCGGCATGATCGGTATAGGGCTTCGCCATGCAAGTGGATTTCAGGCCATGCTTGCGCGCCGCCTGTTCGGCCACGCGCTTCAGCATGATGCAGTCATCTGCGGCCGCCAGTGCATCCGGGCGATGCAGCAGATTGACCTCGAACTGGCCTGGGCCGAACTCCGCCGTCGTCGCATCCGCCGGTAGGCCTTGCGCCCGGGCGTAGGCGCGTAGCGTTTCGAGGTAGTCGTCAAGGAGATCGACGGCATCCATGTCGTAGAGCTGAAAGCCATTCGGCTCGCCCAGATAGGTCAGGGCCGGCGGCGGTGAGGGGATGCCTCTATCGCGCCAGTCTCCGGCCAAAAGATAGAACTCCAGCTCAGTCGCGATAACGGGCGTCAGGCCTAGCGCCTTGTAGCGATCAACGACGGAGGCAAGAATGGCACGCGGGTCCTGGAAGCTCGGGCGGCCATCGAGCTCATGCATGGTGGCGAGCACCTGCTTCGATCCCGTTGGTGCCCAAGGCATGTCGGCGAGGGTGCGCCGGTCGGCGACGCAAGTGCCGTCCGGATCGCCGATCGTCATCGACAGGCCGGTAATCTCGTCGTTGTCGCAACCCCAGATATCGAGCGATTGCGTCGAAGTCGGCAGGCGCACTGCGTCGGACCAAACCTTCTTTTCGGCAGCAATCGGGATCTGCTTGCCGCGCAGGCGACCGTTCATGTCCGAGATCAGCACTTCGATGCGCGCGTTACCTTCGGTTGCGTTGTCGGTCGCCATGCTCTTGTAAATCCCCCATGCTCACGGCATGGTCGTAAACCAAGATAGCTTTCAGTCAAGTGTGGCTGCGTAGCGGTTTCGTGCCTTGGGCCAGGCACATCGTCGCGGCGTTGGCCGACTTGCCTGGCCGGCGCCAATTCAAAGAGGGTTTGAATAAGCCATGTCCGATACATCCTCCCGCTCCAATCTCGCCGCCCTCGACGCCGCCCATCACCTCCATCCCTTCGCGGATATGCGCAAGCTCAATGCTGAAGGTGCGCGCGTCATCCAGCGCGGTGAGGGCGTCTATATTTTCGATGCGGAAGGGCGGAAGTATCTGGATGGCTTTGCCGGTCTCTGGTGCGTGAACATCGGCTACGGCCGCAGCGAAATTGCCGATGCCGTCGCCAGGCAGATGAACGAGCTGCCCTATTACAATACCTTCTTCGGCACCACCACGACACCCGCGACGCTGCTTGCCGAAAAGGTCTGCGCCCATGCCGGACCGCAGTTCAACCATGTCTTCTTCACCAATTCCGGCTCCGAGGCTAACGATACCTGGTTCCGCATGGCAAGGGTCTACTGGGCTGCCGTAGGCAAGCCGACGAAGAAGACAATCATTGCCCGTAAGAACGGCTACCACGGCTCCACGGTTGCCGGTGCCAGCATGGGCGGCATGAAATACATGCACGAGCAAGGCGATCTGCCGATATCAGGCGTCGTGCATATCGGTCAGCCCTATTGGTATGCCGAGGGCGGCGATCTCTCGCCGGAGGAATTCGGCCTGAAGATGGCTCGTGAACTTGAAGCCAAGATCGATGAATTGGGTGAGGATAGCGTCGCGGCCTTCATCGCTGAGCCTGTGCAAGGTGCCGGCGGCGTCATCATCCCGCCGTCCACTTATTGGCCGGAGATCGCACGCATCTGCAAGGCAAGGAACATCCTGCTTGTCTGCGATGAAGTCATCTGCGGCTTCGGCCGTCTCGGCGCATGGTTCGGCCATCAGCATTTCGGCGTCGAGCCGGATCTGGCCCCGATCGCCAAGGGATTGTCATCAGGCTACTTGCCGATCGGCGGCGTGCTCGTCAGCGATCGTATCGCCGATGTGCTCATAAATGAGGTCGGCGAATTCAACCACGGCTTCACCTATTCCGGCCACCCGGTTTGTGCGGCCGCCGCTCTCGAAAATCTGCGGATCATCGAAGAAGACGAGCTGATCGAGCGTGTGCGCGACGATATCGGCCCCTATTTCGCCAAGGCTTGGGGCAGTCTTGCCGATCACGACATGGTCGGCGAGGCCGTCAGCATCGGCCTCATGGGCGGCCTGCAGCTCGCCGCCGACAAATCGATACGTCGCCGCTTCGAAAAGCCGGATGCAATCGGCTCCGCCGTTCGCAACCATGCTTTGGCGAACGGCCTGGTGCTGCGCGCCACCGGCGACCGCATGCTAGCCTCGCCGCCGCTGGTCATCAGCCACGAGGAAGTTGATGCGATGGTACGCATCGCGCGCGCCGCTCTCGACGCCGTCTGGGCGGAAGTGAAATCGTAATCAGGGCCTGAACGCTGGTGCTGGCACTTCCCACTTGCCCGCCTTGTGAAGGGCAAGGGTCAGCGCCGCAACATGGATGACCTGGATCATCTTGCCTTCCAGCGCCAGCTCGATTGCTTGGCGGATCGGCATGCGGATCAGGCGGATGCGCTCGGTCGGGTCGCCCGTCGGCCTGCTTGCAAGCTCGACATTGCGGGCAATGACGATATGCGAGTGGTTCGTATGCGTGGCCGGATTGGGCGCGAGCTTGCCGACATACTCCCAATCGGTGGAGGCGAGGCCGGTTTCCTCGCGCAGCTCGCGCGCGGCCGCCTCGACCGGACCTTCATCGCTCGCATCCACGGCTCCCCCGGGGAGCTCGAGCGCCACGACGCCGAGGCCGTGACGATACTGCTGAACGAGATAGATATGATCCTCGGCATCGAGCGCAATGATCTCGACCCAATCGGGATATTCCAGCACGTAATAGGGCGCGATCTCCACGCCCTCCGCCGTCACGCAGTTATCCGCACGAACCTTCAGCCAGCGATCATGAACAAGGTGCGTTGAGCTTGTTGTCCGCCATGGGGGCAGGTCCACCGTGTCAGACAGCAAGCGCCTGATGTCGTCTTTCGAGTTCATGCGCGGTTCAGCTCCTGTTGCGGGTAGGCCCGTGCCCAGCGCAATATGCCTAAGCGTCCTGATGATCTCGATCGAAGATCTTGCGCACGATATAGTTCGGCGAGAGATCGTCGCGATAATAGATGCGGGCGATCATTTCGGCGAGGATGCCTGTCGTGATCATCTGCACCGAGGACAGCAGCAGCACGACCCCGACCATCAGCAGCGGGCGGCTGCCGATATCGTCGCCGAAGATGAACTTGTCGATGAAGAGCCAGAGCAGGATGATGCCGGCAAGCGCACCGAGGCCGAGGCCGAGCGAGCCGAAGAAGTGTCCCGGCCGCGCCTTGTAACGCATGAAAAACATCACGGACAGCAGATCGAGGATGACGCGGAAGGTGCGCGAGATCCCGTATTTCGACGTGCCGTGCTGGCGGGCATGGTGAGTGACCGGAACTTCGCCGATGCGCGAACTCGGCACGACGCCGGCGACCCAGGCTGGAATGAAGCGATGCATCTCGCCCATCAGCTTGACCTGCTTGATGATGGACGAGCGATAGATCTTCAGGCTGCAGCCATAATCGTGCAGTTTGACGCCGGTGATGCGGCCGATCAGGTAGTTGGCGCACCAGGAGGGAATCTTGCGCAGGAGAAGGCCGTCCTGGCGGTTCTTGCGCCAGCCGACGAGCAGATCGAGCTGCCGCCGTTCCAGTTCCTCTACCATGGAAGGAATATCCTTCGGGTCGTTCTGCAGGTCCCCATCCATGGTGGCGATCAGGCGGCCGTTCGCCGCGTCGATGCCGGCCTGCATGGCGGCCGTCTGGCCGAAATTGCGCTGAAGCTCGACGATGCGCAACGTCAGCCCTTCCCGCGAAAGCGACCGGCGGGCATTGACGAGCGTCGCGTCCGTGCTGCCGTCATCGACCAGGATCAGCTCCCAGGACTTATCAAATCCACGCATGGCGGCACAGATGCGCTCGATGAGCGGTCCGACGCTTTCTTCCTCGTTGAAGACAGGCACGACCAGCGAAAGCTCGAGAGGGCTTGCCGGATCGGCCTGGGGGAGGGTCGACTCTGCCGTTGTCTGCAACACTTCTTTCTCCTAAAAGACCGGCAGTACCTGCCGGACGAAACGAGCGAAAAGTCCGGTTTCAGCCTTCCGCTCGCATTTGGGTGCCCTAACTACATGAAGACTCCGACGGTTGCCAGCCGACAGAATTGGTTTATTCGCAACCGAATGACGCTGCTGACGCTTGCGGTCGTCCTTGCCTATGCTGCCTTCATCGAATGGTTCTGGGGCTGGACCTCGATCCTGGCACAATGGGGCAAGGTCGGCGCCTTGCCGATCCTTCTGGCGCTGGCGCTCCTGACGAGCACCTATTTCCTGCGCACCTGGCGCATCTATGATTATTTCCCGAAGGAAACCTCGGGCCATTTTGCGGCGCTGTTTCGTGTGACGCAGGTCCATAATCTGCTGAATATCATGATGCCCTTCCGCACCGGAGAGACCAGCTTCCCGGTACTGATGCGCTCCGAATTCGGCATTCCGCTGGCCCGCGGCACCTCCGCGCTGTTCGTCATGCGGTTGCTCGATCTGCATGCGCTGCTGGCCGCGGCCGGTGTCGGCCTTGCGCTTACTTCGCTCTACCATGTCCTAGCCTGGATCGTGTGGGCAGTCTTCTTGCTGCTGCCGGTCGCGGGTTTTGCTTCCCGTCGGCCGCTGATCCGCCTTGCGGCGCGCATCCTGCCGAAAAAGGCGCAGGGGCTAGTGCATGAGCTGGAGCGCGGTCTGCCGGTTGATGCCAGTGCCTTTGCGCGCGCCTGGCTGACGACCATCGTCAACTGGCTCGTCAAGGTCGTGGTGCTTGCCTGGGCGCTCGGCCTTATGAATGTCAGGCCGCTTTCGGCAAGCTTCGGCGGCGCGCTCGGCGGCGAGTTGTCATCGGTCCTTCCGGTCCATGCGCCCGGAGGCGTCGGCACTTATCCGGCCGGCATTACCGCCGGTGCCATGGCCTTTGGTGCTTCGAGCGCGAAAGAGGCAATCGAAAATCTCGCGCAGGCCAGCATCAATGCCCATCTGCTGATCGTGGTCTCGGCGCTAACAGGGACGGCGATCGGATTGCTGATCTCGCGCAGACGCGTGCTCATACCCTGAAAGATTGCAGCATCTTCAGTGGTGGGTCTGGTCGCCGAGTTCGGCCAATCGCTTGCGCAGGAACGCTTGCTCAGGCGCCTGCTGACACAGCGAAAGCGCTGTTTGGTAGGATTGGTGGGCCTCGTCCACCCGACCAAGCTGGCGAAGAAAGTCGGCTTTTGCCGCGTGAGTGAGGTGATACCGCGCCATCCGTTCCTCCTGCAGCAGCCCGTCGACGATGGAGAGTGCCGCCGCCGGACCATCACAGATGGAGACTGCCACCGCCCGATTGAGTTCGATCACCGGGGAGGGGCTCGCCGTCAGCAGCAGGTCATAGAGCATCACCAGCTTTCGCCAGTCGGTATCTTCTGCGGTCGCGGCGCGGGCATGTTCCGCGGCAATCGCCGCCTGCAGGGCATAGCTGCCGACGCTCTCCGCGGACATAGCCCGCGACGACAGCGCTAAACCTTCGCGAATCTGCGCGCGATCCCAAAGGGCGCGGTCCTGGTCGACGAGCAGAACGAGATCGCCAGAGGTATCGGCACGCGCATGCCGCCGCGAATCCTGCAACAGCATGATTGCCAGCAGTCCCTCGACTTCCGAATCCGGCAATAGCTGCAGCAAAAGCCTGCCGAGCCGTATGGCTTCCGCGGCCAGATCGGCGCGCACGATCGCAGCACCCGATGATGCCGAATAGCCTTCGTTGAAGACGAGGTAGATGACGTGCAGCACCTGCGCCAGCCGCTCCGGTAGATGCGCCTTATCGGGTACTTCATAAGGTATGTGGGCGGTGCGGATGCGGTTTTTGGCGCGGACGATGCGCTGGGCGACGGTCGGCGGCGGAATCAGAAAGGCGTGAGCGATCTCTTCCGTCGTCAGGCCGCAGACCTCCCGCAAGGCCATGGCCATCCGCGCCTCGGCGGGAATAAGCGGGTGGCAGCAGGTGAAGATCAGCCGCAACATGTCGTCCTCGATCTCCTCGCTTTGCGATGTTTCCATTATCTCGCCCTCGGGATATAGGCTGTCGGCAATATCGGCCTGGGCAGAGTCGAAACGTGTGCGCCGCCTTATATTGTCGATGGCGCGAAATCGTCCGGCAGAAACAAGCCAGGCATAGGGATTGGCCGGGATCGTCTCCTCAGTCCATTGCTGCGCCGCCGCCGCGAAGGCATCGTGGAGCGCTTCCTCGGCCCGGTCGAAATCGCCAAGCAGGCGGATCAACGTTGCCAGCACGCGGCGCGAGTGGCTGCGATAGATGCCGTCGATGGTTTGGTTCAGTGACACGACGTCAGCCTTCCTCCGCCAGGTCTCCCCGCAGGGTCAGGATACGAACCGGACGGATTTCGACGGCGCCGTAACGCGCCGAGGGAATGCGTTTGGCGATCTCAGTTGCTTCCCTAAGATCGGCAGCTTCTATGAGATAGAAGCCGGCCAGGTGTTCCTTGGTCTCCGCAAAGGGACCGTCCGTGACCGAAAATGTGTCGCCGTCCGGCCGGACAACGACCGACTTGTCCCGGAGCGCCAGCGCATCGGAAACGATCATGGTGCCGTCCTGCCGCAAGCCCTCGTCGAAGACGAAGTGTTCGGCGATCAGATGGTTCATCTCGTTCGGCGTCAATCGTCCGTCGACATCGACTGTTGTGTAGATCAGGCATAGAAACCGCATATATTTTCCCCCGCTACTATTCGTTCGGAAAGCGGATATCGTAAGCGGCGCGGACCTCGATCATGCCGTAGCGGGCGACAGGGAAGGTGGCGGCGATTTCAATCGCTTCTTCCATGTCCCGGGCCTCGATCAGCACGAAGCCGCCGAGATGTTCCTTGATCTCCGCGAATGGGCCGTCGGTAACGGCGGTTTCGCCCCTGCGCACGCGAACTGTTTTCGCACTCTCCGGTTCACGCAGAGCATTGGCGACGATGAGATGGCCACTCTCGCGCAGCCGGTTGTCGTTATCGACCGAATCCTGGGTCAGTTTTCGCCCTTCCTCTTCGGAAATCTTGGCGATTTCCGCGCTCTCGAACCATACCTGGCAAAGGAATTTCATGGTCGCCTCCTCAAACGTCCGGGCCGAAATTATGGATCGGCCGCACTTCGATCGCACCGAGCTTGGCGAGCGGGATGCCGGCTGCGATCCGGATCGCATCGTTCAGGTCCTTCGCCTCGATCAGGATGAAGCCGCCAAGATACTCCTTGGTTTCGATGAAAGGTCCATCCGTCACCGCCGTCTCGCCGTTGCGGACGCGTACCGTCACCGCAGATCTTGGCGATTGCAGCGCTTCGGCGTGGATCATATTGCCGCTCGCCATCAGGTCTCGGTCATAGCCGAGCGAATCCGAATCGAGCTTGTGCTTTTCATCCTTGGTCATGACGTCGAGCATCGTGCCATCGAACCAGACCTGGCAAAGATATTTCATCGCAGCGTCTCCTCTTCAATTTGCTGACAGCCATAGACGAGCGGCTGCCAAGCAAATCGACATCCCGATCCACAGCATGACAAAAATTTTCGATGCTGTCGAAAAAGCCCGAACCCGGTCGACCAGTTCCGTCATCTCAAAAGGAGAACGGACATGTACAATCTGGAAGCAGCGCTCATCTATCACTGGCACAAGAAGACCATGTCGGACGAGGAGTTATTGGAAATGTCAAATCCCGGCGAAGTGATTGCTCGCACGATGATCGGATTTGCCATTTTTGCCGTGATGATCCTTGGTCTGAATTTGTGGGCGACGCCCAACGGCCAACGGCCGCAGGTCGCGGCCGCTTCTCAGATGCAATCGGTGTCAGCAGAAAAGCAATAGGGTGATGCCCCATTGCTTTGCTGGCTCGTGGCTTACTGAAATGCAGTTTCGAAGAAGCTGCGCAGCTTGCGCGAATGCAGCGCTTCCGGCGGCATGGCGGCCAGTTTCTGGATGGCGCGAATACCGATCTGCAGATGCTGGTTGACCTGCGTGCGATAGAAGGCCGTCGCCATTCCCGGCAGCTTCAACTCGCCATGCAAAGGCTTGTCCGAAACGCAGAGCAGCGTGCCGTAGGGAACGCGGAAGCGGAAGCCGTTGGCGGCGATGGTCGCCGACTCCATATCGAGCGCAACCGCGCGGGCTTGCGACAGCCGCTTCACCGGGCCCGCCTGATCGCGCAGTTCCCAGTTGCGGTTGTCGATGGTGCCGACCGTGCCCGTGCGCATGATGCGCTTCAGCTCGAAGCCTTCGTAGCCGGTGATTTCAGCAACGGCCGCTTCAAGCGCCACCTGCACTTCGGCGAGCGCCGGGATCGGCACCCAGACCGGAAGGTCGTCGTCGAGAACGTGGTCCTCGCGCATATAGGCATGGGCGAGCACATAATCGCCGAGCCGCTGGCTGTTGCGCAGGCCCGCGCAATGGCCGAGCATCAGCCAGGCATGCGGGCGCAGGACGGCGACGTGGTCGGTGATCGTCTTGGCGTTGGAGGGACCGACGCCGATATTGATCATGGTGATGCCGGCGTGCCCCTTCTTCTTCAGATGGTAGGCCGGCATCTGCGGCAGCCGCGGCGCGGCCACATCGCCTTCCGGCTGGCTGGAGCCAGCCTTGGTGATGATGTTGCCCGGTTCCACGAATTCGGTATAGCCATCGCCGCCGCTCGCCATCAGGTCGCGCGCCCATTTGCAGAACTCGTCGATATAGAACTGGTAGTTCGTGAACAGCACGAAATTCTGGAAATGCGCGGCACTGGTCGCTGTGTAGTGGACGAGGCGGGCCAGCGAATAGTCGATGCGCTGCGCGGTAAATGGCGCAAGCGGCGAGGGCTCGCCCGGCGGCGGGATATATTCGCCGTTGGCGATTTCGTCGTCCGTGGTGTTCAAGTCCGGTGTGTCGAAGAGGTCGCGCAGCGGAATGTCTTCGAAAATACTCGCGGTTGCTTCCACATGAGCGCCTTCGCCGAAAGCGAAATGGATCGGAATGGGCGTCGTCGATTCCGACACGACCACCGGAACATTATGGCTGCGCATCAGCAGCGTCAGCTGTTCCTTGAGGTAGTGCTTGAAGAGTTGCGGGCGGGTGATCGTCGTCGTGTAGACGCCGGGCGCGGTGACATGGCCGTAGGAAAGGCGCGAGTCGACATGGCCGAAGCTCGTCGTCTCGATGCTGACCTGCGGATAGAAGGCCCGGTAGCGCGCGGTGATCGGCGCGCCCTTGGCAAGCTTGGTGAAATTGTCGATCAGGAACGCGGTGTTGCGATCGTATAGCTCCGTCAGCGCTTCTACGGCCTTGCCCGGATCATCGAAGGTCCGCGGCTGGAACGGGCTGGGAGAGGAGATGTCGAGGGGTGAAAAGGGAGAGATTCTGTTGCTCATGAGCCATTATAGAGTGTCGTTGGTTACAAGCAAACGACGTTGCAACAGGCGGCCCGGATTCTCGCAGCTATTTTTGGCCGCATCGAGGGTTCTGCCGCCTCAGGGCTCCGACGCGTCACGCGCGGAGACATCCACTTACTGCACGGTCGTGCAGTAAGGGGTGCCGGTTTGCAGGCAAGTGAAGCTTGCCCCAAAATGCGACTGCGCACCGCTGCGGCCGCCATGCTCTACCGCAACCGAGAAGCTGAATGCGAAGACGGCAGCAAACAGCATGATGACAATGAAGCGCCGTGCGATGATGATCGAGTCCATGTCCTTGGCCTACCCGTGCCCTATACTGGACACTGTTTTGCCATGGTCAGGCTGAACAGGTGCTGAGATACCGGTTCATCCGGCGTTCAGAAATATTACCGGTTTCGAATGGTCGCCGGCCTCTCCTCGCAGGTAAATAACAAGACGCCTGCCGGCAGTTGGCGGGCAGGCTTCACGACGTTTATCGACAAGGGTGAGAGGTTTTTCAGAGCTTTGTCCAGGTCTGCGACTTGCAGAATACCTTCAGCACGCAGCCCTGCATCTTGATCTTGTTGCCGCTGACCGTGCCGGAGCCGCTATAGGTCTTGTCTTCGGATGGGTCGGTCAATTCGCCCGTGTAACTGTTGCCCTTGCCCTGCATCTTGCCGATCTGCTTGCCAGCATATTTGCCCGTCTTCAGCGTCACGCAATAGCTGTCGCCGCAGGAAGCTATGGCGGCGGTATCGCCCTCAACTGTTTTCCAGTTGCCGACGATCGGCTCTTCCGCAAAGGCCGCATTCGCACCCAATAGCATTGCACCAGCAAGAATGGTCGCACGGATCATGTTCTTATTCCTCCCCGAGGCGCCTCCGGCTCCACTGCCGGGAATGTGGCGAGATTATCTAACGCGAACGTAAAGGTAAATACGGTTTTCGGAGCTCAAATCCCGTTTCCGTGGGTATCCGCACATCCTCGAAACACGACATCGAATTCAACTGCGCTCTTTTTGTGGTGAACGAAGGGTTTAAATCAAAATCCTAATGGAAGGTTAAACTCACGCGAAAATCCTTAATTTGCAAGGGAAGCGATGTTTAACAAAATCCCAAGTTTACCAAGCATTTGCACTTTGTTTGCATCGAATTAATCATGCATTTTAGGCGTTTTTTGAAAGCCGTCTGCGATAGTGAAGCCATCAGACGAGCGGGGCAAACCCGCCGGCCGGAAGAACCGGAAAGCCGCGAACGACGGCAAGGTTCGAACGGAAAACAGGGCAGATACGAACAGAAGTAAAACAGGGATAAAACCGATGGCACGCTTCGAAACGACCATGTCTGGAAATGCCATGATGGGTGGTAACAGCGCCGATGCCCTTTGCGAACTGGGCGTAAACTACGCGACCGGCAGGGGCTGCAATGCAGACCTCGTTGCCGCCCACAAATGGTTGAATATCGCCGCCATTCGTGGCAGCGAGCGCGCCGCCGAGCTTCGCGCCGACGTTGCCGCGACCTTGACCAAGATGCAGCTCGCAGCAGCGCTGCGCGCCGCCCGCGAGTGGATGACTACGCACTGAAGCGGGCCAAACCGAATACGACGCACTGACCTCAAAGGAGGGGATGTCGGCGGACGGGGAGAGGCGAGCCGCCGAACGATGAAAACCGCGACCGGCCGGGACAAGGCAGGCGCGGTTTCGTCGTTTTGAGCTTAACCGATCGCCTTCAGGACCTTCGGCAACGCCTCGGCCAAGAGAGCGAGATCTTGCTTTGGCCCGACGCTCACGCGGACGCAGCGATTGAGCGGCGCTACGCCCGGCATACGGATGAAGACGCCGTGCTGGATCAGCCCGTCGACGATCGCGCGGGCATAGGTGCCGTCGCGGCCGCAATCGATGGCGACGAAGTTGGTGGCGGAGGCAAGGGGTACTAGACCATTGTCGCGGGCGATCGCGCCGATCTCTTCACGCGCAGCTTGGATCTTGCCGATCACCTCGGCGAGATAGGCCTGATCCTTCAACGCGGCGAGCGCCGCCACGGTCGCGAGCCTGTTCATACCGAAATGATTACGGATCTTGTCGAAGGTCAGCACGGTCTCCGGCGCGCCGATGGCATAGCCGACACGGGCGCCGGCCAGCCCATAGGCCTTGGAGAATGTTCGGGTGCGCAAGACATTCGGCAAGTCGATTAGGGCGGAGATATCCGCCAGAGAGCTGGCAGGCCCGGTTTCGCTATAGGCTTCGTCGAGGATCAGCAGGCAATTGTCAGGCAATTCACGGGCAAAGGCGACGATCTTGTCGGCATCCCACCAGCTGCCCATCGGATTGTCGGGATTGGCGAAATAGACGAGCGGCGCATTCTCTCGCTTCACCGCTTCGAGCAAACCATCGAGATCCTCGCGATCGTCGACATAGGGCACGGTGACGAGGCGGCCGCCAAACCCGGCGACATGGAAATTGAAGGTGGGATAGCCGCCGAGCGAGGTAACGACAGGTGTACCTGGCTCGATGACCATGCGCGCGATCAGGCCGAGCAGGCTGTCGATGCCCTCGCCGACAGCGATATTGGCGGGCTGGACGCCGAGATGCGCCGCAAGCGCCTGCTTCAGCTCGTAATTCTCCGGATCATTATACATCCAGATATCGCCGGCCCGCTCGCGCATGGCCGCGATGACGGAGGGCGCCGGCCCGAAGCCGTTCTCATTGGCACCGATACGGGCCTTGACCGTCAGCCCGCGCTGACGCTCCAACGCTTCTGGGCCGACGAAAGGAACGGTGGAGGGAAGGGCGCTGATCAGCGGCGTGAAGCGCGAGAAGGCGGACATGCTGGCTTTTTTCCCGAATTCGGTTGCTGGGTGCGGCAGAATAGGCGCTTGGCAGGTGGTTGCAAGAGCGGAAAGACGCGGCCTTCGGATTGCGTCGTCGCACTCATTGAAAATCCGTGCCAGTTGCCCTTAAAGGGAGTCTCGGTCATCGCGATAGCATCGATCAACGAGGCCCCTGATGGGTAAGCTCGCAATAGCGTTCCTTGCATCAAACAATGGAACCTCATTTCGAACGATCAACGAGGCCATTCGAGCAAACACAGTGAACGCTGCGGCTGTCGTGCTGATCAGCAATAGGGCTTCGTCCGCAGCCTTAGCCTATGCTGAGGCCAACGGTATTCCCTCGTTTCACATTGCGACGAAGGGCAGGGAAGCTGATGCGGACAAACAGCTTTGCGACACGCTTGTCGCCTATGGCACCGAACTCGTTGTCTTGTCTGGCTACCTCAAGAAACTTGGCCCACTTACGCTGGCCGCGTTTGATGGGCGAATATTGAATGTTCATCCAGGGCTGCTACCCAAATACGGCGGATCGGGAATGTACGAGCGAAGAGTTCACCAAGCCGTGCTCGACAATCGGGAGACCGAAACAGGCGCAACGATCCACCTCGTAGATGGAGAGTATGACCACGTAAGAACCGTGGCCACAACGACCGTTCAAATCCATCCCGACGATAGCGTAGTTTCTCTGGAACAACGGGTCATGGCTGCGGAATGCGACCTTTTCACCGATCTCATACGCCGCATGTCAATAGGCGGGCTGCGCCTGCCGCTATAGAACCACACGTCCGAAATGGGTTAAATGCAGCCGCTGGCCGGGCTCCCGGGGCCGACGGCTGCGTGTTCCCTCTAATGCATGATCGAAGTCGGAATGGCGGCAGCCTTTTGGCTGCTACCGGTTCCGATTACAAACCTGCCTCAGCCATCCAGAGTTCAGCATCTGCGCCGCCCGGAATTCGCAGCGGGGCGGATGGATCGGTGGCTGCCCGCCACACTGCCTTCGCTACGT